>NZ_JBIVIC010000006.1:0-197003 GCF_044749545.1 Pseudomonas sp. NPDC089396 | reverse complement strand
TTGATTGTGTGGGCCTTTGCGCCTCTCCGGGTGACCGATTGTTTTTTTTTTTTTTTTGGGGGGGGGGGGGGGGGGGGGGGCCCCGGCCCCCCCGGCGATGGGGCCAGCACTGCCACTACTGAGCCACAGCCCCTTCCCCAGAACGCCCACCCACCACGAACCACAGCGGCCACAGGGCAAGCGCCCCGGCCACACTCGCCGCCACGGCAAAGTGCAACAGGCTGGCCCCCGCCCCGATCATCGCCATCACCGCTCCGCCAAGCCCCAGCAAGGCAATGGTGATCATCCCCAACATGGCCGACACCAGCCCTTTGCTCTGCTCGCTGGAGAACAGCGTCATGCGGTACAGCACCGCATTGGCCACACCCAGGCCCAACGCATACAGCGACATGCCCGCCACCACACTGGTCACCGACGGCCAGTACCAGGTCGCCACTACCAAGAGACACAAACCGGCGAGGTAAGGCCAAAGGGCCCCACGCACCAGCGTCGCCAGCGGGTAGCGATCGGCAATGCGGTTGATGATGAGATTGCCGAGGATCAGCCCGCCGAACACCGGCAACTGCCACAGCGCATACGCCATCGTGCTCAGGCCTTCATCGTGAATCAGCAACACCGGCGACAGGCCAATCCAGCCGATCAGCGGCAGGCCAACCAGGCCGAGTGCCGCACTACCGGCGACGAACTTGCGGTTGGTCAGCAGCTGACCGTAACCGGCGAGCAGCGGCAGCAGGTGAATCGGCGTGAATGGCAGGCTCGAACCGTCCCGGCGTTCCACACCCAGGGTTTCCGGCATCAGGCGATGCAGCAGCACCCAGCACAGCACGGCACCCACGGCGAATGCCACGAACAGCCAGCGCCAGTCCAGCCACTGCAGCATCAAGGTGCCTACCAGTGGGCCCAGCAACGGCGACAGCAAGGCGATGTTGGCCAGCAACGCCATCATCCGCACTGCGTCGGCTTCACTGAACGCTTCGTTCAGCGCCGGGTAGCTGACCGTCACCACGAACCCCAGGCCGATGCCCTGCAGCAGGCGCAGCAGGTTGAACACGCCAATGTCCTGCACCCAGAAGGTCGCCAGGCAAGCCACGCCGAAGAAGGCACAACCGGCCAGCAGCAGCGGCCGACGGCCATAGCGGTCGGCCAGCGGGCCGATCAGCCACTGCAAGACCACGCCACCCAGCAAATACAGGTTGAGCGCGTGGGGGATGTACTCCGGGCTGGCGTTCAGGTGCTCGACCACCACGGGCATGGCCGGCATGACAGCATCGCTGGCCAGGTACGTCAGCAGTTCGAACAGGGCAAGGGTCAGGCCAAATAACAGGGCCCTGAAGGGCGTGATGTACAGCAGTGGCTTCATGATGAGTTTCAGGCAGCGGCAGGTGGGGTCAGGCTATATGCCAGAAATGGCGGGGTTTGGCTGTGAACAAGTGTAAAAACAAGGGGCCGCTTCGCGCCCCAATCGCCGGCAAGCCGGCTCCCACAGTACTGCATACACATGTGGGAGCCGGCTTGCCGGCGATTGGGCCGCAAAGCGGCCCCTTGTTGCAAACGCAGGCTTACTGCGCAGCGGTTTCCTGCACCACGCGAATCACCCGCTGCGGAAACGGAATATCAATGCCTTCGGCCTTCAACCGATCACGCGCATGTTCGTTGAGCATGAACATCACATCCCAGTAGTCACTGGTCTTGGTCCACAGCCGCAGCGAAACAGTGATCGAACTGTCGCCCAGGGTAGCGACCACCGCCTGCGGCGCCGGGTCGGGCAACACACGTGGGTCCTTCGCCAGCTCCAGCAGCACATTGCGCGCCTTCTGCAGGTCGGCCTCGTAATCCACGCCTACGTCGAACACGACCTTGCGCGTCGGCTGGCGGTTAGTGTTGGTGATGATGCCGTTGGACAGGCTGCCGTTGGGCATGATCACCGTCTTGTTGTCGCCGGTGCGCAGCACGGTGTGGAAGATCTGGATACTGTCGACGGTCCCCGCTACCCCCTGGGCTTCGATCCAGTCGCCGATACGAAACGGGCGGAACATCAGGATCAGTACACCACCGGCGAAGTTCGCCAGGCTACCCTGCAGCGCCAGACCGATGGCCAGGCCGGCGGCACCGATGGCCGCGACGAACGAGGTGGTCTCGATGCCGATCATCGACGCCACGCTGACCAGCAACAGCACCTTGAGGATGATGTTGGCCAGGGTGCTGATGAAGCTCTGCAACGCCACGTCGGCGCGCAAGCCAACCACCTTGCCCAGGCGCGCGCTGAGCTTGTTGATCAACCACCAGCCGATCGCCAGTGTCAGCAACGCCAGCAACAGGCGGCTGCCGTATTCCATGATCAACGGGATCCAGGTCTGCGACTGGCGGACCAGCTGATCGACCTCAGCGTTCAAATCCATATTTATCTCCTGATGCCGAACGGCAAGTACACGGTAAATCGGGCCGCGCACATTTGCGCGGCCATGGTCCCCATGGACATCATTGCGCCATCGGGGTTCCGGACAGCGCTTCGATCAGTCGCGGAAGTTGTTGAACTGCAGCGGCATGTCGAATTCCTTGGCACGCAAGGCGGCAATGGCTTCCTGCAGGTCGTCACGTTTCTTGCCAGTAACTCGCACCTGCTCACCCTGGATGGCGGCCTGTACCTTGAGCTTGGCGTCCTTGATGTGGGCGACGATCTTCTTCGCCAGCTCCTTGTCGATGCCTTCGCGGAACTTGGCTTCCTGCTTCATTTCCTTGCCGGAGGCGTAGGCGTCCTTGGTTTCCAGGCATTTGACATCGATCTTGCGCTTGACCAGCGCCAGACGCAGGATTTCGATCATCGCCTCGAGCTGGAACTCGGCTTCGGCGGTCAACAGCACGGTCTGCTCCTTGTCCTTGAACTCGAAGCTACCCTTGCCCTTGAGGTCATAACGGCGATCGAGCTCCTTGATGGCGTTTTCGACGGCGTTCTGCACTTCGTGCTTGTCCAGTTCCGATACCACGTCGAACGAAGGCATGGTTGATCTCCCAAAATAAAAGCGCGCTCGGCGTGATGATGGAGCGCGCGGGGTTTGACGGTTAAAATGCGGACTCATTATAACGGGTTGCGAAACGCAGATGAGCAGCACCTGGCATATTCTCGGCGCCGGCAGCCTCGGCAGCCTCTGGGCCTGCCGCCTGGCACGGGCGGGCAAGGCAACACGTCTGATCCTGCGCGATGGGCAGCGGCTGCAGGCCTATCAACAAGCTGGCGGCCTGACCCTGGCCGAACAGGACCAGACCACCCGCTTCGCGATCCCTGCCGAAACGGCCGACGCCAGCGGGCCGATTCACCGCCTGCTGCTGGCCTGCAAGGCTTATGACGCCGCGCCTGCTGTCGCGCGCCTGGCCCCACGCCTGGCCGAGGGCGCGGAAATCGTGCTGCTGCAAAATGGCCTGGGCAGTCAGGACGAAGTCGCCGACCAGGTGCCCCACGCCCGTTGCATCTTCGCCTCCAGCACCGAAGGCGCGTTCCGCGAGGACGACTGGCGGGTGCGCTTTGCCGGGCAAGGTTTCAACTGGCTGGGCGATGCAGCCAATCCCGCCGTACCCGAATGGTTCGACGACCTGCAGGATGCCGGCATCCCCGCCGAATGGACGGTGGACATCCTCACCCGCCTGTGGCGCAAACTGGCGCTCAATTGCGCGATCAACCCATTGACCGTGCTGCACGACTGCCAGAACGGCGGCCTGCTCGGACATTTGGATGAAATCGACGGCTTGTGCTCGGAACTGGGCCAGTTGCTGCAGCACTGCGGCCAGCCCAAAGCCGCCGACGACCTGGGTGAGGAAGTGCAACGGGTAATCCTCGCCACGGCAGCCAACTACTCTTCCATGTACCAGGACGTGCGCGCCGGCCGGCGTACAGAGGTGCATTACCTGCTCGGCCACGCCTGC
This sequence comes from Pseudomonas sp. NPDC089396, assembly GCF_044749545.1. Classification (NCBI taxonomy): domain Bacteria; kingdom Pseudomonadati; phylum Pseudomonadota; class Gammaproteobacteria; order Pseudomonadales; family Pseudomonadaceae; genus Pseudomonas; species Pseudomonas sp. NPDC089396. Next base: position 193,085 of record NZ_JBIVIC010000006.1, on the reverse strand, counting down.
CGAACGGCGGCGCGGCACGGCGTGGCGCTGCCACAGCTGGAACACCTGCACCAGCGGCTGGTCGATAACCTGCGAGCGCGCGACTTGCCCAGCGCCTGACGCGGCCCCTACAACCGGATACGGACATTGCCTTGCCCATGACCTTGCGCCAACGCCTGGAAAACCTCCCGGTCGGGCAGAAGCTGCTGGCCGCCTTGCTGGTGCTATTGGTGACCATCCTGCTGGTGGCCAACCTGACCTTCATCAGCGCCGCCTACTGGATCACCCAGGAGAGCATGGCGCCGCAGGCACTGCAGACCATCGGCCGCCTGGTAGCCAACCCACAGCTGTCGGCCCGCGCGGGTGACAATGCAGAAAACGCCACGGCCCTGCTCAAGGAACTGGACAGCTACACGCCCCTGCGCGCAGCTGCCCTGTATGGCGGCGACGGGCGCATGCTGGCGCAGTTGCAGCACGGCGAACCGCTGGCCCTTCCCAAGCGTTACCGCAACATCGATGGCTGGCGCCTGATGGAGTTTCGCAGCACCCAGCTGATCCGCATCCCCCGCGACGCCAGCCCACCCGCGCACCTGCTGCTGGTGGCCAGCAGCGAACTGCCGACCGCCTTCTACACCGGCACGCTCAGCGCCAGCCTGGCGATCCTGGTGTTCAGCGTGCTGCTGTGGCTGGTCATTGCCCGGCAGATAAAACGCCTGATCACCCAGCCGATCAACCAGCTCGAAGAGCTCAGCCGCCAGGTCACCCGTGAAGAGAGCTATGCCCTGCGCGCCACCCGCGGCAACGACGACGAGATCGGCAGTCTGGCCCAGGCATTCAATACCATGCTGTCGCGCATCGAGGCCCGCGAGCAACAGCTCAAGCGCACCCGTGACGAGTTCCAGATGGCCTTTGACCAGGCCCAGGGCCTGGCCGAGGAAACCCGCCATACCAACCGCAAGCTGGAGCTGGAAGTCCAGGTGCGCAGCAAGATCGAGAAGAAGCTGACGGGCTTCCAGAACTACCTCAACAGCATCATCGACTCCATGCCATCGGCGCTGATCGCCCTCGACGAGCAGCTTTACGTCACCCAATGGAACCACGAGGCCACGGTGCTCTCCGGGACACCGTTGGACGAGGCGCTGAACCAGCCGATATTCATTGCCTTCGAACCGCTCAAGCCATTTCTGCCGCAACTCAAGGAAACCGTGGAGAAACATCGGGTGGCGAAGATCGAGCGGGTCACCTGGCCCAAGGACGACGACCTGCGCCATTACGCCCTGACCTTCTACCCGCTGATGGGCGGCGGCGGCCGAGGCGTGGTCATCCGCATCGACGACATCACCCAGCGCCTGTCACTGGAAGAAATGATGGTGCAGTCCGAGAAAATGCTCTCGGTCGGCGGCCTGGCAGCCGGCATGGCGCACGAAATCAACAACCCGCTGGGGGCGATCCTGCATAACGTGCAGAACATCCGCCGACGCCTGTCGCCGGAGCTGCCGCGCAACCAGGAGCAGGCCAGCGAGCTGGGCATCGACCTGCCCAGCGTCAACCGCTACCTGGAAAGCCGGGAAGTGCCGCAGCTGCTCGACGGCATCCAGCAGGCCGGCGCCCGAGCGGCCAAGATCGTCACCCACATGCTCAGCTTCAGCCGCCGCAGCAACCGCCAACTGGCGCCTTGCGACCTACCGTCGCTGATCGACCAGGCAGTGGAGATCGCCAGTAACGACTTCGACCTGGCCATCGGCTTCGACTTCAAGGGCCAGGCCATCATCCGTCAGTTCGACCCCAACCTCGGGCCTGTGCCCTGCACGGCCAACGAACTGGAGCAGGTGCTGCTCAACCTGCTGAAAAACGCCGCCCAGGCCATCCACCAGCGGCCACAGCCCAGCGAACCCGGGCGCATTATCCTGCGCACCCGGCTCAACCCACCCTGGGCCGAAATTCAGGTCGAGGACAATGGCGTCGGCATGCCCGAAGCGGTGCGCAAGCGCACCTTCGAGCCATTCTTCACCACCAAGGAAATCGGCCAGGGCACCGGGCTTGGCCTGTCGGTGTCGTACTTCATCATCACCAACAACCACAAGGGGCAGATGGAAGTGCAGTCCACGCCCGGCCAGGGCACCTGCTTCACCCTGCGCCTGCCCCTCGGCCAGCCGACAACGGCCGCGCCGAACCCCACGGAGGCATGACATGGGCTATCGCCTGTCGAAGATCTACACCCGCACCGGCGACAAGGGCGAAACCGGCCTGGGCGATGGGCGCCGAGTGCCCAAGGACCATCCACGGATCGAAGCGATTGGCGAGGTGGATAGCCTCAACAGCCAGCTTGGATTGCTGTTGGCGGGCCTGGCCGAGCAAGGGCTGGAAGAAGTGAGCGCGGTACTTGCGCCGTGCCAGCACCGCTTGTTCGACCTTGGCGGTGAGTTGGCGATGCCCAGCTATCAGGCCTTGAACCAGGCCGAGGTAGAGCGCCTGGAGGGCGCCATTGACGTTTGGAATGAAGAGCTGGGGCCGCTGAAGAACTTCATCCTGCCCAGTGGTTCGGCATTGATCGCCCAGGCGCATGTGTGCCGGAGCCTGGCGCGCAGTGCCGAGCGGCGGTGTCAGCAGTTGAATGCCGAGGAGCCGCTGGAGGGGGTGGGGTTGGCGTATATCAATCGGCTATCCGACCTGCTGTTCGTGGCGGCGCGGATCATCGGGCGGCGGCAGGGGGTTGCAGAGGTTCTGTGGCAACCTGCAGAAAAACCTCACGGCTGAAATCGCAGGGGCTGCTTTGCAGCCCAATCGCCGGCAAGCCGGCTCCCACAGGTTCCACGCAGGCCTCGAGGCTTGCAGGGTACCTGTGGGAGCCGGCTTGCCGGCGATTGGGCCGCACAGCGGCCCCAACTACTCAGATCTCCGGCCAGAACGCCCGAATCCCGGCCACCCCCTGAGCCCCGGCTTCCCAGGCCTGCTCCCGGTCACACGGCCCAACGCCACCCAGCAAGAACACCGGGTGAGTGAACCCGGCAATCAACCGCTGCGCCTCATCCCACCCCAGCGGCTGCGCCTCAGGATGGGTCTGGGTCGCCTGCACCGGCGACAGGGTGACGAAATCCACCCCCATCTGCTCGGCCAACGCCAGTTCCTCGGCGCTGTGACAGGACGCCGCCAGCCACCGATCTTTCGGGAACGGCCGCCCGTTGGCGGCATATTTGCGCAGTTGCGCGGCAGTCAGGTGCCAACCGGCCGACGGGAAGTCGCCCAGCCACTCCAGCGGCCCCTTGAGCATCAGCTGCGCCTTGCCCCCACACAGGCCCACCGCATCCACCGCGACGTCGCGGTATTTAGGGTCGTACATGTCCGGTGCACGCAGCTGGATCAGGCGAATGCCCGATGCCACCGCCTTCTGGATACCCTTGAGCAGCGCAGGCACTTCCAGGCCGTCCGGGGTAATCAGGTACTGGTCCGGCAGGCGCGCTGCGGCGACGATCGGCTTGTTGGCCTCAGGAAACTCGTATTGCGCCAACTCCCGGGGTGCCACCCAGGCCAGTGGCTGGCCTTCGGCACCATGGGGCTCGCCCGTGAATGCCTCGACCTCGCGAACGTCCAGCAGGACCTGCTTGTCCGGGTAATCGTGACTGACCTTGATCAGCGCCCTTGAGCGGGTCACTTCGATACCAAGCTCTTCGCGCAGCTCACGGGTCAAGGCTGCTTCGACGCCCTCGCCCTCCTCCACCTTGCCGCCGGGAAACTCCCACAGGCCGCCCTGGTGCTGGGTATCCGCGCGCCGGGCAATCAGGATACGGCCGTCGGTGCCGCGAATGACGGCCGCTACTACATGAATCCGTTTCACCCTTCACGCTCCGCCAGGCCTGCTTGCTGCCAGGCCTTGAAGGCCGGCCACTGGTAAATGGTCTCGATATAGGTCGCCGCCGCAGCGGGCACCTCCACGCGGTAGGTGCGCAAGCGCACGGCCACGGGGGCGAAGAAGGCATCGGCCAAGGTTGGCCTGCCGAACAGGAACGGCCCGCTGTCCTTGGCCACCAGACGGCATTCGGACCACAGCGCAACGATACGGTCGATGTCCACCTGCACATCCAGCGGCACGTTTTCCAGCGCCTGGTCACGGGACAGGTCGAACGGCATGGCCCCGCGCAAGGCGAAGAAACCACTGTGCATCTGCGCACAGGCCGAGCGGGCCTGGGCACGTGCTGCCACGTCGGCAGGCCACAATTGCGCTTCGGGGTGCTGTTCGTTGAGGTATTCGGCGATGGCCAGGGAATCGGCGATCACGCCGTGCTCGGTCTTGAGCAGCGGCACCTTGCCGGAGGCGGAGAAAGCGAGAAGGCGCTGGCGGGTGTCGGGCTGGTTGAGCTTGATCAGGGTTTCTTCATAAGGCACGCCAGCCAGCTCGAGGGCCAGGGCGCCGCGTAGCGACCAGGAGGAATACAGCTTGTCGCCGATGATCAGGTGATAGCTCATGGGTCGGCTCCATATGTTTGGGGTTTTGGGGCTGCTTTGCAGCCCATCGCCGGCAAGCCGGCTCCCACAAGAAGAGCGATGCAAAACCTGTGGGAGCCGGCTTGCCGGCGATGAGGCCCTTGAATCAGGTACGGTATTCGGCGTTGATTTTCACGTATTCGTGGGACAGGTCAGTGGTCCAGATGGTTTCGCTGCACTGGCCACGGCCCAGTTCGATACGGATGGTGATCTCTTCCTGGGCCATCACCGCCGAACCTTGGGCTTCGGTGTAGCTCGGGCTGCGACCGCCTTTGCTGGCGATGCAGACGTTGTCCAGGTACACGTCGATCAGGCTGACATCCAGCTCCGGTACGCCGGCACGGCCCACGGCCGCCAGGATACGACCCCAGTTCGGGTCAGAGGCGAACAGCGCGGTCTTGATCAGCGGCGAGTGGGCCACGGCGTAACCGACATCCAGGCACTCCTGGTGGTTGCCGCCGCCGTTGACCTGCACGGTCACGAACTTGGTGGCGCCTTCGCCGTCACGAACGATGGCCTGGGCCACTTCCATGCACACTTCGAACACCGCCTTTTTCAGCGCTTCGAACAGCGCGCCGCTGGCTTCGGTGACTTCCGGCAGGTTGGCCTTGCCGGTGGCGATCAGCATGCAGCAATCGTTGGTCGAGGTGTCGCCATCGATGGTGATGCGGTTGAACGACTTGTTGGCACCGTCGAGCATCAGGTCCTTGAGCACAGCCGGGGCGACTTTGGCGTCGGTGGCGATGTAGCCGAGCATGGTCGCCATGTTCGGGCGAATCATGCCGGCGCCTTTGCTGATGCCGGTCACGGTGACGGTCACGCCGTCGTGCTGGAACTGGCGGCTGGCACCCTTGGGCAGGGTGTCGGTGGTCATGATGCCGGTGGCGGCTTCGGCCCAGTTATTTTCCGAAAGGTTGTCGAGCGCGGCCTGCAGGGCGCCTTCGATCTTCTCGACGGGCAACGGCTCACCGATCACGCCGGTGGAGAACGGCAGCACTGCCTCGGCAGGTACACCGGTCAGTTCCGCGAGCTTGGCGCAGGTACGCTCGGCGGCGGCCAGGCCCGGCGCGCCGGTACCGGCGTTGGCGTTGCCGGTGTTGGTCAGCAGGTAGCGCACGGTGCCCTGCACGCGCTGCTTGGAGAGGATCACGGGCGCGGCGCAGAACGCGTTGAGGGTGAACACGCCAGCAACGCTGGAGCCTTCGGCACAGCGCATCACCACTACGTCCTTGCGCCCTGGGCGCTTGATGCCCGCAGAGGCGATGCCGAGTTCAAAACCCGGAACCGGGTGCAGGGTGGGCAAAGGACCAAGACCAACAGCCATTAGAGCGCTCCTAGAAAACCGTGAATATGGAAAAAGGGGGCCGCAATGCGGCCCCCAGGTTTGTCACGATACAACAATCAGGTCAGATCACTCGATTTGACCATGGCAATGCTTGAATTTTTTGCCCGAACCACACCAGCACGGCTCGTTGCGGCCCAGCTTCTGCTCGTTGCGCACCGGGGCAGCGGCCACGGCCACTTCGGCGCCCTCCTCGCTCAGCTGCTCGCTTTCAAGGCCTGGCGCGGCGGCATGCTGGAACTGCATGCGGCTGGCCAGCTCTTCGGCTTCGCGGCGCAGGCGGGCTTCCTCTTCGGCCGGATCTTCGCGACGTACCTGAACGTGCGAGAGCACGCGGATGGTGTCGCGCTTGATCGACTCGAGCAGTTCCTGGAACAGGCTGAACGACTCGCGCTTGTACTCCTGCTTCGGGTTCTTCTGCGCATAACCGCGCAGGTGGATGCCGTGGCGCAGGTGGTCCATGGTCGACAGGTGGTCTTTCCACAGGTCGTCCAGCACGCGCAGCAGGATCTGCTTCTCGAAGGTACGCAGGGCGTCGATGCCGGCCTGGTCTTCCTTCTCGGTGTAGGCGTCGGTGATTTCCTTCAGCAGCCTCTCGCGCAGGGTCTCCTCGTAGAGGTGGTCGTCCTCGTCGAGCCACTGCTGGATCGGCAACTTCATGGCGAAGTCGCTGGACAGTGCTGCTTCCAGGCCGGCCACGTCCCACTGCTCAGGCAGCGACTGCGGCGGGATGTGCTGGCTGATGGTGGCATCGAGCACTTCCTTGCGGAATTCCTCGATGGTGTCGCCGATGTTCTCGGCGGCCAGCAGGCTGTTGCGCATGTGGTAGATCACCTTGCGCTGTTCGTTGGCCACGTCGTCGTATTCGAGCAGCTGCTTACGAATGTCGAAGTTGCGACCTTCGACCTTGCGCTGCGCCTTCTCGATGGCGTTGGTGACCATGCGATGCTCGATGGCCTCGCCGGACTGCATGCCAAGGGCCTTCATGAAGTTCTTCACCCGGTCGGAGGCGAAGATACGCATCAGGCTGTCTTCCAGCGACAGGTAGAAACGGCTGGAGCCTGGATCACCCTGACGGCCGGAACGGCCACGCAGCTGGTTGTCGATACGGCGCGACTCGTGGCGCTCGGAAGCGATCACGTGCAGGCCACCCGTCTCGATCACCTGCTGGTGACGCTTCTGCCAATCGGCCTTGATCTGGGCGATCTGCTCGGCGCTCGGGTTTTCCAGGGCCGCCACTTCAGCTTCCCAGTTACCGCCCAGGAGGATGTCGGTACCACGGCCGGCCATGTTGGTGGCGATGGTCAGTGCGCCCGGGGCACCGGCCTGGGCGATGATCTCGGCTTCCTTCTCGTGGTACTTGGCGTTCAGTACCTTGTGGTCGATACCTTCCTTCTTCAGCAGGTTCGACATATGCTCGGAGGTTTCGATGGTCGCCGTACCCACCAGCACCGGACGGCCCAGGGTCATGCTTTCCTTGATGTCGGCAATGATCGCGGCGTATTTCTCGTCGGCGGTCAGGTACACCAGGTCGTTGAAGTCCTTACGCGCCAACGGCTTGTTCGGTGGGATGACCATCACGTTGAGGCCGTAGATCGACTGGAACTCGAACGCTTCGGTGTCGGCAGTACCGGTCATGCCGGACAGCTTGGTGTAGAGGCGGAAGTAGTTCTGGAAGGTGGTCGACGCCAGGGTCTGGCTTTCGGCCTGGATGTTCAGGTTCTCTTTTGCCTCGATGGCCTGGTGCAGGCCTTCGGACAGGCGGCGACCCGGCATGGTCCGGCCGGTGTGTTCGTCGATCAGCAGGACCTGACCGTCCTGGACGATGTACTCGACGTTGCGGTGGAACAGCTTGTGCGCGCGCAGGCCGGCGTAGACGTGGGTCAGCAGGCCCAGGTTGTGCGCCGAGTAGAGGCTCTCGCCTTCGGCCAGCAGGCCGGCCTGGGTCAGCATCTCTTCGATGAACTGGTGGCCCAGCTCGTTGAGCTCGACCTGGCGGCTCTTCTCGTCGATGGTGAAGTGGCCTTCCTGGGTGACCTGGCCTTCGACCTCTTCGATGTGCTGGGTCAGGCGCGGGATCAGGCGGTTGATCTCGATGTACAGCTTGGAGCTGTCTTCGGCCTGACCGGAGATGATCAGCGGCGTACGGGCTTCGTCGATGAGGATCGAGTCGACTTCGTCGATTACGGCGAAGTTCAGTTCACGCTGGAACTTCTCTTCCTGGCTGAATGCCATGTTGTCGCGCAGGTAGTCGAAGCCGAATTCGTTGTTGGTGCCGTAGGTAATGTCGGCTGCATAAGCGGCGCGTTTTTCTTCCGGCGGCTGGAAGGCCGAGACGATGCCCACGGACAGACCGAGGAATTCGTACAGGGGACGCATCCAGTTGGCGTCACGGCGGGCCAGGTAGTCGTTGACCGTGACCACGTGCACGCCTTTGCCGGACAGCGCGTTCAAGTAAACAGCCAGGGTACCGACCAAGGTCTTGCCTTCACCGGTACGCATTTCTGCGATCATGCCCTCGTGCAGGGTCATGCCGCCGATCAGCTGCACGTCGAAGTGGCGCATGCCCATCACGCGCTTGCCGGCTTCGCGGGCCACGGCAAAGGCTTCGGGCAACAGTTGGTCCAGTGTCTCGCCTTTGGCCAGGCGCTCCTTGAACTCTGCGGTCTTGGCGCGCAGTTGCTCATCGGAGAGGGCGACCATTTTCTCTTCGAAGGCATTGACGATGTTCACCGTCTTGAGCATGCGTTTGACTTCACGCTCGTTCTTGCTTCCAAAAAGTTTCTTTAACAAAGGCGCAAACATATCGGCAGGATCTTCCACACGTAGGGATGGAGGGCGGCCCCATGAGTCGCCCGTGCAGCCCTGAGGCCGCATGCGAACGAGCATTCTACCCGGAAACGATGGTGAGGAAAGTGGTGGATTTCCACGATGCTGGCACAGCGTTTAGGGGGGGCGTTTCTAAGATAAGGGCATTTTCCCTGAGTTCAACCCAGAGCGTGATGAAACGTATCGAGAATGGCTCGCATTCTTTATTGCCTGTACCGGCCCTATCGCCGGCAAGCCGGCTCCCACAGGAATATCCACCGGCTTCAGCCCTGCGCAGCACCTGTGGGAGCCGGCTTGCCGGCGATAGGGCCGGTACCGTCACCAGAGATGTTAAACTGCCAATCTTGTAACCTCATGCGTACCTCCATGGCCTTCAAACCCTCCCCTGCCCAGCCGCCCTCCGCCCTGTTGCGCCAGGTTCGCCCATTGCGCCTGCTGCTCAACCAGGCCGAACGCCTGGCCCACCTGCAGCGCCTGCTGGAAAGCCAGCTGCAACCGGCTGCCCGCGAGCATTGCCATGTGGCCTCCTGGCGTGATGGCACCTTGTTGCTGGTGGTCACCGACGGGCACTGGGCCACTCGCCTGCGCTACCAGCAGAAACGCCTGATGCGCCAACTCCAGGCCCTGGAAGCGTTCGGCAACCTGCAGCGCATCCTGTACAAGGTGCAGCCGCCGCTGGTGCCGGCCAAGCGTGGCGGCAACACCACGGCGTTGTCGGTCAATGCCGCCGAAAGCATTCGCGATTCCGCCGAGGGCATTGCCGACCCCAAGTTGCGCGAAGCCCTTGAACGCCTGGCCGCCCACGCCAAGGGCAGCCAATAAAAAAGGCCACCCGAAGGTGGCCTCAATGAACTAGAGAGTGTTCGAACTTACACGGCCGCAACAGGGCGCATGTACGAGATCGGTGCCGTGCTGGCATCTTCGAAAGTGACCACTTCCCAGGCATCGGTTTCAGCAATGAGCTTGCGCAGCAGCTGATTGTTCAGCGCGTGCCCGGACTTGTAGCCCTTGAACTCGCCGATCAAGCTGTTGCCCAGCAGGTAAAGGTCGCCAATGGCGTCGAGGATCTTGTGCTTGACGAATTCGTCTTCATAGCGAAGGCCGTCTTCGTTCAACACGCCGTCTTCATCGACCACGATGGCGTTTTCGACACTGCCGCCCAGTGCAAGGTTGTGCTTGCGCAGGTACTCGATGTCACGCATGAAACCGAAGGTGCGAGCGCGGCTGACTTCCTTCACGAACGAGGTGCTGGAGAAGTCGACGCTGGCACTCTGGGTACGGCCGCTGACGACCGGGTGATCGAAGTCGATCTCGAAGCTCACCTTGAATCCTTCGAAAGGCAGGAAGGTAGCGCGCTTGTCGCCGTCCTCCACCGTCACTTCGCGCAGGATGCGGATGAACTTCTTGGCTGCGTCCTGTTCTTCCAGGCCAGCAGACTGAATCAGGAATACAAAGGGACCGGCGCTGCCATCCATGATCGGCACTTCCGAGGCGGAGAGCTCGACGTAGGCGTTATCGATGCCCAGGCCCGCCATGGCGGAAAGCAGGTGCTCGACCGTATCGACCTTGACGTCACCGTTGACCAGCGTGGTGGACATGGTGGTCTCACCGACATTGGCGGCGCGCGCCGGGATTTCGACCACAGGGTCGAGGTCGGCGCGACGGAAAACAATGCCGGCATCGACAGGCGCAGGCTTGAGGGTCAGGTAGACCTTCTCCCCGGAGTGCAGGCCGACGCCTGTGGCACGGATGGTATTCTTCAGGGTGCGTTGTCTAATCATGGCATTGGCCGCTTCAGCGCTAATTGCGAACAGGTATCAACAAAGGCTAGGGATAATAACAGACCCGGCCTTTGCTGAATACCAATCACCCTTATACCCCTGATAAATTCCATTAATCGGCCTGACGACGCAGGAAGGCCGGGATATCCAGGTAGTCCAAGTCATCCTGAGGGTTGAGTTTAGCTGCCGCAGCTGCACCTGCATGCGCCTGGTTGCGCATGACGGTCGGGCGCTCCAGGTCACGGTAGTTGACGGCTGGCTGCTCCTGGCGGGACGGGGCCGGGTTAGAGGCCTCGTAAGCCTGCTGAGCGGTCTGCAGGGTGTTGTCGACTACCTTGACAGGCTTCTCGATGCGCGCGCCCAGACCGGTGGCTACCACGGTCACGTGCAGTTCGTCGCGCATGTCCGGGTCGATCACGGTGCCGACCTTGACCATCGCGTGGTCGGAGGCGAAGGCTTCGATGATGCTACCCACATCGGAGTACTCACCCAGCGACAGATCAGGGCCTGCGGTGATGTTCACCAGGATGCCGCGGGCGCCCTGCAGGTTGACGTCTTCGAGCAGCGGATTGCGGATCGCAGCTTCCGTGGCTTCGCGAGCACGGTTCGGGCCGCTGGCGCAACCGGTACCCATCATCGCCATGCCCATCTCGCCCATCACGGTGCGCACGTCGGCAAAGTCGACGTTGATCATGCCCGGGCGCTTGATGATGTCGGAGATACCGCGAACGGCACCGGCCAGCACATCGTCAGCCTTGGCGAAGGCGGACAGCAGGCTGGCATCCTTGCCCAGGATGGTCAGCAACTTCTCGTTGGGGATGGTGATGAGCGAGTCGACGCTCTCGGCCAGCATGCGGATGCCTTCATCGGCGATCTGCATACGTTTGCGACCCTCGAACGGGAACGGACGGGTCACCACCGCAACGGTGAGGATGCCCATCTCCTTGGCCACTTCGGCGATGATCGGCGCCGCACCGGTACCGGTACCGCCGCCCATGCCGGTGGTGATGAACACCATGTTGGTGCCCTGCAGCACCTCGGCGATGCGCTCACGGTCTTCCAGCGCGGCCTGACGGCCGACTTCCGGATTGGCACCGGCACCCAGACCTTTGGTCACGCCGGTACCCAGTTGCAGGATGGTGCGTGCGCCGATGCTTTTCAGCGCCTGGGCATCGGTGTTGGCGCAGATGAATTCGACGCCTTCGATGCTGCTCTTCACCATGTGGTTGACGGCGTTGCCGCCGCCACCGCCGACGCCGATCACCTTGATGACCGGGCTTTGCGGGACGTTGTCTACGAGCTCGAACATTTTCCCTCTCCTTACAGTTCTCTAGTTGTCGCGCCTACCACTACTGCTTTGAAACTTAGAAGTTGCCCTGGACCCACCGCTTGAAGCGTTCAAGCACTGGGGCCTTCGGTTCATCGCCATAGCTGTTGTTGCTGCTGTTGCTGTTACCGGTCAGTACCAAATCCTCGGACTGCTTCAGCAGGCCGTAGGTGAGCAGGCCCACACCGGTGGAATAGATCGGGTTGCGCACCACGTCGCTCAGCCCCCGAACGCTGTGCGGTACGCCCAGGCGTACCGGCATGTGGAAGATTTCCTCGGCCAGTTCCACGGCACCTTCCATCTTCGCGGTGCCGCCGGTGAGGACGATGCCGGCTGGCACCAGGTCCTCGTAGCCGCTGCGGCGCAGCTCGGCCTGGATCAGGGTGAAGAGCTCGTCGTAACGTGGCTCGACCACCTCGGCCAGGGCCTGGCGCGACAGCTCGCGCGGCGGACGGTCGCCTACGCTCGGCACCTTGATGGTTTCACCGGCACCGGCCAGCTTGGCCAGGGCGCAGGCGTAACGGATCTTGATTTCCTCGGCATACTGGGTTGGCGTACGCAGCGCCATGGCGATGTCGTTGGTCACCTGGTCGCCGGCGATCGGGATCACCGCGGTATGGCGGATGGCGCCTTCGGTGAAGATGGCGATGTCGGTGGTACCGCCACCGATGTCCACCAGGCACACACCCAGTTCTTTCTCATCGTCGGTCAGCACCGAATAGGCCGAGGCCAACTGCTCGAGGATGATGTCGTCGATTTCCAGGCCGCAGCGGCGCACGCATTTTTCGATGTTCTGCGCAGCATTGACGGCACAGGTCACCACGTGGACCTTGGCTTCCAGGCGCACGCCGGACATGCCCAGCGGCTCGCGCACGCCTTCCTGGTTGTCGATCACGTAGTCCTGCGGCAGGGTGTGCAGCACGCGCTGGTCGGCCGGAATGGCCACGGCCTGGGCGGCGTCGAGTACGCGCTCCAGATCCGCCACGCTGACCTCGCGGTCGCGGATGGCGACGATACCGTGGGAGTTCAGGCTGCGAATGTGGTTACCGGCAACACCCACGAACGCCGAGTGGATGCGGCAGCCGGCCATCAGCTGGGCCTCTTCCACCGCACGCTGGATCGACTGCACGGTCGACTCGATGTTCACCACCACGCCCTTCTTCAGGCCACGGGACGGATGGGTGCCGATCCCCACGATCTCCAGGGTGCCGTCTTCGCCCACTTCACCCACCAGCGCCACCACCTTGGAGGTGCCGATGTCCAGCCCGACGATCATTTTGCCGCTATGCGCGTTTGCCATGGTCCTGTCTCTCTCTAATTCTTCGCAACGGCGGGTTGGGCCGTCGTCGGTGCGTTCGGTTCCCGCCAACCAACGGCAAGTCCGTTGGAATAACGCAGATCAATGCGGGCGATGTTGGTGATCTGCTCTTTGAGTGTCTTGTCGTAAATGGCAATGAAACGGCGCATCTTCTCCACCAGATGGTCGCGCCCCAACAGCAGCTCGATACCCGGCCCGGCACTGCTTGCGCCGGTGGTCAGGAACCAGCTGCCCCGCTCGCGCAACTCCAGGCGAGCGATGGAAAAGCCCAAGGGGCGCAGCATCTGGCTCAATACCTGATACTGCTGCATGACTTGTTGCTGAGCGCGCCGCGGCCCGGCCAGCTGCGGCAGGTGCTCGTAGTTGGCCAGCTCGCGCGGGGTGAAGGCCTCGCCCTGGTTGTTGAGCAAGGCCTCGTCACCCCAGCGCGCTACCGGCAACTGTTCTTCCAGGCGGATCACCACCTCGTCCGGCCACACCCGGCGCACTTCGGCGTGGGCGATCCATGGCATCTGCTCGAGCTCTGCGCGCATCGCCGTGAGGTCGACGCTGAAGAAGCTCGCCGCCACATAGGGCGCGATCCGCTGCTGCACCGACTGCTGGCTGATGTAGCTGAGGTCGCCCTGCACGTCGATCTTGTTGATGGGCCGGTCGGCGTAGGGCATCAGCCGGATAGCGCCCTCGTAGGCACCAAAGCCGGCCGCCACCAGCAGCACCGGCCACAGCAGGCGCTTGAGGCCACCCAGGCTTGGCCGCGGCAGGCGCGCCGATACGGGCTCGTCAGCCACCAGTCGGCTGGCACCGCGCGGCACCGGCTTGCTACGGCCGGTAACGGGTTGCTGCTGACGTATCATTGCGCCTTGCATGGTTCGTTAACCTCGCGTCGCTACGCTGTCGGCCAGGATCGCCAGCACCAGTTGCTGGAAGTCCAGGCCGGCCGCGCGGGCCGCCATGGGCACCAGGCTATGATCGGTCATGCCGGGTGCGGTGTTGACTTCGAGCAGCCAGAACCGGCCCTGCTCGTCCTGCATCACGTCCAGCCGGCCCCAGCCTTCGATGCCGATGGCATCGCAGGCGCGGGCGGTCAGGGCGATCAGTTCCTGCTCTTTGGCACTGTCCAGGCCGCACGGGATGCGGTACTGGGTGTCATTGGCGATGTACTTGGCGTCGTAGTCGTAGAACACGTGCGGCGTACCCAGGGCGATCGGCGGCAGCACCTGGCCTCGCAGAACGGCGATGGTGAACTCCGGGCCGTGAATCCATTGCTCGACCAGAACTTGCGAATCGTACTTGGCGGCATCCTTCCAGGCGGCGACCAGCTCTTCCACGCTGTTCACCTTGGCCATGCCGATGCTGGAACCTTCATGGGCTGGTTTGACGATCAACGGGAAGCCCAGTTCCGCGCCAGCGGCAATACAATCGTGCTCGCTGGCCAGCACCGCGTGACGCGGGGTCGGAATGCCCAGGCTCTGCCACACCTGCTTGGTGCGCAGCTTATCCATGGCCAGGGCGGACGCGAGGATGCCGCTGCCGGTGTAGGGGATGCCCAGGCACTCGAGCAGGCCTTGCATGCTGCCGTCCTCACCGCCACGGCCGTGGAGGATGATGAAGGCGCGGTCGATCTTCTCGCTTTGCAGGCGGGCCAACAGGTCGTCGCCCACATCGATGGCGACAACGTCGACACCGGCAGTGGTCAGTGCGTCGATCACGGCGGCGCCGGATTTCAGCGACACCTCACGCTCGGCACTCTTGCCACCGTAAAGCACGGCAACGCGGCCGAAGGCTTTGGCATCGAGGGTGGAATGCAGCTTGTCGTAGGCGCTGGTCATTTCGACTTCTCCTGCTTGGCGCCTGCGAACAGCGGGCTTTTCATCAGTTGCGGGGCGAGGCCACCGACGTCACCGGCACCCTGGCACAGCAGGATGTCGCCGGCGCGCAGCAGCGGCTGGACCAGCGGCGCGAGCTCCGCGCCACGTTCGATGTAGATCGGGTCGAGCTTGCCGCGCTGGCGGATGCTGTGGCACAGCTGGCGGCTGTCGGCGCCCGGGATCGGCTCTTCGCCGGCCGGGTACACCTCCATCAGCAGCAGCACGTTGGCATCGCCCAGCACCTGCACGAAATCGTCGTACAGGTCGCGGGTGCGGCTGTAGCGGTGCGGCTGGTAGACGATGACCAGGCGGCGGCTCGGCCACCCGCCACGCACGGCCTTGATCACTGCCGCCACTTCGGTCGGGTGGTGGCCGTAGTCATCGACCAGCATCACGCTGCCGCCTTCGACCGGCAGCTCGCCGTAGACCTGGAAGCGTCGGCCGACGCCCTGGAAGCCGGACAGGCCCTGGACGATGGCTTCGTCGCTGATGCCTTCGTCGGTGGCGATGGCGATGGTAGCCAAGGCATTGAGCACGTTGTGGTTGCCGGGCATGTTCACCGAAACGTCCAGCGGCTCGCGGTCACGGCGCAGCACGGTGAAGTGGGTCTGCATGCCCTGCTGACGCACATTGATGGCGCGGATGTCGGCCTCATCGCTGAAACCGTAGGTGACGGTCGGGCGCTTGACCTGTGGCAGGATCTCGCGCACCACCGGATCGTCCAGGCACATCACGGCCAGGCCGTAGAACGGCAGGTTGTGCAGGAACTCGACGAAGGTTTTCTTCAGCTTGTTGAAGTCACCTTCGTAGGTGGCCATGTGGTCGGCGTCGATGTTGGTGACCACGGCAACCATTGGCTGCAGGTGCAGGAAACTGGCGTCGCTCTCGTCGGCTTCGGCGATCAGGTAGCGGCTGGTACCCAGCTGCGCATTGGTGCCGGCAGCGGTCAGGCGGCCACCGATGACGAACGTCGGGTCCAGGCCGCCCGCAGCGAACACCGAGGCAAGCAGGCTGGTGGTAGTGGTCTTGCCGTGGGTGCCGGCCACCGCCACGCCATGGCGATAGCGCATCAGCTCGGCGAGCATCTCGGCGCGCGGCACCACCGGAATACGCCGCTCGAGGGCGGTGGCGACTTCCGGGTTGGCCGGGTTGATGGCGCTGGAGACCACCAGCACGTCGGCGTTGGCAGCGTTCTCGGCACGGTGGCCGACGAAGATCTCGGCGCCAAACGACTCCAGGCGCTCGGTGACCGGCGATACCTTGAGGTCGGAACCGGACACTTCATAGCCCAGGTTCAGCAACACTTCGGCGATGCCGCACATGCCCACACCGCCGATACCGACGAAGTGGATGCGACGGATGCGGCCCATCTTCGGCTGGGGCATGGCTTTCTGACTTTCAACCATGGGCCACCTCCAGGCAGATATCGACCACGGTGCTGGTTGCGGCAGGTTTGGCCAGGCGCCTTGCGGTGCCGGCCATGGTGTTGAGTTTCTCGGGTTGCATCAGCACCTCGTTCAGGCGTTCAGCGAGTTGCGCTGCGCCAGTTGTCGCTTGTGGCATGAGGAAGGCGGCGCCTTCCCGAGCCAGATATTGGGCGTTGTGGGTCTGGTGGTCGTCGATCGCATGGGGCAAAGGCACCAGCATCGAAGGCAGGCCAGCCGCCGCGAGTTCGCTGACGGTCAGGGCACCGGCACGGCACACCACCATGTCGGCCCAGCCATAGGCGTGGGCCATGTCCTTGATGAACGGCTCTACCTGAGCCTCGACGCCCGCTTCGTGATAACGCTCGGCGGTGATCGGCGCGTGGTTCTTCCCGGCCTGGTGGAACACCTCGGGACGCAGGCCTGCAGGCACCTCGGACAGGGCCTTAGGCAACAATTTGTTCAATGGTTCCGCACCGAGGCTGCCGCCCATGACCAGCAGGCGAGCACGGCGCTCGGCCAAGGGCGCGCGCTGCGCGTCCATGAACAGCTCCGGGCGCACTGGATTGCCAGTGGTACGCAGCTTGTCGCTGGCCTGGAAAGTACCGGGGAAAGCTTCGCAGACTCGCGCCGACAACGGCACCAACAGCCGATTGGCGGTACCTGCGCGGGCATTCTGTTCGTGAATCACCAGCGGCACGCCACACAAGCGTGCGGCCACGCCGCCGGGGCCGGTGACGTAGCCGCCGAAGCCTACTACGCAGGCCGGCTTGAGCTGGCGAATGATCCGCCGCGCCTGCAGTACGGCCTTGACCAGGGTGAACGGCGCCTTGAGCAGCGACAACTTGCCCTTGCCACGCAGGCCGCTGACCTGGATAAGGTGCAGTGGCAGACCTGCCTGGGGCACCAGTTCGTTCTCGATGCCTCGTGGCGTGCCCAGCCAGTGCACGCTGTAACCGCGGGCCTGGAATTCACGGGCGCAGGCCAGGGCTGGGAACACGTGCCCCCCGGTGCCGCCGGCCATGATCAGTACATTCTTGCCGTCAGCGGCCATGACTGGTCTCCTCGGCAAAATCACTTTCCTTGAATTCGTGTTCCTCGCTGCCCAGGTGCGTGCGGCTTTCCCATTCGATGCGCAGCAACAAGCCCACGCAAGCGCAGCAGATCACCAGCGAACTACCGCCGTAGCTAAGGAATGGCAAGGTCAGGCCCTTGGTCGGCAGCAGGCCGACGTTCACGCCG
The DNA here is from genome assembly GCF_044749545.1 of Pseudomonas sp. NPDC089396. Lineage (NCBI taxonomy): Bacteria > Pseudomonadati > Pseudomonadota > Gammaproteobacteria > Pseudomonadales > Pseudomonadaceae > Pseudomonas > Pseudomonas sp. NPDC089396. The sequence goes on along the minus strand of NZ_JBIVIC010000006.1, from coordinate 175,493 downwards.
ATGTTGATCAGGAACTGGCCGATCCACAGGAACGCCAGACCAAACGCCATGTAGGCGGCAAAGAACTGCTTGGCCTTCTCGGCCCACAAGCCGATATACAGGGCGCGCACGGTGACGAAGACGAACAGCCCGACGGTCACCAGCGAGCCGACCACGCCCAGCTCTTCGGCCAACACCGAGAACACGAAGTCGGTGTGCGCTTCTGGCAGGTAGAACTGCTTCTGTACGCTGTTGCCCAGGCCCACGCCCAGCCACTCGCCGCGACCGAAGGCAATCAGCGCCTGGGTCAACTGATAGCCGGAGCCGAACTGATCGGACCAGGGGTCGGTGAAGGTGATCAGGCGCGCCATTCGGTAGGGCTGCGCCTGGACCAGGACGAACACGGCGACCACCGCCAGCACCACCATCAGGCTGAAGCGGAACAACCCCACCCCGCCGAGGAACAGCATGGCCGCCGCAGCGCCCATCATGACTACGGTGGCACCGAAGTCGGGTTCCATCAGCAGCAGGCCCGCCATCGGCAGCAGCACGATGAACGGCTTGAAGAAGCCCATCCAGCTTTCGCGCACCTCGGTCTGCCGGCGAACCAGGTAGCCCGCCAGGTAGATGACCACGAAGACCTTGGCGATTTCCGAAGGCTGAACGTTGAAGAAACTGAAACCGATCCAGCGCATCGAGCCGTTCACTTCACGGCCGATGCCGGGTACCAGCACCAGCACCAGCAGGCCGAAGGCGCCGACCAGCATCATGAAGCCCATGCGCTGCCAGGTGGCGATCGGCACCAGCATGGTGGCGCCGCAGGCGACCAGCCCGATGAACACGTAAACCAGGTGGCGGAACATGTGGTACAGCGGGTTGCCGGACTGTACCGCGGCCACTTCCGAGGACGCCGAGGTAATCATCACCAGCCCCAGGCCGAGCAGTGCCAGGCAGCCAGCCAGGAAGGCGAAGTCGAGGTCGATGCCACGGCCGCTGATCAGCGGCGACGGGTAGGGCTTGAGGATGCCGAAGATCATGCCAGCCCTCCCGCCGCCTGGGCGAACAAGCGCCCACGCTCTTCGAAGTTCTTGAACATGTCGAGGCTGGCGCAGGCTGGCGACAGCAGCACGGCGTCGCCTGGCTGGGCCAGCTCGGCGCATTGCTGGACGGCCTCATCCAGGGTCTTGACGCGAACCTGCGGCACGCCATCGCCCAGCGCTTCGGCCAGGCGTTCGGCATCACGGCCAAGCAGTACCACGGCGCGGCAGAAGCGTGCCACCGGCTCGCGCAGGGCCGCGAAATCGGCGCCCTTGCCGTCGCCACCGGCGATCAGCACCAGCTTGCCTTCGATATCTGCGCCCAAGCCTTCGATGGCCGCCAGCGCGGCGCCCACATTGGTGGCCTTGGAATCGTCGTACCAGTTCACGCCGTTGCGCTCACGTACCCACTGGCAACGATGGGCCAGGCCAGCGAACTCGCGCAGGGCTTCGAGCATCGGCGCGAACGGCAGGCCGGCAGCATGGCCCAGGGCCAGGGCGGCCAGGGCGTTGCCCTGGTTGTGCGCGCCGCGGATCTTCAGCTCACGGGCCGGCATCAGGGTCTGGAACTCGAAAGCCAGGTGTTTCTCGCCATCGACTTCGCGCAGGCCAAAGGCCTTGAAGTCGGGTGCATTGAGACCGAAGGTCCAGCACGGGCGACCTTCAACTGGTAGCGGCCGGCTCAGCGCGTCCTGGCGGTTGACCACTACCTGACGCGCACCCCGGAAGATCCGGTGCTTGGCCAGGTGATAAGCGGGCAGGCCGCTGTAGCGGTCCATGTGGTCTTCGCTGATGTTCAGCACGGTGGCCACTTCAGCGTTGAGCTGATCGGTGGTTTCCAGCTGGAAGCTGGAAAGCTCCATGACATACAGCTCGACATCATCCGCGAGCAAGTCCAGGGCTGGCGTGCCCAGGTTGCCGCCGACGGCCACACGCTTGCCAGCCTTGGCTGCCATCTCGCCGACCAGGGTGGTCACCGTGCTCTTGGCGTTGGAGCCGCTGATGGCAATGATCGGGGCCTTGGCATGGCGGGCGAACAGCTCGATGTCGCCGGACAGCTTCACGCCGCGTGCCGCAGCCTGCTGCAGGGCCGGCGTGGCCAGGGCCAGGCCGGGGCTTACGTACAGCTCGTTGGCGCGGCACAGGAAGTCCACGTCAAGTTCCCCACAACGCACTTCCACCTGCGGGTAATCACGGCGCAGGGTTTCCAGTTCCGGCGGTTGCTCGCGGGTGTCGGCGACCGCAAAGGCAATGCCCCGGTTCGCCAGGAAGCGAACCAGGGACATGCCGCTCTTGCCGAGGCCGACAACGATGCGGAATTGGTCGGAAGCGATCAGTGACACGCTCGTCTACCTCAGTTTCAGGGTTGCAAGGCCGATCAGCACCAGGATCACGGTGATGATCCAGAAACGGACGATCACGCGTGGCTCGGGCCAACCCTTGAGTTCAAAGTGGTGATGGATCGGCGCCATGCGGAACACGCGCTTGCCGGTCAACTTGAAGGAGGCGACCTGAATCACCACCGACAGGGTTTCCACAACGAAGATGCCGCCCATGATGAACAGGACGATTTCCTGACGCACGATCACTGCGATGGTGCCCAGCGCGGCGCCCAGCGCCAGCGCACCGACGTCACCCATGAACACCTGGGCCGGATAAGTGTTGAACCACAGGAAGCCCAGGCCCGCGCCGATCAGCGCGCCACAGAACACGATCAGCTCGCCCGAACCCGGCACGTACGGAATCAGCAGGTATTCGGCGAATTTCACGTTGCCCGAGAGGTAGCAGAAGATGCCCAGGGCGCCGCCAACCATCACCGTCGGCATGATCGCCAGGCCATCGAGGCCATCGGTCAGGTTGACCGCGTTGCTCGAACCGACGATCACGAAATAGGTGAGAACGACGAAGCCGACACCCAGCGGGATGGTGACGTCCTTGAGGAACGGCACGATCAGGGTGGTCTCGACGCTGGTCGGCGCGGTCATGTAGAGAAACACGGCAGCGCCCAGGCCGAAGACCGACTGCCAGAAATACTTCCAGCGGCTGGGCAGGCCACGCGAGTTCTTTTCGATCACCTTGCGGTAGTCATCGACCCAGCCAATGGCACCGAACAACAGGGTGACGATCAGTACGACCCAGACGTAGCGGTTGGTCAGGTCGGCCCACAGCAGGGTACTGACACCGATGGCGGACAGGATCAAGGCACCGCCCATGGTGGGGGTACCGGATTTGGACAGGTGCGATTGCGGGCCGTCATTACGGACGGCCTGACCGATCTGGCGGATCTGCAGGGTACGGATCATCCACGGGCCCAGCCACAGCGCCAGTGACAACGCGGTCAGTACACCGAGAATCCCGCGCAGGGACAGGTACTGGAAGACCGCGAAGCCTTTATGGAACTGTTGCAGATACTCAGCCAACAGCAGCAGCATTAATGTTTCTCCCCGCTGGCACCGCACAATGCCGCCACGACGTTTTCCATCGCAGCGCTGCGCGAGCCCTTGATCAAGATAGTGGTGTTGCTGGCAGTCTCGGCCTGAACGGCTTCGATCAACTCAGCTTGTGTCGCGAAATGGCGGCCATTGGTACCGAACGCTTTGACCGCGTGTGTCATGTTGCTGCCCACTGCGTACAGGGCGTCGACCTTGCCGCGTGCGTAATCACCCACTTGACGGTGGCCTTCTTCCGCCCACTGGCCCAGCTCGCCGATATCACCCAGCACCAGAACGGTGCGCCCGGAAAAGCCGGCGAGTATATCAATGGCCGCGCACATCGAGGTGGGATTTGCGTTGTAGCTGTCGTCGATTACTCGCACGCCATTGGCTGCAATCTGCGCCACGGTGCGGCCCTTGACCGGTTGCACGGCGTTCAGGCCGGCAGCTATGCCGCTCAGGCTCAGACCAACGGCATGGGCAGCGGCAGCGGCGGCCAATGCGTTGCTGACGTTGTGCTCACCCAGCACGTTGAGCTGGACATCCACCGACTCTCCGGCGCCATGCAGCGTGAACGACGGGCAACCCCGCGCATCGCGACCAATATGGGTGGCGTAGAAATCGGCGCGCACGTCATTGCGGGCGAAACTGATGACCTTGTGCGTACCGGCACGGGCCTTCCAGATTGCAAAGGCCTTGTCGTCCAGATTGAGGATGGCCATGCCGCCCTCACCCAACCCTTCGAGGATTTCGCCCTTGGCCTCGACGATCTTCTCCGGGCCACCGAACTCGCCAACATGGGCGGTACCGGCGTTATTGATGATGACCACCTGCGGCTGGGTCAGGCCGACGGTGTAGCGAATCTCGCCGATGCGCGAAGCGCCCAGCTCGATCACCGCGGCGCTGTGCTCCGGGGCGATTTCCAGGAGAGTCAGTGGCGCACCAAGGTCGTTGTTCAAGTTGCCACGGGTGGCATGCACCAGACCGCGGGTACGCAGGATGCTGGCGAGCATTTCCTTGACCGTGGTCTTGCCGCTGGAACCGGTGATGGCGACGACGGGCTTGTCGAAGGCGGCGCGGTTCAAGGCACCGAGCTGGCCGAGGGCCAGGCGGCAATCGGCAACCACCAGTTGCGGCAGATCGACGTCGGCAACTTCGCGCTCGACCAGCGCGGCTACGGCGCCTTTGTCTTTTACATCGGCCAGGTAGTCGTGGCCATCGAACCGTGGGCCAGCCAGGGCAACGAACAGCTGCCCGGCGGCAACACTGCGGCTGTCGATACTGACGCCGGTGAAGCTGACGTCGGCGCCGACCTGACGAGCACTCAGTGCCGTTGTCAGCTGGCTGAGTGTCATGGGTTTAAGCATGTGGAGCCTCCCAGGCTGCAAGTGCCTTCTCGGCTTCGACCAGATCGGAGAAATCATGGCGTTCGCCATTGATCTCCTGGTAATCCTCGTGCCCCTTGCCGGCCAGGACGATCACATCATCGGCCGCGGCAGAAGCGATAAGGTGTGCAATGGCCTGGCCGCGGCCGGCGACGAAATCGACGTCGTCAGGCTTGGCGAAACCAGGGCGGATATCAGCAAAGATGCCTTGGGGGTCTTCGGTACGCGGGTTGTCGTCGGTGACCAGCACGCGATCAGCCAGACGCTCGGCCACCTGGGCCATCAGCGGACGCTTGCCGCGATCGCGGTCGCCGCCGCAACCGAACAGGCACAACAACTGGCCATGAGCGTGCGGGCGCAGGGCTTCGAGGACCTTTTCCAGCGCGTCGGGAGTGTGGGCGTAATCGACCACCACGAGCGGTTTTTTACCGCCGCCCAGGCGCTGCATGCGGCCTATCGGCCCCTGAAGCTGCGGCGTGACCTTGAGGATCTCATCCAGCGAATAATCCAGGGCCAGCAGCGTTGCCACGGCTGCGAGCATGTTGCTCAGGTTGAAGCGGCCTAGCAGCTGGCTGCGCAAGGTGCGCTCACCCTGGGCGGTAACGAGGACGGCGCGCACGCCATCGTCATCGAAGCTGGCTTCACGGCAATACAAGGAAGCGTCCGGGTTTTCCAGGCTGTAGCTGAGCAGCCGGGTCTCGACATGATCGGCACTTGGACGACGAGCAAAGTCTTCGGCCAGGCGGCGACCGAATTCGTCATCAAGATTGACCACCTGGCAGCGCAGGCTCGGCCAGGCAAACAGCTTCGCCTTGGCGGCCGCATAGGCCTCCATGCTGCCGTGGTAGTCGAGGTGGTCGCGGGACAGGTTGGTCATCACCGCGATATCGAATTCCAGCGCGGCGACGCGCCCTTGCTCCAGGGCATGGGACGAAACCTCCATGGCGACGGCCTTGGCGCCACCCTTTTTCAGGTCGTACAGGGTCGACTGCACCGCAATGGGGTCAGGCGTGGTCAAGCGGCCGCTCTGCAGCTCGCCATAGAAGCCCGTTCCCAGGGTGCCGATCAGGCCGCAACGCTGGCCAAGCGCGTCGAGCGCCTGCGCCACCAGCTGGGTGACGCTGGTCTTGCCGTTGGTGCCGGTCACGCCGACCAGGTTCAGCTGGCGGCTCGGCTCACCATAAAAACTGCCGGCAATTCTGGAAAGTTGCGAGATCAGCCCCTTGACCGGAATCAGCGGCGCATCCGTGATGGGCAGCACGCTGGCGCCCTGCTCTTCGTAGGCAACGGCTGCTGCACCACAGGCCAGGGCGTCAACGATATGGTCACGGCCATCGACCTTGGCCCCCGGCACGGCCAGGAACAGGTCACCCGGCCGCACGGCGCGGCTATCCAGAGTCAGTTCGCGGATCAAGGGATCACGGCTGGCGTGGGCGAAAAGCTTGCTCAATGGCATTGTCATCATCCACGCCCTCCCTTGGCGGGTACTGCATTCACTTGTTGCTGCCCGGTTGCCGGCGGCAGGTTGTCTGGCGGCACGTTCATCAGGCGCAGGGTGCCCGACATGACCTTGCTGAACACCGGCGCCGAGACCAGGCCACCGAAGTAACCGCCCTTGCTCGGCTCGTCGATGACCACGACGATGGCGTAGCGCGGGTCGCTCATCGGACCGAAGCCGGCGAACAGCGAGCGGTAGGCGTTTTCGGTGTAGCCCTTGGATCCGACGGTGGCTTTACGCGCGGTACCGGACTTGCCAGCCACGTGATAGAACGGCACCTGGGCGCGGAATACACCGCGCGGCGCTTCGATCACCTGCTGCAGCATGCTCTGCACGGTTTCGGCAGTTTCCTTGGGGATCGCCTGCACAGCCTCTGGTGCTTTGTCGACCTTGAGGATCGACAGCGGCACCATCTTGCCGTCATTGGCCAGCGCCGCGTAGGCGTGCACCAGCTGCAGGGCGGTAACCGATACACCGTAGCCGTAGGACAGGGTCGCGGTTTCAGCCTTGCGCCATTCCCGGTGGTTGGGCAGGTTACCAACGCGCTCGCCCGGGAAGCCCAGACCTGTGTATTGACCCAGACCGACCTGGGACATGACCCGGTAGATGGCCTCGCCACCGATATCGAAGGCGATCTTGCTCATGCCTACGTTACTGGAGTTGATCAGAATGCCGGTCAGATCGAGGATCGGGCCTTCGCTCCTGGACACGTCCCTGATGGTGTAGCGGCCGATCTGCAGGGTGCCGGGGTACACCTCGACCTTGTCGGTGGGTTTCCAGCGCCCGCTCTGCAGGGCGGCACTCATGGTGATCGGCTTGACCGTGGAGCCCGGCTCGAACACGTCGATGATGGCCCGGTTGCGCATGGCCGCCGGGAACATGCTGCGACGGTTGTTCGGGTTGTAGGTCGGCTGGTTGACCATGGCCAGCACTTCACCGGTCTTGACGTCCATGATCACCAGGCTGCCGGCTTTGGCATCCTGTTCGGCGATGGCGTTGCGCAGCTCGCGGGTGGCCAGGTATTGCAGGCGCAGGTCGATGGACAACGCCAAGGTCTTACCGGCCTTGGCGTTCTTGGTTACCTGGATGTCCTTGATCAGCCGGCCACGCCGGTCCTTGATCACTTGCCGCTTGCCGGGCACCCCGGCCAGCCATTCGTCGTAGGCGAGCTCCACCCCTTCACGACCGTGGTCGTCGAGGTCGGTGAACCCGACCATGTGTGCGGTGACATCACCGGCCGGGTAGAAGCGGCGGAATTCTTCCAGGCCGTATACGCCAGGCACTTTCAGGTCGAGCACATGCTGGCCCTGCTCCGGGGTCAGGCCGCGGACCAGGTAGATGAACTCCTTGCTGGCCTGCTGCGTCAGGCGCTCGGTCAGTTGCTGGGCGTTCTGCCCGAGGGCGGCGGCCAGCTGCGGCCAGCGCTCCTTGGACGCCTGCATCTCCTTGGGGTTGGCCCACAGGGTAGTGACCGGGGTACTGACGGCCAGGGGCTCACCGTTGCGATCGGTGACCAGGCCACGGTGCGCCGGTATCGGAATGTGGCGCAGGCTGCGAGCATCACCCTGACCCTTGAGGAAATCGCGGTCGACCACCTGCAAGTCGATGATGCGCCAGGCGATGGCACCGACCATCAGGGCCAGCAAGCCGATCACGACACGGAAGCGCCACGGGTAGAGTGCGCCTTCGAGCTTCATCATGGCGCCACCATCCGCACTTCGTCCGCTGCCGGTACGCGCATCTGCAGCTGCTCGGAGGCCAGGCTCTCGATACGGCTGGCGGCGGTCCAGGTGCTTTGTTCGAGAATCAGGCGACCCCACTCGGCCTGGGCCTTGTCACGCTCGCTCAACTCACCGTAAAGGGTATTGAGCAGCTGGCGATTCCAATGCGCGCTGTAGGACACAGCGATGGCCGAAACGAGCACAGCAACAAACAGCAGAAGCATCAGGAAGCTTCCGCCTGGCAAAGGTTTGGCAAATAGCCGGCTCACCGAAGCTTCTCCGCCACCCGCATGACGGCGCTGCGCGACCGCGGGTTGGCTTTGAGCTCTGCCTCGGAGGCGAACTGCGCCTTGCCGATCAGACGGATCTTCGGCTCGAAGACCTTGTGCTGCACGGGCAGGTTGCGCGGCAGGTTATCGGCCTCGCCCTTGACCAGCTTGCGCATGAACAGCTTGACGATGCGGTCTTCAAGCGAGTGGAAGCTGATGACCGCGAGGCGGCCGCCGACTTCCAGGGCATCGAGCGCCGCCTCAAGGCCGGTTTCGAGGTCACCCAGTTCGTTGTTGACGTGGATGCGCAGCCCCTGGAAGGCGCGGGTAGCGGGGTTCTTGCCCTTTTCCCAGGCCGGGTTGGCAACCTTGAGCACTTCGGCCAGGTCGGCGGTACGGGTGAACGGCTGCTTTTCGCGACGCTCGACCACGGCACGCGCCATGCGCCCGGCAAAACGCTCTTCACCGTATTCCTTGAATACGCGGGCGATTTCTTCCACAGGCGCGGTGGCAATGAATTCGGCGGCGCTGATGCCCTGATCAGGGTTCATGCGCATGTCCAGCGGACCGTCATTGAGGAAGCTGAAACCGCGCTCGGGGTCGTCCAGCTGTGGCGAGGAAACCCCCAGGTCGAGCAGGATACCGCTGACCTTGCCCTCCAGGCCGCGCTCGGCCACTTCGGCGCCCAGCTCGGCAAAGCTGCGCTGCACAATGACAAAGCGGCCGTCTTCGGCCGCCAGCGCTTGCCCGGTGGCAATCGCTTGAGGATCCTTGTCGAAGCCCAGCAGCCGACCTTGCGGCCCGAGCTTGCTGAGGATCAGGCGGCTATGTCCGCCACGCCCGAAGGTGCCGTCCAGATAGCAACCGTCGGCGCGCAGGGCCAATGCCTCGACAGCTTCGTCGAGCAGGACGGTAATGTGGTTGAAGCCGCTATCTATAGTCACAGGATCAGGTCACGCAAATCGTCGGGCACGGCGCCCGGTTGTTGGATAGCTGCAAGGTCGGCTGCCGAAACCAGGTTCCAGGCATCCTCATCCCACAGCTGGAATTTGTTCAGCTGCCCCACCAGCATCGCCTTCTTGTCCAGCTTGGCGTGCTCACGCAGACGGGGCGGTACCAGGAAACGACCACTGCCATCGAGCTCCAGGTCAACCGCATTACCGATCAGCAAACGCTGCAGGCGGCGGTTTTCCTCACGCAACGACGGCAAGGCACGCAACTTGGCTTCAATCTGTTCCCACTCATCGAGGGGATAGACACACAAGCAGGGATCAACGGCGTCAATGGTCACGATCAGCTGACCATTGCAACGCGAATCGAGCTCGTCGCGGTACCGACTCGGCATTGCGAGACGGCCCTTTGCATCGAGGCTGACGGCGTTGGCTCCGCGGAACACGGCTGCGATTCCCCACAATGTTAGCTTTTTTGTGCCAGAAAACCCACTTCATCCCACTTTCTGCCACTTGCGCACACTATAGGAATCCGCCCGCGGCACCGTCAAGGCACGTTCATAAGGAAAACCCTTACAGGACCGAGATTTAGCGCAATTGAGCAAGAGGGAAGGAGTATCAGGGGAAGAAAAAAACGTGAAAAATCAAACCCACTCAAACGAATACCGTTCGAAGTTAAAGTGATTTATCAAGAGTAAGATTTTTTTGGTCTTACCAAGAGAGATCTGCTACCGATTGAGCAGGAGGGAAAGGTGGAGAGTCGATCTGTAAGCCGGGTTTTGTCGAGGACAGTCATTCCTCTACGACGGCCATCACTGGACGCCTCTAGCAACCTACCCGGTTCCGACGCGGGCCACGCCTAATGGAACCCTATTTGGTCTTGCTCCGAGTGGGGTTTACCTAGCCACGAACTGTTGCCAGTCGTGCGGTGCGCTCTTACCGCACCTTTTCACCCTTACCGGCACCGAAGTGCTTAGGCGGTTATTTTCTGTGGCACTTTCCGTAGGCTCGCGCCTCCCAGGCGTTACCTGGCACTCTGCCCTATGGAGCCCGGACTTTCCTCCCCCTTCCTTTGCGGAACAAAAGAAGGCAGCGACTGTCCGATCGACTCTCCGCCGCCAAGATTAACGGCAGGCGGGCACAAGAACAAGCTATAGCGTAAATTATATCAAATAGCCACTACTGGGCTTTCTGCTTTTCCAAGGCCAATTGATACAACAGGTTCTTGCGCACCCCGGTAATTTCAGCTGCCAGCGCAGCCGCGCGCTTGAGCGGCAACTCCGCCAGCAGCAAGTCCAGCACACGTTGCGCTTCAGTGCTGATCCCCTCTTCGCCCTCCGGCGCACTCCAGCCACCGACCAGTACCACGCACTCACCACGCTGCTGGTTGCTGTCGCCTGCGACGAATGCACGCAGCTCACCCAGCGGCAGCCCCTTGAGGGTCTCGAAGGTCTTGGTCAGTTCACGGGCAAGCAGTGCCGGACGCTCAGCACCGAACACCTGCTCCATGTCTTCGAGGCACTCGAGGATACGATGAGGCGCCTCGTAGAAGATCAAGGTGCGCGGCTCCTCCTTTACCTGCTCCAGGCGCGCACGACGGCCGGCGGCCTTGGCCGGCAGGAAGCCCTCGAAGATGAAGCGGTCCGAAGGCATGCCCGCAGCGGACAGCGCGGCGATCAGCGCGCAGGCACCTGGCACCGGCACCACCTTGACGCCGGCTGCACGGGCCTGGCGCACCAGGTGATAGCCTGGGTCGGAGATCAGCGGCGTGCCGGCGTCGGAGACCAGCGCCACATCTTCACCCGCAAGCAACTTGCCGATGAAGCGCCCGCCCTCGTCGCGCTCGTTATGCTCGTGGCAGGCCGCCAAGGGCGTCTCGATACCGAAATGCTGCAGCAGGCGGATCGAGTGCCGGGTGTCCTCGGCGGCGATCAAGGCGACATCGGCCAGCACTTTCAATGCCCTGGCGCTCATGTCGTCAAGGTTGCCGATGGGGGTAGCGACCACATACAGCGTCCCCACGGTGGATTTCGAAGCCCCTGCCACATCAGTCACTGCGTACACCTGCCTTTCGGATCAAAGGCGCCATTGTAGCCCGAGCGCCGGCAACAGGGCGCAAAGAACTTCGCCGACGACCTGCCCCGAGGCACCTATAGTGAAGGTTCGGCATACAGCAACATCGCGCCCGGGCCAGCGCTTGGGTACAATTGCCGGCCAACTTGATCGAGTAACAGGACCTTTACATGATCGCTTGCCTGCGGCTGTTCACAGCCCTCTGCCTCGCCGCCCTGCTGGCAGCCTGCGCCAGCTCGCCCTCATCCAGCCTGGGCGAACTGCCACGCACGCCGGATGCCAGCATCGAGCAACTGCTCGAAAAAGCGGCCACCAGCAAGTCTGCGGAAGACGCCGCCCTGCTGCGCCTGAGCGCTGCCGACCTGGCCTACAAGCAGAAGGACTACCCGCGCGCCGCACGCATTCTCGAGCAAGTGCCGATGGACACGCTCAAGCCCGCCCAGCAAATCTTCGCCGCCACCCTCGGCGCCGAGCTGGCGATGAGCCGCAACCAGCCCAAGGCAGCCCTGACTGCACTGTCGCACCCTAGCCTGCAGCACATCACCGAACTGCCGGAAGCACAGCAAGTGCGCACCTACAGCGTGCAAGCCGCTGCGCTGGAAGCCAATGGCCAGACACTGGCCGCCGCCCAGCAGCGCGTGCTGCTGACCCCGCTGCTCAGCGGCCAGGCCGCCAGCGCCAACAATGATGCGATCTGGGCGCTGGTCGCCTCGCTGCCTGCGGAACAACTGCAGCAGCCTACCGGCAACGAAACTCTCGCAGGTTGGACCAGCCTGGCCCTGGCCGTGAAAAGCGCCGGTACACTGGAGCAGCAACAGGCCGCCATCGACACCTGGCGCAAGCAGCACCCGGAGCACCCGGCCGCCATGCAGCTGCCATTGGCCCTGACCAAACTCAAGGAGCTGGCGAGCCAGCCACTGACCAAAATCGGCCTGCTGCTGCCCCAGGAAGGCCCGCTGGCCGGGGTTGCCCGTGCCCTGCGTGACGGCTTCATGGCTGCGCACTTCCAGGCCCAGCAGGCTGGCCAACAGGCACCGGCCGTGCAGGTCTACGACAGCTCGCGCATCGGCTCGATCGACGACTTCTACCGTCAGGCCCAGGCCGACGGCGTGCAACTGGTGGTCGGGCCACTGGAAAAGCCGCTGGTGAAAAAACTCGCCGCCAATGCGCAACTGCCTATCACCACCCTCGCCCTGAACTATGCCGACGCCGGCCAGAAGGCCCCGCCTCAGCTGTTCCAGTTCGGCCTCGCTGCCGAGGACGAAGCCCGCGAAGTGTCCCGTCGCGCCCGCGCCGATGGCATGGTTCGCGCAGTGGCACTGGTACCCAGCGGCGAATGGGGTGACCGTGTACTGGCCGCCTTCCGCCAGGACTGGGAAGGCCACGGCGGCACCATCATTGCCGCCGAGCGCATTGCGCAGCCGGTAGCCCTGGCCCAGCAGATCGCCAACCTGTTCCAGCTGCGCCAGAGCGAAAGCCGCGCGCAGAGCCTGCAGAGCACCGTTGGCGGCAGCATCGCCGCACAGCCGTCGCGTCGCCAGGATATCGACTTCATCTTCCTGGCCTCGACCCCGCAACAGGCACAGCAGATCAAGCCAACCCTGAATTTCCAGTACGCCGGCGATGTGCCGGTCTACGCCACCTCGAACCTGTACAGCGCCAGCGGTGACGTGAACCAGTACAACGACATGAACGGCATCCGCTTCTGCGAAACCCCCTGGCTGCTCGACACCAGCAACAGCCTGCGCCAGCAAGTGGTTCAGCAATGGCCGCAAGCCGCCGGCAGCCTGGGGCGTCTGTACGCCATGGGTGTCGATGCCTACAGCCTGGCACCACGCCTGGGCCAACTGAAGGCATTGCCGGACAACCGCGTACAAGGCCTCTCCGGCAACCTGAGCATGAATGCCAACCAGCGCATCGAACGCCAGCTGCCATGGGCCGAGTTCTCGGGTGGCCAGGTCAAGCGCCTGCCGGACACCGCCCGCTGATGCCAGACGCCTCATCGACCAGCGCCGGCCAGGCCGCCGAACAGCAAGCCCTTGAACACCTTCAAGGGCAAGGCCTGCAACTGCTGACGCGCAATTGGCGATGCAAAGGTGGCGAGCTTGATCTGGTCATGCTCGACGCCGATACAGTAGTATTCGTCGAAGTCCGCTACCGGTTGCATGCGGGCTTTGGCGGCGCCCTCGGCAGTATCGACGGGCGCAAGCAGAAACGACTGGTGCTTGCCGCCAGCGCGTTCCTGCAGAAGGAGTCCCGCTGGGCCAATCACCCTTGCCGTTTTGACGTTGTCGCCCTGCAGGGAAGCCATCATGCAGGCCTACCGTTTCAATGGCTGAAAAACGCCTTCGAATGCTGAACCCACTCCAATTTTCTTGCTCTATGTTTCGCGGGCTGGTCCCTGTTGCGCGTAGCAAAGGCCACCGCCCCACTTAAGGTCACCAGATGGACATGCAATCCCGAATTCGCCGGCTGTTCCAGGCCAGCATCGACACCAAGCAACAGGCAATGGACATCCTGGCACCGCACATCGAGCAGGCCAGCCTGGTCATGGTCAATGCGCTGCTCAACGAGGGCAAGATGCTCGCCTGCGGCAACGGCGGCTCGGCTGGCGATGCCCAACACTTCTCTTCGGAGTTGCTCAACCGCTTCGAGCGCGAGCGCCCGAGCCTGCCGGCCATTGCCTTGACCACCGACAGCTCGACGCTCACCTCCATCGCCAACGACTACAGCTACAACGAAATCTTTTCCAAGCAGATCCGCGCCCTGGGCCAGCCCGGCGACGTACTGCTGGCCATTTCGACCAGCGGCAACTCCGCCAACGTGATTCAAGCGATCCAGGCGGCACATGATCGAGAAATGATTGTCGTAGCATTGACTGGGCGAGACGGTGGCGGCATGGCCTCGCTGCTGCTGCCCGAGGACGTGGAGATCCGCGTACCTTCGACAGTCACTGCGCGTATTCAAGAAGTCCACCTGCTGGCGATCCATTGCCTGTGCGATCTGATCGACAGCCAACTGTTCGGGAGTGAAGAATGATCCCCAAGCGCCTCGGCCTGATGGCCCTGACCCTGTGCCTGAGCGTTACCGGCTGCAGCTCGGTACTGAACTCGGCCCGCAATTCGCCGATCGAGGACGATCGCGGCACACGCACCATCGGTAGCAAGATCGACGATTCGATGATCGAAACCAAGGCGGAGGTCAACATTGCCAAAGCCAGCCCTGACCTGGACAGGGGTTCGCACATCGTCGTCAGCAGCTACAACGGTATCGTGCTGCTCGCCGGGCAAACCCCGCGCGCTGACCTCAAGAGCCTGGCCGAGCAGACCGCCAGCCAGGTACAACGGGTCAAGAAAGTCCACAACGAACTGCAAGTGATGCCCCCCTCCTCCATCCTGGCACGCAACAACGACGCCTGGCTGACCACCAAGATCAAGACGCAGATGCTGGGCGACAATAGCGTGCCCAGCTCGCGCATCAAGGTCATTACCGAGAACGGTATCGTCTACCTGCTCGGCCTGGTGACCCAGCAGGAGGCCAACTCGGCGACTGCCGTGGTACAGGGCGTGTCCGGGGTGCAGAAGATCGTCAAGCTGTTCGAGTACATCGACTGATTCCGTTGCCTGCTCCGGCCTCATCGCCGGCAAGCCGGCTCCCACAGCAGTCCCACAATTTCAACGACTGTGGACAACCTGTGGGAGCCGGCTTGCCGGCGATGAGGCCAGCATGAACAAGCACAAAGCCTCACCTTTCAGAAATCCAGGAAACACCGCATGAAAAAGCTTCTGCTGCCTACCCTGCTGATTGGCGCCTTCGCCACGCTGACTGGCTGCTCCACCCCTAGCCTGATCACCCTCAACGACGGGCGTGAGTTCCAGTCTACCGACGCGCCGAAATTTCAGAAGTCCACAGGCTTCTACGAGTTCCAACAGCTCGACGGCAAACGCACCCGCATCAACAAAGACCAGGTGCGCACCATCAGCGACCTGTAATTCCAGGCGCGCATGAAAAAGGCGATCCACATGGATCGCCTTTTTTGTTACTTGACCACCTTCAGGCTTGGCCGACCAGTCGGTCGCGGTGGCTGCCCACCCCCTTCTGGCGGACCATCGTCATCAGGCTCGACACCTTCATCTTCCAGTTCGTCGCCATCCATTAGCGGCGGCTCCAACTCGAAGACCATGCCTTGGCCATTTTCACGGGCGTAAATCCCGAGAATGGCCTCGACCGGCACGAACAACGAATGGGCCACGCCACTGAAGCGCCCCTCGAAGCTCACGGCCTCGTTGTCCATGTGCAGGTTGCGCACGGCACTGGGGGAAATGTTCAGGACGATCTGGCCGTCACTGGCGAAGCCTTGCGGCACCTGGACAGCCGGGTATTCGGCATTGACCAGCATATGGGGGGTGCAATCGTTGTCGACGATCCACTCGTACAGCGCTCGAACCAGGTAGGGGCGACTGGAGTTCATCAACGGCTCCTTAAAGCTTGCGCATTTCACGTTCTACGGAGGACAAGCTCGCCTGGAATGGCTCGCGGGCGAACTGTCGCTCCATGTATTCCAGCAGCGGCTTGGCTTGCCGCGGCAATTCGATACCCATGACCGGCAAACGCCAGAGTATGGGCAGTAGACAACAATCGACCAGGCTTTGCTCATCGCTCATGAAGCAGGCGAATTCGCCGAACAAGGGTGAAACCCCGGTCAGACTTTCGCGCAGCGCCTTGCGCGCTTCGACACGGGCAGCATCGCTGCTGCGGGCGTCGAGTAGGGTATCAGCCAAAGCACACCAGTCGCGTTGGATGCGATGCATCAGCAAGCGGCTGTTGCCCCGTGCAACGGGGTACACCGGCAACAGAGGCGGATGCGGGTAACGCTCCTCGAGGTATTCCATCACCACGGTCGATTCATACAACGCCAGGTCACGATCGACCAGCGTCGGCACACTGCCGTAAGGGTTGACCTCCACCAGCTTCGGCGGAAGACGGGCGAGATCGACGTCGATGACCTGCACGCTGACGCCCTTCTCGGCGAGCACCAGGCGGACTCGATGAGAATAATGATCGGCAGGGCCGGAGTAGCAGGCTAACCGGTTGGTTGCGCCCATGTAGCGCCTCCTCGCAAGGGATACTCGTGAAACTGTAAATGAAAACGCGCCCGGGGCGACCTAGCAGAATTGCCAGGCCGCCCCGGGCGCGTTCAACAACCAGAAACTACTGCGTGATCAATGCACGTCCTTCCAGTATTCGCGCTTGAGCAAGTAGGCGAACACGAAGAAGAAAGCCAGGTACAGCAACACATAAGTACCAATGCGCTGACTTTCCAGTTTGACCGGGTTGGCCGAATAGGCCAGGAAGGTCACCAGGTTCTTGACCTTCTCGTCGAACTGCTCGGTGGTCAGGGTACCGGATTTCGGCGTGATGGTCAGCTGGTCACAGGCTTCGTGGGTAAGCGGACTGCCCGTCAATGGGTCGAATTGCTTCTTGCCATCGACCTCCGTCTGCACTTGCTTGCAACCAATCACCTGGTTGCCTTGCAGGCCGACCAGCACGTTGGGCATGCCGACGTTCGGGAACACCTTGTTGTTCACCCCGTACGGCCGCGACTTGTCCTCGTAGAAGCTGCGCAGGTAGGTGTACAGCCAGTCGGTACCCCGTACGCGAGCCACCAGGGTCAGGTCAGGCGGCGCGGCACCGAACCAGGTCTTGGCATCGTTCGGCTTCATGCCGATGTTCATGTGGTCACCGATCTTGGCACCGGTGAACACCAGCTTTTCCAGCATCAACTCATGGGGGATACCCAGGTCGTCGGCCACACGCTCGTAACGCTGGAACTTGGCGCTGTGGCAGCCCATGCAATAGTTGGCGAAGGTCCGCGCGCCATCCTGCATGGCCGCCTTGTCAGTCAGGTCGATATCGACCTTGTCCAGCTCCAGGCCATGTTCGGCAGCGAAGGAAAAGGCAGGCATCACTGCCAGCAAAAATACTGCAATCAACTTTTTCATCAGCCAGTCACCCTTTCCGGAACCGGTTTGGTCTTCTCGAGCCTTGTGTAGAACGGCATCAGCAGGAAGTAGGCGAAGTACAGCACCGTGCACACCTGCGACAGCAAGGTACGCCCTGGTGTCGGTGCCAGCACGCCGAGCACGCCCAGGATCACGAAGGCCACACAGAACACCAGCAGGAAGACCTTGCTGATCCAGCCCTTGTAGCGCATCGAGCGCACGGGGCTACGGTCGAGCCAGGGCAGGACGAACAGCACGGCGATTGCGGCACCCATGGCGATGACACCGAACAACTTGTCGGGTACCGCGCGCAAGATCGCGTAGAACGGGGTGAAGTACCAGACCGGCGCAATATGCTCAGGCGTCTTGAACGCGTTCGCCTGCTCGAAGTTGGGTTTTTCCAGGAAGTAACCGCCCATTTCCGGGAAGAAGAACACCACGGCGCAGAACACGAAGAGGAACACCACCACGCCGACGATGTCTTTCACAGTGTAGTACGGGTGGAACGGAATGCCGTCCAGCGGAATGCCGTTCTCGTCCTTTTTCTTCTTGATGTCGACGCCATCGGGGTTGTTCGAACCCACTTCGTGCAGCGCGAGGATGTGCAGGACCACCAGGCCGAGAATCACGATCGGCAGGGCCACCACATGCAGGGCGAAGAAGCGGTTCAGGGTAATGCCCGAGATCAGGTAGTCACCGCGGATCCACTGGGTCAGGTCACCGCCGATCACCGGAATGGCACCGAACAGCGAGATGATCACCTGGGCACCCCAGTACGACATCTGGCCCCACGGCAGCAGATAGCCCATGAACGCCTCGGCCATCAACGCCAGGTAGATCAGCATGCCGAACAGCCAGACCAGCTCGCGAGGCTTCTGGTAGGAGCCGTAGAGCAGCCCGCGGAACATGTGCAGGTAGACCACGATGAAGAACGCCGAGGCACCTGTGGAGTGCAGGTAACGCAGGATCCAGCCGTACTCCACGTCACGCATGATGTACTCGACCGAGGCGAAGGCCTCTTCCGCCGAGGGCGTGAAGCTCATGGTCAGCCACACGCCGGTGACGATCTGGTTGACCAGCACCAGCAAGGCCAGGGAGCCGAAGAAATACAGGAAGTTGAAGTTCTTGGGCGCGTAATACTTGCTCAGGTGGTCTTCCCACATCTTGGTGGCGGGGAAGCGAGCGTCAATCCAGTCCATGAACTTGCTCATCATGCTTTCTCCTGGTCGACGCCGATGACGACGAGGTCATCCGACTCGTAAGAGTGCGGCGGCACTGGCAGGTTGAGAGGTGCTGGCTGCGACTTGTAGACCCGGCCAGCCAGGTCGTAATGGGAGCCATGGCACGGGCAGAAATAGCCGCCCACCCATTTGGGACCAAGGTCCGCGGGCGCGACCTCCGGACGGAATGTCGGCGAGCAACCGAGGTGGGTACACAGGCCAACGAGAATCAGGATTTCCGGCTTGATCGATCGCACCTGGGGATCGACATACGCCGGCTGTACCGAAGCCTTCGACTCCGGGTCGGACAATTCCCCGGTGATTTTCTTGAGGTTTCCGAGGATCTCTTCCGTTCGCCGTACGATGAACACCGGCTGACCGCGCCACTCGGCGACCATCTGCTGTCCAGGTTCGACCTTGGCAATATTGACCTTCACCGGTGCCCCGGCCGCTTTCGCCTTGGCACTGGGAAACCATGACCCCACGAACGGTACCGCAGCCCCCACTGCCCCCGCTGCCCCGACCACGGATGTCGCGGCTACGAGGAAGCGGCGCCGGCCTGCGTTGACGCCGTCATTGCTCATTCAGTCCTCTCCCATCAGCTTGCTTTGGCCTGTTGGATCAGGCCTGTACTTAGGTAATGTCTGTGGCACTAAAATTTGGTCGCCATGGTAAGAAACAAAACCACACACTGACAAGGTGATTACCCCCACTGCAGGCTGTAACCCTCG
The DNA here is from genome assembly GCF_044749545.1 of Pseudomonas sp. NPDC089396. Lineage (NCBI taxonomy): Bacteria > Pseudomonadati > Pseudomonadota > Gammaproteobacteria > Pseudomonadales > Pseudomonadaceae > Pseudomonas > Pseudomonas sp. NPDC089396. The sequence goes on along the minus strand of NZ_JBIVIC010000006.1, from coordinate 156,196 downwards.
CTTTGCTTGATCTGCGTCTATGCGCCAAGTCGCCACGGACATGCTGACAGGTTAGTTCAAGACATAAAAAAAGCCCGGTTCCAAAGAACCGGGCTTTTTTCGACTGCCGAAGCGGTATTAACGCTTGGAGTACTGAGGACGCTTACGCGCTTTACGCAGACCCACTTTCTTACGCTCAACTTCACGAGCGTCGCGGGTGACGTAGCCAGCACGACGCAGAGCGCCACGCAGGGTTTCGTCGTATTCCATCAGAGCGCGGGTGATACCGTGACGGATCGCACCGGCTTGACCGCTGACACCACCACCGGAAACGGTGACGTAGATGTCGAACTTCTCAACGGTCTCGGTCAGCTCCAGCGGCTGACGAACAACCATGCGAGCGGTTTCGCGACCGAAGAACACGTCCAGAGAACGGTTGTTGATGGAGATGTTACCAGTACCCGGACGCAGGAAAACGCGAGCGGTTGCGGTCTTGCGACGGCCAGTGCCGTAATTTTGAGTCGCCGACATAATGAACTATCCCGTTAGATCTTCAGTTCTTGAGGCTGCTGAGCAGTGTGTGGGTGAGCAGCACCCGCGTACACTTTCAGCTTACGGTACATGTCGCGACCCAGCGGGTTCTTCGGCAGCATGCCTTTGACCGCGGTTTCGATAACACGCTCAGGGGCTTTGGCGATCAACTTCTCGAAGTTGATTTCCTTGATGCCACCTGGGAAGCCGGAGTGGGAGTAGTACATCTTGTCGGAAGACTTGGCGCCAGTCACACGGATCTGCTCGGCGTTGATGACGACGATGTAGTCGCCGGTGTCAACGTGAGGGGTGTATTCTGGTTTGTGTTTGCCACGCAGACGGCTAGCGATTTCGGTAGCCAGACGACCCAGGGTCTGACCAGCGGCGTCGACTACGAACCACTCGCGCTTTACTGTTTCCGGTTTAGCAGTAAAAGTTTTCATTCTCTAAAGCCTCAGAGGCCGCCCAGCGAAAAATAGACGGCGAATCTTACTGGATAGTGCACACCTTGCCAAGGGCAAGCGCGCAGCCGAACACAGACGCTATTGGGGGCTCGGGTCGGGCACGCCAATGTTCGACGGGGTTCTTCCTGCGTGGTGGTGCATCACTTCCTCCACACGGAGAGGGGCCGAATTATCCAGATTGCACGAAAAATTTCAACCTGCTTTTATGGGCTTCTTTGCCCAAGGAGTGCCTTCCCGATGGAATACCGCAAGCTCGGCCGTACCGACCTGGATGTCAGCGCCCTGTGCCTGGGCACCATGACCTGGGGCGAGCAGAACGACCAGGCCGAGGCCTTTGCCCAGATCGCAATGGCCAAGGCCAGCGGCATCAACTTCATCGACACCGCCGAAATGTACCCGGTACCGCCCCGCCCGGAGACCTATGCCGCCACCGAGCGCATCATTGGCAACTGGTTCCGCCAGCAGGGCGACCGCGACGACTGGATCCTCGCCAGCAAGGTCGCAGGTCCTGGCAACGGCATCAGCCATATCCGCGACGGCCAGCTCAAGCACAACCGCGCGCACATCGTCGCCGCACTGGACGAGAGCCTCAAGCGCCTGCACACCGACCGCATCGACCTGTACCAGTTGCACTGGCCGGAGCGCAGCACCAACTTCTTCGGCAAGCTGGGCTACCAGCACCTGGCCAACGACCTGTTCACGCCCCTGGAAGAGACCCTCGAAGTGCTCGACGAGCAGGTGCGTGCGGGCAAGATCCGCCACATCGGCCTGTCCAACGAAACGCCTTGGGGCACCATGAAGTTCCTGCAGCTGGCAGAAAGCCGCGGCTGGCCGCGGGCGGTATCGATCCAGAACCCGTACAACCTGCTCAACCGCAGCTTCGAGGTGGGTCTGGCGGAAGTGGCGATTCGCGAGCAGTGCGGCCTGCTGGCCTATTCGCCACTGGCGTTCGGCATGCTGTCGGGCAAGTACGAAAACGGCGCCCGCCCGGCGACCGCACGCCTGACCCTGTTCACCCGCTTTGCCCGTTATTCCAACCCGCAGACCGTGGCGGCCTGCAGCCGCTACGTGCAGCTCGCTCGCGACCATGGACTGGACCCGGCGCAAATGGCCCTGGCGTTCGTGACGCGGCAGCCGTTCGTGACCAGCAACATCATTGGCGCGACCGACCTGGTGCAACTGCAGAGCAACCTCAAGAGCCTGGAGCTGAACCTGAGCGACGAGCTGCTGGCGGCGATCGAGGCGGCTCATCAGGAACAGCCGAACCCGGCGCCCTGAAGTGAACTCTTCGCGGGGCAAGGCCGCTCCCACACGCTAGGAGCTTGCGCTATCCCTGTGGGAGCCGGCTTGCCGGCGATGGGGCCCGAACAGGCTCTCCGGCGCTTGCCTGCCCCGGCCTCATCGCCGGCAAGCCGGCTCCCACAGGTACGCCGCAACGTTCAAGGCTCGCGCCGAATGTTGCGGGGTAGACACAATCGCCAAAAAATAAGACGATCCAGCCGGTGATTGACCACTCTACCCTATAAGAACAATGACAATGATGTTTACCCAACCCCCGGCGTCGCTGCGGCGCGTCAGCATCCTGGCCATTGACAAGGTGTTTGCTTCAACCCTTATGCAGGCCAAGGATTTCTTCCACCTCGCCAGCCTGCGCTACAGCAAACAGCTGGGCCTGGGCCTGCAGCCCATGTTCGACATCAGCCTGGTGAGCCCGGACGGCCTGCCGGTGGATAGCTTCAGCAACGTGCAGTTACCGGTCGACGGCGGCCTCGACGATGCCGACGTGATCATTCTCCCGGCCTTCTGGGAAGACTTCGACACCCTGTTGCAACGCTACCCCCAGGTACTGCCATGGCTGCGCAAGCAACATGCGCAAGGCGCGGTGCTGTGCGCCGAGGCCAGCGGGGTATTCTGGCTGGCCGAAGCGGGACTGCTCGACGGCAAGGAGGCGACCACCTACTGGCGTTTCTTCGCCAGCTTCGCCGAGCGCTTCCCGAAGATCCGGCTGAACCAGGACAAGCACCTCACCGATGCCGACAACCTGTATTGCGCCGGCGGCACCACTTCGGCCTGCGACCTGTACATCTACCTGATCGAGCGTTTCTGTGGGGCCAACGTGGCCCGCGCCGTGTCCCGTGACATCCTCTACGAGGTTCAGCGCAACTACACTCCGGGGCGCATGGGCTTTGGCGGGCAGAAGCTGCACCAGGACCTGATCATCCTGCAGATTCAGCACTGGCTGGAAGAACACTTCGCCGACAAGTTCCGCTTCGAGGACGTGGCCCGCAACCATGGCATGAGCATCCGCAACTTCATGCGCCGCTTCCAGGGGGCCACGGGTGACAAGCCATTGCATTACCTGCAGCGGTTGCGTATCGAGACGGCCAAGGGGCTGCTGTCGAGCACGCGCAAGAGCATCAAGACCATCAGCTATGAAGTGGGCTATGACGATGCCAGCTTCTTTGCGCGGTTGTTCCGCCAACATACGGAGTTGTCGCCGAATCAGTATCGGCAGCAGTTCATGCAAGAGGCCTGAAGGGCTTGGGGCTGCTTTGCAGCCCATCGCCGGCAAGCCGGCTCCCACATGAACCGCGTCAGCTTTTAGAAGATGGCACGCCGCCGATCCTGTGGGAGCCGGCTTGCCGGCGATGGGCCGCAAAGCGGCCCCAATGGCTTACGGCTTGTGCGCGCGCGACAGGAACTCGTGGGACTGCATTTCCAGCAACCGGCTCAGGGTGCGCTGGAATTCGAAGGCCAGCCGCCCGCCGGTGTACAAGTCCTTCAGCTCTACCTCAGCCGAAATGATCAGCTTGACGTTGCGGTCGTAGAACTCGTCCACCATGTTGATGAAGCGGCGGGCGATGTCGTCGGTAGTGACGCTCATCTGCTCGACGTTGCTCAGCAGCACGGCGTGGAAGATCTTGCCCAGCTCGATGTAGTCGTTCTGGCTGCGCGGCCCGTCGCACAGGGCGCGGAAGTCGAACCAGGCAACGTCGTCACAGGTACGCAGGGCGTGGATCGGGCGGTTCTCGATCATCAGCACGTCGTTGTCGACCGCCTGCGTGCACTCCGGAGTCAGCGCCTTGAAGCTCGCGCGCATGCTCTGCTCGGCCGCTTCATTGAGCGGGAAGTGGAACAGCTCGGCCTGTTCCAGGTGGCGCAGACGGTAGTCGACGCCGCTGTCGACGTTCACCACGTCGGTGAACTGCTTGATCATGGCGATGGCCGGCAGGAAGCGCGCACGCTGCAGGCCGTCCTTGTACAGGCCGTCCGGGACGATGTTGGAGGTCGCCACCAGCGAAACGCCGTTCTTGAACAGCTCTTCCATCAGGGTGCCGAGGATCATGGCATCGGTGATGTCGGAAACGAAGAACTCGTCGAAGCAGATGACCTTGGCCTCTTCGCTGAAGCGCTTGGCGATGATGGTCAGCGGGTTCTTCTCGCCCTTGAGGGTCTTCATCTCCTCATGGACGCGCTTCATGAAGCGGTGGAAGTGCGTGCGCATCTTCTGCTTGAACGGCAGCGCCTCGAAGAACGTATCGACCAGGTAGGTCTTGCCGCGGCCCACCCCACCCCAGAAGTACAGGCCCTTGACCGGCGTCAGCTCCTTCTTGCCGAACAGCTTGCCGAACACGCCCGGCTTGTTGTTCTGCGCAGCGACCAGGTCGTCGTACAGACGCTGCAGGTGACGCACTGCAGTTTCCTGCGCCGCATCATGGAAGAAGTCGGGACGTTTCAGATCTGCTTGGTATCGTTCTAGGGGCGTCATGATTTCGTTAGCGAGGCAACAAAAAACGGGCCGTCACTGTAGCGACAGGCCCGCTTAATGGCAATGCGACTTGCGTCAATATGCCTCATTGAAGGCAGTAATCCGCTGCATGGCATCGGCCTCAAGGGTGTTCGCGGGGCAAGCCCGCTCCCACACTCAGTCTTGTTGCGGTTGAAGCGCCTCACGCAGGCTCGCGATCGCTGCATCACGGGCGTCGGCGCCCTCGAACTGCGGCCCTTCGGCAACCTGCTCGCCGTCCAGCCACAGGCTGAAGCCCAAGCCTTCGACGCGCACATCGGCGTCACCACCTTGCTGCAGCTGCTTGCTCACGGCGCCGGCGCTCTTGCCGTCGGCGAAGCTGCGCGACAGCAGCAGTTGCTCGCCGTCGGCGGCCAGCAGGCGGAAGCGGAAGCTGCCGTCCTCGTCACGGAAGCTGACGAAGCGCGCGCTCTTGGCGGCTTTCTTCTTCACTTCGGTGCCGGCCTGCACGTTGCTGCGGAACGAACGCAGGCCAACGGCCTCGCGCAGCTGCTCGAGGAACGGCGTAGCGATCTTGCGGGCCTTGGCGGCGCCGACCAGCAGAATGTCTTCCAGGTCTGCCGGGCGCGAAATCAGCTGGTGATAGTGCTCGCGCTTCTCGGCCAGCTGGCCATCGAGCAACTGGAACAGGCGCTGCTTGGCTTCACCCCAACCCAGACCTTGCAGCAGTTCGTCACGGAACTCGGCGCACTGGGCTGGCGTGGAAAACGCCTGGAACAGGGTGAACAGGTGTGCGTTGTCCGGGTCCTTGGCTTCGCCGGGGGCGCGCGAGTCGGTAACGATGCGCGAAATGGCGTCCTTCATGTCCTTGGCGCTGGTGAACAGCGGGATGGTGTTGTCGTAGCTCTTGGACATCTTGCGACCGTCCAGGCCCGGCAAGGTCGCCACGCTCTCCTCGATCACCGCTTCCGGCAGGGCGAAGAAGTCCTTGCCCTGGCCGAACAGGTGGTTGAAGCGCTGACCGATGTCGCGCGCCATTTCCACGTGCTGAATCTGGTCACGGCCAACCGGCACCTTGTTGGCGTTGAACATCAGGATGTCTGCAGCCATCAGCACCGGGTAGCTGAACAGGCCCATGGTCACGCCGGCATCCGGGTCTTCGCCGTTCTCGACGTTCTTGTCCACCGAGGCCTTGTAGGCGTGGGCGCGGTTGAGCAGGCCCTTGGCGGCCACGCAGGTCAGCAGCCAGGTCAGCTCGGGGATCTCGGGGATATCGGACTGGCGGTAGAAGGTCACCTTCGCAGGGTCCAGGCCACCGGCCAGCCAGGTGGCCGCGATTTCCAGGCGCGAGCGCTGGATGCGCAGCGGGTCATCGCACTTGATCAGGGCGTGGTAGTCGGCCAGGAAGTAGAACGAGTCGACACCGGGTTGCTGGCTGGCGACGATCGCCGGGCGGATGGCGCCCGCGTAGTTGCCCAGGTGTGGCGTGCCGGTGGTGGTGATACCAGTGAGAATGCGCGTGGTCATGGGTGTTCGCTTATTCAGGCTTGGCTCAATTCGAAAGGCGCGGCAGCAGCAGATCTTTCAGATCGGTCAGCTTGCCATGGAAGAAGTGTCCGCATTCTGCCACTTTCAGCAGCTCATGGGGACGCGACAGGGTGTCGGACCATTCGTAAACCAGCTGCGGCGCCACGACTTCGTCGGCGTCAGGCTGGACCACGGTGATCGGGCAGTGCTGCGGCAGCGGGAATTCGGCGGTCAGGCGCATCACCGCCGGGGCGATCATGAACAGATGCTGCAGCGACGCACCGGCACCTTCCAAACGCCCGGCCAGGCTGGTGGCGACGAAACCACCGAACGAGAACCCCATCAGCACCAGCGGCAACTGCGGGTGTTGCTCGCGCAGCCAGGCGGCAGCGGCTTCGGCATCGGCCACTTCGCCAGCGCCCATGTCATGGCTGCCGGCACTCTGGCCGACACCGCGGTAGTTGAAACGCAAGGTCACATAACCGGCATCACGCGCGGTGCGCTGCAGGGTCGAGACCACCTTGTTGAGCATGGTGCCGCCCTGGACCGGGTTCGGGTGGCAGATCAGCACCGCACCGCGGGCGTCGGCCACGTCCAGGTACAAGGCTTCCAGCTGGCCTTGGGGGCCATCGATGAACAAGGGGGTTTCGCGGACAAGCAAGGCACTACTCCGTGACCTCGAAGGGGGTCGATTCGTCTAGGTGTGGAATTCTGTTCTGATTTGCGATCGCTCGCGGTATACAGCGCAGGTCTGAGCCGTTAACGTAAAGCAAAGCCGTTTATAGAGGAAGGACTCGTGGAACTCTCGCTCCTTGTTTGGTTGTTGCCAACCCTGGCCCTGGTCATTGGCGTCGCCATCGGCTTCGTCGTGGCGCGCCTGCTGCCCAACGCCGCGCCCAGCAGCACCCAGCGTCAACTGGATGACATTCAGAAGCGCTTCGATAGCTACCAGAACGAAGTGGTCACCCATTTCAACAGCACCGCCGTGCTGGTCAAGAAACTGACCCAGAGCTATCAGGATGTGCAGGATCACCTGGCCGAAGGCGCCAACAGCCTGGCCCTGGATGAAGTGACCCGTCAGCGCCTGCTGGCGGCCCTGCACTCCGAATCGGCCCAGGGCCCACGTGACCGCCTGACGCCGCCACGCGACACCGCCGAAGTGCCGCGCGACTATGCGCCGAAAACACCGAACTCGCCGGGCATGCTCGATGAGAGCTACGGGCTCAAGCGTTGATTCGCTGAAATGAACAAGGCCTCGAAAGAGGCCTTTTTCTTGTGTGGATTTCACCGCCCTCATCGCCGGCAAGCCGGCTCCCACAGGTTTTTGCAGCGACGCGGACACTGTGGGAGCCGGCTTGCCGGCGATAGGGCCTGCGCAGACAAATCAGCTACAAGCCTTCAACGCCTGCTCGACATCCGCCAGCAGATCCTCCACGTCCTCCAAGCCTACCGACAACCGCACCAACCCCTCCGATATCCCATGGTGCGCGCGCTCTTCAGGGGTATAGCTCGAATGGGTCATGCTCGCCGGATGCTGCGCCAGCGATTCGGCATCCCCCAGGCTCACCGCCCGGGCGAAGAGCTGCAGCGCATTCATGAATCGCCGACCGGCCTCGATGCCGCCTTTGAGTTCAAACGCGATCATCCCGCCCGGCAAACGCATCTGCCGTTGGGCCAACGCATACTGGCCGAACGTCGGCAGCCCCGGATAGTGAATCAACTCGACCTGCGGCTGGCGCGCCAGGTACTCCGCTACTTGCTGGGCATTGGCACAATGGCGATCCATGCGCAGAGCCAGGGTCTTGATACCCCGCATCAACAGCGAGGCATCGTGCGGCGACAACACGGCGCCGGTCAGGTCCTTGAGGCCTTCCAGTCGGATACGGTCAATTAGCGCCCGTCGCCCGATCACCAACCCCGCAGTGATATCACCGTGGCCGCTGAGGTACTTGGTGGCCGAATGCACCACCAGATCGGCGCCCTGCTCCAGCGGCCGTTGCAGGTAGGGTGTGCAGTAGGTGTTATCCACCACGATGTGAATGTCATGCCCACGCGCCGCTTCGGCTACCGCTGCGATGTCGACCAGCTGCATGTTGGGGTTTGCCGGGGTTTCGAAGTAGATCATCCGGGTCTTGCGGGTGATTGCCGCCTTGAGCGCTTTGCTGTCGTTCAGGTCGACATGGCGGATTTTCACGCCGAATTCGCCGATACCATGGTGCAGGAAGGCGAAGGTGCAGCCATACAGTGTGGTGCCGACGATCAACTCATCACCGGGCCGTAGCAAGGTCCACAAGGTCGAGGTGATGGCGCCCATGCCCGACGCCAGGGCCAACCCGGCCTCACCGCCTTCAAGGGACGCCATGCGCTGCTCCAGCAGCGCCAGGGTCGGGTTGGAGATACGGCTGTAGAAATGCCCACCCTCCTCCCCGGCAAAGCACGCTGCGCCATATTCAACCGTCGGAAAAGCATAGGTTGCGGTCTGGTAAACCGGCGGAACCAGCGCACCACCGTGGGACAGCGGGTCGTAGCCATAGTGGATGGCTCGGGTGGAAAAACCGGTGTTGTTATGGGAGTCGCGCATGGCAACAGCCTCTGATGGTTTGTTCTAAGCTTATGCCTCCGTGCTGCCTGATTTTTTCCAAATTTGCCCACGCATTCGAGGGTGTATTGGAACAAAAACAATAAAAAGCCCACCAGGAGGGCAAACCATGCCTACCAGTCTCGACCGCACCGACCGTGCCCTGCTCGCCGCCCTGCAGGACAACGCCCGCCTGACTGTTTCAGAACTCGCCGACCAGGTTGCGCTGACGACCTCGCCTTGCTGGCGACGGGTCAAGTTGCTTGAAGACAATGGCTACATCACCGGTTATCAGGCGATTCTTTCGCCCAAATCGCTGGGGTTTGGAGTGACTGCGTTTGTCAGCATCATGATGGATTCGCATACCAAGGACATGGCATTGGCGTTTGAGCGGCGACTGATGGAAATCCCCGAGATCGTGGCCTGCCACAATATTTCAGGACGTTATGACTTCTTATTGGAAATTCTGGCAAGAGATCTTGAATCGTTCGGGGAGTTTACCCGTGAGGTGCTGCAGCGGTTACCGGGAGTTAAGGAAATCTACTCAAGTTTTTCCTACAAGGCAGTTAAGGAAAAACGAATAATCCCAGTAACAGAAACGCATATCTAAACAGCAAGACAATCCCCATTTATCACCCAACGACGAAACCAACGACCTGAAATCGGAGAGCGAAAAACTCAAAGCGGACTGGGCGTTACAGCTCGGCTCGGCTCGGCTCGGCTCGGCTCGGCTCGGCTCGGCAGCCTGAGCAGGTGTAAACGAAATCAACATTGTCGAGGAATATTCCTACAAGCTGGTAAAAAAAGCCTCACCTCCAAATCGGCACGGCGGATATTTTAATTCCAATCAACCAAAGTGATGATCTCAGTACCCCCTCAAGAGAGTACGCTGACATGGCTGTCTACCTCCCAGACCACATTGCAAAGAAAACGGCCAAGCAGACCTTCGACAATTTCGATGATTTTTCCCAAGCCTTCTGGATGACAATCGCCGAAGACCCTGTCTACTCGCAGCAATTCATAGGTTCCCAACTCAACCGCATCAAGAAAGGCTGGCCACTGCGCGCGCCATTCGCAGAAACCGCGAGAGGCCTGCGCTCTTACCAGATCTGCCACCTCGACTCGCCTGAATTCGGTGGCGCGATGTACGAATCGGACAACCTGCGGATGATGAGCGCCCTGCATTACGCACTGTCATCGGAGGTGACCTGGTGATCAGCAAAAAGCGCAGCCTGGCTGACTACACCTACGCCGAATTCAACGCCGCCGTGGAAGAATTGTTAAGAGCCGCTGGCACCTCGGCCTGGCAAGATCGCTTGCTGGAGCACTTCATTGAAATGGTTGAGCATCCTGATAGATCGGACCTGATCTATTACCCACGGAATCCGCAGGAAGGCTGCGCGGAGCAGGTGACCGCACGTATCATGGCCTGGCGAAAGTCGAAGGGAATGCCCCTGTTCAAGGATGTGTGATGAAAAAAACTCTACTGGTGTTAGTACTGCTTCTATCCGGCTGCGCCGATGGCAAATTCTTTCTTTTGCCTAACCAACAAGACCTGAAATTCGGCTGTGACATGGACCCTTACAAACAAGGGTGCGAAAGACAAAGTGACTACGACCAGCACTTCAAATCCCTCGAACCCAAGAAGAGCTAGGTCGCTCACACCTCCTCTTGGCAGCTTCTCCACGCATCAGCGCGAACGGCTGGAGAGACTTCATGAGCAGCAAAGTCACGCAGCACGATAACGATGTAACCGGCTCAGTGCTGAAAACGCTGGAAAAATACCCTGATCTGGTGCGGCAGATCTCCGCTGGCACGGATCTGTACCGCGTTCAACCGTCTCGGTACGATGACAACCCGGTCAACTACCGAGCTGATTCCGATACCCGTTACGCCGATCCTGCCAAACAGGTCGGCGTCTACTATCTCGGCTTTACCGAGGAAGTAGCCGTGGCCGAGACTTTCCAACCCGGCCAAGGTGTCGATGATCAACCCGTGCGTCTCTCGCAGCTTGAACAATCCTCGCTGCATCAACTCAGTGCTGTTCGTAAGTTGTATGTGGTGGACGTGGCCGCGCTGGCGAACCGGGCCACCCATCACAAAGTACGAGATATCGTGCAGGCGAAGGGGCAAGGCAGGCAGGGATATGCACTTACCCAGGAATTCAGTCAGGCGTGCATGCATCGGGGTGAAATTGACGGGCTACTTTATCAGTCAGCGGTCTATACCGTGACCGGCTCCATGAATGGCTGCAATCTGGTTTTGTTCGAAGGCCGCCCAACCCAAGTCAAAGCTGTACGCCATCGGCTGATAATGGAGGTTGTACTGCCGAATGGGGAAACGGCTGTGGAGTTTCTGGATAGCCTAGGCGTACCGCTGGAATAGCTGGAATAAGTACACACAACCGGGCCTACCGTGAGGCCCGTTTGTTACTGCCCTGCTTCCAAGGCATTCACATAATCACGCTTGATGATTTCAAGGGCTTCGCTGTCGTCCAGCAACTCGAAACGCGGCTTTTCATTGCTGGGCTCACCAGGGTCGGCATAGTCCATCTTGCCGACCAGATGCTGCACGAGAAAATTCATGGCCTCGGTATCGGCTGGGTCCACATCGAGTGCCTGGATCAGGCTTGCCACAACCGCCTTTGGCTTGTTGTCTGCAAATTGAAACGCTGGGTAGAATTTTCGGCGAGTACCGTTATTGGTGTAAGCCAGCAGTTTTCCAGCCTTGGTTTTCTGGCTCAGTGCCTGTTTCGTTATCCCCAGTATTTCGTATGCCGCTTTAGCGTCCAGCAACTCGCAACGGCTGGCGACACGCTCGAATGCGCGCGCCTTCATCCTGGCCATGGCTTCCTGGTTGCGCGTTGCGACACTGCGCTTTGAGTCGACGTCTACCTTGGCAAGTGCAGCGAACGCCTTTTCGTCCGCAAGCTCCACCGCCTTGAGCACGACCGCTTCGGATGCACGGGCAAGATGCTCCTCAAAGCGCTCGCGAAGTGCAGCTTTGGCGGCCTCGAGTCGGGCGATAGGCGGGTGGATAGCGTTGCGTGCAACGGTCGTCATGGTTACTCCTCAGGGCCTGAATCGCCCCTCTGTGGACAGGCTAGACCGAGCCAAAAATCATGTCAACTTGTCAATCTGTCTATTCGTCAACTTAGCGCTTGGTGGCTGTATTGGGATTTGTGGCGGCGCTCGATCTCATGAACGCAAAAACATCGCGACGAGCACCCACAAAAAACCCCGCCGAAGCGGGGTTTTTCATGCAGCACCAGCGCTTAGATCGCGCCACGCTGACGCAGCACATCCAGCACCTGCTTCACGCCTTCCTCGACACTGGTGTTCTGAGTATCGATCACCAGATCAGCATCCAGCGGCACATCGAACGGGAAGCTTTCGCCCGGGATGTTGTCGCCAGCGGCGGCGTACAGGCCCTGTGGGTCACGCTCACGGCAGGCCAGCGGGGAAGCCTGGACATAAACAGTCACCAGACGCTCCTTGCCGATCAGTGCCTTGGCCTGCTCGCGGCCTTCGGCATCCGGGGCCACGAAGGCAGCCAGGGTCAGCAGGCCGGCTTCGTTGAACTGGCGCGCCACATGGGCGGCGCGGCGCCAGTTCTCGGTGCGGCCAGCGCGGTCCTGCGGCAGGCCCTTGTTCAGGTCATGACGCAGGTTCTGGCCATCGAGCACATAGACCGCACGGCCCATGTCGAACAGCTTGCGTTCCACGGCGTAGGCCAGGGTGCTCTTGCCGGCGCCAGACAGGCCGCTGAACAGCACGGTGGCCGGCTGCTGGCCGAAGCGCAGGGCGCGTTCTTCGGTGGCCACGTGGGCCAGTTTGCCATGCTGGCCGGTGCTGCCATGCGGCAATACGGGCGGGGCGATGATCATGCCGGCACCGACGGTGCCGTTGGTCAGGCGGTCAATGACGATGAACGCACCGGTGGTGCGGTTGCTGTCATAGCCGTCCAGGGCGATCGAGGCGTCCAGGGCAACCTTGACGCGGCCGATCTCGTTCAGCTGCAGTGCGCTGGCAGCGCCCTGCTCCAGGGTGTTCACATCGACCTTGTGGGTGATGCTGGCAATCGAGCCCGGCACGTAGCTGGTGGCGCGCTTGATGTCGTATTTCTTGCCCGGCAGCATCGGCTCTTCGGCCATCCACACCAGCATGGCGTCGAACTGGTCGGTCACCGGTGGGACGTTGTCGGCATGCACCAGCAGGTCGCCACGGGAGATGTCGATCTCGTCTTCCATGGTCAGGGTCACGGCCTGGCCTGGGCCGGCGTTTTCCAGCTCACCTTCGTAGGTGACGATGGACTTGACCCGGCTGCTCTTGCCCGACGGCAGCACCACGATATCGTCACCCTTGTGCACTACGCCGCTGGCGATGGTGCCGGCGAAGCCGCGGAAGTTCAGGTTCGGGCGGTTGACGTACTGCACCGGGAAACGCAGGTCGGTGACGTTGCGGTCGGCCGACACTTCGACGGTTTCCAGGATTTCCATCAGTGCAGGGCCGGTGTACCACGGCGAACGCTCGCTGCGGTTGACCACGTTGTCGCCCTTGAGCGCCGACATCGGCACGAAGTGCAGGCTCGACGGCTTGAGGTCGATGGCCTCGGCGAACTTCAGGTAGTCAGCCTTGATCGACTCGAAGACCTGCTCGTCGAAGCCCTTGAGGTCCATCTTGTTGACCGCAACGACGATGTGCTTGATGCCCAGCAAGGAGGCGATGTAGCTGTGCCGGCGGGTCTGGGTCTGCACGCCGTAGCGGGCATCGACCAGGATGATCGCCAGGTCGCAGGTCGAGGCGCCGGTAGCCATGTTGCGGGTGTACTGCTCGTGGCCCGGGGTGTCGGCGATGATGAACTTGCGCTTGGCGGTCGAGAAGTAGCGGTAGGCCACATCGATGGTGATGCCCTGCTCACGCTCGGCCTGCAGGCCGTCGACCAGCAGCGCCAGGTCGACTTCCTCGCCGGTGGTGCCGGACTTCTTCGAGTCGCGGGTGATGGCCTCGAGGTGGTCCTCGTAGATCATCTTCGAATCGTGCAGCAGGCGCCCGATCAGGGTGCTCTTGCCGTCATCCACGTTGCCGCAGGTGAGGAAACGCAGCAGTTCTTTACGCTCGTGCTGAGCCAGATAAGCGAGGATGTCTTCGCTGATCAAATCGGATTGGTGCGACATGGAGTAACCCTGAAAATTAGAAGTAGCCCTGACGTTTCTTGTCTTCCATGGAACCGGCGCCATCGTGGTCGATGACTCGGCCCTGGCGCTCGGAAGTGCGCGTCAGGAGCATTTCCTGAATGATGTCGGTCAGCGTTTCGGCTTCCGACTCGACAGCGCCCGTCAGCGGGTAGCAGCCGAGGGTACGGAAACGCACCTTTTTCTTGACGATGCGCGCCTTTTCTTCCTCGGAGAGGTGCTCGAGGATGCGCTCGTCGTCGATCATGATCAGGGTGCCGTTCTTCTCGATCACTTCACGCTCGGCGGCGAAGTACAGCGGCACGATCGGAATGCCTTCGAGGTAGATGTACTGCCAGATGTCCAGCTCGGTCCAGTTGGACAGCGGGAACACGCGGATCGACTCGCCCTTGTTGACCTTGCCGTTGTACACGTTCCACAGCTCGGGACGCTGGTTCTTCGGGTCCCAGCGGTGCTTGCTGTCACGGAACGAGTAGACCCGCTCCTTGGCCCGCGACTTCTCTTCGTCGCGGCGCGCACCACCGAAGGCGGCGTCGAAACCATGCTTGTCCAGCGCCTGCTTGAGGCCCTGGGTCTTCATGATGTCGGTGTGTTTGGAGCTGCCATGGGTGAACGGGTTGATGCCCTGCGCCACACCCTCGGGGTTGACGTGGGTGATCAACTCCAGGCCCATTTCCTCGACCATCTTGTCGCGGAAGCTGTACATCTCCTGGAATTTCCACTGGGTGTCGACGTGCATCACCGGGAACGGCAGCTTGCCCGGGAAGAAGGCCTTGCGCGCCAGGTGCAGCATCACGGCGGAGTCCTTGCCGATCGAGTACAGCATCACCGGGTTGTCGAACTCGGCGGCCACCTCGCGGATGATGTGGATGCTCTCCGCCTCCAGCTGTTTCAAGTGCGTCAGTTTGTCGACCATGGCTACTCACGAAAAACGATCTTATGGACGGCCTGCGGGCCGTGTTCGAGCGAGCCACTTTATCACAGCAGCTGATTCTATTTAGGAGGCGGACTAGATCGAAAAAGTCTAACGATATGACTGGGGGTTTGGCGTTGCGGCCTCATCGCCGGCAAGCCGGCTCCCACAGGGACACCACTGGTTTCAAGGCTTGTGGGGACTCTGTGGGAGCCGGCTTGCCGGCGATGAGGCCCTTACGGTCAGATCGGATTAGGGCAATCGATGAACAGATGCTCCAGGGCAAACCGCCGCGCCAGGTAGTCGCCCAGCGCCTGCACGCCATAGCGCTCGGTAGCATGGTGCCCGGCCGCAATGAAGCTGACGCCGTTCTCGCGAGCACTGTGATAAGTCTGCTCGGACGCTTCACCCGTGAGGTACAGGTCTACCCCAGCCGCGATCGCCGTGTCGATGTACCCCTGCCCGCCCCCGGTGCACCAGCCGACCCGACGGATCACCTGGTCGCCTTCGACCAGCAACGGCTCGCGCCCCATCACCTCCTGCACGCGACGGGCGAAGTCACGCGCGGTCATCGGCTCGGCCAGCGAGCCGACCAGCCCCACCACCTTGGGGTTTTCCGGGTCCAGCGGCCCTTCGACGGTGATGTCCAGCTGCCGCGCCAGTTGCACGTTGTTGCCCACCTCCGGGTGCACATCCAACGGCAGGTGGAAGGCCAGCAGGCTGATATCGTTCTTCAGCAGAGTCTTCAGGCGGCGCTGCCTGATCCCGGTGATGCACGGGTTCTCGCCCTTCCAGAAGTACCCATGGTGCACCAGCACCAGGTCCGCCTCGGCCTCGACCGCGGCATCCAGCAACGCCTGGCTGGCGGTGACGCCGCTGACGATACGGCTGACCTGCGGACGGCCTTCGACTTGCAGGCCATTGGGGCAATAATCGTGGATCTTCGCACTGCCCAGGTAGCGCTCGGCTTCCTCGACCAGGGTGTTCAGAGCGACAGCCATGAAAATCTCCTCGAAATCTGCGCTTTTCTCGGACACAACGCCCGTATAATGCCCGCCATTATGGGCCGTCGCCGGCATCGGGGGAACCGGTGTATGATCGCGCGCGTTCGTGCCCCATCGCGCGACCACTCGCCCCGCTCTTTCCAGGATTTCGTTCATGTTCAAGGCTTTGCGTTATTTTGGCTGGCCCCTGCTTACCGGCATATTGATCGCCATGCTGATCATCCAGCGTTTCCCGCAGTGGGTCGGTCTGCCCAGCCAGGACGTCAACCTGCAACAGGCGCCGCAGACCACGAAGATCATGCAAGGACCGGTGTCCTATGCCGACGCCGTGACCCTGGCCGCGCCGGCGGTGGTCAACCTGTACACCACCAAGGTGGTCAACAAGAGCGCCCACCCGCTGTTCGAAGACCCGCAGTTCCGCCGTTTCTTCGGTGACAACC
Organism: Pseudomonas sp. NPDC089396; assembly: GCF_044749545.1. Taxonomy (NCBI): domain Bacteria; kingdom Pseudomonadati; phylum Pseudomonadota; class Gammaproteobacteria; order Pseudomonadales; family Pseudomonadaceae; genus Pseudomonas; species Pseudomonas sp. NPDC089396. The sequence goes on along the minus strand of NZ_JBIVIC010000006.1, from coordinate 139,818 downwards.
TGCCCAAGCAGCGGCGCTGGGAGTCGAGCCTGGGCTCGGCGGTGATCATGAGCCCCGAGGGCTACCTGCTGACCAACAACCACGTCACCAGCGGTGCCGACCAGATCGTGGTGGCGCTCAAGGATGGCCGCGAAACCCTGGCCCGGGTGATCGGCAGCGACCCCGAGACCGACCTCGCGGTGCTGAAGATCGACCTGAAGAACCTGCCCGCCATCACCATTGGCCGCTCCGACAGCATTCATATCGGCGACGTGACCTTGGCCATCGGCAACCCCTTCGGTGTTGGCCAGACCGTGACCATGGGCATCATCAGCGCCACGGGCCGCAACCAGCTGGGCCTGAACAACTACGAAGACTTCATCCAGACCGACGCTGCGATCAACCCGGGTAACTCCGGCGGTGCGCTGGTGGATGCCAACGGCAACCTGGTGGGCATCAACACCGCGATCTTCTCCAAGTCCGGTGGCTCCCAGGGTATTGGTTTCGCCATTCCGGTGAAGCTGGCGCTGGAGGTAATGAAGTCGATCGTCGAGCACGGCCAGGTGATCCGAGGCTGGTTGGGCATCGAGGTGCAGCCGCTGAGCCAGGAGCTGGCCGAGTCGTTCGGCATGCAAGGGCGCCCGGGCATCGTGGTGGCGGGGATTTTCCGCGACGGGCCGGCGCAGAAAGCGGGGTTGCAGCTGGGTGACGTGATCCTGAGCATCAACGGCGAGCCCGCCGGGGATGGGCGCAAGTCGATGAACCAGGTGGCGCGGATCAAGCCTAACGAGAAGATCACCATCGAGGTGATGCGCAATGGGCAGCAGTTGAAGCTGGTGGCCGAGGTGGGGCTGCGGCCGCCGCCTGCTCCTGCTACGACTCAGGAAGAGAAGTAAGGATTGAAATCTGGGGCTGCTTTGCAGCCCTTTCGCGACACAAGGCCGCTCCTACAGGAATTGCGTTCCTCTGTAGGAGCGGCCTTGTGTCGCGAAAAGGCCGCAAAGCGGCCCCAACAGCATCAATGCAGGATCTGACTAAGGAACAACTTGGTCCGATCACTACGCGGCCGGTCGAAGAAATCATCCGGCGCCGCCTGCTCCACGATCTCCCCCTTGTCCATGAAGATCACCCGGTTCGCCACCGTACGGGCAAAGCCCATCTCGTGGGTCACGCAGAGCATGGTCATGCCGTCCTCGGCCAGGCCGACCATGGTGTCCAGCACTTCCTTGACCATTTCCGGGTCGAGCGCCGAGGTCGGCTCATCGAACAGCATGATCTTCGGCTTCATGCACAGCGCCCGCGCAATGGCCACGCGCTGCTGCTGACCACCGGACAACTGCCCCGGATACTTGAGCGCCTGCTCCGGAATGCGAACCCGCTCCAGGTAATGCATGGCGATTTCCTCGGCCTTGCGCCGGGGCATCTTGCGCACCCACATGGGCGCCAAGGTGCAGTTTTCGAGGATAGTCAGGTGCGGGAACAGGTTGAAATGCTGGAATACCATGCCGACCTCGCGGCGGATCGCCTCGATCTGCTTGAGGTCGTTGGTCAGCTCCACGCCGTCGACCACGATGCGCCCCTGCTGGTGCTCCTCCAGACGGTTGAGGCAACGGATGGTGGTGGACTTGCCCGAGCCGGACGGCCCGCACAACACGATACGCTCGCCCTGACGCACGTTCAGGTTGATGTCCTTGAGCACATGGAACTGGCCGTACCATTTGTTCACACCCTGCATCTGGATGATCCCTTCGGGGCCGGCAGGCTGCTTGATCGCTTCACTCATTTCGAAACTCCTAACGCTTGTGGCCAGTGTCCAGCTTGCGCTCCAGGTGCATGGAGTAGCGGGACATACCGAAACAGAAAATCCAGAACACCAGGGCGGCGAACACGTAGCCCTCGGTGGCCATGCCCAGCCAGGCGGGGTCGGCAGCGGCTTGCTTGACGCTGTTGAGCAGGTCGAACAGGCCGATGATGATCACAAGGCTGGTGTCCTTGAACAGGGCGATGAAGGTGTTGACGATGCCGGGGATCACCAGCTTGAGCGCCTGCGGCAGAATCACCAGGCCCATCGAGCGCCAGTAGCCCAGGCCCATGGCCGCGGCCGCTTCGTACTGGCCCTTGGGAATGGCCTGCAGGCCGCCGCGTACCACCTCGGCTATATAGGCCGACTGGAACAGGATCACGCCGATCATCGCCCGCAGCAGTTTGTCGAAGCTCATGCCTTCGGGCAGGAACAACGGCAGCATCACCGACGACATGAACAGCACGGTGATCAGCGGCACACCGCGCCAGAACTCGATGAAGGTCACGCAGACCACCTTCACCGCCGGCATGCGCGAGCGCCGTCCCAGGGCCAGCAGGATACCCAGCGGCAAGGCGCCGACGATGCCCACGGTGGCGATCACCAGGGTCAGCATCAGCCCGCCCCACTGGCTGGTAGGGACTGTGTCCAGCCCCAGGTAGCCCCCGTGCAGCAAGGTGTAGGCCAGGATCGGGTACAGCACCAGGAAGCCCAGGCCATACGCGACCTTACGCGGGAAACGCTTGATGAACAGCGGCGCGGCACCCAGCACCGCCAGCCACACGGTCAGGTCCACGCGCCAGCGCAACTCGGTCGGGTAGTAGCCGTACATGAACTGGCCGAAGCGCTGCTGGACGAACACCCAGCAGGCGCCTTCCTTGGTGCAATCGGCGCGGGAAGTCCCCACCCAGTTGGCGTCGATGAACGCCCATTGCACCAGTGGCGGCACGATCAGCCACACCAGGTACAAAGCGAACAGCGTCAGCAGGGTGTTGAGCCAGCTGGAGAACAGGTTGGCCCGCATCCATGCGAGCGCGCCCACGGTTTTCACCGGTGGCGGCATGTCAGGTTTGAAAACATGAGCATTCACGGGCGTATCCTCACCGCTCGATCAGCGCAATGCGCTTGTTGTACCAGTTCATCAGCAGCGAAATGCTGATGCTGATGGCGAGATAGACACTCATGGTGATGGCGATCACCTCGATGGCCTGGCCGGTCTGGTTGAGCACGGTACCGGCGAACAGCGAGACCATCTCCGGGTAGCCGATACCGGCGGCCAGCGATGAGTTCTTCGCCAGGTTCAGGTATTGGCTGGTCAGTGGCGGAATGATCACCCGCAGGGCTTGGGGGATGATCACCTTGCGCAGCGTCGGGCCCTCGCGCAGGCCAAGCGAACGGGCGGCTTCGGTCTGGCCATGGCTGACCGAACGGATACCGGAACGCACGATTTCAGCGATGAACGCTGCGGTGTAGATGGTCAGCGCCAAGGTCAGCGCCAGCAACTCGGGAATCAGCACCCAACCGCCGACGAAGTTGAAGCCCTTCAGTTGCGGTACTTCCCAGTACAGCGGGCTGCCGAACACCAGCACGCAGGCACCTGGAATGACCAGCAACAGCGCCAGGCCCACCCAGAACTTGTGGAAGGGTTCGCCCGTTTCGTTGAAGCGCTTGTTGGCAAAGCGCAGCATCGCCGCTATGGCCACCAGTGCCAGCGCCAGTGCCACCACGAACGGCCAGAAGCCTTCGGCCATGGAGGCGCCCGGCATGTTCAGGCCACGGTTGCTGATAAAGAAGGTGTCGTCGATATTGATGCTGCCCCGTGGCCCTGGCAGGGTCAGGAACACGGCGAAATACCAGAACAGGATCTGCAGCAGCGGCGGAATGTTACGGAATGTCTCTACATAGACCGTCGCCAGCTTGTTGATCATCCAGTTTGGTGACAACCGCGCCACACCGATGATGAAGCCCAGAACGGTCGCCAGGATGACGCCGATGAAGGTGACCAGCAGGGTATTGAGCAGGCCGATGACGAACACCCGCGCATAGCTGTCGGACTCCACATAGGGGATCAGATGCTGGGCAATACCAAAGCCGGCACTGCGCTCGAGGAAGTCGAAACCGGAGGTGATGCCCCGGTGTTGCAGGTTGGTTTGGGTGTTGTGGAACAGGTACCAGCCCAGACCCACCACGAAGATGATCGTGAGAATCTGGAACAGCCACGCGCGCACACGTGGATCGCTCAGGGTAAGCCCCTTTTGTGCGCCGATTCGATTTTGCATGAAGTGCCCCGGACAGTAGGGATTCGAACAGCCTGCGGCGGCGGGATGCCGCCGCAGGGTGCAGCCATCAGCGCACAGGTGGCGCGTACTGGATGCCGCCGTTGTTCCACAGGGCGTTCATGCCACGGTCGATCTTCAGGTCAGTGCTCTGGCCCAGGTTCTTCTCGAACACTTCGCCATAGTTGCCGACTTGCTTGACGATCTGCACTACCCAGTCTTTGGGCAGCTTGAGGTCCTTGCCGTACTCGCCATCCGCGCCGAGCAAGCGGGCCACGTCAGGGTTCTTGGTGGACTTGGCCTCAGCCTCGACGTTCTTCGTGGTGATGCCCGCCTCTTCGGCGTTGAGCATGGCGAACAGGGTCCACTTGACGATGCTGAACCACTCCTCGTCGCCCTTGCGCACCACCGGGCCCAGCGGTTCCTTGGAGATGGTTTCCGGCAGCACCACGTAGTCGGTCGGCGCGGCCAGCTTGGAGCGCTGGGCGAACAGTTGCGACTTGTCCGAGGTCAGCACGTCGCAACGGCCAGATTCCAGCGACTTGGCGCTTTCGTCGGAGGTGTCGAAGGTGATCGGGGTGTATTTCAGGCCATTGGCGCGGAAGAAGTCCGACACGTTCAGTTCGGTGGTGGTACCTGCCTGGATGCAGATGGTCGCGCCATCCAGTTCTTTGGCGCTGGACACGCCGAGCTTCTTGTTGACCAGGAAGCCAACGCCGTCATAGTAGGTGACGCCGGCGAACACCAGGCCCATGCCGGCATCGCGCGAGCTGGTCCAGGTGGTGTTGCGCGACAGCACGTCGACTTCGCCGGACTGCAAGGCGGTGAAGCGCTCCTTGGCATTGAGCTGGCTGAACTTGACCTTGCTGGCGTCGCCGAACACGGCGGCGGCCACGGCGCGGCAGACGTCGGCGTCGATACCGACGATCTTGCCCTGCGCATCAGGTACCGAGAAGCCTGGAAGACCGTCGCTCACGCCACACTGGACGAAGCCCTTCTTCTTTACCGCATCGAGCGTGGCGCCGGCCTGGGCAGTGCTCACGGCGCCCAGCGCGGCGGCAGCGGTCAGGACTGCCAGGGTGGTTTTCAGCATCTTCATTCACAACCTCCAAATCGCTCTTGTTGTACCGAGCCGGAATTGCACCGCACCCTTTTGAGGCGCATCCGACCCGAGTTGGCTTGTTATTGGGTCAATTGGCGCAATGGGCCGTTCTATGACAGCCTTCGCGTACAAAGGGTGTTACCGTCTGGGTTTGCCCCTTCGTATCAAATGGTTTCGTAGCAAAGCGCGTACCACACTCGAAGGCTGGAGCGATTAAGCAATCGTCAAGTAGTGAAACTTGTATCGTTGCGACATTCTTTTTCCGACAATTAATTCCTGCGCCTCTTTTTTACGCACTTAACAACAAAGCACGCACACTTTCGGAGCAGTCATGACCCACCCGCTCATTCTCGAACCGCAGAAAACCGCAGACGCCTGTGTGATCTGGTTGCACGGCCTGGGTGCCGACCGTTACGACTTCCTACCCGTTGCCGAATTCATGCAGGAGCGCCTGCTCAGCACACGTTTCGTCATGCCCCAGGCACCGACCCGCCCGGTGACCATCAACGGCGGCTACGCCATGCCCAGCTGGTACGACATCAAGGCCATGACCCCGGCCCGTGCCATCGACGAAGTGCAGCTCGAAGCCTCGGCCGACCAGGTGATCGACCTGATCAAGGCGGAACAGGCCAAGGGCATCAGTTTGTCGCGGATCTTCCTGGCGGGGTTCTCCCAGGGCGGCGCCGTGGTGCTGCACACCGCCTATATAAGGTGGCAGGAAGCGCTGGGCGGGGTGATCGCCCTGTCCACCTACGCCCCGACCTTCACCGACAGCCACCAGCTGAGCGCCTGCCAGCAGCGCACCCCGGCCCTGTGCCTGCATGGTGTGCACGACTCTGTGGTGATCCCGGCCATGGGCCGTACCGCCTTCGAATACCTGAACACCTGGGGCGTCGCCGCCCGCTGGCACGAGTACCCGATGGAACATGAAGTGGCCGTCGAGGAACTGAGCGATATCCACGACTGGTTGAGCAAGCAGTTGCAATAAGCAAGGCTCGCCTGTAGTTGTGGGAGTATTCCGCTACGCCGCGCCCGGTTCTTGCTTTACACTGCCGGGCGTACATTCCTTAACCAGTTGACGAGACGATCGTGCTCAAGGCACTCAAGAAAATATTCGGCAAGGGAGACGCCGCGCCCCAGGCCGTCGCTCCTGCTGCCAGCGTCACGCCGCCGGCCCCCGTCGCGGCACCCGAGACTCAGCCCGAGCCGCAGCACAAGGCTCCCCACGGCACGCCCAGCAGCGTCCCGGCCGAAACGCCCGCTACCGCACCGGCCGCCGAGAAACCGGCCAAGGACAAACCGCGCCGCGAACGCAAGCCCAAACCTCAAGCCAGCTTGTGGAAGCCGGAAGACTTCGTGGTCGAGCCGCAGGAAGGCAAGACCCGCTTCCATGACTTCAAGCTCTCCAACGAGCTGATGCACGCCATCCACGACCTCGGTTTCCCGTACTGCACGCCGATCCAGGCCCAGGTGCTGGGTTATACCCTGCGTGGCCAGGACGCCATCGGCCGCGCCCAGACCGGCACCGGCAAGACTGCCGCGTTCCTCATTTCGATCATCTCGCAGTTGCAGCAGACGCCGCCGCCCAAGGAACGCTTCATGGGCGAACCGCGCGCGCTGATCATCGCCCCGACCCGCGAGCTGGTGGTGCAGATCGCCAAGGACGCCGTCGCCCTGACCAAATACACCGGCCTGAACGTCATGAGCTTCGTCGGCGGCATGGACTTCGACAAGCAGCTCAAGGCCCTGGAAGCCCGCCATTGCGACATCCTGGTGGCTACTCCGGGCCGTCTGCTGGACTTCAACCAGCGCGGTGAAGTGCACTTGGACATGGTCGAGGTGATGGTGCTGGACGAAGCCGATCGTATGCTCGACATGGGCTTCATCCCCCAGGTACGGCAGATCATCCGCCAGACCCCGCCGAAGAGCGAACGCCAGACCCTGCTGTTCTCCGCTACGTTCACCGAAGACGTGATGAACCTAGCCAAGCAGTGGACCACCAACCCGGCGATCGTCGAGATCGAACCGGAAAACGTCGCCAGCGAAACCGTCGAACAGCACGTCTACGCGGTGGCCGGCAGCGACAAGTACAAGCTGCTGTACAACCTGGTGACCCAGAACAAGTGGGAGCGGGTGATGGTATTCGCCAACCGCAAGGACGAAGTGCGGCGCATCGAAGAGAAGCTGGTACGCGATGGCATCAATGCCGCGCAATTGTCTGGCGACGTGCCGCAGCACAAGCGCATCCGTACCCTGGAGAGCTTCCGCGAAGGCCGTATCACCGTGCTGGTGGCCACTGACGTGGCGGGGCGCGGGATTCACATCGATGGCATCAGCCATGTGATCAACTTCACCCTGCCGGAAGACCCGGATGACTACGTGCACCGCATTGGCCGTACGGGCCGTGCGGGCAGCAGTGGTGTGTCGATCAGCTTTGCCGGTGAGGATGATTCCTACCAGTTGCCGGCAATCGAGGAGCTGCTGGGGCGCAAGATCAAGTGTGAGATGCCGCCGGATGAGCTATTGAAACCGGTGCCGCGCAAGCATCATTGAAATTGGGGCTGCTTTGCAGCCCAATCGCCGGCAAGCCGGCTCCCACAGGATCGCCACTGGCTTGGAGAACGGTGCAGTACCTGTGGGAGCCGGCTTGCCGGCGATCCGGGGCAAAGCCCCGGCCATCCCCATCTGACCTACCAGCGCTGCGCCGCATCCTGGTCACTCTGCTTCCCTTCCACCCAGCGCGGCCCTTCCTGGGTATTCTCCTTCTTCCAGAACGGCGCCCGGGTCTTCAGGTAATCCATGACAAAGTTGCAGGCATCAAACGCCGCCTGCCGATGGGCACTGGCAACGCCGACGAAGACGATCGGCTCGCCCGGCTCCAGCGCACCGATACGGTGCAACACCTCGACTTTGAGCAACGGCCAGCGCTGCTCGGCCTCGACCACGATCTTGGCCAGGGCCTTCTCGGTCATGCCTGGGTAATGTTCGAGGAACATCCCCGCCACGTCCCGGCCATCATTGAAATCACGCACGTAACCAACGAAGCCGACCACCGCGCCGACGCCGACATTGGCATCGTGCATGGCGTTGACCTCGGCACCGGGGTCGAACGCCCCTTCCTGCACACGTACCGACATGTTCAGCCTCCCGTCACCGGTGGAAAGAACGCCACTTCATCGCACTCTTCCAACGCTTCATCAAGCCTGCACAGCTCTTCGTTGCGCGCACACATCAGGTTCTGCTCGGCCAGCACCGCGTACTGCCCGCCCTTGGCCACCAGCGCCTGACGCACATCGTCGAGCACCTTGAAGTCCCCTTCCAGACGCTCGGCATCAAGGCCCAGCAGCTCCCGATAACGGGCGAAATACATCACCTTGACCTTCATCACGCCTCCACCTTGTAGTGGCCGCTCTTGCCGCCGAGCTTCTCCAAAAGGCGCACTTGCTCGATGACCATGCCCTTGTCCACGGCCTTGCACATGTCGTAGATCGTCAGCGCGGCGACGCTGGCGGCGGTCAGGGCTTCCATCTCAACGCCCGTCTGCCCGGCCAGCTTGCAGCGCGCGACGATGTGCACCACGTCCTCGCCTTCGGCGCTCAGCTCGACCTTGACGCTGGTCAGCATCAGCGGGTGGCACAGCGGAATCAGGTCGCTGGTCTTCTTCGCCGCCTGGATGCCGGCGATGCGCGCCACGGCGAACACATCGCCCTTGGGATGCTCGCCCTCGACGATCATCTGCAAGGTCTGCGGCAACATCCGCACGCGCGCCTCGGCAATCGCCTCGCGCGCGGTCACGGCCTTTTCAGTGACGTCGACCATGTTGGCGCGCCCCTGGGAATCAAGATGTGTCAGCACTGCTCTGCTCCTGTGAAGGGAACTCAGAGTTTAAACCTGTGGGTCAGGTTTGAGCAGCGGAATGTGTCGGCAGGACTGGCCTTATCGCTGGCAAGCCAGCTCCCACAGGTACCCCACAATTCTTGAGAACTGTGGGGTACCTGTGGGAGCTGGCTTGTCGTGGCGACGAACCGCGGCGATAGGGCCGGGCGGCGCACCGCCCGGCGGATGGGGTTACAGATGCGACTCGGCGTACTCGGCCAGGACCGAGCGTGGCACCCCTTGCAGGGTGAGGTGCACGCCATGGGGGAAGTCCTTGAAGCGCTCGGTCAGGTAGGTCAGGCCCGAGCTGGTCGCGGACAGGTAAGGGGTATCGATCTGCGCCAGGTTGCCCAGGCAGACCACCTTGGAACCAGAACCGGCACGGGTGATGATGGTTTTGATCTGGTGTGGGGTCAGGTTCTGGCACTCGTCGATCAGGATCAGGCTCTGCTGGAAGCTGCGACCGCGAATGTAGTTCAGCGACTTGAACTGCAGCGGCACCCTTTCGAGGATGTACTCGACGCTGCCGTGGGTGCTTTCGTCATCCATGTGCAAGGCTTCGAGGTTGTCGGTGATGGCGCCCAGCCAAGGCTCCATCTTCTCCGCCTCGGTACCCGGCAGGAAGCCGATCTCCTGGTCCAGCCCCTGCACGCTGCGGGTGGCGATGATGCGCCGGTAGCGCTTGCTGACCATGGTCTGCTCGATGGCCGCGGCCAGTGCTAGGATGGTCTTGCCGGAACCGGCGGGGCCGGTCAGGTTGACCAGGTGGATATCCGGGTCGAGCAGCGCGAACAGCGCCAGGCTTTGATGGATGTCCCGTGGCTTGAGGCCCCAGGCTTCCTGGTGCAGCAGCGGCTCCTGGTGCAGGTCGAGCAATAGCAGTTCGTCGTTGCGGATGCCCTTGATCCAGCCGACGAAACCCTGCTCGTCGATGATGAACTCGTTGACGTGCACGGCCGGCAGGTTGTCGATCATTTGCACCCGATGCCAGGTGCGGCCGCGCTCCTGGCGGGTATCGACCTTGCTGACCCGGTCCCAGAACGAGCCGGTGACCGAGTGGTAACCCTTGGACAGCAAGGAAACGTCATCGACCAGCTGGTCGGTGCTGTAGTCCTCGGCCGCGATCCCGCAGGCGCGGGCCTTCAGGCGCATGTTGATGTCTTTGGTAACCAGCACCACGTCCAGGTCGGCGCGCCGGCTACGTACTTCGAGCAGGGTGTTGATGATGATGTTGTCGTTGAGGTTTTCCGGCAGCAGCTTGCTGGGTTCGTTGCGCGGGCTCATCAGGATCGACAGGTAACCCTTGGGCCCGCTCTTGCCACGCTGGATCGGCACGCCCTGCTCGACATCGCTGGGCGAAGCGTCACCGAGGGTCTGGTCGATCAGGCGAATGGCCTGGCGACATTCGGCGGCGATGGTCTGTTTCCCGGTCTTGAGCTTGTCGAGTTCCTCCAGCACCGTCATCGGTATGGCGACGTGGTGCTCCTCGAAGTTGAGCAATGCGTTGGGGTCGTGAATCAGGACGTTGGTATCGAGCACATAGAGGATTGGCTTGCTGGAGGAAGGGTTGCGTCCTTGGTCATCCATACTCGGTCACCTTATGTCGAAGCCACACGGCGCTTTCTGTTACGCCGCAGAGTGACTGCCGGTCCTCCCGTATCCGCGTTGCTACGGGCGGGAAGTGAACCTGGCAAGGTGGGCCTGGATGACGCCACCTGTGCTGCAGGAATCGGCTGTCTGCTTTCTTCATACCGCAAAAACGATGACCGAAAAAAGCTTTTTTACGTACCGGTGAAGTTTATTTTTCCGAATGACGAACAGGCCTTGGCGGTGGCGGCAGACAGGACTACAGTCAGAGTTCAGACCCACTACTTCTGATCGCCGTATTCTCGGCAATCTTCCCAGCCAATGCCGCTCTGCGCCGTATTGTGCAGCAGCCAGTCCACTGCACTTTGCGCCTTGGGCAGGGTGTCATGGAACTGGATCACGCCCTTGCGCCACAGCAACATCAAGGTCACCACCCGCTGGGCCGAGGCCTCGGCGGTGAGCGCCGTGTCGTCCTGGGCATCGATGTCCCATAACGAAACGCGCAACTGCTGGCTGGCCATGAAGGCTTCGCCATCGGCACGACGCTGGCCGTAGGGCGGGCGGAACAGCGGCACATACTGATCCGCCAGGTCGGCCTGGACGCGTGCCTGGGCGCGCTTGATCGAGTCTTGCCAGCCGTTCCACTGCGCATGGGAACGATACTCCCAGCCCTGAATGCCCACGCATTGTCCCTGGTAGAGCTGGCCAAGGGAGCCAGCCGCACCGGTATCACGACGCTGCTGCAAGCGGTTGCCCAATATAAAGAAGGTGCCCTGCATTTTCTGTTTGCGCAGGTAGTCAGCCAGCCCATCCGTGCTACCCCCTTCGGGGCCAGGCCCGCCGACGAAGGTCAGCAGGAACATGCGGTCGTTCAGTTCATCGCCACTTCGCTCACGGCTGGACAGGCGCTCCACCTCGCTGCTCGTCTGCGGCAACAGGGCTGCCTTGCGCAGCTGTTCATCCAGGTAACGCACATGGAACTGGTGGCTCGGCTCGATCCATCCGGTATAGAACGTGCCTACATCTGTAGCGAACGTGGCCGCTTGAGTGCGCAACTCCGCCATGGACTGCACGGGATAGCAGAACGAGGCATCCTCCGTGCAACTGCGCTGGGCCTGTTGATAACTTTGCCACAAGCGCTGCCACATCCGCGCGCGCACCGCACGAATCTTCTGCAGGTTGATCTGCCGCAGCCCCAGGCGTGCGGCCAGTGTGCCGTCGTCGAGCAGTTCGCTTTCATGCAGCACCCGGGCGAAGGACAGGATCTCGGCACGCGAGGCAACGTCGAACAGCGCCGGGCTGTCCAGTTGCTCGGGCCACAGGCTGCGGTCCAGGCTGGCCGGGGGAATGGGGGCGGCCTGGGCGGCCAGGCTCAACAGCGAGGCCAGCAAGGCACCGGCAATGCGCACGATCGGTCTCTCCGTGACAGCGAAAACGCGCACTATAGCGCCTGCTTTGCCGATGGTCTGTGTCTATTGTCGCCATAGTTTGGCGTGGCCGGTCCCAGTCCGTAGAATCCCCGGCAACGATTCCAGGAGCCGACCCGATGCTGACGGTGATTTCCCCCGCCAAGACCCTCGACTACGACACCAAGCCGGTCACCGACCGCTTCACCTTGCCGCAATACCTGGATGACTCGCAGGTACTGATCCAGCAGCTGCGCGAACTGTCGCCGGCACAGATCAGCGAACTGATGCACCTGTCCGACAAGCTCGCCGGCCTGAACGCTGCGCGCTTCGGCAGCTGGACACCGGATTTCACCCCGGCCAATGCCAAGCAGGCGCTGCTGGCGTTCAAGGGCGACGTGTATACCGGGCTTGATGCCGAGACCCTCAGCGACGCCGACTTCAGCTACGCCCAGGCGCATCTGCGCATGCTCTCGGGCCTGTACGGCCTGCTGCGTCCGCTCGACCTGATGCAGCCCTATCGCCTCGAGATGGGCACCAAGCTGGCCAACGCCCGTGGCAAGGACCTTTACGCCTTCTGGGGCACGCGCATCAGCGAATGGTTGAACCAGGCACTGGCCGACCAGGGCGATGACCTGCTGTTGAACCTGGCCAGCAATGAATACTTCAGCGCGGTGAAACGCAGCGCCCTCAAGGGTCGGGTGATCAACGTCGACTTCAAGGACTTGAAGAACGGACAGTACAAGATCATCAGTTTCTACGCCAAGAAAGCTCGCGGGATGATGAGCCGTTTCGTCATTCAGGAGCGCATCGGCGATCCGGAGCAGCTCAAGCAGTTCGATGTGCAGGGCTACTTCTACAGTGCCGAGCAGTCCAAGCCTGATCACCTGGTGTTCCTGCGCGATCATCTGTAGGAGCGGTCACGAGCACCTCCTCGCCCTGCAATAGGGCGAAAACCAAACCGACGCCACGTCATGTTCATGACGCCAAAAAACCACCACCCTCCCTTTATCGCCAAACGCCATAAGACCGTTCGTAATTTTTTGACGAATTTTGAAAATATTTTTTCCATGCTGGCATAAAAACATCCCCCTTCAATCTCGCCCTTTATATACAGGGGTGAACCCCGCCTGTGCTATCAAAGTGAAAGTATTTGCCACTGAAAAAATATTTAGAAATCTTTCATGCAGGCACAACGCCGCCTGGAACTTCTCCTGCGGCCTATCGCTCATAGTGCCGTAACGAATTTCATGCCCCTGGGTGTGAGAGATGACTTACAGATGACTACCGGCAGTAATTCACTGCCCACCCCGAGCACTTCGACAGGCGCAAGGGATTACCCGGAAAGCCCTGTCCATGGAGGAGAGACGCGCCCCTTACAAAATCGTCCTAGTGGTTGATTTCAAAGGATTTATCCACTTGAAAAAACAAGCACAGCAACGCGCCAAGTAGCGCATTGCAATAAAGACGGCTGCATTACAGGGCACGCCTTTTAATTACTGGCCTTTTACTGCCAACTTTGAGTGCACAACTTTGTGCGCTCCGGACTTATTCATGCCTGCGCTCGGCGAAGTGTGCATTCGCCATGGATCCGTGCGCCTTAAAACTGCTGTTAATCAACCCAGTCCGGCTCTTTCAACAGGAGCTGGCGTGATAAACACATGAGGTGATAGCGATGCGTATCAGCATCTTTGGTTTGGGTTATGTGGGTGCAGTCTGTGCAGGCTGCCTGACGGCGCGAGGCCATGACGTGATCGGTGTGGACGTGTCCAGCACCAAGATCGACCTGATCAATCAGGGCAAGTCGCCCATCGTCGAACCTGGCCTGGAAGCACTGCTGCAACAAGGCATCGCCAACGGCCGCCTGCGTGGCACCACCGACTTCGCCGAGGCCATCCGCGCCAGCGACGTGTCGATGATCTGCGTGGGTACCCCGAGCAAGAAGAACGGCGACCTGGGCCTGGAATACATCGAGGCAGTGTGCCGCGAAATCGGCTACGTGCTGCGTGACACCACCCGCCGCCACACCATCGTGGTGCGCAGCACCGTGCTGCCTGGCACCGTCAAGAACGTGGTCATCCCGATTCTCGAAGACTGCTCGGGCAAAAAGGCCGGTGTCGACTTCGGCGTCGCGGTCAACCCTGAGTTCCTGCGTGAAAGCACCGCGATCAAGGACTACGACCACCCACCGATGACCGTTATCGGCGAACTGGACAGCGCCAGCGGCGACGTGCTGCAGAGCCTGTACGAAGAACTCGACGCGCCGGTCATCCGCAAGCCGATCGAAGTGGCCGAGATGATCAAGTACACCTGCAACGTCTGGCACGCCACCAAGGTCACCTTCGCCAACGAAATCGGCAACATCGCCAAGGCCGTCGGTGTCGATGGTCGCGACGTGATGGACGTGGTCTGCCAGGACAAAGTGCTGAACCTGTCGCAGTACTACATGCGCCCAGGCTTCGCCTTCGGTGGCTCGTGCCTGCCCAAGGACGTACGCGCCCTCACCTACCGCGCTGCCAGCCTCGACGTGCGGGCCCCGCTGCTCGACTCGCTGATGCTCAGCAACGAGTCCCAGGTGCAGAACGCCTTCGAGCTGATCGAAGCCCACGACAAGCGCAAGGTCGCCCTGCTCGGCCTGAGCTTCAAGGCCGGCACCGACGACCTGCGTGAAAGCCCGCTGGTGGAACTGGCCGAGCGCCTGATCGGCAAGGGCTACCAACTGGACATCTACGACGAGAACGTCGAGTACGCCCGCGTTCACGGGGCGAACAAAGAGTACATCGAGTCGAAGATCCCTCACGTGTCCTCGCTGCTCAACGCCAACTTCCAGAAGGTCATCGACAACGCCGACATCATCGTCCTGGGCAACCGTGACGAGCAGTTCCGCGCCCTTGCAGAGCAAGCGCCGGCCGGCAAGCAAGTGATCGACCTGGTTGGCTTCATGGGCAAACCGACCTGTCCGACCAGCCGTACCGAAGGCATCTGCTGGTAAGCCCTCGGCCGGGCGACGCAGCCTCCCCACTGCGTCGCCCTTTTCTTCACAAGAATTCTCCACGGATGCTGAACATGCAAAGGCTCCAGACAGTGCTGTTGCAGTGCGCCGGTTGGCTGCTCTACATGAGCCTGCTCATGTTGATCGCCCTGGCCCTGCCGGCCGATATCTTCGACTCGCAGTCGAAGCACTTCATCTTCCTGGTCGGCGCAGTCGGCATCTGGCGCTATTCCATGGGCGCCACCCATTTCATTCGCGGCATGATCTTCCTCTACGGCGTCTACCCCTACCTGCGCCGCAAGGTGCAGAAAATGGGCGACGCCGCAGCGCCCTCGCACGTCTACCTGATGGTCACCAGCTTCCGTATCGAAGCCCTGACCACCGCCCAGGTATACAGCTCGGTGATTCGCGAGGCGATCGACTGCGGCTACCCCACCACCGTGGTCTGCTCGCTGGTGGAGATGTCCGATGAACTGCTGGTGAAAAGCCTGTGGGCCAAGTACAACCCGCCCGCCCACGTCAAACTGGACATCGTGCGCATCGCCGGCACCGGCAAGCGCGACGGTCTGGCTTACGGTTTCCGCGCCATCTCGCGGATGCTCCCGGACGAAAACGCCGTTGTAGCGGTGATCGACGGTGACACCGTGCTCGGCGAAGGCGTGGTACGCAAGACCGTGCCGTGGTTCAAGCTGTTCCCCAACGTCGGCGGCCTGACCACCAACGAATTCTGCGAAGTGCGCGGTGGCTACATCATGAGCGAGTGGCACAAGCTGCGCTTCGCCCAGCGCCACATCAACATGTGCTCGATGGCACTGAGCAAGCGCGTGCTGACCATGACCGGTCGCATGTCGATGTTCCGCGCCAGCGTAGTAACCAACCCCGAGTTCATCGCCGACGTCGAAAGCGACTCGCTGATGCACTGGCGCCTGGGCCGCTTCAAGTTCCTCACCGGTGACGACAAGTCCAGCTGGTTCAGCCTGATGCGTCTTGGCTACGACACCTTCTACGTGCCGGACGCGGCCATCAACACGGTCGAGCACCCGCCGGAAAAAAGCTTCCTCAAGGCCAGCCGCAAGCTGATGTACCGCTGGTACGGCAACAACCTGCGGCAGAACTCCCGCGCGCTGGGCCTGGGTGTAGGCCGCCTGGGGGCGTTCACCAGCATCGTGCTGTTCGACCAGCGCGTGTCGATGTGGACCAGCCTGCTGGGCCTGACCGTGGCGGTGATCGCCAGCCTCAAGTTCGGCATGGCGTACCTGCTGGTGTACCTGCTGTGGATCGGCATCACCCGCCTGATCCTGACCATCATGCTGCTGTGCTCGGGCCACAACGTCGGCCCCGCCTACCCGCTGATTCTCTATTACAACCAGATCGTCGGCGCGCTGATGAAGATCTACGTGTTCTTCCGTCTCGACAAGCAGTCCTGGACCCGCCAGCCGACTGCCCTCAAGCGCGACCTCGCCAGCTTTCAACAATGGTTCAACACCTGGTCCTCGCGGACCATGACCTTCTCGGCTGCCAGCATCTTCGTTGCTGTGCTGTTCATGGTCGTGTGAGCCCAACCCGGATCGGATCTAACAGGAACAAACCACCATGAATACCGCCGTGAACGTCAATGTCGTGCATGAGTCCGAAGCCCAGCGCCAACACGCCCGAGTGCGCATCCCGGCCAAGCTGCGCTTTTTGGACAATGAACGCCAAGCCCACGATGTGAAGGTCGACGACCTGTCCGCCGGTGGCCTGAGCTTCCACACCAAGAAGGTGCTGTCGGTGGGCGACGTACTGCGCGGGCGCCTGCAGTTCGTGGTCGACAACCTCGGGCTGTCGATGGATATCGAGTTCCAGGTGCGCTCCTACATCAGCGACAGCGGTCGTACCGGTGCGCAGTTCCAGAACCTCGAACCGCGCGACATCGCCACCCTGCGCCATATCATCACCAGCCACCTGTCGGGTGAACTGATCAGCATCGGCGATGTGCTCAGCACCCTGCAGCGCGACAACTTCACCAAGGCGCGCAAGCAGAAGGACGGCGGCTCCGGGCTGTCCGCCTTCGGCCGGCTCAAGGCCGTGACCGTGACCCTCGGCGTGTTCGTGGTCGGTGTCGCCGCCTTCGGCTTCGTCGCCAAGTCGCTGTACGGCATGTACTTCGTCAGCCACGCCGAAGCCGGTGTGGTCGCCGTGCCGACCACCACCATCACCATGCCGCGCGACGGCACCGTGAGCAGCCTGGTCGAGAGCGGTGGCCAGGTGGTCAAGGGCGCGCCGCTGGCCAGCTTCAGCACCAGCATGCTGGACATGCTCAAAGGCCACCTGGACGACTCGCAGCTGGAGCCGACCAAGGTCGAGGAACTGTTCGGCAAGCAGCTTTCCGGCACCCTCACCAGCCCCTGCGACTGTGTGGTTGCCCGCCAGCTGGTGGACGACGGCCAGTACGCCGCCAAGGGCCAGCCGATCTTCCAGCTGGTGCCACGCACCACCACACCGATGGTCGAAGCGCGCTTCAGCTACCGCCAGTTCGACGAGGTCAAGCCAGGTACCCGGGTCAACTTCCAGGTCGCCGGCGAAGACGAAGTGCGTACCGGCCAGATCGTCAGCAGCACCAGCCTCAACAGCGAAAACCTGGCGTCCGACATTCGCGTTCAGATCAAGCCAGACAGCGGCTTGCCCGCTGAACTTGCCGGGCGCCCGGCTTCGGTCAACAGCGACCGTGGCCCCTCCCTCAACTGGCTGATCGATAAAGCCGTGGCCCGTGGGCTGTAAGAGGACAAGTCGATGACTAGCAGACAACTCGGTACCTGTAGGAGCTGGCTTGCCAGCGATCGAGTGCGCAGCACTCGCCCGGCAGATGTGTCGGCTGCGACGGCCAATCGCCGGCAAGCCGGCTCCCACATTGCCGGCGTAAGCCTTGGCATCTGTAGCCTGGCCATGGCAATCGCCCTGGCCGGCTGTGCCGGCCTGCCCGACCAGCGCCTGGCCAACGAAGCCCTCAAGCGCGGCGACACCGCGCTGGCCGAGCGCAACTACAAGGCCCTGGCCGACCTCGGTTACAGCGAAGCGCAAGTGGGCCTGGCCGACATCAAGGTGGCCACCCGCGACCCGTCGCAGCTCAAGGAAGCCGAAGCCACCTACCGCGCTGCGGCGGCAACTTCGCCGCGGGCCCAGGCACGCCTTGGCCGCCTGCTGGTGGCCAAGCCCGACAGCAGCCAGGCCGAACGCGAAGAAGCCGAAAAGCTGCTCAAGGCCGCTGCCCGCCAGGGCGAAGGCAACACCCTGATCCCGCTGGCGATGCTCTACCTGACCTACCCGCAGAGCTTCCCCAACATCAACGCCCAGCAGCAGATCGACCAGTGGCGCGCCGCCGGCAACCCGGAAGCGGGCCTGGCCCAGGTGCTGCTGTACCGCACCCAGGGCACCTACGACCAGCACCTGGGTGAAGTCGAGCAGATCTGCAAGGCCGCGCTCGCCACCACCGACATCTGCTACGTCGAGTTGGCCACCGTGTACCAGAAGCGCGCACAAGCCGACCAGCAAGCTGCCCTGCTCGGCCAGCTCAAGGCCGCCTATGCCCGTGGCGCGGTGCCGGCCACCCGGGTCGACAGCGTCGCCCGCGTGCTGGCCGACCGCAGCCTCGGCCAGACCGACGAAAAATCCGCCAAGGACCTGCTCGAACAGGTCGCCCCGGCCAACCCGGCCTCCTGGGTCAGCCTGGCGCAACTGGTCTACGACTTCCCCGAGCTGGGCGACACCGACCAGCTGATGGCCTACATCGACAAGGGCCGCGCGGCCGAACAACCGCGCGCCGAGCTGCTGCTGGGCCGCCTGTACTACGAAGGCAAGACGCTGCCGGCCGATGCCGAAAAAGCCGAGCAACACCTGCAGGCCGCCGCCGATGCCGGTGAAGTCAGCGCCCACTACTACCTCGGCCAGCTGTACCGCC
Source organism: Pseudomonas sp. NPDC089396 (assembly GCF_044749545.1). Taxonomy (NCBI): domain Bacteria; kingdom Pseudomonadati; phylum Pseudomonadota; class Gammaproteobacteria; order Pseudomonadales; family Pseudomonadaceae; genus Pseudomonas; species Pseudomonas sp. NPDC089396. The sequence goes on along the minus strand of NZ_JBIVIC010000006.1, from coordinate 120,862 downwards.
GAGGCTACCTGGGCGAAGTCGAACCGCAGAAGGCCGTCGACCACCTGCTCAGCGCCGCCCGCGGCGGCCAGAACAGCGCCGACTACGCCCTGGCGCAGCTGTTCAGCGAAGGCCATGGCATCCGCCCGCAACCGGGCAATGCCTGGGTGTTCGCCCAGCTGTCCCAGGTCAACCCGACGCCGCAATCCACCGAACTGCTGCAGCAGCTCGACCAGCAGCTCACGCCTGACCAGCGCAGCCAGGCCCAACGCCTGCTGGAGCAAGAGAAGCAGGCACGCGGCAGCACGGTCCAGGGTGGCAACAGCACCCTGGCCCTCGAAGCCCTGCAAGACGACGAAAAAGAAGTAGACGGTGAGGACTCGCTATGACGCTCAATCCCTTTGTGAAAGCTGGCATCGGCCTGAGCTTCGCCCTGCTGTGGTCCTGCCCGACCCTGGCCGACATGACGGCCCAGAAGAACTTCGGCCTGGACGTGAAAATCACCGGCCAGTCGGAAGACGACCGTGACCTGGGCACCCGCCCCGGTGGCGACGTCAACGGCCTGGGCCTGGACCTGCGCCCGTGGGTGTACGGCGAGCGCGGCAACTGGAGCGCCTATGCCATGGGCCAGGCCGTCGCCGCCACCGACACCATCGAAACCGACACCCTGCGCCAGAACGACGACGGCAGCACCACCGACACCGGCGACGACAGCCGCAAGCCCGACAAGAGCTACCTGGCCATGCGTGAATTCTGGGTCGGCTACAGCGGCCTCACCGCCTACCCCGGCGAGCAACTGCGCCTGGGCCGCCAGCGCCTGCGCAGCGACGACGGCATGTGGCGCGACACCAACATCGAAGCACTGAACTGGACCTTCGACACCACCCTGCTCAAGGCCGACCTGGGCGTCGCCCAGCGCTTCAGCGAATACCGCACCGACCTCACCGAGCTGGCCCCGGAAGACAAGGACCGCACGCATGTGTACGGCAACGTCGCCACGCAGTGGACACCCGGTCACTGGGTCGGCGTGCGTGCCCACCACACCCATGACAGCGGCAGCCTGAAGAACCCTGGCGAGACCATCGACGCGCTGGACAAGACCCGCACCGGCGACCTCACCTGGCTGGGCCTTGAGGCCAACAGCGACGCCTACAACTGGCGCAACGACCACACCGTCAACTACTGGGGCAGCGTCACCTGGCTGACCGGCGATCGCGACACCCTCAGCAGCCAGCAGGTAGGCGACCAGCAAGTGGCCACCGGCAAGCAGAGCGGCGACGTCAACGCCTGGGCCACCGACCTCGGCATCCGCCTGCGCCTGGACCCGCAATGGCAGGTCGGCGCGGCCTACGCCCGCGGCAGCGGCGGCGGTGGCGACGACGGCTCGAACAACTTCGAGCAGACCGGCCTTGAGAGCAACCGCTCCAACTTCACCGGTACCCGCTCGCGCGTACACCGCTTCGGCGAAGCCTTCCGTGGCGAGCTGGGCAACCTGCAGGCGGCCACCCTGTTCGCCTCCTGGCAGCTGCGCGACGACTACGACGCCAGCTTCATCTACCACAAGTTCTGGCGTGTCGATGGCTCGCAGAACATCGGCTCCAGCGGCATCAACGCGGCCGTCAACGACAACGGCGTCAGCCGCCCGCTGGTCGACGGCGAGAAAGACCTCGGCCAGGAAATGGACGTGGTCGTGACCAAGTACTTCAAGCAAGGCCTGCTGCCGGCCTCCATGAGCCAGGCCATCGACGAGCCGTCCGCACTGGTGCGCCTGCGCGCCGGTGTGTTCAAGCCGGGCGATGCCTATGGCAAGGAAACGGACTCGTACATGCACCGCGCCTTCGTCGACGTGATCTGGCACTTCTGAGGCCGGGAGAGGACCTGCAATGAACCTTCACCCGCACTTACGTCACAGCCTCCTGGCCAGCGCCCTGTTGCTGGCAAGCAGCCTGGCCGTCGCCGCAGAACCTGCGGTGATCGCCAAGGAGCTGCAGCAGGCCAAGACCTACACCGTGTCCAGCGCGCCGACCGAGCCGCTGCACATGGACCCGCCGAAACTGCCCGACCTCAGCGGCTATACAGCCGAGGCCGTGCAGAAAAAGATCGACCGTCGCCACAAGGGCAAGGTCAGCGTGCGGCGCATGCTGCAGGAAGAGTCGCTCAAGGAATTCATCGGCGGTGACAACAAGGCGGCCGAGTGGGTGCAGCGCCAGCACGGCATCCCCCAGGCGATCTTCGTCGATGATGGCCATGTCGACCTGGTGCAACTGAGCAAACAGGTGCCCAAGCAGTACCTCAGCGAGGTCGAGCCGGGCGTTTACCTGGCACGCCTGCCGATCGTGGTCGGGCAGAAGGGCATCCTGGAAATCGACGGCAAGGTCAAGCAGCTGCGCCTTTCCCAGGACCGCGGCGCATTCCTGGTCAACGACGGCAAGCTGTTCGTCAGCGACACCCAGGTGACGGGCTGGCGCGAGAAGGACAACGGCCCCGCCACGTTCCGCTCGCCCACCGAGTTCCGTCCGTTCCTGCTGTCGTGGGGCGGCACCGAGACCTACATCGTCAATACCAAGATGGCCAGCTTCGGCTACGCCAAGTCCAAGTCGTATGGCGTGAGCATCTCGCAATACACGCCGAACATGTCCAAGCGCATGGGCCGCGCGGAGCCCACCGGCTGGATCATCGGCTCGGAATTCAGCGACATGTGGTACGGCTTCTATTGCTACGAGACTCAGGACTTCGTGGTCAAGGACAACACCTACCGCGACAACATCGTCTATGGCATCGACCCGCACGACCGTTCGCACCGTCTGATCATCGCCGGCAACACCGTTTACGGCACCAAGAAGAAGCACGGGATCATCGTCTCGCGTGAGGTCAACGACAGCTGGATCATCAACAACAAGAGCTATGACAACAAGCTCTCGGGCGTGGTGATCGACCGTAACAGCGTCAACAACCTGATCGCCTACAACGAGATCTACCGCAACCACACCGACGGCATCACCCTGTACGAAAGCGGCGACAACCTGATCTGGGGCAACAAGCTGATCAACAACCGTCGCCACGGCATCCGCGTGCGCAACAGCGTGAACATCCGCCTGTACGAAAACGTCGCCATGGCCAACGGCCTGGTCGGGGTGTACGGGCACATCAAGGACCTGTCCGACACCGACCGCGACATCGACCTCGACCCGTTCGACACCAAGGTGTCGCTGATCGTGGTCGGCGGCGAACTGGCGGCCAACGGTTCCGGCCCCCTGTCGATCGACTCGCCGCTTTCGGTGGAGTTGTACAAGGTCTCCATGCTCGCCCCGCGCAAGTCCAACGGCATCAGCCTCAACGGCATCCTCGGCGAGCGCCAGGACGAAATCCTCGACCTGCTGGTGCGCCAGCAGAAGGCCGTGCTGATCGACCCGGTCGAACGCCAGACCGAAATGATCGATTAAGGAAGCCCAGACCATGACCCCACACTTGATGAAACTGCTGGGCCTGTCCGCCGCCCTCCTGGCCATCAGCCAGGGCGTGCGCGCCGACGAAGTGAAGGCACCGACCTTTACTGCCGAGCCTTGCTGCCAGCTGTGCCCCGAGGCGCATGACGCCAGCCGCTACACCACCCGCTACCAGCAGAACTTCACCACGCTGGTGCAGGCCAAGGGCGACTGGCTGTTCCGTACCCGCGAAGACCTGCGCACCGAGTTCAACACCACCGCGGCCGGCTACAAGCGCCTGCAGCAGGTGCATGACGCGTTCAAGAAGCGCGGCGTGGAACTGGTCGTGGTCTACCAGCCGACCCGTGGCCTGGTGAACCGCAACATGCTTGAGCCCGCCGAGAAAGCCGCCTTCGACTACCAGAAGGCCCTGGGCAACTACAAGGCCATGCTCAAGCGCTTCGCCAGCATGGGCTACAACGTGCCCGACCTGTCGCCGCTGACCAACGAGCAACTGGCCGCCGCCGACCAGGGCAAGGACTTCTACTTCCGTGGCGACCAGCACTGGACGCCTTATGGCGCCGAACGCGCGGCGAAGATCGTGGCCGATACCGTGCACAAGATGCCGGCCTTCGAAGGCATCCCGCGCAAGGAATTCGAAACCCACAAATCTGGCCGCATGGGCAAGACCGGCACCCTGCACAACGTCGCCGGCCAGCTCTGCGGCACCAGCTACGCGGTGCAGTACATGGACCAGTTCGCCACCGAACCGAAAGGTTCGAGCGGCGGCGGCGACGACCTGTTCGGTGACGGCGGCAACGCCCAGATCACCCTGGTCGGCACCAGCCACAGCGGCAAGAACTACAACTTCTCGGGCTTCCTCGAACAGTACATCGGCGCCGACGTGCTCAACGTCGCCTTCCCCGGCGGTGGCCTGGAAGGCTCGATGATCCAGTACCTGGGCAGCGAGGAGTTCCAGAACAACCCGCCGAAGATCCTCGTCTGGGAGTTCTCGCCGCTGTATCGCCTGGACCAGGAAACCATCTGGCGGCAGATCCTCGGCCTGCTCGATGACGGCTGCGATGCACGCCCGGCGCTGATGAGCGCCAGCGCCACGCTCAAACCCGGCAAGAACGAGCTGATGGTCAACGGCAAGGGCGGCGTGATCAAGGACCTGATCAACCGCAACCTGCAGATGGACGTCAAGTTCGAAGACCCTTCGGTGAAGGTGCTGCAGGCAACCCTCTGGTACCTCAACGGCCGCCACGAGGACATCAAGCTGGAAAAACCGGAAACCTCCGACACCGACGGCCGCTTCGTCTTCCAGATGCGCGAGGACGAGGACTGGGCCAGCCAGAACCTGCTGGCCTTCGAGATCCAAGGTCCGGAAAAAGGCACCCAGAAGGTCGAGGCCAAGCTCTGCAAACGCAACAACTTCGCCGTGCCCGCGCAAACCGCGCAGGCCGGCCAGTGAGGCGACCATGACTGCATTCAAGCGAACCTTCAGCCCAGCCCTGCTCGCCCTGGCGATGTTCGGTGGTGCCGCGCATGCCGCGCTGGTGCCGCCCCAGGGTTACTACGAGGGCATCGAGAAGCTCAAGACCCGCGACGGCAACTTCCGCTGCGAAGCGGCGCCCAAGCCCTACACCGGCGCGCTGCAGTTTCGCAGCAAGTACGAAGGCTCGGACAAGGCGCGGGCCACCCTGAACCTGGACTCCGAAGCAGCCTTCCGCGACTCCACCAAGGACATCACCACCCTGGAGCGCGGCGTGGCCAAGATGGTCAACCAGTACATGCGCGACGGCCGCCCGGCGCAGCTCGACTGCACCCTGACCTGGCTGGGTACCTGGGCGCGTGCCGATGCGCTGATGTCCAGCGACTACAACCACACCGGCAAGTCGATGCGCAAATGGGCGCTGGGCAGCATGAGCGGCTCGTGGTTGCGCCTGAAGTTCTCGAACTCGCAGCCGCTGGCCGCGCACCAGGCCGAAGCCGAGCTGATCGAGAAGTGGTTCGCCCGCCTCGCCGAGCAGACCGTGCGCGACTGGAGCAACCTGCCGCTGGAGAAGATCAACAACCACAGCTACTGGGCGGCCTGGTCGGTGATGGCCACCGCCGTGGCCACTGACCGGCGCGACCTGTTCGACTGGTCGGTGAAGGAATACAAGGTCGGCGCCAACCAGGTCGACGACCAGGGCTTTTTGCCCAACGAGCTCAAGCGCAAGCAGCGCGCATTGGCCTACCACAACTACGCCCTGCCGCCGCTGGCGATGATCGCCAGCTTCGCCCAGGCCAACGGCGTGGATGTGCGCGGCGAGAACGACAACGCGCTGCAGCGCCTGGCTCAGCGCGTGCTGGCCGGGTCCAGGGACCCGAGCGCGTTCAAGACTCGCAATGGCGAGAAGCAGGACATGAAGGACCTGAAGATCGACAGCAAGTACGCCTGGATGGAGCCGTACTGCACGCTCTATTCATGCAATGCCGACACCCTGCAGCGCAAGCGCGGCATGCAGCCGTTCGACAGCTTCAGGCTGGGTGGCAACCTGACCCGGGTCTACGACCCGAGCGCGGAAACCAAGAAGTAACGCAAAACCCTGTGGGAGCCGGCTTGCCGGCGATGGGCCGCAAAGCGGCCCCGACTACCGATGAGCAAGGCTGTCGCCTTGCATCGCCGGCAAGCCAGCTCCTACAGGAACACGAGGTGCTCTCCGGTTTTTGCGCTGGGGGGTTTGGGGGGCGCTTTGCCCCGGATGCTGTGAACAATAAGGAGAACCGGGATGGTCTTCTCGTCCAACGTGTTCCTGTTCCTGTTCTTGCCGATCTTCCTCGGCTTGTACTACCTGAGCGGGCAACGCTATCGGAACCTGCTGCTGCTGGTCGCCAGCTACATCTTCTACGCCTGGTGGCGGGTGGACTTCCTCGCCCTGTTCGCCGGGGTGACCCTGTGGAACTACTGGATCGGCCTGAAAGTCGGCGCCGCCGGCGTGCGCACCAAGCCGGCCCAGCGCTGGCTGCTGATCGGCGTGGGCGTCGACCTGGCGATCCTCGGCTACTTCAAGTACGCCAACTTCGGCGTCGACAGCCTCAACGCGATCGTCAGCTCGTTTGGCCTGGAGCCGTTCATCCTGACCCACGTGCTGTTGCCAATCGGTATCTCGTTCTACATCTTCGAGTCGATCAGCTACATCATCGACGTGTACCGCGGCGACACCCCGGCCACCCGTAACCTGATCGACTTCGCCGCATTCGTGGCGATCTTCCCGCACCTGATCGCCGGCCCTGTGCTGCGTTTCAAGGACCTGGTCGACCAGTTCAACAACCGCACCCACACCCTGGACAAGTTCTCCGAAGGCTGCACCCGCTTCATGCAGGGCTTCATCAAGAAAGTGTTCATCGCCGACACCCTGGCGGTGGTGGCCGACCATTGCTTCGCCCTGCAGAACCCGACCACGGGCGATGCCTGGCTGGGCGCCCTGGCCTACACCGCGCAGCTGTACTTCGACTTCTCCGGCTACAGCGACATGGCCATCGGCCTGGGCCTGATGATGGGCTTCCGCTTCATGGAGAACTTCAAGCAGCCGTACATCAGCCAGTCGATCACCGAGTTCTGGCGCCGCTGGCACATCAGCCTGTCGACCTGGCTGCGCGACTACCTGTACATCACCCTGGGCGGCAACCGCAAAGGCACCTTCAACACCTACCGCAACCTGTTCCTGACCATGCTGCTGGGCGGCCTGTGGCACGGTGCCAACTTCACCTACATCATCTGGGGCGCCTGGCACGGCATGTGGCTGGCGATCGAGCGGACGCTGGGCCTCGACACCAACCCGCAGCGTTTCAACCCGGTCAAGTGGGCGTTCACCTTCCTGCTGGTGGTGGTCGGCTGGGTGATCTTCCGCGCCGAAAACCTGGCCGTGGCCGGCCGCATGTATGGCGCTATGTTCAGCTTCGGCGAATGGCAGCTGTCGGAGCTCAACCGCGCCCAGCTCACCGGGCTGCAGGTGGCGACGCTGGTCATCGCCTACCTCACCCTGGCGTTCTTCGGCCTGCGTGACTTCTACCGCAACGCCAAGCCGACGGCCAAGGCCACCCCGGTGCAAGTCAATGCCGACGGCTCGCTCGGCCTGGACTGGACGCGCGTCATGTCGCGCGCCCTGATCCTGATGCTGTTCGCAGCCTCGATCCTCAAGCTTTCGGCGCAGAGCTACTCGCCGTTCCTCTACTTCCAGTTCTGAGGTTGATGACCATGACCCGGACATTACGCATCACTTACTCCCTGTCGTTCCTCGGCCTGCTGGTGGGCATGGGCGTGTGGTCCACCGGTGGCCTGCAAAGCTTCCAGCGCACCGAGCAGATGACCCTGCTCAACGGCAAGCTGGCCAAGGCCGCCGAGACCCACTACGACGAGCAGTTCCCGATCAAGCGCCTGGGCACCAACCTCTGGGCCGCGCTGGACTTCAAGCTGTTCAACGAAGGCCGCCCCGGCGTGGTGCTGGGCCGCGACCAGTGGCTGTTCAGCGATGAAGAGTTCAAGCCCACGGCCGGTGCCGAACAACTGATGCAGGAAAACCTGGCGCTGATCCGGGGCGTGCGCGACACCCTGCAGCAGCACGGCAGCCAGCTGGTGCTGGCGATCGTGCCGGCCAAGGCGCGTATCTACTCGGAATACCTGGGCAAGGAGCAGCCAGCCAGCCTGCATGACGACCTGTACAACCAGTTCCATGCCCAGGTCCGCCAGGCCAACGTGTTCGCCCCGGACCTGCAGGCAGCGATGGAGCAGGCCAAGGCCCGCGGCCAGGTGTTCCTGCGCACCGACACCCACTGGACACCGATGGGTGCCGAAGTCGCCGCCCAGGCCCTGGCCGAGGCGGTCAGCCGCCAGAGCCTGCTCAACGGCGATCCGCAGACCTTCATCACCGAAGCCGGCGACACCGCGCCGTACAAAGGCGACCTGACCAACTTCCTGCCGCTCGACCCGCTGTTCAGCAACCTGTTGCCGAGCCCGGACAACCTGCAGCAACGCACGACCCGACCCGCCGAGGCTCAGGCTGATGCCGGCGACGCCCTGTTCGCCGACAGACAGATCCCGGTCGCCCTGGTGGGCACCAGCTACAGCGCCAACCCGCACTGGAACTTCCTCGGCGCGCTGCAGCAGGCCCTGCACAGCGACGTCGCCAACTACGCCGAAGACGGCCACGGGCCGCTGCTGCCGATGCTCAAGTACCTGCAAAGCGATGCCTTCAAGAACGCCGCGCCACAAGTGGTGGTGTGGGAATTCCCCGAGCGTTATCTGCCAATGAAGAACGACCTCAGCAGCTTCGATCCGCAGTGGATCGCGCAGCTGAAGAACTCCCGTAAATCCGAAGAAAACCTGGCCTTGTCGTCCACCCGGACGGACCACTGATAGATAGAGAGGAACACGCACATGACTACCAAGACTTCCATTGCCAAAGCCCTCACCCTCGCGGCCGGCCTGTCTCTCGCCTCCCTGCAGGCCTTCGCCGGTGCCGACGCCGCGCTGTACGGCCCGACCGCACCGAAAGGCTCGACCTTCGTGCGCCTGTACAACGCTGCCAGCGCCCCCGCCGCCGCCAGCGTCGGCAACACCCAGATCAAGCAGGTCGGCGCCCAGGCCAGCAGCGACTTCAGCTTCCTGCCAGGGGGTGACTACACCGCCCAGGTCGGCGGCAAGAGCGTCCCGGTCAAGCTGGCGGCAGACAAGTACTACACCCTGGTCAACAACAACGGCGCCAATCCGCAACTGATCGAAGAACCACCGTTCAAGAACAAGCAGAAAGCCCTGGTGCGCGTGCAGAACCTGACTGACCAGGCCCTGACCCTGAAAACCGCCGACGGCAAGACCGAAGTGGTCCAGTCGGTGGCCGCCAAGGGCCGTGGCGAGCGCGAGATCAATCCGGTCAAGGTCAACCTGGCCCTGTTCGAAGGCGACAAGAAAGTCGGCGACCTGAAACCGGTCGCCCTGGAGCGCGGCGAAGCTGCCGTGCTGTACGTCACTGGCTCCGGCAGCAATCTGTCGCCGGTCTGGGTCACTCGCCCAGTGTCCACTAACTGATCCCCTGCCCTTTTAACGACCTTATTGGAGAAACATGATGATCCCGGTAATTCTTTCTGGTGGTAGCGGTTCCCGTCTGTGGCCTCTGTCGCGCAAGCAGTTCCCCAAGCAGTTCCTGGCCCTGACCGGTGAGCACACGCTGTTCCAGCAAACCCTGGAGCGCCTGGTGTTCGAAGGCATGGATGCACCCATCGTGGTGTGCAACAAAGACCACAAGTTCATCGTCCAGGAGCAGCTCGCCGCGCTGCAGCTCGAAACCCAGGCCATCCTGATGGAACCGTTTGGCCGAAATACCGCGCCGGCCGTGGCCATGACCGCCATGAAACTGGTCAACGAAGGCCGCGACGAGCTGATGCTGGTGCTGCCCGCCGACCACGTGATCGATGACCAGAAAGCCCTGCAACGCGCCCTGGCCCTGGCCACCGTGGCCGCCGAGCGCGGTGAGATGGTGCTGTTCGGCGTACCGGCCAGCAAGCCGGAAACCGGCTACGGCTACATCCGTTCCAGCCAGGACGCGCTGCTGCCCGAAGGCGTGGCGCGGGTCGCCCAGTTCGTCGAGAAGCCTGACGAGAAGCGCGCCGCCGAATTCGTCGCCGCCGGCGGCTACTTCTGGAACAGCGGCATGTTCCTGTTCCGTGCCAGCCGCTTCCTCGAAGAGCTGAAAAAGCACGACGCCGACATCTACGACACCTGCGTGCTGGCCCTGGAGCGCAGCAAGGAAGACGACGATGTGCTGAGCATCGACGAAGCCACCTTCGCCTGCTGCCCGGACAACTCCATTGACTACGCGGTGATGGAGAAGACCCAGCGCGCCTGCGTGGTGCCGATGACGGCCGGCTGGAGCGACGTGGGCTGCTGGTCGTCGCTGTGGGAAGTGCACGAGAAGGACGCCGACGGCAACGTCACCAAGGGCGATGTGGTGGTGCAGGACAGCCGCAACTGCATGATCCATGGCAACGGCAAGCTGGTGTCGGTGATCGGCCTCGAGAACATCGTCGTGGTCGAGACCAAGGACGCGATGATGATTGCCCACAAGGACAAGGTCCAAGGCGTCAAGCAGATGGTCAAGACCCTCGACGACCGGGGCCGCAGCGAAACCCAGAACCACCTGGAAGTGTACCGCCCGTGGGGCTCGTATGATTCGGTGGACATGGGCGGCCGCTTCCAGGTCAAGCACATCACCGTCAAGCCCGGCGCCAGCCTGTCGCTGCAGATGCACCACCACCGTGCCGAGCACTGGATCGTGGTGTCCGGCACTGCCGAGGTGACCTGTGACGAGAACGTGTTCCTGCTGACCGAGAACCAGTCGACCTACATTCCGATTGCCTCGATCCACCGCCTGCGCAACCCGGGCAAGATCCCGCTGGAAATCATCGAAGTGCAGTCCGGAAGCTACCTGGGCGAGGATGACATCGAGCGCTTCGAGGATGTGTATGGGCGGACTTCGACGCCGGTCGAGCGTGGGGTTTCGGTGAAGACCATCGCGCAGTAAGCAAGACCCTGGGCCGCTTTGCGGCCCAATCGCCGGCAAGCCGGCTCCCACAGGTACTGCACAGACTTCAAACGCTGCGCTGTACCTGTGGGAGCCGGCTTGCCGGCGATTGGAGGGCAAAGCCCTCCCCACTTTTGAGGCCACCGCGATTTGGCGCTACGATGGTCGGACCCGCACAACCAAGGTCTGCCTGCGCCATGATCATCGGTGCCTTCCTCATCCTCACCTGGCTGGTGCTGCTTTTGCGCTACCCGGCCAAGGCCCTGCCGATTTCGCTGGCCGCTGTCTGTGGCCTGGCCCTCGTGGCGCTGGCGGTCGTCTGGCAAGACAACCGTGAAACCTCGCAACTGGCACGGCTCGATCTGCGCCTGACCTACGCCCCGGACCAATGCCCCGCCGACCGCGCCCTGCAGGTGCGCATGAAAAACGGCAACGAGGTTCCACTCACTGAGCTGCGCTGGCGCGTGGCGGCCTATGCGCCGGGCGATACGGTGAACCTGGCCGAGAACACCTACAGCGCTCCACGCTATCGTGGGCCGGGTGAGCTACAGCCGGGGGCCGAGTGGAAGGACTGCCTGCCGTTGCCACCGCTGCGTGCCGGGTATCGACCGCAGACCCTGGAGTTTCGGGCCGAGCACCTGCAAGGTACATTTTCCAATTGATGCATAGGCTGCACCGGCCCTATCGCCGGCAAGCCGGCTCCCACAGGTACGCCACAATGCTTGAGATCTGTGGTGTACCTGTGGGAGCCGGCTTGCCGGCGATAGGGCCAGTGCAGTCAACCCAAACCTCTCCCGACCACAGGCCTACCCCATGCCCACCGTCCTGATCACCGGTTGTTCCAGCGGCATCGGCCGCGCCCTGGCCGACGCCTTCCGCGATGCCGGCTACACCGTCTGGGCCACCGCCCGCAAGCCCGATGATGTCGAGCGTCTGAGCGCCGCCGGCTTCACAGCCCGGCAACTGGATGTAAACGACACCGACGCCCTGGCCCGCCTGGCCGAGGAAATCGAAACCCTCGACATGCTGATCAACAACGCCGGCTACGGCGCCATGGGCCCCTTGCTCGATGGCGGTGTGGACGCCATGCGCCAGCAATTCGAGACCAACGTGTTCGCCGTGGTCGGCGTCACCCGCGCGTTGTTCCCGCTGCTGCGCCGCACGCGCGGGCTGGTGGTGAACATCGGCAGTGTCTCGGGTGTGCTGGTGACGCCTTTCGCAGGCGCCTACTGCGCCTCGAAAGCTGCGGTGAATGCTTTAAGCGATGCCTTGCGCCTGGAACTGGCGCCGTTCGGTGTACGGGTGATGGAAGTGCAACCCGGGGCGATTGCCTCGCAATTCGCCAGCAATGCCCAGCGGCAGGCCGAGCAGGTACTGGCGGCAGATTCGCCGTGGTGGCCGCTGCGTGAGCATGTGCAGGCTCGGGCGCGGGCTTCGCAGGACAAGCCAACCTCGGCAGCGGCGTTTGCCCAAGGACTGCTGGCGGCCACGCGCAAGTCGCCGGTGCCTGCGGTGGTTCGCTTGGGCAATGGCAGTACGGCGCTGCCATTGATGGCTCGGCTGCTGCCACGGCGGTTGCTGGATTGGGCGTTGCGCAAGCGCTTCGGGCTTTTGCGCCCGCTTTGAGATTTCGCTTGGCTGTACCGGCCCTATCGCCGGCAAGCCGGCTCCCCCAGGAACCGTGTGTTGCACATACCCTGTGGGAGCCGGCTTGCCGGCGATAGGGCCAGAACAGGCAACCCTACGATCAGGCAATGGAACGCAATACCCCACCATCGACCCGCAACGCTGCCCCGGTGGTCCCACTGGCCTGCAGCGAAGCCAGATAGACCACCATGTTCGCCACCTCCTCCACCGTTTCCAATCGCTTGAGCAGCGAAGTAGGCCGGTGCTCGGCCAGGAAGTTGGCTTCAAGCTCCTCACGACTGACGCCTTGCTCCAGTGCCAGCTTGGTCATGAAGTCATCCACCCCTTCGGAACGCGTCGGCCCAGGCAACACCGAGTTGACGGTCACCCCAGTGCCGGCCAAGGTCTCGGCCAACCCACGCGACACCGCCAGCAGCGCCGTCTTGGACATGCCGTAATGCACCATCTCGATCGGGATCTGCAACGCCGACTCGCTGGACAGGAAGATCACCCGCCCCCACGAGCGTTCGGCCATGCCCTGGGCGTAGTGGCGCGACAGGCGCACGGCGCTCAGCACATTGACGTCGAAGAAGCGCTGCCAGTCGGCATCCTCGATCTCGAAGAACGGCTTGGGCTCGAAGATGCCGAGGTTGTTGACCAGGATGTCGGTGTGCGGCACCTGGTCGAACAGCTGCTGCGCGCCCTCCTGTGTGCTCAGGTCGGCGGCGACGCCGATGATCCGGGCGTGCGGCAAGCGCTCGCGGACCGCGTTGAGGGCATCGTCGACACGCGCCTGGGTGCGGCCGTTGAGCACCACTTCGGCACCGGCGTCGGCCAGGCCGGTGGCAATTGCCAAGCCGATGCCGGCGGTGGAACCGCTGACAATGGCGCGTTTACCATTCAAGGAAATGTGCATTTTTGCCTCCTCGCTAGTCTGGAGAATCGCTGGGGCGGCTTTGCCGCCCTTTCGCGACACAAGGCCGCTCCTACACGGGTTCGCGTGGTGCCTGTAGGAGCGGCCTTGTGTCGCGAAAGGGCCGCAAAGCGGCCCCAAAAATCACGCCTTGTGCGCAAGCTGGTCATCAAACGCCTGCCACCCACCACCCAAAGCCTTGTACAACCCCACCAGCGCCTGCGACACCGCCGCGGAGCTGTCGATCCACTGCTCTTCACTGGCCAGCAGGTCGCCCTGCACGGTCAGCACATTGAGAAAGTCCACCGCCCCTTCCACGTACTGGCGCTGGGCCGTTTCCAGGGCGATACGGTTCTGCCGCACCGCCTCGGCCAAATGATCGCGACGCAACTGGCTGGCGTTGTACAGGCGTAGCACATCGTCGATTTCATGCCAGGCCGCGAGCACCACTTTGCGGTAGTTCAGCGCCGCTTCCTGCTGTTGCGCTTCACGCAGCTCCAGGGTGCCGGTGAGCCGCCCGCCCTCGAAGATCGGCAGCGACAGCTGCGGGCCAAAAGCGAAGCGGCGCGAATCCCAGGCACCAAAGTCAGAGAGCTGCATGGCCTGGAAGCCGACGCTGCCCGACAGACGGATGCTCGGGTAGAAGTCCGCCTTGGCCACGCCGATGCTGGCCGTGGCGGCATGCAGGCGGGCTTCGGCCTGGCGGATGTCCGGGCGGCGCTCGGCCAGCTCAGATGGCAAGCCGATGGCGAACGACTGCTGCGGTGCGGGCAGCTCGCCACCCTCCAGCAACTCGGCCTGCAGACTGCGCGGCGGCTCGGCCGCCAGCAGGCTGAGGGCGTTGATCAGATCGTCACGCCGGGCCTCCAGGCTCGGCAGGCGCGCTTCGATGGACGCGACCTGGGCGCTGGCCTGGGCGACGTCGAGGCGGGTGGCGACACCTTCGGCCTGGCGGTCTTCGGACAGTTTCAGGCTGTGCCGGGCAACCTTCAGGTTGTCGCGGGTCACCTCCAGGGTGTGCTGCACAGCCCGCAGCTGAATGTAGTTGCCGGCCGTTTCCGAGAGCAGCGCCAGCAGCACACCACGGCGGTCGTTCTCGGCCACTTCCACGCTGGCATCGGCGGCTTCCACCTGGCGCCGCACACGGCCCCAGAGGTCCAGCTCCCAGCCGGCGACCAGGTCGCCCTGCCAGAGGTTGAAAGCCGATTTACCTGCATGACCAGAGGGGTCGCTCAGGCCTTCGGCGCTGTTACGGGCGCGGCTGTAGCCTGCGCCGGCATCGACCGACGGTACTTCATCGGCCGCCACGGTGCTACGCAGGGCGCGGCTTTGCAGCAGACGTGCGCTGGCCATCTGCAAGTCGAGGTTGCGTTCGGCGACGCGCTGGATCAGCGCGCTCAAGCGGGCATCGTTGAAGCTTTCCCACCAGCGCAGTTCCAGCGGCTCGGCCTGTGGCTGGCTCGGCGCGGCTTCACCTTGCAGTGGTGCCCACTGCGCTGGCGCCTGGCTGTCCGGGCGCTGATAGTCCGGCCCGAGGGTGCAGCCGGCCAGCAGCATGGCCAACAGCAATGGGCTCAAGCGTACGGCGGGCTTCATCGGGCACTGACCTGTTTGCCGGCGAGCGTGTCGCCCTGGGTATCGATGGTCGCTTCCACCGACATGCCCACGCGCAGGCGTTCGAGCAGCGGCTGGCCGTCATCGAAGACAATCTTCACCGGAATGCGCTGCACCACCTTGGTGAAATTGCCGGTGGCGTTGTCCGGCTTCACCGCGGCGAAGGTCACGCCCGTGGCCGGGGCGATGCTTTCGACATGGCCGGTGAGTGTTTCACCGGCGAACGTGTCAACGCTGATGCGCACCGGCTGGCCAGGCTGCACGTGGGTCAGCTGGGTTTCCTGAAAATTGCCGACCACATAGGCGTGCTGCAACGGCACCACCGACAGCAGGCGCGCGCCCGGATTGACGAACGCTCCCACCCGCAGCGCACGCTCGCCGACCATGCCATCGGCTGGCGCGGTGATGCGGGTGTAGGAAAGATCGAGCTGGGCTTTTTCCAGGCCCGCTTCGGCACGTTTCAACTGGCCGTCGGCGCTGGCTACCTGGGCGCTGAGAATGTCTACCTGCTTGCGTGTTGCCACCAGCGCCGCCTGAGCATTGGCCAGCCGTGCACGGGCCTGGTCGACCCGGCTGCGCGCCTGCTGGGCGTTCTGCACCGTGCCGGCGCCCTGCTCGGCCAGGCGGCTGTAGCGGTTGACCTCATGATCGGCAAAGGCCGCTTCGGCCTGCGCGGCCTTCACTGCCGCCTCGGCCTGGGCGATCAACGAGGCCTGGCGCTCAAGGGTGGCGCGGGCATCGGCGCTTTGCGCCTTGGCCACCAGCAACTGGGCCTGGGCAGCATCCAGGGCGGCCTGGTAATCGCGCGCGTCGATAGTCGCCAGCAGTTGGCCGGCCTGGACCTGCTGGTTGTCTTCGACCAGCACTTCCCTGATGAACCCAGCGACCTTGGGCGCGACCACGGTGTAGTCGGCGATGATGTAGGCATCATTGGTGCTCTGGCGGTGGTCGCTGCCGAGCATCCAGGGGCCGACGATGCCGGCCAGCACGGCCACGGCGAGCACCGAGCCGATCACGATTGTCTTGCGCTTGTGGGTCATTTTCAGCGTCTCGGAATTCATCCAGGGTTCAAGCCACCGCACGCGGCGGGTAGACCCGGGTAGGCACGAAAGGAATCAGGCAGATCAGCGCCACGGCGATGCAGGCCATGACCAGGTAGAGGTCGGCCGAGGTCAGCACCAGCGCTTGATCGTGGATACGCTTGGCAAGGCCCGCGGCGTTGTCGTCGATCAGCGGGGCATTGCCCAGGCTGTCCACCAGGTGGTTGGAATGAAAGTGCCGGCGCAGGGTGCCGAGGGCATCCAGCAAGCCACCGGCGATGACTGCGGCCAGGCCCTTGACGGTGTTGAACCAGCTCGATGCGAACGGGCCTTCCTGCGGCGTCATGCCATTGGTGGAGAGCATCAGTAGCGGCAGCACGGCCATCGGCTGGCCGAACACCTGCAGCAGGTAGAACGGGTAGAAGTCGCCGCGGATCCATTGCGATGTCAGCAGGCTGCTGCCGATGCAGGACGCTGCCAGCATCGCCAGCCCGGCGCCCAGCACCCAGCGGCAATCCACCGCGCGGATATTGCACAGCGCTGCCGTCAGCGGCAGGGCGATCAACTGCGGCATGGCCACCAGCATCATCAATGGGCTGGTCTGCGCCGGGCGATAGCCCTGGATCTGCGCCAGGTACGCCGAGGGGATGCTGCCCACACCGGAGAGCACGATGAGCACGCCCGCCAGGGTCACCAGAGCGAAGCTCAGGTTGCGCCGCTGCAGCATGCGCAGCTGGAAGAACGGCAGGGGCTCGGACCATTCGTTGTACATGAACAGCACCAGCAGCAGCACACCGCCACCGAGCAGCCAGCCGATCAGCGGCGAGTCGAACCAGCCCCAGCGATCGCCCAGCGACAGACCGAGCACGATGCAACTGATGGCCGGCAGGCCGAGCAGCACTCCGCGCCAGTCGAACTGCTTGAAACGCTCCAGGCGCAGCGGGTCTTGCGGCAGGCCCCAGCCCACACAGAACATCGCCAGCGCCGAGGGCAGGATGATCTGCCAGAACGCCCACTGCCAGCCGACATACTCGGTCCACAGACCGGCCAGTGGCGTGCCGAGATTGGGCCCGAAGGTAGCGGTCAGGGCATAGCAGGCCAGGCCGTAGACCTTGATGCCCGGCGGCAGGAAGCGCAGCGCCACGCTCATCAGCATGGGCGGCAAGGCCCCCGAGGCGAAGCCCTGGAGGATGCGCAGCAGCATCAGGCTGTGCAGGTTGGGCGCGAACGGCTGCAGCAGGCCGAGCACGGCGAACAGGCCGATCGCGCTCAGGGTGAAGCGGCGCAGGGAGAAGGTGGTGGCCAGCCAAGGGGCGAAGGCCATGGCCGAGACCGAGGCGGCGCTGTAGACCGCCAGCAGCCAGGCGCCTTCATCGGCGCCGATGCCCATGGCACCGCGGATATCGGCCAGGGAAATCTTGGTCACCGACTCGTTGAGGCCGGCACAGAGCACCGCCAGCAAAACACCGAACAGCCCGACCACCACCCGCAGGCCGAACGCCGTCTGCACCGGTGCGACCGGCGCAGCGGCGACGGTAATCGCGGCAGATGGGGTGGATAGGGAACTCACGGGCAGACATCTCCAGCAACAATTTACGACTGGAGCAAGTCTATGAAGGTCCAATGCTGACGAAAACTGACTTATCGGTAGTTTTAAGTTGCGTCAGACGCAATCCAGGTTCGTCAGTGAGGGCCCTATCGCCGGCAAGCCGGCGATAGGGCCCTCACAGCCCATCAAGGATCAACGCTGCAACACGCCTTCAAGGTCTGCCGTAACCAGCGATGCGCCGGGTCGTTGTGAAAGCGCGGGTGCCACGCCTGCAGCACCGTTACCCGCTCCAGCGGCACCGGTATCTCGAACGAGCGCAGCGGCAGCCCGAGCTTGTGCACACTGTTGAGGATGTTCGCCGGCATCGGCAGGATCAGGTCCGAATCCGGCAGCGAAAACAGCGCCGAGTGAAAGCTCGGGGTAATCAGTGCCACCCGCCGCTGGACCTTGAAGTTGGCGAGTTCGACGTCGATCGGCCCATTGGCCCGCCCCCGTCGGGACACGCTGATCTGTGGATAACTGGCAAAGCTGTGCGGGGTGATCGGCAGATCGAAGATCGGGTGGTCACGCCGCGCAAGGCCCACGTAGTAGGTCTGGAAAAGGCTCTGTACCTTGATTTCCGGGCCCAGGTCGACGGTCGAACTGATGATCAGGTCGGTGCGCCCATCGCGCAGCACGCTGTCATCGTCACCGCCGGGGCTCTCGGGTACGAAGCGCAATACCGTGCGCGGCGCCTGCTCGTGCATGCGGCGCAGCAACTGGGCGCCGTACAAGGCAATGAACAAATCGTTGGTGCGGATGTTGAAGGCGCGGTCAAGCCGAGGCAAATCGACTTCGTCAGCACTGCGAAATACTTCCCCGGCCTGCTCCACCAGCGCTGCAACCTGCTCGCGCAGGGCCAGTGCCCGTGGTGTCGGCACCAGGCCACGGCCGGCCCGCACCAGGATCGGATCGCCCAGAGCATCACGGATGCGTCCCAGGGTCCGGCTCATGGCCGCCGGGCTCAGGTTCATGCGCTGTGCAGCGCCGACCACGCTGCCTTCGTCGAGCAGGGCATCGAGGGCGACGAGCAGGTTCATGTCCGGGAGTTGCATGGCCGATTTCCATGGCGGTTGTGGGAAAGCGGATGTTAACAGCTTGGTGGATTGCACCAGACGCAATGCGCTCGTGCGTGCTGGGGCATTTATCTGAATCCTTGAATGGGCCATAAGTGATGCAGTGGCTGTACCAGCCCAATCGCCGGCAAGCCGGCTCCCACAGGTACATCACAAAATTCAAGCACTGTGCTGATCCTGTGCTCCCACAAGGTACAGGCAGATTTCAAGCACTGCGCTGTACCTTGTGGGAGCCGGCTTGCCGGCGATTGGGCCAGTACAGGCAACAGATCATCCCGCTTCAACAAGGATCCCCATGCCCAGCCCCGTCCTCATCGCCATCGACGCCTCCCCCGCCGCCAGCGCCCTGCTCACCCTCGCCCGCCGCTACTGCCGCCCCGGCGAGCACGAACTGCACGTGCTGCTGGCCATCGATTCGACCTTCACCGTGCATGACGCACCGGCGCCCTACACCGCCGAGGAACTGGAGGAATACCCCGCTGCCTGCGAAGAACAACGCGTGGGCGAGCGCGCCGTGGCCGAGGCCGTCGCCACCCTGCAACAGGCCGGCTTCACCAGTCAGGGCTGCATGGTCGCCGGGCAGCCGGTCGAGGCGATTGTCGCCAAGGCGCAGGAACTGCAGTGCGAGCTGATCATCATGGGGCACCGGCATTTGTCACGATTGGGGCGGATGCTGGATCCTTCGATCAGCGCGAAGGTGATTGATCGAGTGAAAGTACCCGTATTGGTGGGAGCTGCAGGCTAATCGTCAAAAGCAGTGCAGTTAACCCATTCAGACCAAGCGTCAGGAAAACCGTCATAGCGGGTAAGCCAAGGCTTCAACTCCGGGCTTACCCAACCAATGACCTCCAGGCAGAGGAGGTGCCTTTGGCGAAGGTCAGGCTCCAACTAAAGCAACGCATCATGATGAGCCGCTCGGTTGCGTAGATCCCGAATCAGGTTCAGCGCCTTTGAAATTTCATTCCTTTGTCGCCTTTTCTTCGGGCATCGAGGAAAGGCCAGACGTAACTCCTTCCAGAATTCATGCTCATGCCGCGTATTGAGCAGGGAGACCCAAAATCCAAAGCTCAGGTCTGAAATAACCTTGTCAGGTGTTAAAGCATGACGCTTCGCTTTGATAGCGGTCTTGGCCTTTTCGATTTCAGATCGATCACCCGTAGTGAATGTGCCCGCAGCCTCCCACCAGTCAGCCCGGCCATACTTGACCTTCAGTGCATGATGCATGGCGTTGCGCAGACTGATCTCCAGTACGTGAAGACAGGGGTAGAGTGCCTGCCCTAACAGCATACTGTGGGCGTAGGCCTTGGCAGCAGGGGCTTTACGAGGGTTGATTGCGTATCGAGCAAGGCGTGGCTTGGAAAATGCCTGCTCGAGTGGAGGATTCCAGTCCTGGTTTGTCAAACTCGACCATCCTGTATTAGCATTCGCGGTGCAGCCCTATGTCGCCCTCTCCCAGAAGACCGGATGGTCATGCTGGTGATGACGCTAGGTACGTATTAATGGCCCCGCATTGCGGGGCCATTTGTTTTCCGGATCGCTAACGGCAAAGCCTCTGCACTCAACGGGCGATTCGAAGTCGATATTGTGCTATCCGCCCCCCATCGCCCTCATCAAGCCCTAGTCCCATCCTTCCGTAGTCCATTTCCCAAATACGTCGGTAGTCAATTATTCACCCCTCGCTCGGCTTCACCACCACCGTACAAGTCGTCCCCGCCGCCAGCAAGAACCCCTCCGGCACTTCATCGATGTGAATCCGCACCGGCACCCGCTGCGCCAGTCGCACCCAGTTGAAGGTCGGGTTCACATCGGCGATCAGCTCGCGGCTCTGCGGGTTGTCGCGGTCATAGATACCGCGCGCGATGCTCTCCACATGGCCCTTGAGGCGCTCGCCGCTCATCATCTGCAGGTCAGCCTGGTCACCCACCTTCACATGCGGCAGCTTGGTCTCCTCGAAGAACCCGTATACCCAGAACGAGTTCTCGTCGACCACCGCCATCACCGCCTCGCCGGTGCGCGCATAGTCACCTTTGTGGATATTCAGGTTGGTCACGTAACCATCCACCGTGGCCACGATCTGGGTGCGCTTGAGGTTCAACTGCGCCGCCGCCAGCGTGGCCTGGGCCTGCTGGTAATCGGCCAGCGCGGAGTTGGCGATGTTGCTGGCGTCGTCACGGTTTTCCTTGGAGATCACCAGGTTGTCCATGTCGGCACGGCGCTTGGCGTTGACCTTGCGCATGTCCCAGGTGGCCTTGCGCGAGGCGACCAGGGCCTTGGCCTGGTCGACGGCCAGTTGGTAATGCTCGGGGTCGATCTGGATCAGCACATCGCCCTTCTTCACCCGCTGGTTGTCCAGGACCTTCACGTCCACCACATAGCCGGGCACGTCGGCGGCGACGTTGATGATGTCGGCGCGCACGCGGCCGTCGCGGGTCCACGGCGTGGTCATGTAGTGCAGCCACAACTGGCGACCGATCACCACGGCAGCGGTCAGCACCAACAGGGTGGCGATCAGGCTGAAAAACTTTTTCATCGAAGGATTCTCACCAGTAGAGCGACAGCGCCAGGGCGCCGAACAGGCAGACGAACAGGGACAGGCGCAGCAGCGCCGGGTGCCAGAAGAAGCGGTAACCATCATGACTGGCGATGAACCGGTCCAGGCCCCAGGCCAGGCCCAGGGCGAACAGGAACATCAGGGTCATGGTGGGCATGTACACGCCATGGAAGGCGATTTCACGGGGCATGGTGCAATCCTTTCGCCGGTGCCAGCGGCGACTGTGGGTCGAGCAGGGAAGAACGGATGAAGTGCAGGTAGCTCTGCGCACGGCGCAGCACCGAGGTGTCGAAGTGCCGGGCGAAAGGTTCGTCGGTGGCTTGCACGCGGCTGATGGCATGGTCCACCGCCACCAGTGCGCGTTCGTGGTTGCTGGCACTGGGCTGCAGGAACAGCCGCGCCAGGGCCCGCCCCATGACACGAATCGCCTGGCGCCATGGCTGCGATTCGGCATAGGCCGGGTGAATCGGGGCGCGGGCCTGCTCCTTGCGCAGCTCGATGATGGCGTGGCCGATCTCAAGTACGGTGAACATCCAGCCCATCAGCTCGCTCTGCACCTGCGGCTTGCCGGCCGCCAGGCCATAGGCCTGGTGCAGCAGGTCGCGGGTGCGGCTTTCGAAGGCCGAGCCGAGGCCGCGTAGGCGCCCACTGATGGCGTACAGCACCTGCTCGCGCAATTCCTGCTCAAGGCGGCTCCACAACCAGCGGCTGTTGGGCGGGAGGATGATCGCCCCGGCCGCGGCGCAGACGAACATGCCGATGACCATGCCGATGTAGTCATTGATGAAGCTGTACGGGTCGTAGACGGTGAGGTTGTTGGGCACTGTACCGATGGCGAAGAACACCAGCAGGCCCAGGCCATAACCGGCATACGCCGGGCGCGAGGACAGAAACGCGCCGAGCACGAACACCGGCGCCAGCACCATGCACAGCAAGGGGAAGCCATCGATCCAGGGGAACACGAAGAAGGTTTCGAAGAAGCCGATAAAGGCGCCGATCGCGGTGCCGCAGGCCATCTGGAACGACATGCGCTTGGGGTTCGGCGAAGCCGCCGACAGGCCCACGGTAACAGTGGCGATCAGGGTCATCATGGCACCGCTGGGCCAGTCGCTGAGCAGCCAGTAACTGCCCAGCAGCAACAGCACCGCCGATGCACGCACGCCAGCTGCCAGCGATACCAGCCAGCTGGTCTGCGCGACATACGGCTCATCCCACTGCTCGCGTTCGTGGGTGTGCGCGGCCAGCGAGGCGTGGGTCTCGGCGTAGCTGAACATCTCGTCGACGAAGCGGTACAGCAGCTCGAACGCGGTGTGGAAGTCGAGCAGGTCGGACTCGCTGGGGTTGGTCTCCAGGTACTCGTTGCGCAGGCCACGTACCTGGGCCTGCAGTCCCTCTTTGTAAGCGGCCAGCTCCAGGGTCAGGCGCAGCGCGTCGGCGTCGGTCAGGGCGCGGCCAACGTAGGGCTGCAACAGCTCGACCAAGGTATTGAGGCCCGGCTCGATGGCGCCGACGATCTGCAGCGGACCGCGGGCGCGCAGGCGCTCCAGCAGACGGTGCAAGGCGTTGAAGCGGGTGGTGATGGCCATGAACTCGCTGTTCATGCGCACCAGTCGGCCAGAGCGCCTGCGCATGTGCGGGTCTTCGAACGCGGTAACGTTACGCAGGCTCTCAAGGCCCACCGCCTCGGCGACAAAACGCACGTTGCTGGTTTCGAAACGGTCGCGCTGGCTGTCGCCGCGCAAGGCTTCGACGACCACCCCGGCGAACACCCCAAAGCGCTGGTACAAGGCGTTGCGCATGGCGGCACTGGCCGATTGCGGCAGGATCGCAGCGCTGACGAAGGTCGACACCAGAATCCCCAGGGCAATCTCCAGCACCCGCCACACCGCCGCCATGAAGGCCTGGTCGGGGTGCTGCAGCACGGGCAGGCCGATCATCGCCGCGGTGTAGCCGGCCAGCACGAAGGCGTAGGCACGGAAGGTGCGGTAACGCATGGCACCGGCCGAGCACAGGCCGACCCACACGGCCAGGCTGGGCAGGAACAGCTCGGTGTTCTGCGGGAAGATGGCGATCAGCGCCACCATCATCGCCGAGCCGGCCAAGGTGCCCAGCACCCGGTAGAAGCTCTTGGCGAACACATGGCCGCTCTGCGGCTGCATGACGATGAACACGGTGATCATCGCCGTGCGCGGTTGCGGCAGTTCCAGGCGCATGGCCAGCCACAGGGTGATGAACGCGGCGGCCAGGACCTTGAAGATATAGACCCAGGTCACCCCGTCGGTGCGCGCCCAGGCAAAGAAGCCCCGGCGCCATTCCAGGCTGTGCAGCCAGCGCAGGGGCAGGCTCGATGTGCTCATTCGGCGTGGTCCGCCTTGCGGTCGAGGATGGCCAGGGTGGCCGGGGTTTTCGGGGCGGCCTGGCGATCGTCGTCAGGCACGTCCTGGCCCGCCTGCAGGCCGCCGCCCAGGGCGGTCACAAGCTCGGCATGGGCCACCAGGCGGGCGGCCTGCACCTGCTGTTGCACTTGTTGCTGGCGGAACAGCAAGGTCTGCGCGTTGAGCACGTTGAGGTAGTCGGTGAGGCCGCGCTGGAAGGCCACCAGGGCGATGTCGTAGGTCTTTTGCGCGGCCGCCACCGACTCGGCGGCGAAGTGCGACTGCTCCTGCATCGACTCACGACGGATCAGCTGGTCGGAGATATTTTTCAGCGCGCCAACCACGGTCTGGTTGTAGTGCGCCACGGCCATGTCATAGCCAGCCGAGGCCACGCCCAACTGCGAACGCAGGCGGCCGCCGTCGAAGATCGGCAAGCTGATGGCGGGGCCGACGTTGTAGTTGAACTTGCGCCCGGTAAGAAATTCCAGCGCCCCGCCGCCCGTGGCCATGAAGCCCAGGCTGCCGACCAGGTCGACGTTGGGGAAGAAGCCGGCATGGGCGACATCGATGCCGCGTGCCTGGGCGGCCACCTGCCAGCGGCTGGCAACCACGTCGGGGCGCTGGCCGACCAGTTCGGCCGGCAGTGCCGACGGCAGCTTCAGCGGGGCGCCGAGGGTCAGGGTCGGACGCTGGATCTGCGCGCCCTCCCCCGGCCCTTTGCCGGCCAGTGCTGCCAGCTGGTTGCGGGTCAGGGCGATTTCTTCGTTGAGGCTGTCGAGCTGACGGTGGGTTTCAGGCAGCGGCGCTTCGGCCTGACTGACCTCGAAATGGGTGCCGATGCCGCCGTCGAGGCGGCGCTTGGCCAGGGCCAGGATCTGTTCCTGCTGTTCGAGCTCGGCCTTGACGATATCGCGCTGGGCAAAGTGCAGGCTCAGCTGGATATAGGCGCGTACTACGTTGTTCTGCAGCTCCAGCTGCGCCTGGCGGGCCTCGGCCACGCTCATGTGCGCCTGGTCCACGGCCTGCTCGCTGGCGTTGCGTTCGCGGCCCCAGAGGTCGAGGGCGTAGCTGAAGCCGATGGCAGCGTTGTTGTCCCAGGTGTTGGCGCCCGACAGCGCGCCAGGGCCGTAGAACTGGTCTTCAGGCCAGTTGTGGCGCTTGAGGCTCGCCTGGCCATTGACCTGAAGCTTTTCTGCCGACTCGACCACACCGGCCATGGCCTTGGCCTCGCGCACCCGCGCCGCGGCCATGGCCATGCTTGGGCTACCGGCTACGGCCAGGGCAAGCCAACGGTCCAACTGGGGGTCGCCATAGGCGTGCCACCACTGCTGGTCGGGCCAGTGGGCGTCGGTCGCGGCTTCACGGATGGCCGCGTCGGTGGTCAGGGTATTGGCTGGCAGCGCTTTGTTTTGCGGGGCGATGCCCCAAGTTCCGATACAGCCGCTCAAGGTAAGGCTAAGGGCACAGGCACTGAACGCTTGAAGCGCTCTGATGATGCGACGCGGCACAGCTGCGATTTCCCGAGGAAGAGGTGGAGGGGCCGAGCAATTCTAGGGGGCCGCCGCACTGGCGATAAGCGCAGATTCCTGCGAATCTTTGTTACCAAAACAGCGATAATCCGGCTTTGGTCGAAGGCAACTTTTCGTTCTTTTGAAGTAACTTCGTGACACAATTTTGTCCTCTACCTTGAGAGTGACCCATGGACACCCTGCAAAACATGCGTGCTTTCAGTTGCGTAGCCCAGCTCGGCAGCTTTACGGCCGCTGCGGCGCAACTGGATACGACCACCGCGAACGTGTCGCGGGCGGTCTCCAACCTGGAAGCCCATCTGCATACCCGGCTGCTCAACCGTACGACTCGGCGCATCGCCCTGACCGAGGCAGGCAAGCGTTACCTGATGCGCTGCGAACAGATTCTTACCTACGTGGAAGAAGCTGAAGCCGAAGCCAGCGATGCCCACGCCCGGCCTGCCGGGCAGTTGAAGGTGCACTCGATGACCGGGGTCGGCCAGCATTTCGTCGTCGATGCCATTGCCCGCTACCGCGAGTCGCACCCGGACGTGACCTTCGACCTGACCATGGCCAACCGCGTGCCCGACTTGCTCGACGAGGGGTACGACGTGTCCATCGTGCTGGCCACCGAGCTGCCGGACTCAGGCTTCGTGTCGCAGCGCCTGGGCATCACCTACAGCATTGTCTGCGCATCGCCGGAATACGTGGCCCGGCATGGCTTCGCGAACAAGCCGCTGGACCTGCTCAACCATTCGTGTCTGCGCATGGTCAGCCCGGTGATTCCGTTGGAGAAGTGGCTGTTCGACGGCCCCGAAGGCCAGGAGCTGGTCAACATCACCAGCTCGCCGTTCCAGGTCAACTCGGCCGATGCCATGAAGACGGCGATTCGCAGCGGCATGGGCATGGGTGTGCTGCCGATCTACTCGGCGATCGATGGGTTGCGCGATGGCAGCCTGGTGCGGGTGATGCCGGACTACCGGCTGCAGGAGCTGAACCTGTATGCCATCTATCCGTCGCGCCAGTACCTGGATGCCAAGATCAAGACTTGGGTCGAGTACCTGCGCAACTCGCTGCCGGAGATTCTGGCTGCCCATGAGGCCGACCTGAAAACCCATGAGTTGCTGATCGCCAACTGAAAAAGCTGCTGCGCGGCGGTGGTGGACAATGGTAGGTTGCTAAGCAATCACACCGACCCACCGCCCTGAGAAGTTGCCCGATGAAAAAGACCGTCCTGGCCTTCAGCCGTATCACCCCGGCCATGGCCGAGCGCCTGCAGCAAGACTTCAACGTGATCCTGCCGAACCCGAAACTTGGCGACATCAATGCCCAGTTCAACGAAGCCCTGCCCGAGGCCCACGGCCTGATCGGGGTTGGCCGCAAGCTGGGCCGCGCACAGCTCGAAGGCGCGGCAAAGCTGGAAGTGGTGTCCAGCGTCTCGGTCGGTTACGACAACTACGACCTCGACTACTTCAACGAGCGCGGCATCGCCCTGACCAACACCCCCGACGTGCTGACCGAAAGCACGGCCGACCTGGGCTTCTCGCTGATCATGGGCTGTGCCCGCCGCACCGCCGAGCTGGACGCCTGGACCAAGGCCGGCCAGTGGCAAGCCACCGTCGGCCCGGCCCACTTCGGCACGGACGTGCACGGCAAGACCCTGGGTATCGTCGGCCTGGGCAACATCGGTGCAGCCATCGCCCGTCGTGGCCGCTTCGGTTTCAACATGCAGGTGCTGTATGCCGGCAACAACCGCAAGCCGGCGCTTGAGCAGGAACTGGGTGCGCAACATCGCAGCCTTGAGCAACTGCTGGGTGAAGCCGACTTCGTCTGCATCGTGGTGCCGCTGTCCGACGCCACCCGCAAGCTGATCGGCGCGCGCGAGCTGAAGCTGATGAAGCCGAGCGCGTTCCTGATCAACATCGCCCGCGGCCCGGTGGTCGACGAGGCGGCGCTGGTCGAGGCGCTGCAGAACGGCACGATTCGCGGTGCCGGCCTGGATGTGTACGAGAAGGAACCGCTGAGCGACTCACCGCTGTTCAAGCTGCCCAATGCGCTGACCTTGCCGCACATTGGCTCGGCCACTGCCGAAACCCGCGAGGCCATGGCCAATCGGGCGATGGACAACCTGCGCGCGGCGCTGCTCGGTGAGCGGCCGCGGGATCTGGTGAATCCGCAGGTGTGGAAGGGCTGATAGATCTTTATCGCCTGCACTGGCCTCATCGCCGGCAAGCCGGCTCCCACAGGTAACACCACAACCTTGAGAACAGTGGCGCACCTGTGGGAGCCGGCTTGCCGGCGATAGGGCCGGAACAGGCGAAAACTGCCTACTTGGCCAACACCACTCCCCCCTTCACCGCGCCCTTGGGCTTGCGGAACACCAGCACATTCCCCGCCATCACCGCCACCAGCCCCAGCAACGCCGGCGCCGTCCACACATACCCCTCGGCAAACGCCGACACATTCAGCGCCACCAGCGGGAACAGCACCGTGCAATAGGCCGCCCGCTCCGGCCCCATGCGCCCGACCAGGGTCAGGTAAGCGGTAAAGCCGATCACCGAACCCGGTATGACCAGGTACAGCAGCGAACCGATGTAACGCGTATTCCATTCCATGGCGAACGGAACGCCACTGACCACGCAATACCCGGCCAGCATCACCGCGCCATAAACCATGCCCCAGGCATTGGTGGTCATCGGCTTGAGCCCGGCCTTCTGCTGCATGCTCGACAGCATGTTGCCGGCCGAGAAGCACAGGGTGCCAAGCAGGGCCAGGCCCAGGCCGTACAGGGTTTCGCGGCTGGCCGCATGGTGTGCCAGCTCGGGCCAGAACAGCAGGCCCAGCCCCAGCAAGCCGAGCGCCCCGCCGCCGAGTACGTTGCTGGCGATCTTCTGGCCGAAGAACACCCGCGCATTCAGCGCATTCCACAGCGTCGCGGTCGAGAACACCACGGCGATCAGGCCACTGGCGATCCACTGGCTGGCCGTGAGAAAGCACATGAAATTGACGCAGAACAGGCAGAAACCCTGGGCCAGGCAGATCAGGTGGCCGCGCCGGTTCATCGGCTGCAGGCGGCGCGAGAGCAGGAGGATGGCGAACAGGATCAGGCCGGCCAGGGCGAAGCGGTAGACGATCGACACCGGGATGGCGACCACGCCCAATTGCAGTTTCAGGGCGATCCAGGTGGTGCCCCAGATCAGGACAGTGAGCAGGTACAGGGACAGGTTCATGGGTGGGGCTCCTTGGGCGTTCGATCATGGGGCCGCTTTGCGGCCCATCGCCGGCAAGCCAGCTCCCACAGGTACCTGTAGGAGCTGGCTTGCCGGCGATCGAGGGCGCAGCCCTCGCCAAGGCCACCAGTGTTCCGCCGCCTGCCGCACCGCGCTTGCACATTCTTGCGGTTTTCTCACATCGCCTGCTGCCACCCTGTCCCAGTAGCAGTACGATGGCCCCAGAGGAATCGCCCATGACCCCGCTCAGCCAGTTGCAAGTGTTCAACGCCATGCACGCCTCGCCCCACGCCCGGCTGGAGCATAGCGCGCACCTGGGCGACGGCCTGGCAGCGGCGTTGTGGAACAACCGCGACGATGCCCGCGACTACCAGGCGCCAAGCCACCACACGCTGTCCTGCTACATCGCCGACGGCACCGGCACCCACCGCCGCCAGCGCCCGGCGGACAAAGGCGCGCCGAACAAGCTGTGCATCATGCCGGCCGGCCACGAATCGAACTGGGTGGTCAACGGCTCGATCCGCCTCGCGCACCTTTACATCAGCGAGGCACAATTCGCCCTGGGCTGCGTGCGCCTGCTCGACCGCGAACCGCGCGAGGTGCAGCTGCAGGAAGCGACGTTTCTCGACGACCCACAGCAGTCGCTGCGCTTTCGGCAGTTGATAAGCCTGGATTGGGATGAGCCCGGCGAGCGCTTGCTGGCCAGCAGCCTGGCGCACGAGATCGTCGATCACGCGGTGCTCAGTCAGGTGGGTTTGCGCCAGGGTCTGCGCTTGAAAGGTGGGTTGGCGCCGATTCAGCGCCGGCAACTGCAGGAGTACATCGAGGCTCATCTGGATCAGCCCATGACCCTGGGCGAGCTGGCGCTGCGCTGCAACCTCTCCGAATACCACTTCGCGCGGATGTTTCGCGAAAGCTTTGGCCTGCCGCCGCATCAGTACCTGCTGGCGCGGCGGCTGCAGCGGGCATGCCAGCTGTTGCGCCTGGGTGAACTACCCCTGGGGCAGGTGGCGCTGATGTGTGGCTTTGCCAGTGCCAGCCATTTCAGCAACCGCTTTCGTCAGGCTCTGGGTGCAACGCCTGGCGAGTACCGGGCAGCGCTTAGCGCCTGACTCCAGAGCCACTGAGCGGCCATCGCCGGCAAGCCGGCTCCCACAGGGTACGCCTCTGTTTTCAAGGTTGTGGTGTACCTGTGGGAGCCGGCTTGCCGGCGATGGGCTGCGCAGCAGCCCCGTCGCTGTCTTGTTCGATCAAGGCATCACCTGGCCAATGCGGCCAGCAACGGCCCCAGTACCAGGCTGATGGCAGCCAAGCCCAGCAGCAGCCGTGGCTGGTACGGCATGCCGAATACCCACAGGGTGACACCGGCCATCGACACCGCGATCCACTCCACCAGGCCATGGGCCCAGCCACGCAGGTGCATGGCTATCGCCAGCGACAGCGCCAGCAGCAACCACCCCGCGCAGCGCAACAGACGCAGTTGGCCTGAGCCCGGCTTGCGTCCGAGCAGTTCGCTGAAGTGCCTGTCCATGGCCATGCACAGGGCGGCGAAGCCGGCAAAAGCGATCAGGGCAACGCTCAGCATCCGCTCACCTCGGTCGAATCCACCGTCGCTCTGGGCGCGCGTGGGGCGCGCTTGGCGACGGATTTTGGCGCGCGCAGCATCTTGCCCGCCGCCCAGGCGAGGAACAGCCCGGTACCCAGCGCGGTCAAGTCAAACCCGGCCATGGCCCAGTCACCCGCTACCAGTGAATGGTTCAGCCCTTGCCCGGTCGTCAGGCCATTGAGCAACGGCAGCAGCGCGAACGCCAACGCGCCAAGGGCCAGTTGCTCGCCCCACGCCTTGCGCCCTGGGCGCAGCACGGCATGCACCAGCGCCACCAGCCAGACCAGGAAGAAGCTGTTCACTTCCCAGTCGGCCCGCCCTGGCCAGGCCATGGGCAACAGCCGGTTGGCCCAGAAGAACCCGGCCACGGCGAGCAGCAGGCCGCTCATGCCGGCGATGTTGAGCACTTCGACCAGGCGCAGCTCGCCCGGCAGCCGTTCACGCTTGGCGTGCTTGAGCTGGCGTTTGCCCAGCCACATCACCAGGCCCGTGCCGATGACCGCAGTCCCGGCGATGCCGAAGACGAAATACAGCCAGCGCAGCCAAGGCCCGGCGAAGTTGCCCATGTGCAGGCCGACCACGCTGAACGCGGTCATCATCGTCGCGCTTTCCGGGGCGCCCTGGGTCAGCAACTGGCCCGTGGCGCCGTCGAACATCCAGGTGGCGCTGCGCTGGTAGGCGATGCTCTCGGCTGCGGACTGGGTGAAGCTGACCCGGGCATTGCGGTCGCCCGGGTTGTACACCTGGACATAGCCCATGGCCGCACCGGGCACCTGCTGCTGAACCTGAGCGTACAGGCTGGCCAGCGGCACCAGCGGCGCCGCCGCATTGGCCACCTTGGGCACCTCTTCGCGGCCGAACAGGTCGTTGAAATAGCCCTCGGTGCTGCCGCCATAGCTGGCCATGATGCTGGCCGGCATGACCATGTACATGAAGATCACCAGGCTGCTGTAGCTGATCATCAGGTGGAACGGCAGCACCAGCACGCCAATGGCGTTGTGCCCGTCCAGCCATGAGCGCTGGCCCTTGCCGGGGCGGAAAGTGAAGAATTCCTTGAAGATCTTCTTGTGGGTGATGATGCCGGTGACCAGGCCAAGCAGCATGATGAACGCGCAGAAGGTCGCCAGCCAGCGGCCCCAGGGGTGCGGCATCTGCAGCTGGAAGTGGAAGCGGTAGAAGAACTCGCCACCACGGCTGTCACGGACCTCGACGGGTTGCCCGGTGTGGGC
Source organism: Pseudomonas sp. NPDC089396 (assembly GCF_044749545.1). NCBI lineage: Bacteria > Pseudomonadati > Pseudomonadota > Gammaproteobacteria > Pseudomonadales > Pseudomonadaceae > Pseudomonas > Pseudomonas sp. NPDC089396. The sequence goes on along the minus strand of NZ_JBIVIC010000006.1, from coordinate 89,537 downwards.
GTCGAGCGGCTTGCTGACGCCTCCCCGGCGACCACTTCCAGGCTCGCGCCAGCTCACCTCCAGCGCCGCCTCGCGGGCGTTGGGCAGGCGGATCATCCAGCGCTCGGCGTGCCCGGCATTGGCCTCCAGGTAGCGCTGGGCCAGGCCCAGGCTGGCCACCGGGTCGAGCGCATGGCGGCGAACCTCGGGCTGCGTCCAGTGGCTGATTTCATCCTTGAAGTACGACAGCGTGCCGGTCAGGAAGATGGCGAACAGCAGCCAGCCGAAAATCAGGCCGGTCCAGGTGTGCAACCAGGCCATCGCCTGGCGGAAGCCTTCCTTCATGGGTTTTTCATCCAGTACACGAACCCGTTCAGCAGCCCCAGCAGCAGGCTTGGCACCAGCATGCCGAGCCAGGCGCGCCACGCGCTGCGGCAGGCGAAGCACCAGATGAAGGCCAACAGGTAGAAAACGAACGACAGCATCATGCCGGTCAGGGCCGCGTCGACCTGCGGCAGCGGCAGCAGCAGGCTGATGCAGACACTGGCCATGGACGCCAACAGGTAACCGCCCAGCAGCGCAGCCAGGCTGCGTGAGGTCACAGCCAGGCGATAGCTGAGAGGGAGCCCGGCGGCGTTGCGCTTCATGGCGAAGGTCCGGAAGAATTTGGGTGTGCAATAGTAATGATTTCAATTCTCACAAGCAAAGACTGCCCGTCGCGCTTTCGCAGGGACGGATTGCCGAGAACACTCAGCCCCACTACAATGCGAACAATTCTTACTACCAGTTGCGCTACGCAGGCGCCGGAGTATCTCGGTGCCCAGCGCCCTCTCTTCCACGGTCGAAGGTCTCTACCACGCCCATCACAACTGGCTGACCGGCTGGCTGCGCCGTCGCCTGGGTTGCCCGCACAGTGCTGCCGACCTGGCGCAGGACACCTATGTGCGCCTACTGCAAGCACGCGAGGCACCCCAGCTGATCGAGCCGCGCGCCTTTCTCGCCACCGTGGCGAAGCGCGTACTGTGCAACCACTTCCGCCGCCAGGAGCTGGAGCGCGCCTACCTGGAAGCCCTGGCCCAGCTGCCGGAAAACGTTGCCCCGAGTGAAGAGCAGAAGGCGATCATCTTCGAGACCCTGCTGGAGCTCGACCGCTTGCTCGATGGCCTGCCGCCACTGGTCAAGCGCGTGTTCCTGCTGGCCCAGGTCGACGGCATGGGCCAGACCGAGATCGCCCGCGAGCTGGACATTTCGCTGGCCACGGTCAAGCGCTACCTGAACAAGGCAGCCCTGCGCTGCTACTTCGCCCTGTGAACACGTCATTCTCGGCGCAAGTCGCCGAACAGGCCGTGCACTGGCTGATCGAATCCCAGGGCGACGACTTCGATCTGGCCCAGCAACAGGCGCTGCAGCGCTGGCTGGTGGCTGACCACGAGCACCAGCGCGCCTGGGCGCATATCCAGCAGGTCAACCGACGCTTGCGCGGGGTCGCCTCGCCGGTGGTGCACGCCACGCTGCAAGCCCCACCCTCGGCCGCCCGACGTCGAGCGCTCAAGGCGCTGCTGCTGTTCGGTGTGGCCAGCGCCACCGGCCTGGGGCTGCAGTCTCACAATCCGCTCCCCGGATTGATGGCCGACTACCGCAGCCCCGTGGGGCAACGGCGGCGCCTGCAGCTGGACGATGGCAGCCTGCTGCAGCTCAATACCCGCAGCGCCGCCGATGTGCGCTTCGATGGCCAGCAGCGCCTGGTGCGACTGCGCGAAGGCGAACTGGCGCTGGATGTGGCCGGTGATTCACGCCCGCTCGTGCTGCGCACCGATGAGGGCACCCTGCAACTGGACAGCGGCCGTTTCAACGTGCGGGCTTTCGAAGGCTTCAGCCTGGTGTCGGTGTTCAGTGGCACGGCCAGTTTCGCAGGGCAGGCGCTGCAGGCCGGGCAACGGGCCCGCTTCGGCGCGCACGGCTGGCAGGCCATCGCACCGCTCGATCGCAACAGTGGCGCCTGGGTCGACGGCATGCTCGTGGCTGCGCAGATGCGCCTGGTGGATTTCCTTGCCGAGCTTGGCCGTTATCGCCAAGGGCAACTGGGGTGCAGCGAGACGGTCGCGAACCTGCGGGTTTCCGGCTCCTACCCGCTGGATGACAGTGAGCGGATCCTGCACATGCTGGAAGTGGCGTTGCCGGTGCGGGTGCGACGCTTCACCCGGTACTGGGTGACCGTTGAAGCGCGGGTGTAGGAGCGGCCTTGTGTCGCGAAAGGGCTGCGCAGCAGCCCCAGCAATGTGTAGCGCCGCTGTAATCCTGGGGCTGCTGCGCAGCCCTTTCGCGACACAAGGCCGCTCCTACAAGAAAAATTTTCCAATCGGTTGAGCCACTTTTCCAACCTCGCGTGACAGAGAAGGCAGACCCCCTTCCTACAGGACCCTTCTCGATGTTCCAGCGCCCTACCCCGCTCGTCCACGCCCTGCTGCTGGCCACCAGCCTCGGTCTAGCCTCACCTGCCCTGCAGGCCGCCGAAGCACACACCTACCACATCGCCGCCGGCTCGCTGGAAGATGCCTTGAACCAGTTCGGGCGCGAAAGCGGCGCGCTGATCTCGTTCGGCTCGCAACTGACCCAGGGCCTGAATACCCAAGGCCTGGATGGCCAATACGATGTCGCCCAGGGCCTCGACGCGCTGTTGCGTGGCAGCGGCCTGCAAGCGCGGCAGGAAACCGACAACGCCTTCAGCCTGCAGCCTGTAACAACCCCTGCTGCGTCAGCGGCCGTGGAGCTGGGCGCCTCGACCGTGGTCGGCGACTGGCTGGCCGATGCGCGCCAGGACAATGTCTTCGAGCACCCCGGTGCGCGCGACGTGGTACGCCGTGAGGCATTCGAACGCGATGGCGCGACCACGGCGCGCGAAGTGCTCAACCGTATTCCCGGCGTCAACGCCCCGGACAACAACGGCACCGGCAGCCACGACCTGGCACTGAACTTCGGCATTCGCGGCCTCAACCCACGCCTGGCCTCCCGCTCCACCGTACTGATGGACGGCATCCCGGTGCCCTTCGCGCCCTACGGCCAGCCGCAGCTGTCGCTGGCGCCGATCAGCATGGGCAACATGGACGCGGTGGACGTGGTGCGCGGCGGCGGTGCCGTGCGCTATGGCCCGCAGAACGTCGGCGGGATCGTCAACTTCGTCACCCGCGCCATTCCCGAACAGGCGACCTTCAAGGCCGCCATGCAGAACCAGCTCAGCCCGTCCTCCAGCCAGGACGGCCTCAAGAACAGCGCCAACCTGCTGGTCGGTGGTACCAACGACAACGGCCTGGGCGGTGCATTGCTGTACTCGGGCGTGCGCGGCAGCGACTGGCGCGAGCACAGCGACACGCAGATCGACGACCTGATCCTCAAGGGCAAGCTGCAACTCGACGACGCCAACAGCCTGCATGCCATGGCCCAGTACTACGAGGGCGAGGCGCAGATGCCCGGCGGGCTGAGCACGGCCGACTTCGACGACGACCCGTACCAGTCGACGCGCCTGCAGGACAAGTTCTGGGGCCGCCGTACGCTGTTCAACTTCGGCTACGACTACAAGCAGGACGACCGCCAGTTCAGCGTCAACAGCTTCTTCACCAAGACCCTGCGCAGCGGCTACCTGGACCAGGGCAACTTCGTTTCGCTGTCGCCACGCGAATACTGGGTTCGCGGCATCGAGACACGGTTCTCGCAAGGCCTGGCCCTGGGCGAGAGCTGGCATGAACTGGGCATCGGTTACCGCTACGTCAACGAAGCCGGCCACGAACTGCGCTACCGCGAACCGGTCAACGGCGACCTGCCCACCACCGCCAGCCGCAACGACCGCGACACCCGTGGCAGCACCGAAGCCCATGCCCTCTACCTGGATGACCGCATCGACATCGGCCGCTGGACCATCACCCCGGGCATCCGCTACGAGATGATCGACTCCGAGCAGAGCAACAAGCTCAGCGGCCAGCGCTACCAGGGCAGCTACAACACCGCCCTGCCGGCGCTCAACGTGATGTACCACCTGACCGACAACTGGAATTTGTACGCCAATACCGAAGGCTCGTTCGGCAGCGTGCAGTACAGCCAGATGCCCAACCGCGTCAGCAGTGGCGAGGTCAAGCCGGAGAAAGCCCGCACCTGGGAGGTCGGTACCCGCTACGACAACGGCGACCTGCAAGCCGAGATCGGCGCGTTCCTGATCAACTTCGACAACCAGTACGAAAGCAACCAGACCAACGACTCGGTGATCGCCCGCGGCGAAACCCGCCACCAGGGCATCGAGACCAGCGTGCGCTACGCCCTCGACGGCCTGAGCCCTGCGCTGGCCGGTTTCGACGTGCATGCCAGCTACGCCTTCGTCGACGCCACCATCCGCGAAGACGGGCCGAACAAGGGCAACCAGGTGCCGTTCTCGTCGCGGCACAAGGGCAACCTGGGCGTGGGGTATACCGAGGGGCCGTGGCAGTTGAACCTCGATGGCAGCTTCCAGAGCAGCCAGTACGCGGACAATGCCAACACCAGCGCCGAGAGTGCCGACGGCAGTACCGGGCGCATCCCCGGCTACATGCTGGTGAGCACCCGCGCCGGGTATGACTTCGGGCCGCAGGTGTCGAACCTGAAGGTTGCTGTGGGGGTTAAGAACCTGTTCAACCGTGAGTACTACACGCGCTCGTACGATGACAACAACAAGGGCAAGTATGTGGGTGAGCCGCGGACCTTGTATGTGCAGACTTCGGTTGAGTTCTGATGGCGTGCCGGGGCCGCTTTGCGGCCCAATCGCCGGCAAGCCGGCTCCCACATCGTCCGAGGCACTGCATTACCTGTGGGAGCTGGCTTGCCAGCGATTGGGCTGCAAAGCAGCCCCCTTTCAGCTCATTTGCAACAGGAAATTTATTTTCAAAAGGGGGTTGAAATCATTCCTCGGTTGCCTGACCTTAGAGTCAAGAGGCGAAGAAATTCCAGGTCCCTCAAGGGCCTAGGCACGCCTCCATGCGAGCAAGCTGAATAAGGATTGAATCATGCAAATCCAGGTCAACAGCAGCAACCATATCGAAGGCAACATCCGTCTCAACGAGTGGGTCCGCAGTACGCTGGAAGCCACACTCGAACGTTACGAGGAGGACCTCACCCGCATCGAGGTGCACCTGCGCGACGACAACGGTGCCAAACCCGGTCCGCATGACAAACGTTGCCAAATGGAGGCTCGCCCCAAAGGCCACCAACCGATTTCCGTGACCCACACCGCCACCTCGCTGGACCAGGCGGTCGACGGTGCCGCCAGCAAGCTGAACAACGCGCTGGAACACTTCTACGGCAAACTGCGCAGCAAGCGCGGCGTCCTGGAGCTGAGTGACCCCGACGCCTGATTCACGCCCATGAACAACAACGCCCGGCTAATGCCGGGCGTTTTCGTTTGTGGCGATCAATGGCCCTGAACCAACCTGGCAAATGCCGGGTCAACTTCTGCAGTCAATCTTTGCAGACCCCAAGCATGAACAACCCATTCGAGCAGATCAGCGCCGCCTTCGCCCCCGAATACCGGGTCAACCTGAGCATCGAAAGCCTGGACGGCAGCATCATGCTGACCCTCTCCGACGACGCAGGCGTCGCCGCCAAGCGCCTGATCAGCCAGGCCCAGCGCAACGACCCGGTGCGCCTGCAGCGGGTCATCGACAGCATTCGCCTGGGCCTGGCCATCGAGCTGGGGCAGAACCCCTTGCAGGTTCTGGCCGCGCTGACCCGCGACCCACGCCACGCACCCAGCCACTTCAGGGCCAACTGAGCCTACTTGCCGTCTTCCACTTCTTTGCCGTTGGCATCCAGCACCTTGGTCGACGGGTAGCGGTACGAGGCGTAGCGCACTACCAGGATCGCGAAGGCCAGCAGCAGGATGCCGCCGCACACATACAGAAGGCCCACGTCCGGCGCCTTGTGGTGCGAGACGTCGCCGATCAGCAGGCGCGTCAGTGCGGTGATCGCCACGTAGAGCAGGAAGCGGATCGGCATGTGGTTGGTCTTGAAGTAGATCCCGACCATCGCCCCCAGCTCCAGGTAGATGAACAGCAGCAGGATGTCATCGACGCTGACCCCGCCCTTGCCGAGCATGTCGAGGAAGGTCACTACCGCCGCATAGGCCGTGATCGCACCGATGCCGAACAGCGCCAGGTAATGAAACCCCTCGACACACAGATTGCCCAGCGAATCGGCCGAGCCATGCAACCCCTTGCGCAGCTTTTCAGCCCATTTGATGTTCACGATGTCCAACTCCCCGATACGACCTGAAGGATGATGCGTCATCACTGTGACGCTTGTGCCATGCAGTTAAAGGGCCAGGCCCTCGCCTTGGAAGGCGACCGATTGCCGCAAGGCACCTGTAGGCCAGGCTTTTTTGCAGCAAGGCTTGCGCCAGAAGCGTCATGCCATTACTGTATGCGCATACAGTAATCGAATAACCCAACCGCAAAAAGGCACAGAGGTGATGAATGGCCGTCGAAGTGGTGTACCGAAGCAGCCGCGACCCGGAGCGCTTGTTCATGGATAAGGCCGAAGCAGATCGTCATGACAAGATGCTCGAACTGGCCGAGCGCCTGGCCGAGGTGTTGCAAAAGGCGGTGCCTTCGCTGACCGAGCAGCAGGTCGAGGAAGCGGGTATCTACATGGCCAAGAACCGCGATGTGTTCGCCCGGGCGTTCAAGAGCCAACCGGATGCCCTGGCGGAGCTGCTCGAAGCCAACGCAGCCGAGTGACTGTGGGGCACACTGACAACAACCCAAAAGATTGCGCGATCCCTGTGGGAGCCGGCTTGCCGGCGATGGGGCCGGGGCAGGCATAAAGCTGTCGCTTTTAGCAGCCTGTCAGGGCCCTATCGCCGGCAAGCCGGCTCCCACAGGGGGAAACCTCAGCTTTCAGAACGTGTGTTGTACCTGTGGGGCGTGTCCGCGAAGCGGCCGGCGCAGCATCAGCCGTACAGCAACCGCTCCGCCAGCATCTGCGCCACCCGCGCCGGCGAGCGCTTCTCGGCCTGGGCATGGGCGAACACTTCGGTCAGTCGTGAGGGTATCCGTGCCAGGTGCGCCGTGATGGTTCCAAGGTCTTCACCACGGTGCGTCATCGCCACGTAGATCAGCCCGCCAGCATTGATCACGTAATCCGGCGCATACAGAATCCCGCGGGACTCCAGCTGGTCAGCCACCTGCAAAGTGGTCAGCTGGTTGTTCGCCGCCCCCGCCACTGCCGCGCAGCGCAGTTGCATCACGCTCTGGCCAGTGAGCACCGGCCCTACGCCGCAGGGCGCGAAAATATCGCAGGGGGTGCTGATCAGCGCGTCGTTGGTTACCGGATGGGCGTTGAACTGCTCCACCGCCAGGCGCACCCGGCCAGGGTCGAGGTCACTGACCAGCAGTTCCGCCCCCGCCGCGTGCAACTGCTCGGCCAGCGCGTAACCGACATTGCCCAGGCCCTGCACCGCCACCCGCAGCCCTTCGAGATTGCCGCTGCCCAAACGCGCCTGGGACGTCGCACGGATGCCGGCGAACACGCCCATGGCCGCATGCGGCGAGGGGTCGCCGGAGGCCGTGGTGCTGGTGACATGGGGCGTGCTCTGGGCGATGCAGTCCATGTCCACCGTCGAGGTGCCGCTGTCCACGGCAATGATGAAGCGCCCGTGCAGGGTATCGATGAAACGGCCAAAGGCCTCGAACAACGCGGCGCGGTTTTCCACATGGGGGTTGCGCATGATCACGGCCTTGCCGCCGCCCAGCGCCAGCCCGGCCAATGCCGCCTTGTAGCTCATGCCCTGGGCCAGGCGGATGGCATCGGTCATGGCGCTCTCGTCATCGGCATACGGCAAGTAGCGGCAACCGCCCATCGCCGGGCCCAGGTGCTCGCTGTGAATGGCCACCACGGCCTTGAGGCCGGTAGGCGGGTCGATGAACAGGTGCAGCGACTGGGTACGGGTGCTTTGCATCAGCGCGAACATCGGCGGGCTCCCCATCGAGGTGCTCCTACCAGTATAGGCACGCGGCCATACCTGGCGCTGCGGGCGGACCACTGGACGAAACACGGCGCCAGAGCTAATACTCAAACGTGTGTGGAGAAGCCCGATGAACCCACGTAAAGCCTGCCTGGCCTGCATGGAATGCGAGCCTGTCGCCCTGCTGGAAGCCGCCTTGTGGATTGCCGTCGAGCACGATCGAAAGGTCGAGCCCGCAACCTCTCTTGCAATAATCCAGGACCTGCAACGTGAGATCAGCGCCAGGCTGCCGATGCTGCCCGTATGCGAACTGGCCCAACCACTGCTGCGTCAGCTGACTGCGCTGGGTTTCCAGCAGGACGAATTTCATCCGCTGCGCCCGCAGGCGGCGCTGTTGGACAAAGTGCTGCATCGTCGCCGAGGCCAACCGCTGGCTCTGGCCATCATCACCCTGGAGCTGGCCCGACGCCTGTCGATCCCGCTGGAGGGGGTGGCGTTCCCGGGGCACTTCCTGCTTCGCGTACCCGGTGCCGATCATCTGCTCGACCCTTGTGGTGGCCGGCGTCTGTACCCCAATGATTGCCGCGAATTACTGGCACGCCAGTTCGGCCCGCATGTGCCGCTCACCGCCGAGCACCTGCGCACGGCCAGCCCGGCGCAGATGCTCCAGCGCCTGTCGCGCAACCTGCGCCAGCTGCACATCAGCAACGACAACCACCTGGCCGCGCTGGTCGATGCCGAACGGGTCATGCAACTGGGGCCGGTGCAGGTCAGCGACTACATGACGCGCGCGTCCTTGTACCAGCACCTGGAATGCCCACAGGCCGAGCGATTCGACCTGGAGCATGCGCTGCTGCTGACCGATGACCCGGTCCAGCGCCTGAAGCTGTCCGAACGTATCGGCAAGCTTCCAGCGGAGAACCATTCGATTCACTGAGCGGGGGTGTCCACCTGGCAGGCGGGATGCGCCTTGGCGAAAGCCGGGTGCCCGGCGGCCAGTGCCGCGACCCGACAAATACGTGGATAACCGCCGAGGTCGATGTTGAAACGTTCGGCCGCATACAGCTGCGGGATCAGGTAGACATCCGCCAGGCCCGGCTGGTCGCCGAAGCAGAAGCCCTGGTCGCCAATCAGTTGTTCCACCGCGGCCAGGCCCTGGCCGATCCAGTGGGCAATCCACTGGTTGACCTGTCCCTCGTCATGCCCCAGCTGGCGCAGCTGGTTGAGCACACTGACGTTGTGCAGCGGGTGCACATCGCAACCGATGATTGCCGCCACGCCACGCACCTTGGCCCGCGCCTCGGCGCCTGTGGGTAACAGCGCAGGCTGTGGATAAACCTCCTCCAGGTACTCGATGATCGCCGGCGACTGCACCAGCAGTTCGCCGCCATCGGTACGCAGGGCCGGCACTCGGCCCTGCGGGTTCAGCGCCACATAGTCGCTGCCGCGTTGCTCACCCTTCAGCAGGTTGACCGGCAGGGCCTGGTAATCCAGGCCCTTGAGCGCCAGGGCGATGCGTACCCGATAAGACGAGGTGGAACGGTAATAGGTATACAGCTCCATGGCCCTGCCCCCTCAGTTGGCTGCGATGATCTTGCCGCGGCATTCACCGAAGCCGATGCTGGCCACGCCGTCGCCCTGACAACGGGCGCGCAGGATGATCTCGTCGCCGTCTTCGAGGAACTTGCGCAGCTCGCCACTGGCCAGCTCGACTGGCTGCTTGCCGCCCACGGTGGTCTCCAGCAGGCTGCCGAAGGCATCTGGGGTCGCACCGGACAAGGTGCCCGAACCGAACAGGTCGCCTGGCTGCAACTGGCAGCCGTTGACGCTGTGGTGGGCGATCAGTTGCGCCACGGTCCAGTACATGTTCAGGGTATTGCTCAGCGCCAGGCGGTGGGCTGGCAAGCCCTGCTCGCGCATGCGCTCGGTCAGCAGCAGCACTTCCAGTTCGATATCGAACGCACCGGTGGCCTGGTCACGCTGATCCAGCAGGTACGGCAGCGGTTGCGGGTCACCCTCAGGGCGCGCCGGCTGGGCACGGCGGAACGGCTCCAGCGCTTCGGCGGTCACTACCCAGGGCGAGATCGAGGTGATGAAACTTTTCGACAGGAACGGGCCCAGAGGCTGGTATTCCCAAGCCTGGATATCTCGCGCCGACCAGTCGTTGAGCAGGCACAGGCCAGCCAGGTGCTGCTCAGCCTCGGCGATCGGAATGGCCTGGCCCATCTCGTTGCCCTGGCCGATCCAGATGCCCAGCTCCAGTTCGTAGTCCAGGCGTGCGCAAGGGCCGAAGCTCGGCTCGGTGTGGCCGGCCGGCAGCGTCTGGCCTTTGGGGCGGCGGACATCGGTGCCCGAAGGACGCAGGGTCGAAGCGCGGCCGTGGTAGCCGATCGGCACGTACTTGTAGTTGGGCAGCAGCGGGTTGTCGGGGCGGAACAGTTTGCCGACGTTGGTGGCGTGCTGGATGCCCACGTAGAAGTCGGTGTAGTCGCCCACCTTGGCCGGCATGTGCAGCTGGCATTCGCTGGCCGGATACAGCGCCGCGTTCAGCGCCGCCTGGTGCTCGCTGTGCTCGCCCAACAGCACCAGCAGGCGCTCGCGCAGGGCCACTCGGGCAGTGCGGCCGAGGGCAAAGAAGGCATTCAGCGCGCCGCCACGGGTAGCCTCGACGGCGGCCTTGGCCTGGCCTTCGAACAGCCCGGCAGCCAGCACGGCTTCCAGGTCCAGGATGGCATCGCCGATGGCCACGCCACAGCGCAGCGCTTCGCCCGGACGGCTGAAGATGCCCAGCGGCAGGTTCTGCAGCGGGAAGTCGCGGTGCCCGTTGGCGTGCTTGACCCAACTACGGGCAATGGCGGTCTGGTTCATCGGTTATCTCCGGTTCGGGTTGAAGGTGCTCGGCAAGGTGGCCCAGCAACTATCGTAGTCGGCCTGCAATTGCGGGCATTCGAGGGCGTGGCGGCTCGGACGCAGCACCTGGCTGGTCTCGAACATGAAGGCCATGGTGTTGTCGATCTTGTGCGGCGCGAGGTCGGCGGCGATGGCTTTTTCGCAGGTGTCGGCATCGGGCCCGTGGGCGCTCATCACACCGTGCAGCGAGGCGCCTCCCGGCAGGAAGCCTTCGGCCTTGGCATCGTAGGCACCGCTGATCAGGCCCATGAACTCGTTCATCAGGTTGCGGTGGAACCACGGGGGTCGGAAGGTGTTTTCCGCCACCATCCAGCGCGGTGGGAAGATCACGAAGTCCATGTTGGCCAGGCCGTGCACACTGCTCGGCGAGGTGAGGACGGTGAAGATCGACGGGTCCGGGTGATCGAAACTGACCGTGCCAAGGGTGTTGAAACGGCGCAGGTCGTACTTGTAGGGCACGTTGCTACCGTGCCAGGCGACCACGTCCAGGGGCGAATGCTGCAGCTCGCAGGCCCAGTGCTCGCCCAGGAATTTCTGCACCAGCTGCACCGGCCCTTCGGCTACTTCGTAGTGCGCCACAGGAGTGAGGAAGTCGCGCGGGTTGGCCAGGCCATTACTGCCGATCGGGCCCAGGTCCGGCAGGCGCAGCGGCGCGCCATGGTTTTCCGCGAGGTAACCACGCGCCTGGCCATCGAGCAGCTCGACCCGGAACTTCATGCCCCGCGGGATCACCGCAATCTCCAGCGGCTCCACCACCATCACCCCAAGTTCCGTGGCAATGCGCAGGCGACCTTGCTCGGGCACCAGCAGCAGCTCGCCGTCGGCGTTGAAGAACACCCGGTCCATGGAGCGGTTGGCGCAGTAGATGTAGATGCTCACCCCCGCCGGCTTTTCAGCGGCCGAATTGGCCACCATGGGCAACCAGCCTTCGATGAAATCGGTGGGCTCGCTGGGGATCGGTTGCGGGTTCCAGCGCAGGCGATTGGGGGTGACCGCGCCCAGCGGGCCGACCAGCGGCTGGCGCTCCAGGCGCTCGAAACGCGGGTGCAGCGCCGAGGGGCGGATGCGGTACAGCCAGGTGCGGCGCAGCTCGCTGCGGGCCATGGTGAACGCCGTACCCGACAGCAGCTCGGCATACAGCCCGTAGGGGGCCTTCTGCGGCGAGTTCTGCCCGATGGGCAATGCGCCGGGCAGGGCTTCAGAGGCGAATTCGTTGCCGAAGCCGCTCAGGTACTGAAGGTCGGGGGACGTGTCGCGGTTCATCGATGCCTCCGGGTTTTGTTTTTATCGTAATCAGATTACGAATAACGTAATTTGATCGGTGCATGGCGTCAAGCTATAAAGGCGCGACTCGACGAATCGGAACCTCCACCTCCATGGTCAAAGCCAGCTCTCCCACCGACACCGGCAAGCAGAAGGTCCGCTCGGCGGAAGTCGGCACCGACATCCTCAAGGCCCTCGCCGAACTGTCCCCTTCTACCTCGCTGTCGCGCCTGGCCGAACACGTGCAGATGCCGGCGAGTAAAGTGCACCGCTACCTTCAGGCGCTGATCGCCAGTGGCTTTGCCGAACAGGATGCGGCCACCAATCACTATGGGCTAGGCCGTGAAGCCTTGCGCGTGGGCCTGGCAGCACTGGGCAGCATCGACGTGCTGAAGGTCGCGGCGCTGCCGCTGTCGCAATTGCGCGACGAACTCAACGAGAGCTGCTTTATCGCCGTATGGGGCAACCAGGGTGCGACGGTGGTGAGCATCGAGCCGGCAGTGCGGGCTGTCACCGTGGTCACCCAGATCGGTTCAGTGCTGCCGCTGCTCAGTTCGTCCACCGGGCTGGTGTTCGCCGCCTACCTGCCCGAACGCGAAACGGTGGAGCTGCGCGACCGCGAACTGGCCATGCTGGCGCACAGCGCCAGCGACTATGAACCCGTGCTGGCCGGCATTCGAAAGCAGGGGCTGCACCATGTGCATGGTCTGCTGATGCCCGGTGTGGATGCACTGTCGGCACCGGTGTTCAACGCCATGGGGCAGATCGCCGCAGTGATGACCGTAGTGGGGCCGACGTCGATCTTCCACGCCGATGAACAGGGTCCGGCAGCACAGCGCCTACTGGCGGCGGCGCGCGATACCAGCTGGCGCATGGGGCACTCGCCACAGCCTTGAAAGGCCCCCTGGACACTGTTGCCCGAAACGTAAAGGTGAATGTCATAAGCGGCTATTTTTCCTACAGGATCAAGCGCTTATTCTTAACTCACTGGCCGGCATGAAGGGCACCCCCCCGCCTTTCAGGCCCGCGAGGTTTCACCGACGTAGATTTTGAAGCTCCTTGATCTAACGTCTCGATTGGCCGCTGCGATTGCAGCGGCCTTTTTTATGCCTGGCGCAAAGCCGCCATCAACCCAGCGGATACTTCTGCAGATTGGCCATCATCTGCTGCAACGCCTGCACGTTGTCCTGGGGGTGTACCGCGCCATCGAAGTCACCGATCTGCGCCCAGTGCTGCGCCACCTGCTCCGGGGTGAACCCTTCACGGGGGTCGAACCCGACGCCCAGGCTGCGCTCCCAGCGCACCTTGCCAATCCAGCCACCGCCCACCTCGAACAGCTCGCCGCTGTCCTGACACTGCTCGCTGCCCAGGTACACCACCAACGGGCTGACCAGTTCAGGCTTGAGGCGCTCGAAGACCTGCGCCGGGATCAGCCCCTCGGTCATGCGCGTGCCACCGGTGGGCGCGATGGCGTTGACCAGCACGCCCTGCCTGCGCCCTTCGATGGCCAGGGTGCGGGTCAGGCCATACAGGCCTAGTTTGGCCATGCCATAGTTGGCCTGGCCGAAGTTGCCGTAGATGCCGGAGGTCGAGGCGGTAAAGATCACCCTCCCCCATTGTTGCTCGCGCATGTGCGGCCAGGCGGCGTGGGTCACCTTGTAGGCACCCTCGACATGCACCTGGTAGACCTGCTCCCAGTCAGCGTCGTCCATCTTGTGGAAGGTCTTGTCGCGCAGGATGCCGGCATTGTTCACCAGCACGTCGACCCGGCCGAAACTGTCCAGCGCTTGTTCGACGATGCGCGCGCCAGCGCTGACCGAGTCGTGGTTGGCCACTGCGGTCCCCCCGGCAGCGCGAATTTGGGCCACCACCCGGTCGGCCGCGGAAACACTGGCACCTTCGCCATGGCTCGAACCGCCCAGGTCATTGACCACCACCCGGGCCCCTCGCGCGGCGAACAGCAGCGCATGAGCGCGGCCCAGGCCGCCACCGGCCCCCGTGACGATCACCACACGGTCTTGCAGCGTTACCGGCTCGCTCATGCGCTTGGCTCCAGCTCAGGTTGAATGCGTCGAGTCTGTGCCAACGCCCAGGCGCCGGACAATCAAGCGCACCCACGCTGAATGCCAGGCGATAACGCAGGACGATGGTCGGCGGTTCAGGACCAGGCGACTTTCTGCGGCAGGTAGCTCAGGCATTGCTCGCGAAAAACCAGGTAGTGGCGCAGGACCTGCGCAGGGGCCTCGGTATGGGGGTAATGGCCAATGCCCTGCAGCTGCACGGTGTCCGGGTTGGGCACCAGTTGCCGGTAGCGCTCGACCATGCGCGCGCCCGAGAGCGGGTCGACCACGCCGTTGATGAAGCGCAGTGGCACACCCTCGGCCTGCAGCGCGCCAACCCAGCGTTCGCGATGGGCGCGGCGCTCCGGCACGAAGCTCACCAGCTTGTGCAAAATGCGGGTACCGCCGTGTGCGGCAATCAGGCTCCAGCAGTCATCCAGGGCACTTTCACTGGGGCGGGTACAGGGCCCGTAGGTCTGCGAGACATTGCGCACCAGGTCATCACGCTTGAACGAGCGCCCGACCAGCCAGCCCAGGCGGCTGAGCAGCAGTTTCTGCACCAGCAGCACCTGGCAGCTCTCAGGGAACAGGCCGCTGTTGAGGAATACGCAGCTGGCGATCTCGGCACGCTGTTCGTGGTGCCGCGCCAACAGCTCCTGGGCCACGCTGCCGCCATAGTCGTGCGCCAGCAGGTGCACCGGCACCTGTACCTTGAGATGGGCCAGCAAGGCCTGTTGCAGGTCGGCTTGCTCCATCAGGCTGTAGGTATGGTCCAGCGGTTTGGCCGAATCGCCAAACCCCAGCATGTCGCAGGCGATCAGCCGAAAATGCTGGGTCAGCGGCGCCCACAGGTAGTGCCAGTCCCAGCTGGCGGTTGGGAATCCATGCAGTAGCAGCAGGGGCTCTCCTTGCCCTGCGGTCCAGTAGCGGATGCTCTGGCCCCGGAACGTGAAACTCTGTCCCCGGGTACGCCAGACGCACAATGGTATCTCGGCCAATGGCATCGTATTCGTCCCGGTTGTCTAGGTGTTGACGGTGTTAGGCAAGGCTGCGGTCATTGCAAGTCACCTCGGCACTTACTTGTGCTCTCTTTGTCGAGGCTGAGTCTAGTCAGCCGCCCAACAGGTGAAACTTGCGTTGCCAGCCAGCTTGTTGACCGAGCGAGCCAGTGGCACGAACGGTCACAGCAGCATGGCCAGCAGCGGCGCTGCGAACAGGTTGAGCAAGCCGGTCAGCACCATGACCAGGCCGGCCACGGAACCTTCTTCGCGACCTACCTCGTGGGCGCGGCTGACTCCCGCGCCATGGGCGCCGACACCGAACAGCGCACCCCGCGCCAACGCCGAGCGCAACGGCAGCCAGCGCAGCAGCACGCCGCCGAACAGGGCACCGAGCACGCCGGTGAACATGACGAACACCGCCGTCAGCTCCGGCACGCCACCGAGGTCATGGGCCAGCGGCATGGCGAATGGCGTGGTGATCGAACGCGGCACCAGTGACAGGCTGGTCGCTGTGTCCAGGGACAGCAGGTGCGCCAGGCCCCAGGAACTGGCGATCGACGCCGTGCTACCTGCCAGCATGCCGATCAGCAATGCCGGCCAGTCCCGGGCCAGCATCGCCCGCTGTTGCCAGATCGGTACTGCGAAGGCCACCGTCACCGGGCCCAGCACGCCCATCAGCCAGTGGGTGTTGCGGGCATATTCGGCATAGGCGGTGTGCAATGGCACAGCCACCGCCAACAGCAGCGCCGGCACCAGGATCAGCGGCGACATCAGGTACCGCCCGGTACGTCGGTACAGCCAACGGCTGCCCAGGTAGGCCAGCAGGGTCAGCGCCAGCCAGAACAGCGGCATGGGCTCAATGCTCATGGCGCAACCTCCAACGGCAGACCAGCTCGACGGTGACGGCGGTGACCACCATGACCATCAGGGTGCTCACGGCAATCACCAGCAGGATGCGCCAGCCTTCTTCACGTACCAGGGTGCCGTAATCGAGCAGGCTCATCAGCGCCGGTATGAAGAACAACAGCATCTCGGCCATCAGCCAGCCTGCACCCAGTTGCAAGGTAGCGGGCTTGACCACGCCGCAGGCGAACAGCAGCAGAAGCAGGGCCAGGCCCATCACCCCGCCAGGGATGGGCCAACCCAGCCAACCGGCCAGTTGGCTACCGGTCCAGAACAACGCCAGGAGGACCGCCAGCTCGGTGAGCAGGCGCAGGGTTTTTTTCAATAACGCGGGTTTCATGGGAGGGTTCCTCGACAGGCCTTCATTCTAAGATTCGGCTGCCTAGGCCAGAAGCGAATTGTTAGACTGATCGCCATTCCATTATGGAATTCAGAAGATGGAATTCAAACAGCTGCGCAGCTTCATCGAAGTGGTCCAGCGCGGTGGCTTCACCCAAGCCGCGCAGACGCTGCATATCAGTCAATCAGCCGTGAGCAAGCAGGTGGCCCAGCTGGAGCAGGCTATCGGCCAGCCACTGCTCGAACGCCAGGCCTCGCACCTGCACCTGACCGCTGCCGGGCGCATCGTCCTGGAACGGGGCGAGGCGTTGTTGCGCCAACGCCAGGCGCTGCTCAACGAGCTGGACGACCTCAGCCAGATGGAGCGCGGCGAGCTGCGCCTGGGCCTGCCGATGCTGGGCAGCGATGCCTTGTTCGCCGGGTTGTTCGCCGAGTACCGGCGGCGCCATCCAAACATTTCGATTCAACTGCTCGAAGGCGGCAGCCGCACGGTCGAGCAGGCGGTGCACAGTGGCGAGCTGGAACTGGGCGGCAGCCTGACGCCCAGTGATCCGGCGTTCGAACATCAGCCGTTCTGCAACGAGCCGCTGGATGCGCTGCTACCGGCCGGCCATGCGCTGGCGGGGCAGCGACAGGTGACCTTGCAGCAACTGGCGGATACCCCTTTCCTGCTGTATCAGCGCAGCTTCGTACTCAATGACCGGTTGCTCAAGGCTTGCCAGCAGCAAGGGTTCACGCCAAAGGAAGGTGGGCGCAGTGGCCAGGCGGATTTTCTGGTGGCGCTGGTGGCGGCGGGCCAGGGCGTGGTGTTGCTGCCGCGGGTGGTGGCGAAGGCGCTGGAACGCCCTGGGGTGGTGCGTTTGCCTTTGAGTGCGCCAAAGGACCTGCGCTGGGACATTGCGTTCATCTGGCGGCGTGGCGCGTATCTGTCGCGGGCGGCTCAGGCCTGGCTTGAGCTGGTGAGGGGGACATGAGGGCCCTATCGCCGGCAAGCCGGCTCCCACAATGGACGCAGCGCTGCAAAACCCTGTGGGAGCCGGCTTGCCGGCGATAAGGCCGGGGCAGACAAAGCAGATACCTCAGGCCTTCAAGGCCTGTGCAAAGTCCGCCAGCCAAGGCTCGGCATCGGTCTCCGGAGTCACCGTCTCGCTGGCATCGAGCTTGAGCATCGGCTGCACTTCCCGCACCCCCAGCTCGGCGAACAGCTCGCGCAGTTGCTCGCCACCGCCACAATAGGTATCGCCATAGCTGGAATCGCCCAGTGCAATCACCGCACCCGGCAGGCCGCGCCAGGCCGCTGGCAGCGTGTCACGGATGGTGCTGTACAGCGGCATCAGGTTGTCCGGCAGTTCACCCATGCCCGTAGTCGAAGTCACGGCCAGCAACGCTGCAGGGGCAAAACCTTCAAGATCCTGCAGGGTGGCGCGGGCGGCGTGCCAGGCTTCGAAGCCTGCGGCCTTGAGCAGGCCCTCGGCGTGGCGGGCGACTTCTTCGGCGGTGCCGTACACCGAGCCGGAAATAATGGCGACTTTCATCGGGGAGAGGATTCCGAAACTGAGTGAAAACGTAGGATACTAGCATTCGGCGCTGGCAAAAGGCCGCCTCTACCAAAGTCCCCCTTCCGATCAACGGCCCGAACATGATCAACGCGCAACTGCTGCAATCGATGGTCGATGCGTCCAATGACGGGATCGTGGTCGCCGAACAGGAAGGCGATGACACCATCCTGATCTACGTGAATGCGGCGTTCGAACGCCTGACCGGCTACAGCCGCGACGAAATCCTCTATCAGGATTGCCGTTTCCTGCAGGCCGACGATCGCGACCAGCTGGGCCGTGCGCGCATCCGCAAGGCACTTGCCGATGGCCGCCCATGCCGCGAAGTGCTGCGCAACTACCGCAAGGACGGCAGCGCCTTCTGGAACGAGTTGTCGATCACCCCGGTCAAGAGCGACGCAGACCAGCGCACCTATTTCATCGGCATCCAGAAGGACGTCAGCCGCCAGGTCGAACTGGAACGTGAACTGGCCGAACTGCACGCTCGTCGCAATTGCGACGAGCGCTTGTGAACCAATCGTCCACGGCACGGTCAATCCCGTTGAAGAAATCGTCACCTCCGAGTTCGATCATGCAAGCCGATGCGCTCCTGACCCAGGACGAGCTGGATTTCATCCAGAACATGCAGCACTCCCCGCAGTTGAACCTGGCCGACCCCATGTCGAGCCTGCTGGTCAACGGCGACCATCGCATTCAATCGTTGCTGACCCGCCTGGTCGCCAACGAGCAGGTCACCCTGCAGGCGCAATTCAACAATCAGCAGATCAGCTTCCCGTTGCAGCTGGTGGAAGACGAGTTCCACGCCCTGCACCTGCAGATCGGCTCGCCGGAGATCTACGAAGACGGCCCGATGCTGCGCCCCTGGCGCCTGTCGATGGACCAACCGAGCGCGCTGCTGGACGCCCAAGGCCAGACTTCCGGCTTGTTGGTGCGTGATATTTCCTTCAAAGGCGCACTGGTGGAGATTCGTGGCCTGGCACAAGCCCCGTCGCGCTTCGACTTGAACTTCGCCCCTGGGGGTATTGCGCCAATTGCCCTGCACGGCAGGCTACGCCGGCGTATCGGCCCTGACCTGGCGGCCTACGACCTCAGCCGCAGCCGCCCCGAGGAAGTCGAACGCCTGCGCGAATACATCCTCCAGGCCCATCGCCAGGCACACCCGGAGCTGCACGCTCAGGTGTCGAGCTGACCGGCCAGGTACTGCCGCAAGCGCCGCCGCATCAACCCAGCCTCTGCGCCGAGACATGCCACCAGGCTGCCTGCCAGGCTTTCCTGTGCCAGTTCGGCCGCCTCGCCCGCCAGCAACAATGGGCAATGCAGGCCCACGGCCAAGCGGCTCAGCCGCTTGCCCATGTGGAGGGTCAGTGAACGATTGGAGAACAGCACCACGGCATCCGGCCCGAGGCGCTCACTGATCAGTGCCAGCTCTTCCAGCGGTTGCCCTGGCATCAGCGGGGTCACTCTGACTTCATCACTCGCCAGCAGCAGCCCATTTACCAACAGCTCCAGCTCAAGGCATTGCCCTGGCAAGGGTGCCAACAACACATGACGGCCGCGCCGCTGCTGTGACAGTTGCAAACGCGTGAACACACGGCCCCGCAGGAACTGGTCGAGGAACAGCCATTCACTGGCCTGGCCAAACACCGCCTGTCCCGCCGCCAGATCGTGCCAGACCGGCATGAAGACATCGGCAAATACCTGGTCCTGGGTGATCGCAGCAAATACCTGGTCGAACAGGCGATCCAGGCCCGCGCCATCGAAACGCTGCACGGCGTCGCGCAGCTGGTCCTGCCAACCTTTGGCGGCATCGGGCGCCAATGCGCTCTGCACCACGGCGTGGTCGCGGGCAAGAATGCTGCCGACCTTGCTGACTGCAACACCGCGTTCGAGCCAACCGAGGATACGGCGGATATCGTCGATGTCGGCCTGGGAATACAGGCGATGACCACTCTCGGTGCGGGTAGGCTGGACCAGCCCGTAGCGGCGCTCCCAGGCGCGCAGGGTGACGGCATTGACCCCAGTGAGGCGGGAAACTTCACGTATCGGAAACAAATCGCGGTGTTCCATACCGGCTTCGGTTTGCGAAGTACGTCCCTGTTTGTTCATCAACACTGCGTAACCTGTGCACGGAAGTTGAACGCTCATTCTACTACGTCGCGATAGCCCACAGGACAACAGCCGTTTGCCCGACAAATTTTGCTGAACATTCGGTATACGCGATAATCCGCGCCCAATTCTTGCATGCACGCCTGCGCCGCCCACCACCCCGGGCGACACAGCCTAGGGGCCAGCTACCCGCCAGCCCCGCCGCCAGGAGATACACGATGTCTACCCCACCCGTCACCCTGATGGTGTCGCGCCGCGCCGCCCACGGCCGCTACCAGGACCTGCTGGCCTGGCTGCACGAAGGCGAGCAACTGGCCACCGACTTCCCCGGCTACCTCGGCTCGGGCATCTTCGCCCCACCCCGTGACTGCGACGAATTCCAGATCATTTTCCGCTTCAGCGACGAGCCCACCTTGCATGCCTGGGAGCACTCGGCCTCGCGTCGGGCCTGGTTGCAGCGCGGTAACGGCCTGTTCGAACGCCCCAAAGAGAGGCGCGTCAGCGGCATCGACGACTGGTTTGGCACCAATACGGTGCAAAAACCGCCGCGTTGGAAACAGGCGGTGGCCATCTGGCTGGCGTTCTTCCCGGTTTCGCTGCTGTTCAACCTGTTGTTCGGCCACTGGCTGGCGGGGCTGGAACTGGTGCCACGCGTGCTGCTCAGCACCCTGGCCCTGACACCGGTGATGGTCTACCTGTTCATCCCCCTCTCCACCCGCCTGCTGGCCAGCTGGCTGCACGCCGCACCGGCCCCAGGCGCCGCCCTGCGCAGCCGCTAGGCCGGGGCTACAAGAGGGAAACAGTTCGGGTATGCTGGGCGGCAACGACAGGACAGACAAGTTGACCGCCCGCACATGAACAGCCCCATTCTCATTACCGGAGCCAGCCAGCGCGTCGGGCTGGCCCTGGCCCTTGAGCTGGCACAGGCCGGCCATACCGTAGTCAGCGCCAGCCGCAGCGTCCAGGCGCAATCGGCGCACCCGAACATCGTCCAGTTCCAGGCCGACCTCTGCCAGGCAGCCGACCGCCAGGCCTTGATCGACTTCCTGCAGCATCGCTACGACGGCCTGCGCGCGATCATCCACAACGCCTCGCTGTGGCTCGACGATGGCCTGGACAACCTCGAGACCATGTTCCGCCTGCACGTCGAAGCGCCGTACCACCTCAACCTGGCCCTCGGCGAGCTGCTGGCCAAGGTCGACAAGGCCGACATCATCCATATCTGTGACGAAACCTCCTCGCGTGGCAGCAAGAGCCATATCGGCTATGCCGCGACCAAGGCCGCGCTGCAGAACATGGTGTTGTCGTTCGCCGAAAAGTACGCGCCCAAGGTGCGCGTCAACGGTATCCTGCCGGGCCTGCTGATCCTCAAGGAAGGCGGTGACGAGGCCTACCGCCAGCAGACCCTGAAAAAGGCCCTGCTGGAATTCGAACCCGGCGCCGGGCCGCTGATCGAGACGGTCAAATACCTGCTCGCCAGCCAGTACAGCACCGGCAGCCAGGTGGTCATCAACGGTGGCCGCCATCTGAAGAATCGCATGACCTGAGGGAAGCCCCATGACCCCGCAACAACAACTCGAACTCGAGGCCGCCGCCTTCCGGCGCCTGGTCGAACACCTGCAGAAACGCACCGATGTGCAGAACATCGACCTGATGAACCTGTCCGGTTTCTGCCGCAACTGCCTGTCCAAGTGGTACAAGGCCGCCGCCGACGAGCGTCAGCTCGACATCAGCCTGGATGATGCCCGCGAAGCGGTGTACGGCATGCCTTACGCCGAGTGGAAAGCCCAACACCAGAAAGAAGCCAGCGCCGAGCAACAAGCGGCGTTCGAAAAAGGAAAACCCCGTGACTGATCTGAATACCCTGCGCGCGAGCCTGGCCAGCGGCCAACACGCCTTTGCCGACACCCTGGCGTTCATTGCCGCCCATTACAGCTACCAGCCACAAGCCTTCAACAACGGCGGCGTGGAAAATGCCGCCGGGCAGAACGAAGGCTCGTGCAAGACCCTGGGCCTGGCCTTGCTGGAAGGCTTGAGCGACCAGGAGGCCTTGCTGGCCTTTGGCGAGCACTACCGTGATGTCGTGGCCACGCCAGAGGGCAGTGACCATGGCAACATCCGTGCGCTGATCAAGCAGGGTTTGGCGGGTGTGAAGTTCGCTGAACTGCCGCTCAAGCGTAGCGCCTGATAGCACCGGGGCCGCTGCGCGGCCCAATCGCCGGCAAGCCGGCTCCCACAGGGTTGTGGCGTAGCCTGTACGTGTGGGAGCCGGCTTGCCGGCGATGAGGCCGGTGCAGGCACCATCAACTGATGATCTTTCCCGGGCTACCTGCCAGCAACCTGCCCCGCTGCAACCACTCCAGCGCAATCGGCCACAAGCTGGCGCGGAACCGGTCATGGAAAAACGCGAAATGGCCAATTTCCTCAACCGAGATATCCACAGGCGCAATCCGCAAATGCTGGCGCTCGGTCCCCTGCAGGTAGCCCAGTAATCGCTCGGTAGCCGCCACAGTGCCGAACGGGTCGTCGGTCAGGCTGATCGCCAGGGTCGCCGCACGTACCAAGGCAAAGGGTGCCACTTCCAGGCTGCGCCCACTGGGCCTGTGTTCATAACGCGCAGTCCGGGTAGTCCAGTCATGCACCACGCCCGCCGGGGTATCTTCCATCCAGCCCAGGCGCTTGCCGGGAAAATAACCGAACGCCCGCGTCAGCAGCGGCATCACCACATGCCATTTGCCCAACAGCCGCCAACGCTGGTTGGCCGCGTAATCGCGCCAGTAGGCGAACTGCGCGCCCACCATCAACACACGCCGCACCTGGCCGGCAGACGGCGCCAGGCCCACTGCGCAACCGCCGAAACTGTGGCCCACGACATCCACCGGCTGGCCGGGGAACGCCTGCGCGGCGTGCGTCAGCATGGCTTCGAAATCCAGCCGACCCCAATCGCTCCATGAAGCCTGGAAACCGCGCAAGGAAGGCGGCCGCGATTCGCCGATGCCACGGTAATCGTAGGTCAGCACATCGAAACCCTGGGCGAACAGGTAGTCGGCAAAGCGCGCGTAGTAGCGGCAGCGTACAGAGGTGGCGGCATTGATGATCACCAGCGGGCGCTGGGGATGGGCCGGGGTGTGGCGCCAGCAGAAGCCACCGAGGCTGTAGCCGTCGGCTGTGGTCTGGCGAAAAGGGGTGGCCGGTTGGGTGAGGCTGCTCATGGCGCGCATTCCTTTTGTTGTGCGCCAACGCTAGCAAAAAATCTGGGGGCTGTACCGGCCCTATCGCCGGCAAGCCGGCTCCCACAAGTACAGCGCAGGCCTTGAGGGCGATGCTCTTCCTGTGGGAGCCGGCTTGCCGGCGATGAGGCCAGCCGGGTTCTACTTACAGCTCGACGCAGTCGAACTTCACATCGGTCGCCACGTCTTCGTCGTAGTTGACGTCAGCGCGCTCGAAGCCGAACAGGTTGAGGAACTGCTTCTTGTAACCGGCGTAGTCGGTCAGCTGGAACAGGTTCTCGGTGGTCACTTGCGGCCACATGGCCTTGCAGGCGTCCTGTACGTCGTCACGCAGTTCCCAGTCGTCCAGGCGCAGGCGGCCTTTCTCGTCCAGCTCCGCCGGGGCACCGTCAGCGCGGTACATACGGTCACGGAACATGCGGTCCAGTTGATCCTGGGTGCCTTCGTGAACGCCCTTCTCCTGCATGATCTTGAAGACCATCGACAGGTACAGCGGCATCACCGGAATAGCCGAGCTGGCCTGGGTGACGACCGACTTGAGCACCGCCACGTTGGCACTGCCACCTACCTTCTGGGCCAGACGCTGGGCAGTCTCGTCCAGGTCCTGCTTGGCCTTGCCCAGGGCGCCGTGCCAGTAGATCGGCCAGGTGATTTCGGTGCCGATGTAGCTGAAGGCCACGGTGCGCGCCTGTGGCGCGAGTACGCCAGCGGCGTTCAGGGCATCGATCCACAGTTCCCAGTCCTGACCACCCATGACGGTGATGGTGTCCTGGATTTCCTGCTCGGTGGCCGGCTCGATGCTGGCCTCGATGATGGTGTCCTTGTTGGTGTCGATGGCGGTCGACTTGTACGGCTGGCCGATTGGCTTGAGCGCCGAGCGGATCACTTCACCGGTCTGCGGCAGCTTGCGCACTGGCGAGGCCAGCGAATAGATGACCAGGTCGACCTGGCCGCCCATTTCGTTCTTGATCAGCTCGATGACCTTGGCGCGGGCTTCGTCGGAGAAGGCGTCACCGTTGATCGACTTGCTGTACAGGCCTTCGGCCTTGGCGAACTTGTCGAAGGCTGCAGCGTTGTACCAGCCGGCGGTACCGGCCTTGGTTTCGGTACCTGGCTTTTCGAAGAACACACCCAGGGTATCGGCCTTGAAGCCGAACGCCGCGGTGATGCGTGCCGCCAGGCCGTAGCCGCTGGAAGCGCCGATGACCAGGACCTTCTTCGGGCCATCCTCGCGCACGCCCAGCTTGCGGGTGGCTTCGATCTGGTCACGGACGTTGAGCTCGCAGCCCTTCGGGTGAGTCGTGGTGCAGATGAAACCGCGAACCTTAGGATGAATGATGGCCAATGTCTGTACCTCGTCAGGTTTATGCTGGGGAAGCGCCACCAGGCAGCGCTTCCGATTGATCAGAGGGTGAGACTACCCCCAAAGGTTATCCGACACATATTACGGGCTGATCGGGGGGATTCAAATCCGCCCGCATCAATCTTGCCCCAGTGCGTCTTTCAACCAAGCGAGAAACTGCCTGGCCAGCGGATCATCCTGGCTGTCCCGATGCACCAGGCAAGCCCACGCCGGGCCCCGTACCCGCTGCGCCGAAAGCGCCTGCAGCTGCCCCTCGTGTACCGCCCGCCGGGCCAGCAACTGGCTGACCAAGGCAATGCCCAAGCCTTCGCTCGCGGCATCCAGCAACAGCCCAGGGTCGGAGAAATTCAGCCCTTTGCCCTGCTGCCCGACCTCCTCGCCGCCCTCCAGCTGCCAATGGCTCCAGTCCATCTCGCGCTCGCCATGCAGGGTGGTACGAGCGCGGGCATTCGCCAGCGAGGGGTGGCAGGCCGGGTACAGCAGGTCCTGGTGCAGCACCGTGAAGCTGCACTCGGCCTGGGCGCTGAGGTCATCGCGGATGGCCAGGTCGATGGTTTCGGTGGCCATGTCCGGCACCTCGAAACTGGTGAACAGCCACAGGTCGACCTCCGGGCAACGCTGATGAAAATCGGCCAACCGCGGCAGCAGCCAGTGCCGGGCAAACGCCGGCGTGGTGTTGACCACCAGCTGGTTGGGCTTGCGGTACTGATCGAGGCGGCGAATGCCTACGGCCAGGTGCTGCAACAGCGACTGAGTGGTGCTGAGCAGGTCATGCCCGGCATCGGTCAGGCTGACGCTGCGGCCACTGCGGTGGAACAGCGGTTGTTCCAGGTAGGTTTCCAGGCTGCGAATCTGTTGGCTGATGGCCGACTGGGTCAGGTTCAGCGCCTCGGCGGCCTTGTGGAAACTGCCCAGCCGAGCCGCGGCTTCGAAGCCCCGGAGGGCATTGAGGGGTGGCCAGTGTTTCAGCATGATCGATAAGCCCTGCTAATCAGATGTGCGCTAAATCTATCGTTTGTCGCTGCCGCTTCATAGCCATAGCATGGGCACCAACACCCGCGACGGCGGGCTTCGTTGATAAAAATCCTTAATAGATCGGAGTTCACTATGGACCTGTCCCTCGACAGCGGCTGGCGCATGCCTGCCGAATGGGCCCGCCACGCTGCCACCTGGATGATCTGGCCGCACAACCAGGCCCTGTGGGAAAACGGCTGGCAGGTGCGCCTGGCCGATGTACAACGCGACTTTGCACGGGTGGCCGCCGCCATTGCCCGCTTCGAGCCGGTGAAAATGGTCGTCGATCCCTCGGCAATGGCCACTGCGCGCGCCTTGTGCGGTGCCAACATCGAGCTGGTCGAACTGGCCGTCGACGACAGCTGGTGCCGGGACAGCGGCCCCAGCTTCATCTGCCACCCGCAACATGGCCTTGCCGGCCTGAGCTGGCGTTTCAATGCCTGGGGCGACAAGTCCGCGCACGGCCAAGACCGCAGCCTGGGCCGGCGCATCCTCGACCACCTGGGCCTCGACGGCTTCAGCACGGCCTTGTGCAACGAAGGCGGCGCCATTCATGTGGACGGCGAAGGCACGCTGATCACCACCGAGTCGGTGCTGCTCAACCCCAACCGCAATCCCGGTATCAGCAAGGCCGAGTTCGAACGCTGCTTCGCCCGCCACCTGGGCATCCGCAAGACCATCTGGCTGCCCGGTGACCCGCAGTACGTCACCGGTGACATGACCGATGGCCACGTGGACGGTGTGTGCGCCTTCGCCCGCCCTGGCGTGCTGCTGGTCGATGCCACCCATGATCACGGCTCGGTGTATGCCGAGGTCGCGCGAGAGAACCGCCGAGCCCTGGAACTGGCCACGGACGCACAGGGCCGCCGGTTCGAGCTGCTCGACCTGTACGAAGCCAGCGCCGCTGTCGACCCCGAGGCCGAGGTGTTCTGCGCCTCCTACACCAACTTCTACCTCGCCAACGGCGCGGTCATCATGCCCGCCTACGGCATCGCCGCCGACGCCGACGCGGCCACACAGCTGGCGCATGCCTTCCCCGGCCGGGAAATCGTGCCGGTGCGCATCGACCACATCGCCCACGGCGGTGGCGGCATCCACTGCATCACCCAGCAACAACCCGAGGTGCAGCCATGAGCCTGCTGCGCATCGCCACGACCCAGATGCCATGCAGCTGGAGCCTGCCGGACAACCTCGACCGCGCCGAGCAGCTGGTGCGTCAGGCCGCCGCCCAGGGCGCCCAGGTGATCCTGCTGCAGGAACTGTTCGCCACCCCCTACTTCTGCATCGAACAGGACCACCGCCACCAGGCCCTGGCCGAACCCTATGCCGACAGCCCGATCCTGCAGCGTTTCGCTGCCCTGGCCGGCGAGCTGGGCGTGGTCCTGCCGCTGAGTTGGTACGAACGGGCCGGCAATGCCTTCTTCAATTCGCTGACCGTCGCCGACGCCGATGGCCGCCTGCTCGGTCTCTACCGCAAGACCCACATCCCTAACGCCATCGGCTATCAGGAGAAGGAATACTTCAGCCCCGGCGACACCGGTTTCAAGGTCTGGGACACCGCCTTCGGGCGTCTGGGCATCGGCATCTGCTGGGACCAGTGGTTCCCCGAAACCGCCCGCTGCCTGGCACTGCTAGGCGCTGAAGTGCTGTTGTTCCCCACCGCCATCGGCTCGGAACCGGGCGCTGCCGAACTGGACTCGCGCGACCATTGGCAAGTCGCCATGCGCGGCCATGCCGCCGCCAACCTGCTGCCGGTGGTGGCCGCCAATCGCGTGGGCGAAGAAGTCGCGGGCAGCGATCAGACCCTGTCCATGCGCTTTTATGGCTCGTCGTTCATCTGCGATCACAAGGGCGCCCTGCTGGCCGAAGCCGACCGCAGCAGCACGGGTATCTGGCTGCATGACCTGGACCTGGCGCGCATGCGCGAAGACCGCCTGAGCTGGGGCATCTACCGCGACCGGCGTCCGGAAATGTACGCGCCGCTGTTGACCCTGGACGGCCACCACTCCCACGTTGCGAGGGCCTGAACATGAAACTGCCACACCTGGCGGCGCTCGCCCTGACGCTCTGCGCCAGCCACGCCCTGGCCGAACAGCCGACCCTGCGCCTGTACAACTGGGCCGACTATTTCGCCGAAGACACGCTCAAGCAGTTCACCGCTGAAACCGGCATCCAGGTGATCTACGACGTCATGGACGGCAGCGAGGTGCTCGAAGCCAAGCTGATGTCGGGCCGCAGTGGCTACGACCTGGTCTTCCCCGGCGATACCGTGGCCGAGCGGCTGATGCGCGCCGGCAGCCTGCAGCCGCTGGACCGCAGCCGCCTGGAGGCGCTCGACGACATCGAGCCAGGCCTGCGCAAGCTGCATGACCAGTACCCCAAGGCCAGCCAGGCCACCGTGCCCTATACCTGGGGCACCATCGGCCTGACGAGCAACGCCGGCATGATTCGCCAGCGCATGGCCGATGCCCCGCTGGACAACCTCGACCTGCTGTTCAAACCGGAGCTTGCCGCCAAGTTCGCCGACTGCGGGATCTCGATCATCGACTCGCCCGACGAAGTCCTGGCCGTGGTCCTCAACTACCTGGGCCGGGAACCGCGCAGCGCCAAACGCGAAGACCTGGCCGCGGCCAGCGAACTGCTCAAGGCGGTGCGCCCGTATATCCGCAAGTTCCAGTCGCAACCGGTCACCGAGCTGGTCAACGAGAACCTGTGCCTGTCGCTGGGCTACAGCGGCGATGTGATCCAGGCCCAGCGCACCGCCGAGGCCGCCGGCAAGCAGCTCGACTTCCAGTACCGCGTACCGCGCCAGGGCACCACGGTGTGGATGGACACCATGGCGATACCCACCGATGCCAAGCACCCGGAATACGCCTATCGTTTCATCAACTTCGTCATGCGCCCGCAGAACATGGCCGCAATCAGCAACTTCACCGGCTACCCGACGGCCAGCGCCAAGGCCCGCGAGGCGGTTGAACCGCGCTTGCGCGACAACCCCGATATCTACCTCGACGAAGCCACCTATGCCCGGCTGATTCCGGGCCGTGACATTCCCCAGGCCGACATGCGCGCGCGCATGCGGGTGTGGACCCGCTTCAAGACTGCACAGGACTGACTGACCCATGCCAAGCCGTAGAACCTTCCTGCAACTGTCACTGGCCGCGGGCCTTGGGGCCAGCCTGGGCTTGCCCCTGGGCCTGGCCCGCGCCGAGCAACCCGGGCGCTGGTTCATGCCCGACGAGGGCGAACCGCAGCAACGCGCGTTCATTGCCTTCGGCGCCCAGGACGCCATCTGGGAGGATTTCACCGCCGACGTGCAAGCGGCCCTGGGCCGTATCGCCCAGGCGATTGCCCGCTACCAGCCGGTGACCGTGTTCTGCCGTGCCAGCGAACGCGAGCTGGCCGTGCAACATTGCGGCAGCCACAACACCCAGTTCGAGACCTGCGAGCTGGATGACATCTGGATGCGCGACATCGGCGCCAACTTCGTCGTCGATGACGGCAACGGCCTGGGCGCGGTGGACTTCAACTTCAACGGTTGGGGCAACAAGCAACGCCATCGCAACGATGCCCGGCTGGCCAAGCGAGTCGCCACGCTGGCAGGTGCGCAGTATCAGCGCAGCGAACTGGTTGGCGAAGGGGGCGCCATCGAAGTGGACGGCCATGGCACCGGCATCATGACCGAAAGCAGCTGGATCAACGCCAACCGCAATCCGGGCTGGAGCAAGGCCGATATCGAAACCGAGCTCAAGCAGCGCCTGGGCCTGAGCAAGATCATCTGGCTGCCGGGCATCGCCGGCGAGGACATTACCGACGGGCATGTGGATTTCTATGCCCGCTTCGTCCGACCCGGCGTGGTCATTGCCAACCTGGACAAGGATCCCGAGTCGTATGACTACGACGTGACCCGCAAGCACCTGGAGATTCTCAAGAAGGCGACCGACGCCGAGGGGCGGCGCCTGCAGGTGCACGTGGTGTCACCGCCGATGCGTGGGCGGAAAAACAGGTTCAGCAAGGGCAACCCGGACTTCGCGGCGGGTTATATCAACTACTTCGTGATCAATGGCGCCATCATCGCCCCGCAGTTCGGCGATGCCCAGGCCGATGAAAAGGCGCGGGCCTTGCTGGCAGCGCTGTACCCGGAGCGCGAGGTCGTGCAACTGGACATCGATGCGATCGCGGCAGGCGGTGGCGGCATTCACTGCGTCACCCATCAGTGCCCGGCCTAGTGGCCCTATCGCCGGCAAGCCGGCTCCCACAGGTACTCTTGAGGCCTGTGGGATCGTTGTGGGAGCCGGCTTGCCGGCGATGAGGCCCGTCCAAACAACGCCGGTCAAACGCCATCACGGCTCATCAGAAATACGCCGCCGACGCCCGGTCAGCATCGACAGCGGCAGGTTCTCGCGCAAACGCACGCTCTCGACGATGGCCGCCAGCACATGCACGCAAACCAGCGCCAACACGCCATCGGCCAGAAAGCTATGCACATCCATGGGCCAATCGGCGCCCCATAGCGCATCGATTTCCTGTGATGCCCACCCCGTCAGCCCCAGGCCGGTGATGCCAGTCAACATCAACAGCATCACCAGTGCGCCAATTGGCGAATGCCCCAGCCGGTGGTAAGGCTGGCCCTTGAACAACGCCCGGGCATGGGCCGCAAGGCGCGCAGGCGTTGGCCAGAAGTCTGCCCAACGCGCGCTCTGCGGACCGACGAAGCCCCACACCAGGCGTATGACCACACAGCCCAGGGCGTAGTAACCGAGCCACTGATGCCAGTCGTCGCCCTCTTCGTTAAAAAAATAATCGGCAAAGAACACGGTGGCGAAAGACAGGTGGCACAGGCGCAACAGCGGGTCCCACAGTTTTACCGTGGCGTCTGGCATCAGTCTTCGATCTCGGTCTTGACTGCCTTGCCGGTGACCGGGTCATGGTAGATCTCGACCTTCTTGCCATCCTTGTTGAAGCCATAGATCTCGTAGCAGTTGCCTTTGGTGACCTTGAACTTGTTGATCTTGTAGCCCTGCTCCTTGAGCTGGGCCTGGAATTTATCCGGGTCTTGCCAGGTACTCTTGTCGGCAGTGGTGCATTGCGTGGCGGCGAAGGCGGCACTGCTGCCCAGTAGCAGGGTGGCGGCAATCAGGATACGCATGACGATAGGCTCCAATCTGGGAGTTGAAAGGCTGGGTTGAACGTTTCCAGCTTAGTCGGGGCGCGCTGCCTGTGCGTTCTCCAGCGTCAGAATTGGCCCTATCGCCGGCAAGCCGGCTCCCACAGGTACGCCACTGTTCTCAAGGGTAGTGGGGTACCTGTGTGGGAGCTGGCTTGCCAGCGAAAGGGCCGCCACTGACACGCAATGTCTTGTTCAGAGCATCCCCCTGCGCATCTGGACATGACCCCTTTCGACTCTTGCGCCACACTGTCGCCCTGAACCCTCCAGGTGCCACCCTGCCATGAGCCTGCTGAAATCGGCGCTGCGCGAAAAATCCTTCGTCTGCGTCATGGAGTTCGTCCCCAAGCCCTCGGCGCAACGCTTCGCCGCCATGCAGGCCATCATGCAGCGCGGGCACCTGTGTGGCTGGCCCATGACCCTGGCCATCGGCGACCGCGTCGCCAGCCCGCTGGACCTTTCGCCGCTGGATGCTCTGGACAGCTTCAGCACGCCCGTGCCCGCCCTGCCCCACTTCTCCGGCAAGGACCGCGAACGCCACCATCTGCTGGCGCAATTGCAACGCATGGACGCCGCCGGCCTCGATCAACTGCTGCTGCTCACGGGCGACCGCCTCCCCGGCCATCAGCCCGGTGAGCGGCCGGTGCGTTATCTGGAATCGGTCGCCGCCCTGCAGATCGCCCGTCAGGCGTGCCCCCACTGGCTGCTCGGCGCTGCGCTCAACCCGTTCAAGTACCGCGAGGAAGAAGGCGGCGCGCAATACCTGAAGGCACAGAAAAAGCTCGCCGCCGGTGCCGACTTCCTGATCCTGCAATTGGGCTTCGATGCCGACAAGCATCAGGAGGCCCTGCAGTGGATGAACCGGCAAGCCACGCCGAAACCGCTGCTGGCCTGCCTAATGAGCCTCACCCACGGCCGCGCGGCGATGCTCGAACACGTCGCCGGCGTCACCGTCACGCCTTCGATGCGCGCCATGCTCGAAGCCGAAACTGCCGTTTCCAAAGCCTTCGCCCAGACGCGCAGCGTCGATCGCCTGGCCTTGCAGATCATCGGAGTGAAGCTGATGGGCTACGCCGGGGTACACCTGTCGGGGGTGCACGAACTCGAGCAATTGCTCGCGCTGGAGGCGCGCATCGAACACTGGCAGGCACGCATTCATTCACTGGCGCAATGGGCACTGGCCTGGGCGCAGAGCTGGCAGATGCCTGGCCTGCCTGGCGTGACCTTCCACCCGCCGTTGGCCGACTGGCGCAATGGCCAATCCCTGGTCAGCGCCTCGCCCGCGGAGAAGCTGCGTTACCACCTGCTGCACGGGTTCCACGCAGCGCTGTTCAGCCGCAACAACTGGCTGAGCAAGGCGTTTGGCTGGGGGGTGCGCCGGCCTCTGTGGGGCACGGCAACGGGTGCGCGGCTACTGCATGGACTGGAGCGCAGCGTGAAGCGGCCGCTGCTGGGCTGCGATACCTGTGGCCGCTGCCGCCTGGAAGACACCTTGTACATCTGCCCGGAAACCTGCCCCAAGGGCCTGGCCAACGGCCCCTGCGGCGGCACCGCGCTCAATCGCTGCGAGTTCGGCGACCGCGAGTGCATCCACAGCGTCAAGTACCGCACCGCCAAAGCGGTGCAGCAGATCGCCGTGCTCAGCGAGCGGCTGATCCCCTGTATCGAGGTCGAAACCCGCCACCGCAGCTCCTGGCCACAGTGGTTCGAGGCTCAGCCAGCGCGCCGCCTCAGCCCGCAGCCAGCGCCTCGAACCCAGCCCGAATCCTAGCCTCGGGCAGTTCATCGGCGATGAACACCATCACGCTTTCGCGCGCCTCGCCCTCGGCCCACTCGGCGTCCCAGTCGAAGCCATAGAGCTTGAGCACACCCTGGAACACCAGGCGACGCGCTTCGCCGGCGATGTTGAGCACGCCCTTGTAGCGCAGCAGTTGCTTGCCGTGGGTTTCCAGCAGGTCGTTCATGAAGTCGCTGAGGCGGTCAATGTCGAGCGGGGTCTCGGTACGCAGTACCAGGGTCGAGATGCGATCCGGCGTCGCGGGCTTGAGCAGCGGGCGCAGGGTCGGCTTGAGGTTGGCACCCAGGTCCGGGTTGAGGTTGAAACCGCGTACATCGAGCAGCTCGGCCAGGTCGATACGGCCGTGCTCGACCACACGGATGCTCGCTCGGCCATTGATGCGCGCCAGACGCGCCTGCAGCGCCTCCACCGCCGCCGGCTCGACCAGGTCGGTCTTGCTCAGCAGCAGGCGATCGGCAAAGCCGACCTGGGCCTGGGCGATGGCCTGGGTCAGGTGCAGCTCGGCGTGGGCGGCATCGACCAGGGTGATGATGCCGTCAAGGATGTAGCGATCGCGCAGTTCCTCTTCGATGAAGAAGGTCTGCGCCACCGGCGCCGGGTCAGCCAGGCCCGTGCACTCGATCACCAGGCGGTCGAAGGCGATCTTGCCGGCATCCAGGCGCTCGAGCAGCAGGTACAGCGCGCGGGTCAGGTCGCCATGGATGCTGCAGCACACGCAGCCGTTGGCCAGGGTCATCACCTGCACCGGCTCGTCGCCCAGCAGCTGGCTGTCGATGCCGGCTTCGCTGAATTCGTTCTCGATCACGGCGATTTTCAGGCCGTGCTCGGCCTTGAGCATGTACTTGAGTAGCGTGGTCTTGCCGGCTCCCAGGAAGCCAGTGAGCACGGTTACGGGAATAGGCGTCTGCACGCAGAAATGCTCCTGTGCGGAAAAAACAATGGCCCCATCGCTGGCAAGCCAGCTCCCACAGGTTCTCCGCAGGCCTCAAGGCTTGTGGGGTGTCTGTGGGGTCCCACTGGTTCTCCGCAGGCCTCAAGGCTTACGGTGAACCTGTGGGAGCCGGCTTGCCGGCGATGAGGCCGGGACAGGCTGAAACTACAGGCTCAACAACACTTCGGCCCGGACTTGCCACCGTAACGCGCTTCCTGGCGTTCGCGGAAGAACGCCTCGTAGCTCATCACCGGCTTGTCCGGGTGCTTGGTCTGCATGTGCTCGACATAGTTGTCGTAGTCGGGCATGCCGACCATCAGGCGGGCTGCCTGCCCCAGGTACTTACCCAGTCGACCCAGGTCGTTGAACATCGCAGCAGTCCTCTCAAGCGTCAGGCAGGGCCTGGAACGGGGTTTCCTTGTCGGTGCGCTCCTTGCGGCCGAGGGCGGCGTAGCCAACCTTGACGGCGAAGAACAGCACGCTGAACACCACAATCAGGAACAGCACGGTCAGGCCGGCGTTGGTGTAGGCGTTGAAGATCACATGCTGCATCTGCCCGATGTCCTTGGCCGGGGCCAAGACCTGGCCGGCGTCCAGCGCAGTGCTGTACTTCTTGGCCAAGGCCAGGAAGCCAACGGCCGGGTTCGGGTCGAACAGCTTGATCAGGCCCGCAGTGGTGGTGCAGATCAGCAGCCACACGGCCGGCAGCAAGGTGACCCAGACGTAGCGCTGGCGCTTCATCTTGATCAGCACCACGGTGCCGAGCATCAGGGCGATACCCGCCAGCATCTGGTTGGAGATGCCGAACAGTGGCCACAGGGTGTTGATGCCGCCCAGCGGGTCGATCACGCCCTGGTACAGCAGGTAGCCCCACAGGGCCACGCAGCCGGCAGTGCCGATCAGGTTGGCGGTCCACGACTCGGTGCGCTTCAGGGCTGGCACGAAGCTGCCCAGCAGGTCCTGCAGCATGAAGCGGCCGGCACGGGTACCGGCGTCCACCGCGGTAAGGATGAACAGGGCTTCGAACAGGATCGCGAAGTGGTACCAGAAGGCCATGGTGTTTTCACCCGGCAGCACCTGGTGGAGGATCTGCGCGATACCCACGGCCAGGGTCGGCGCACCGCCGGCACGGGCCAGGATGGTGTGCTCGCCGATGTCGCGGGCGACCGCCTCCAGTTGCTCAGGGGTGATCAAGAAGCCCCAGCTGCTGACCGTTTGCGCCACCGAAGCGACGTCGGCGCCGACCACGGCGGCCGGGCTGTTCATGGCGAAGTACACGCCCGGCTCGATCACCGACGCGGCGACCATGGCCATGATGGCGACGAACGACTCCATCAACATGCCGCCGTAGCCGATGTAACGGGCGTTGGTTTCGTTGTCCAGCAGCTTCGGCGTGGTCCCCGAGGAGATCAGCGCGTGGAAGCCGGACACCGCACCGCAGGCGATGGTGATGAACAGGAACGGGAACAGGGTGCCCTTCCACACCGGGCCGGTGCCGTCGGTGAACTGGGTCAGCGCCGGCATTTTCAGCTCGGGCATGGTTACCAGGATGCCGATGGCCAGGGCAATGATGGTACCGATCTTGAGGAAGGTCGACAGGTAGTCACGCGGCGCCAGCACCAGCCACACCGGCAGTACGGCGGCAACGAAGCCATAACCCACCAGCATCCAGGTGATCTGCACGCCGGTGAAGGTGAAGGCCGGGCCCCAGACCGGATCGGCGGCAATCTGGCCCCCCAGCCAGATCGACCCCAGCAGCAGCACCACGCCGACCACCGAGATCTCGCCGATGCGGCCCGGGCGGATGTAGCGCATGTAGATGCCCATGAACATCGCGATCGGGATGGTCGCCATCACCGTGAACATGCCCCACGGGCTCTCGGCCAGGGCCTTGACCACGATCAGCGCCAGCACCGCAAGGATGATGATCATGATCAGGAAGCAGCCAAACAGGGCGATGGTCCCCGGGATGCGGCCCATCTCCTCACGCACCATGTCGCCCAGCGAGCGGCCGTTGCGGCGGGTGGACAGGAACAGGACCATGAAGTCCTGTACCGCACCGGCCAGCACCACGCCGGCGATCAGCCACAGCGTGCCGGGCAGGTAGCCCATTTGCGCGGCGAGTACCGGGCCGACCAGCGGGCCGGCGCCGGCGATGGCGGCGAAGTGGTGACCGAAAAGAATGTGTTTGTTGGTCGGGACGTAGTC
Organism: Pseudomonas sp. NPDC089396; assembly: GCF_044749545.1. Classification (NCBI taxonomy): domain Bacteria; kingdom Pseudomonadati; phylum Pseudomonadota; class Gammaproteobacteria; order Pseudomonadales; family Pseudomonadaceae; genus Pseudomonas; species Pseudomonas sp. NPDC089396. Next base: position 53,728 of record NZ_JBIVIC010000006.1, on the reverse strand, counting down.
CAGGCCGTCGTTGTTGAGCACCGCGGGGGTGGCTCGGCGTGGGTCCAGTTGCATCACCTTGGTGGCGATGAACAGGCTGTAGTAGCGATAGGCGACCAGGTAGATGGCAACCGACGCGACCACGATCCACAAGGCATTGATTGCCTCGCCGCGACGCAGGGCAACCACACCCAGCGCGCAGGCCCCTATGACTGCCAGCGCCAACCACGGAATGTGGCGTAGCAGGCTATTATTGTTGTTCATGGTTTAGTTCCAGCTGGTGGATTGGAAAAGACCGCCCATCGAGTCTAGGGCGAGTCATCGCGCATTGCCACACTTGCTTGGGTCTAGAGCCTCTGCGTCCAGATTACGGTACCTGATGCACATAACCACTAACTATAGTCAGGATGTGTCACCCGAGGACCCGCCCATGAGCGATCACGACGAACGCAGGCGCTTCCAGCGCATCGACTTCGACGCCCCTACCGAACTGCGCCAGGGCGATCGCCGCTGGCCGGTAAAATTGCTCGACCTGTCGCTAAAAGGCCTGCTGATCGAGTGCCCCAAGCCCTGGGATGCCGACCTGACCCAGGATTTCGATGCGATCATCCACCTCGACCGCGACGTCCGCGTGCAGATGCAGGTGGAATTGCGCCATGAAGAGCCCACGCGGCTGGGCTTCGTCTGCCTCTACATCGACATCGATTCGATGTGTCATTTGCACCGTCTTGTGGAACTGAACGTGGCCGACAGCACCGAAATGATGCGGGAACTGCGCGAACTCATCGAATAATGGAATCTCTTAGCTAGCTAATTGCTTTCCCACCTTGTGTTTCTTGTCTACCCAGACAGCTTTAAGCCTGGGTAGCAGGACTTTGTACACAGCCCTCTAGCACAGCATTTGAAGACTTGGTACGCGATCTGCATTGCCTCTAGGGACGCAATGCAAGGCCGCCTGTACGCGCTCCGATCAAAATATTGTATACAATTCTTGTGGCAATCATTTGTAGGAAGTGTCTACAGTAGCGGCACAACAATAAACAGCGAGCCTGCTCAATGACTACGTCCCCTAGCACGTCTCCCGCCAAGCGCCCCGAGGATGAAAACCTCGGGCTTGGCGCCAACCTGGCTTATGGTCTGCAACACGTGCTGACCATGTATGGCGGGATCGTCGCGGTACCCCTGATCCTCGGGCAGGCTGCAGGCCTGAACGGTGCCGAAATCGGCATGCTGATCGCCGCCTCGCTGTTTGCCGGTGGCCTGGCCACGCTGTTGCAGACGCTGGGCCTGCCGTTCTTCGGTTGTCAGTTGCCGTTGGTACAAGGCGTATCGTTCGCAGGCGTTGCGACCATGGGCGCGATTCTCAGCAGCGAGGGCGGTGGTGGCCTGCCTGGCGTGTTGGGTGCAGTGATGGCCGCCTCGCTGATCGGCTTTTTGATCACCCCGGTGTTCTCGCGCATCACCAAGTTCTTCCCGCCGCTGGTGACCGGCATCGTCATCACCACCATCGGCCTGACCCTGATGCCCGTGGCCGCACGCTGGGTGATGGGCGGCAACAGCGCCTCGCCGGAGTTCGGCAGCATGGCCAACATCGGCCTGGCGGGGTTGACCTTCGCCATCGTGCTGCTGCTGAGCAAGCTGGGCAGCGCAACCATCTCGCGGCTGTCGATCCTGCTGGCCATGGTGATCGGCACGCTGATCGCCTGGGCACTGGGCATGACCGACTTCAGCAAGGTCGCCGAAGGCCCGATGTTCGCCTTCCCCACGCCGTTCCACTTCGGCATGCCGACCTTCCACATCGCGGCGATCCTGTCGATGTGCATCGTGATCATGGTGACGTTGGTGGAAACCTCGGCCGACATTCTCGCCGTGGGTGAGATCATCGAAACCAAGGTCGACTCCAAGCGCCTGGGCAATGGCCTGCGCGCCGACATGGCGTCGAGCATCCTGGCGCCGATCTTCGGCTCCTTCACCCAGAGCGCCTTCGCCCAGAACGTCGGGCTGGTGGCCGTGACCGGGGTCAAGAGCCGCTATGTGGTGGCCACCGGTGGTGTGATCCTGGTGGTGCTCGGCCTGCTGCCGGTGATGGGCCGGGTGATTGCCGCGGTCCCCACCCCGGTACTGGGCGGCGCAGGCATCGTGCTGTTCGGCACCGTGGCTGCCAGTGGCATCCGCACCCTGTCGAAGGTCAACTACAAGAACAACGTCAACCTGATCATCGTCGCCGCCTCGCTGGGCTTCGGCATGATCCCGATTGCCGCGCCGACCTTCTACCACCACTTCCCGAACTGGTTCGAGACCATCTTCCACTCCGGCATCAGCTCGGCGGCGATCATGGCCATCCTGCTGAACCTGATCTTCAACCACTTCACCGCCGGCAACTCGGACCAGCAGTCGGTGTTCGCCGCAGGCTACGAGCGCACCATCCAGTACTCGGACATTTCGTCGCTGCGTGATGGCGACTATTTCAAGGATGGCAAGCTGTTCGATGCCGAGGGCAACGAGGTGCCGGTGATGGAGATGGACGAGCAAGGCAACGCGACGCCCAGGCGCAGTGCGGTCGCCGAGCATTGACCGCTGACTGAGCGGTTACGCGGGGGAGCCGATGCGCATCGTCGGCTCCCCTTTTTGTTTGTCTGTAATGGCCCTATCGCCGGCAAGCCGGCTCCCACAGGAATCGAAGGCGCTGCTTAACCTTGTGGGAGCCGGCTTGCCGGCGATAGGGCCGGAACTGACAAGGAATTACTCGAACAAGGCGTCCAAAGCCTGTTCCAGCCGGGTCACGGCAATCACCTGCAACCCCGCCGGCGGTTCCTTCGGCGCATTGCCCTTGGGCACGATGGCCCGCTTGAAGCCATGCTTGGCCGCTTCCTTCAACCGCTCCTGCCCGCTGGGGACCGGTCGCACTTCACCAGACAGGCCGATCTCACCGAACACCAGCAGCCCATGGGCCAACGGCCGGTTGCGCAAGCTGGACATCACTGCCGCCAGCAAGGCCAGGTCGGACGCGGTCTCCAGCACCTTCACCCCGCCTACCACGTTGAGAAACACATCCTGGTCGTGGGTGGGAATGCCGCCATGCCGGTGCAGCACGGCCAGCAGCATCGCCAGGCGGTTCTGGTCCAGGCCCAGGGTGACCCGCCGCGGGTTGGCCAGGTGGCTGTCATCCACCAACGCCTGCACTTCCACCAGCATCGGCCGGGTGCCTTCCCAGGTGGCCATGACCACGCTACCGGGCACTTCTTCCTGGGCACGGTTGAGGAAGATCGCCGAGGGGTTGGAAACCTCCTTCAGCCCGCGGTCGGTCATGCCGAACACGCCCAGTTCGTTGACCGCACCAAAGCGGTTCTTCACCGCCCGCAACAGGCGCAGGCGGCCATCGGACTCGCCTTCGAAATACAGCACGGTATCGACCATGTGCTCCAGCACCCGCGGGCCGGCCAGCGAGCCTTCCTTGGTGACGTGGCCGACCAGGAAGATCGCCGTGCCGCTCTGCTTGGCATAACGCACCAGTAACGCCGTGCTCTCGCGCACCTGGGCCACGCCACCGGGCGCTGACTGCAGCTGTTCGGTGAAGATGGTCTGGATCGAGTCGATGACCATGACCCGCGGCTTCTCCAGCCGCGCCGTGGCGATGATGGTTTCGATACAGGTTTCGGTCATCACCTTGAGCTGATCCTGCGGCAGGCCCAGGCGCCGTGAACGCATGGCCACCTGCTGCTGCGACTCTTCACCGGTGACGTACAACGCCGGCATGCCCACGGCGATGTTGCACAGGGTCTGCAGCAGGATGGTCGACTTGCCGATACCGGGGTCGCCACCGATCAGCACCACCGAGCCATCGACCAGGCCCCCGCCGAGCACGCGGTCCAACTCGGTACTGCTGGTGGTGAAACGGGGAATTTCCTCGACGCTGACTTCGGCCAAGGTCTTGATCTGCGCCTGCTGCCCGGTCCACCCGGCACGCCCGCTGGGCGCGGCGGCACCGGCGCTTTCGATCATGGTTTCGACCAGAGTGTTCCAGGCCCCGCATTCGCCGCACTGGCCGGCCCATTTGGGGAAGGTCGCGCCGCATTCGGTGCAGCCATACAAGCGCTTGGCTTTGGCCATGGGCAGGTTCTCCTGGAAAAAACCGCCATGATAGCCGACACAGACGTGTCTCGAACGCGCCGGAAGGCGACAAAACTATTCGTTCTAAGCGCAGTCACTACTCCTGAAGATCACGCATGAAGCGTTTTAGTGGCTTACACTGCGATAACCTCACCATTTGTTACAAAGGAATCGAACATGGGCATGATCAGTGAGTTCAAGGCCTTCGCGGTCAAAGGAAACGTCGTCGACATGGCGGTCGGTATCATCATCGGCGCGGCCTTCGGCAAGATTGTCTCCTCATTCGTCGGTGACGTGGTCATGCCACCCCTGGGGCTGCTGATCGGAGGCGTGGACTTCAGTGACCTGGCCATTACCTTGAAGGCAGCCGAAGGCGATGTACCCGCCGTGGTGGTGGCCTATGGCAAGTTCATCCAGACGATCATCGACTTCGTGATCGTGGCATTCGCCATCTTCATGGGGGTGAAAGCGATCAACAAGCTCAAGCGTGAAGAAGCCGTGGCGCCCAGCGTGCCGCCTGCGCCGACCCCGCAGGAAACACTGCTGACCGAGATTCGCGACCTGCTCAAGTCGCAGAACCAGAACCGGTTGCCCTGACGTGACGGGGGGCGCCTCGCGCCCCCAGTATCACCAGTAGTTTTCGACCGCCACCTGTCCTGGGCGCTTGCTCAGGCTCAGTTGCAAGTCGCGCGCCTTGAGCACCTTGCGCGTGTCGTCGATCATCTCGGGGTTACCGCAGAGCATGATCCGCGAATGCTCGGGCGACAGCTCCAGCCCCGCCGCTTTCTCCAGCTCGCCATTCTCGATCAGGGTGGTGATCCGCGCGCTCAAGGCGCCGGGGTGAGCTTCACGCGTCACCACCGGGATGAACTGCAGCTTGCCGGCAAACTCGGCCAGGTAGTCACGCTGCTCAAGCCCAGCGATGTCATCCACATACGCGAGCTCCTTCGCCTCGCGCACCGAATACACCAGCTTGATGTTGTCGAAGCGCTCCCAGGCCTCGAAGTCCTGCAGGATCGACATGAACGGCGCAATGCCGGTGCCGGTCGCCAACAGCCACAGGTCACGCCCGCCGACGAAGCGATCGAGGGTCAGGAAGCCGAACGCCTGGCGGTCGATCAGCAGTGTGTCGCCCTCGCCCAGTCGGCTCAGTTCGCTGGTGAACTCACCGCCCGGCACGACGATGGAGAAGAAATCGAGAAACTCGTCATGGGGTGCGCTGACCATCGAGTAGGCGCGCCAGACCACACTGCCATCCGCCTTGGTCACACCCAGCCGAGCGAACTGACCGGACCGAAAACGGAAGCCCGGGTCGCGGGTGACTCGCAGGCTGAACAGGTTGGGCGTCAACGGCTGGACGTCGAGCAGGGTCTGGCGGGTGAACTTGTCGGCGCTGGCGGTCATGTGGGGCTCCAAGAAATGCATGCGCCAAGTGTCGCGCAAAGCGGCCAGGATAAAAACCGCTGGAGTGTAAGGTCACAGAAAGTCGAACGTACGGTTCTCACAAAAACCGTGCGCTCTATAACAAAAAAACCCAACGCAATAGTCAGGCTTTTCCTACAATTGGCCGGTGTACAAAAAGTTTGGATCCCACCAGCGAGGGAGCGACAGATGCTTCTCTGGAATCACGAGCATCTCCATCAGTTGATGAGTGAACGTGCACCGCAGCGAATGTTCGACCTGGCAGTGCAGCTTGCACTGGGTCTAGACATGACATTCCTGGGCCTCAAGCTGCGCCTGCAACTCGCCGCTCAATCACCCAAGGTGTTTCTCTACAGCAACTATCCGCAGGAATGGATCGAGCGCTACCAGCACGATGAATTCTACAAACTGGATTCGGCGGCCAATTGTAGCCATACCTCGACCATGCCAGTGCTGTGGACCGACGACCTGTACCGCGAGGCCCCGCAATTTCGTGAGCTAGCCTGCGAGCACGGCTTGCGTCATGGCTGGACCCAATCGCTGCACGACCTGCAGCACAATGAAAGCCAGATCAGCATTGCCAGACCTGTGGGTGAGATCAGCACAGCCGAACTCTATGACAAGGCCGGCAAGGTGCAGTGGTTGTGCCACACCTTGCACGCGGTCATCAGCGAGCATCACCTGAACAAGTTATGCTCTCCCGTACCAAAGATGACCGAGCGCGAACTGGAAGTGCTGAGATGGTCCGCAGCGGGCAAGACCGCCGCCGATGTCGCCTGCATCCTCTCCCTGTCGCAAAGCACGGTGAACTTCCATATCCGCAGCGTCATCGCCAAGACCAATGCCTCCAACAAGGCGGGCGCCATCGCCATCGCCGCCCTGCGCGGGCTGATCTGACAGCCATTTCTGCGACCTTGCGCAAAGCCCTGTAGAATCGCGTACCCAAACCCGTGGCGATCCGCCGACGGGCAGATCCGTACCCGAGCCAGACGCCATGCCCCTGTTGACCACCCCCTACGCCGAACTCGACCTGATCCGCCAGCCGGACCAGGCCAACGACCCTCTGCAGGCTTTCGATGCCGCCGACGAGTACCTGCTCGAGCAGTTGCATGCGCAAGCGCCGGGGGCGGCGTGCCGGGTGCTGGTGCTCAACGACAGCTTTGGCGCCCTGGCCGCCAGCCTTGAAGGCCACCTGCCGGTGGTCAGCAGTGGCGACTCTCACCTGGCCCGCATGGCCCTGGAGAAGAACCTGGCGCGCAACGGCAAGGCGTTCGACAGCGTGCCGTTCGTACCGGCCAGCGAACACTGGCAAGGCCCCTTCGATCGGGTACTGGTTCGCGTGCCCAAGACCCTGGCCCTGCTCGAAGAACAGCTGATCCGCCTGCAAGGCCACCTGGCGCCCGGTGCGCAGGTGATTGCCGGGGCCATGATCAAGCACTTGCCACGGGCCGCAGGCGATCTGCTGGAGAAGTACATCGGCCCGGTCCAGGCCTCACTGGCGCTGAAAAAGGCACGCCTGCTGACCGCCACGCTGGCCGAACGCCCGGCCGCCGTCTCGCCCTACCCGAGCCGCTACCGCCTCGACTCGCCGGCCCTGGAACTGATCAACCACGCCAATGTGTTCTGCCGTGATGGCCTGGACATCGGCACCCGCGCTTTCCTCCCGCACCTGCCGCGAGACCTGGGCAATGCCCGCGTCGCGGACCTGGGTTGCGGCAACGGCGTGCTGGGTATCGCCAGTGCCCTGCTCAACCCGCAGGCCCACTACACCCTGGTGGACGAGTCGTACATGGCCGTGCAATCGGCGCAGGAAAACTGGCAGGCCGCGCTGGGTGAGCGGGAGGTGACGGTGCTGGCGGGCGATGGCCTGGCGGGGGTGGAGAAGCAGTCGCTGGACGTGGTGCTGTGCAACCCGCCGTTCCACCAGCAGCAGGTGGTCGGCGACTTCCTCGCCTGGCGCATGTTCCAGCAGGCGCGCGAGGCGCTGGTGGTGGGCGGTGCGCTGTATATCGTCGGTAACCGTCACCTGGGATACCACAGCAAACTGGCGCGGCTGTTCCGCGGGGTGGAGCAGGTGGCGGCGACGCCGAAGTTCGTGATTCTCAAAGCCCGCAAGTAGTCTTTGAGGGCCCTATCGCCGGCAAGCCGGCTCCCACAGGTACCCCACAAGGTTCAAGCATTGTGAGTTACCTGTGGGAGCCGGCTTGCCGGCGATAGGGCCACTGCAGAACAGCGTTAGTGTGTGGTCAATCCGGCCGCGCCCATGAACAGCCGCATCACATAGGCCGCCACTCCCAGGGCCGCCACGCTCATCGCCCAGATCAGCAGCAGCCAACCCAGTCGCTGCCACAGCGGTTTCTTCTCATCCAGGCCATGTTTGCCAGTCATCATGCGCCCTCCTCTAGTGATAGCCGTCTTCGTGGGTGACCTTGCCGCGGAACACGTAGTAGCTCCAGAAGGTATACCCAAGAATGAACGGCAGGATGAACAAGGTGCCCACCAGCATGAAGCCCTGGCTCTGCGGCGGTGCGGCCGCATCCCAGATCGAGATCGACGGTGGAATGATGTTCGGCCACAGGCTGATGCCCAAGCCACTGTAGCCAAGGAAGATCAGCACCAGGGTCAGCAGGAACGGCGTGTAATGGGCATTGCGCGCCACCGCCTTGAGCAGACCGTAGAAGGTCACCAGCACCAGGATAGGCACCGGCATGAACCAGATCAGGTTAGGCATGCTGAACCAGCGATCGGCGATCTGCGGGTAGGCGATCGGCGTCCACAGGCTGACGATGCCGATCACCACCAGTAGCACCAGGGCCAATGGCTTGGCCAGGTCATGCATCTGCTGCTGCAGCGGCCCTTCGGTCTTCATGATCAGCCAGGTGCAGCCCAACAAGGTGTAGGCCACGATCAGCCCCAGCCCGCTGAACAGGCTGAACGGCGTCAGCCAGTCGAGCGTGCCACCGGCGAAGTGGCGATCCACCACCTTGAAGCCCTCGATGAACGCGCCCAGGGCAACACCCTGGAAAAAGGTCGCGATCAGCGAGCCCCAGATGAACGCCTTGTTCCAGATATGGCGCTTGTGGGCCTTGGCCTTGAACCGGAACTCGAACGCCACGCCGCGGAAGATCAGGCCGATCAGCATGAGGATCAACGGCAGGTACAGCGCTTCGAGCACCACCGAATAGGCCATCGGGAAGGCGCCGAACAGGCCGGCCCCCCCGAGGATCAGCCAGGTTTCGTTGCCGTCCCACACGGGGGCGACGGTGTTCATCATTACATCGCGGTCCTGCTCGCCCTTGACGAAGGGGAACAGCATGCCGATGCCTAAGTCGAAGCCATCCATCACGACGTACATCATGACGCCGAAGATGATGATCACGGCCCAGATCAGCGGAAGGTCAATACCCATGACTCAGTTCTCCTTGCTCAGGCTGGGGGCCTTGGACTCGTGGCCATCATCGGCGGCGGACAACGGCCGTGCCGGTGTGCGTTTCTGGCCGGGACCGCCTGGCGTGTGCTCATCGCCCTCACCGGTTTTCGGCCCTTTGCGCACCAGGCGCATCATGTAGCCAAGGCCGGTCCCGAACAGGGCGAAGTACACCACCACGAACGCCACCAGGGTGAAGCCGAGCTGGGCGTAGCTATGGTTGGAAACCCCCTCTGAAGTGCGCATCAGGCCATACACCACCCAGGGCTGGCGGCCCACTTCGGTGGTGAACCAGCCGGCCAGGATGGCCACCAGGCCCGATGGCCCCATCCACAGGGTCAGGTACAGGAACGGACGCGAGCTGTACAAGGTGCCGCGCTTGCGCAGCCACAGGCTCCAGAGGCCGACGAAGATCATCAGCATGCCCAGCCCGACCATGACCCGGAACGACCAGAACACGATGGTCGAGTTGGGCCGGTCCTCAGGCGGGAATTCCTTCATCGCCGGCACCTGCTTGTCCAGGCTATGGGTGAGGATCAGGCTGCCGAGCACCGGAATCTCCAGCTTGAAGTGCGTGGTTTCGGCCTTCATGTCGGGGATGCCGAACAGGATCAGCGGGGTTGGCTCGCCGGGCACGTTCTCCCAGTGGCCTTCGATCGCGGCAATCTTCACCGGCTGGTGCTTGAGGGTATTGAGGCCGTGGAAGTCACCGATCACGGCCTGGACCGGGGCGACGATCAGGGCCATCCACATGGCCATCGACAGCATCTTGCGAATCGCCGGGTTGTCACGTCCGCGCAGCAGGTGCCAGGCGGCCGAGGCACCGACGAAGAAGGCCGTGGCGACGAACGCGGCCGTGGCCATGTGCATCAGGCGGTAGGGGAACGACGGGTTGAAGATCACCGCCAGCCAGTCCACCGGGACCACGCGGCCGTCGATGATTTCGTGGCCCTGCGGTGTCTGCATCCAGCTGTTGGAGGCCAGGATCCAGAAGGTCGACACCAGCGTCCCCAGCGCCACCATCACCGTGGCGAAGAAGTGCAGGCCGCGGCCTACGCGATTCCAGCCGAACAGCATGACGCCGAGGAAGCCGGCTTCGAGGAAGAAGGCAGTCAGTACTTCATAAGTGAGCAACGGCCCGGTGACGGCGCCGGCGAAGTCGGAGAAGCGACTCCAGTTGGTGCCGAACTGATAGGCCATGACCAGGCCAGAGACCACGCCCATGCCGAAGTTGACGGCGAAGATCTTCGACCAGAAGTGATAGAGGTCACGGTAGACCTGGTTGTGGCTCCTCAGCCAAAGGCCTTCGAGGACTGCCAGGTAGCTCGCCAAGCCAATGGTGATGGCTGGGAACAAGATGTGAAAGGACACGGTAAATGCAAACTGGATTCGGGCGAGATCTAGGGCCTCTAAACCGAACATAGTGCTTCCTCTTCAGATAATCCGGCGTCCGGGCGTATGGCCCTGGCGCCTACTGCCCCCACGTGTATCGAGTGCGGCGCGTTGGAATTGTTCTGTGCAATCGCAGGGAATCGGGCCCGAAGGCCAATCGTTAGATTTGGAACGATTGATCCAGATCAACGATTGCTAGGAAGCATAGTCCCGAATGGCCCGCCGAGACGTGTGGTTGATTGCCGCGTGACCCGTTGCCCCACCCCCCTGTTGCAACGGCTGAAAAAGTGCCGATCCCGGCAAACAGTAACGGTTTGTTACAAACAGATGATACGCTGCCGACCCCTCTACTGCGCCGAGGCCACAGGTTTCCGATGTCCGATTCCACACCGCAGTTGTTGCGCCAGCACCGCCCTTTCATGGCCTTCTGGCTGGCCCGGGTGTTCACCGCCAGCGGCTTCCAGATGCTCACCGTGGCGATTGGCTGGCACCTCTACCAACTGACCGGCAATGTGCTGGATCTGGGCTTGGTCGGCCTGGTCGAATTCGCCCCTCGGGTGCTGTTCATGCTGCACACCGGGCATGTCGCCGACCGCTATGACCGGCGCAAGGTAGCAGCCCTCTGCCAGACCCTGCAGGGGCTGATCGCGCTGGTGCTGGCAGTGGGCAGCGCCACCGACAACGTCAGCCGCGAGCTGATCTTTGGCCTGGCCTTCCTGCTCGGCGCGACCCGTTCGTTCGAGATGCCGGCGACCCAGGCCCTGCTGCCCAATGTGGTGCCGCCGGGGCTGTTTCCACGGGCGGTGGCGGCCTCGGCTTCGGCGACCCAGGCAGCCACCATCGTCGCCCCGGCGGTGGGCGGTTTTCTGTATGCCTTCGGCAGTATCTGGGTGTATGGCCCGACCGTGGCGCTGTACGCCATTGCCTGCGTGCTGATGCTGAGCCTGGACTCGCGCCAGCAAGTGCCCCAGCGTGGCCGCGCCAGCCTGGAGTCGCTGTTGGCCGGGATCCGCTTCATCCGCAGCCGGCCGGACATTCTCGGGGCGATTTCCCTCGACCTGTTCGCCGTGCTGCTGGGGGGCGCCACTGCGCTGCTGCCGGTGTTCGCCAAGGACATCCTGCTCACCGGCCCCTGGGGCCTGGGCCTGTTGCGCTCGGCACCGGCGGTGGGGGCATTGCTGATGTCGGTGTGGCTGGCGCGCTTCCCGGTCGAACGCAAGGTAGGCCGCACCATGTTCACCGCGGTCGCGGTTTTCGGCGTGGCGACCATCGGGTTTGGGCTGTCGACCTCGTTCTGGTTCTCGCTGGCGGTACTGGTGGTGCTGGGCGCGGCGGACATGATCAGCATGGTGATCCGCGGTGCCTTCGTGCAGTTGGAGACGCCGGATGAGATGCGGGGCCGGGTCAGCGCGGTGAATGGCTTGTTCATCGGTGCCTCGAACCAGCTTGGCGAGTTCGAATCCGGGGTCACGGCGCACTGGTTCGGGACGGTGCCGGCGGTGGTGCTGGGGGGTGTGGGCACGCTGGTGGTGACGGGGCTGTGGATAAAACTGTTCCCGAGCCTGGCCACGCGGGACCGGTTGCACAGTGGCTGATGGCCCTATCGCCGGCAAGCCGGCTCCCACAAGGAACCCCACAACGCTTGAATATTGTGGCGTACCTGTGGGAGCCGGCTTGCCGGCGATAGGGCCGGTACAGGCACGAAACAGCCCATTCCCCAACGGCCATAGGCCCCCGCCATCCATGCTGGTATGATGCGCGGCTTTTTTCCTCCCCACACAAAACCACGGCAACCGGTACGGTCTGTGCTTTGCTGATGGGGTCGATACATTCACGGCGCCGGGGGCGCCTTGGGGAGCGGGCATGCTGGAAAGGCTGTTTCAACTAAGAGCACACAACACCAATGTGCGCACCGAGATTCTTGCGGGCGTCACTACCTTCCTGGCCATGGCCTACATCCTGTTCGTCAACCCGAGCATCCTCGGCGAGACCGGCATGGACAAAGGTGCGATCTTCGTCGCCACCTGCCTGGCCGCGGCCATCGGCTCGACAACCATGGGCCTGATCGCCAACTACCCGATCGCCCTGGCGCCGGGCATGGGCCTGAACGCCTTCTTCACCTACACGGTGGTCCTGCACATGGGCCACACCTGGCAGGTGGCGCTGGGCGCGGTGTTCCTGTCGGCGGTGATGTTCTTCCTGCTGTCGATCTTCCGCATCCGCGAATGGATCGTGAACAGCATCCCGCTGCCCTTGCGCTCGGCCATCGCGGCCGGTATCGGCCTGTTCCTGGCGCTGATCGCCCTGCATAACGCAGGTATCGTCGTCGATAACCCGGCCACCCTGGTGGGCCTGGGCGACCTCAAGCAGCCGGCACCGATCCTCGCCACCCTGGGCTTCTTCCTGATCGTCGGCCTCGAGTCGCTGAAAGTGCGCGGTGCGGTGCTGATCGGCATCCTCGCCGTCACCGTCGCCTCGATCGCAATGGGCGTGACGCCGTTCGGCGGCATCGTCTCCATGCCGCCATCGCTGGCCCCGACTTTCCTCCAGCTGGACATCGCCGGTGCCCTGGACGTGGGCCTGGTGAGCGTGATCTTCGCCTTCCTGTTCGTCGACCTGTTCGACAACTCCGGCACCCTCATCGGTGTGGCCAAGCGCGCCGGCCTGATGGGCAAGGACGGCCACATGCCGAAAATGGGCCGTGCCCTGATCGCCGACAGCACCGCGGCCATGGCCGGCTCGCTGCTGGGCACCTCGACCACCACCAGCTACATCGAGTCGGCCGCAGGCGTGAGCGCCGGTGGCCGCACCGGCCTGACCGCCATCGTGGTCGCCGCGCTGTTCCTGCTGGCGCTGTTCTTCGCCCCGCTGGCCGGTAGCGTGCCGGCCTTCGCCACCGCTCCGGCGCTGCTGTTCGTCGCGGTGCTGATGGCCTCGGGCCTGGCCGAAATAAACTGGGACGACGTCACCGAAGCCGCGCCTGTGGTGGTGACTGCCCTGGCCATGCCGCTGACCTATTCGATCGCCAACGGCATCGCCTTCGGCTTCATTTCCTGGACCGCCGTCAAGCTGATCTCCGGCCGCCACCGCGACCTGAACCCGGCACTGGTGATCCTTTCCATCCTGTTCGTGATCAAGCTGGGCTGGTTCAACGCATGAGTGCCGTCTTCGACCCAAGCACCTACGACGCGCAATTGCAGGGCAAAGTGGCCCGCCTGCGCGAGCTGCTGGCCCCCTTCGGTGCACCGGAGCCGGCTGTTTTCGACTCGCCGCGCGAGCACTATCGCCTGCGCGCCGAGTTCCGCCTGTGGCGTGAAGACGGCCAGCGCCACTACGCGATGTTTGCCCCTGGCGAGAAACACAAGGCGATCCTGATCGACGATTTCCCGATCGCCAGCGAGCGCATCAACCAACTGATGCCGCGCCTGAAGGCGGCCTGGCAGGCCAGCGAGGAACTGAGCAATCGCCTGTTCCAGGTGGAGTTCCTCACCACCCTGGCCGGCGATGCGATGGTCACGATGTGCTACCACCGCCCGCTGGACGAAGCCTGGGAAGTGGCCGCGCGGCAGCTGGCCGAAGACCTGGGCGTCAGCCTGATCGGCCGTTCCAAGGGCAAGCGCCTGGTCATCGGCCGCGACTACGCCGTGGAGAAGCTCGACGTGGCTGGCCGGGTGTTCAGCTATCGCCAGCCGGAAGGCGCGTTCACCCAGCCCAACGGCGCGGTGAACCAGAAGATGCTGAGCTGGGCGTTCGAGGCCATCGGCGATCGCGACGACGACCTGCTGGAGCTGTACTGCGGCAACGGCAACTTCACCCTGCCGCTGGCCACCCGCGTGCGCCAGGTGCTGGCCACCGAGATCAGCAAGACCTCGGTCAATGCCGCCCTGAGCAACCTCGACGAGAACGCGGTGGACAACGTGCGCCTGGTGCGCCTGTCGGCCGAAGAGCTGACCCAGGCGCTGAACGAGGTTCGCCCGTTCCGCCGGCTGGAAGGCATCGACCTGAAAAGCTACGAGTTCGGCACGGTATTCGTCGACCCACCGCGTGCCGGCATGGACCCGGACACTTGCGAACTGACTCGCCGCTTCGAGCGTATCCTGTACATCTCGTGCAACCCCGAGACCCTGGCGCAGAACATCGCCCAGCTGCAAGATACTCACCGAATCGAACGCTGCGCGCTGTTCGACCAGTTCCCTTACACCCATCACATGGAAAGCGGGGTGCTGCTGGTTCGGCGCTGATCCGTGTTGCCGTGGGGCCTCGATGGCCCCATTGCACGCGGCCAGGAGAATTGATGGACCAGTTCAGTGCCATGCAAACCTTCCGCCGGGTCGTCGACCTCGGCAGCTTCAGCGCCGCCGCCAACCAGGCGGGCGTGTCGCACACCGTACTGTCCCGCCAGGTGAAGCACCTGGAACGCCACCTCGGCACGCAACTGCTCACCCGCACTACCCGCCGCCTGCACCTCACCGAAGCCGGTGCGCTGTTCTATCGCCACTGCGTGCAGATCCTCGAACAGATGCAGGCCATGACCCTGGAACTGTCCGAGCATCAGCAACAGCCGAGCGGCACGCTGCGCCTGGGTGTGGCCACGGCCTTTGGCGAGCTGGAACTGGGACGCTGGTTGCCAGACTTCATCGAGCGCCACCCGCTGTTGCAGATCGAACTCAACTGCAGCGATCGATTTGTCGACCTGCTGGAAGAGGAAATCGATGTCTGCCTGCGGGTCACCGACCACCTGCCGGACTCCAGCCTGGTGGCGCGCCGGCTGGCGAGCAGCGAGGTGCTACTGGTGGCCGCCCCGCGCTATGTCGAGCGCCACGGCATGCCCGCCACGCCCGAGGCACTGGCCAACCATCCCCTGCTCGGCTACAGCCAGCTGCTGCACCCGCAGCGCCTGCAACTGACGGGTGCCGGTGGCGAACAGCGCGGCATCCTCATGCCTCGGCGCCTGAGCGCAAACTCGCCGATGGCCCTGCGTGCTGCTGCCATCGGCGGGCTGGGCATCGCCAGTTTTGACCGTTTCATCGTGCACGATGCCCTGCAGGACGGGCGGCTGGTGCCGGTGCTGGAAAACTGGAAGCTGCCAGCGCGCAGCCTGTATGCGGTTTATCCACAGAGCCGATATCTGGCGCCCAAAGTGCGTGCGTTGCTGGATTACGTGCAGGGGTACTACGCGCAATCCAGATGGTGATTTGTGCTGAATACGCACAAGTCATGGATTCCTTGGCACGTATTTGTGCGCTGCTTGTTTGATTAGCCTTCGTTGCACCGCCATTCAACGAAGGAGCTCCACCATGAAAGCAGTACAGGCAATTGTTGCGGGCTTGATGCTCGGCACCCTGGTCATCGGCGTACATGCGGCGGATAAAACCATTGCGATCACCGACAGTGCGGCATTGAAGTGGCAGGACGTGCCCAATACCCAAGGCGCCGTCAGCTACGCCAATGTCGAAGGCGATATCTTCGGCAAGGGGCCTTACTCGGCCTACGTGAAGTTCAGGAAGGGCACCGACAACGGGCTGCACCAGCATAGCCAGACATTGCCGACGGTGGTTCTGGGGGGGACCTTCTATGCGGTGATCGATGGCAAGCGCACCGAATTTCCCGCGGGTTCTTATTACAAGCTGCCAGCCGACCTGGTGCATGAAAGCGGTTGTACAGCGGCAGCTGATTGTCTGTTGTTCCAGTATCAGGGCGATGCTTTCGACTTGAAACCTGTGAAAGGCTGAGATCCTGGGGCTGCTTTGCAGCCCTTTCGCGACACAAGGCCGCTCCTACAGATGATCTCGGTCGCCTGTAGGAGCGGCCTTGTGTCGCGAAAGGGCCGCAAAGCGGCCCCAGATTCCCCATCAGAAGTCGAAGAACACCGTCTCCCCTTCCCCCTGAATACGGATATCGAACCGATACGCCGTCTTCCCATCCACCTCGCAACGCTTGGCGATCAGCGTCTCCCGCCGTTGCGGCTGCTCGATCAGATTAAGCACCGGGCACTTGGCATTGGCCTGGGCCTCGTCATCGAAATACAACCGCGTATGCAGGTGAATGTTGATGCCCCGGGCAAACAGGCTGAGGTTGATGTGCGGCGCCATCGGCACACCCGCGGCATTCTTCACCACACCCGGCTTGACCGTATGCACGGTCCATTCGCCAGCATCGAAGGTCGTGGCGGTGCGGCCGAAGCTGTTGAAGGCGTTCTCCAGGTTGTAGGCATCCTGGTACTGGCCATCGGCATCGGCTTGCCAAATTTCCAGGAACGAATCACGCACCAGGTGGCCGTTGCCGTCATACACCTGGCCGATCAGCAGAATGTGCTCGCCCGGTGCGTCCGGCTTGGCCAGACGGTTCCAGATTTCCTGGTCGCGGGTCGGGTTGCCGGCGGCCTCCAGGGCCAGGCCGATGTGCACGTAGGGGCCGGCAGTCTGCGAGGGGGTTTCCGGCAGCAGTTCGATTGGCATGGCGGGGTCCTCAGCAGTTCTCGAAGTGGGTCTTGCGCTGGCCGCGCAGCACGATGTCGAAGCGGTACGCCAGGCAGTCCATAGGGTTGGCATTGCTCATGTCGAGCCTGGCAATCAGTTGCTGCACCGCTTCGGGGTTGGCGATCGACTTGACGATCGGGCACATCGGAATCAGCGGGTCACCTTCGAAGTACAGCTGGGTAATCAGTTTGGTGGCGATCGACGGGCCGCTGATGGCGAAGTGGATATGCGCCGGGCGCCAGTCGTTCGGGCCGTTGCGCCACGGGTATGGGCCGGGCTTGATGGTGCGGAAGCTGTAGTAGCCGTCGCGGTCGGTCAGGCAACGGCCGACACCGCCGAAGTTCGGGTCCAGCGGCGCCAGGTAGCGGTCGTTCTTGTGACGGTAGCGGCCACCGGCATTGGCCTGCCACATTTCCACCAGGGTGTTGGGCACCGGCTTGCCGTACTGGTCGACGACCCGGCCGGCGACGATGATGCGCTCACCGATCGGCAGGCCACCGTTGTTGAAGTTCAGCAACAGGTCATGGTCATGGGCACCGAATCCCAGATGGGTAAAGTCCGGCCCGGTGGTTTCGCTGATCGACTGCGGGATGCTGACCAGTGCCTGGCGCGGCGAGCGGGCAATCGAGGTCTTGTAGTCAGGCGTCAGGGCCTTGGGGTGCCAGTTGCGATCACGGATCACGAAGCGGCTGGTGTCCTGGGCGGGCATGCCGATTTCCTCTCTTGGAATTATCAGAACGCCTGGGTTTGGCAGGCGGACTTGCAGTTTCGGTTAGGTCGCGCGGGATGAATATTGAATTCAACCGCATCAGACATAACCAAATGGTTATGAATTAGTACCTTTGCCGAGGGTGAACTAATCTTTTACTTCCTGTTTCAAGCTCTGGAGAGCCCTCATGGAATGGCGAAAAGGCCGACGCAGCGACAACGTGGTCGATGCCCGCGGTGAAGGTGGCGGCGGTGGCGGCGGCATGCGCTTTGGCGGCGGCAAGGGGCTGGGGCTTGGGGCGATCCTGCTGATCGTCGGCATCGGCTGGCTCACCGGACAGGACCCCCTGCAGATCCTCGGCCAGCTCACCGGTCAGATGCAGCAGCAACAGCAGGCCCCGGCTGGCGTGGAGAACAAGGCACCGGCGGCCAACGACGAGCAGGCGCAGTTCGTCGCCTCGATCCTGGGCGACACCGAAGACACCTGGAAGGCCCTGTTCTCCCAGGCCGGCAAGCAATACCGCGACCCCAAGCTGGTGCTGTTCAGTGGCCAGGTGAATTCCGCCTGCGGCTTCGCTTCGGCGGCCGTGGGCCCGTTCTACTGCCCGGCGGACCAGCGGGTGTACCTGGACATGTCGTTCTTCCGTGAGATGGAAACCCGCTTCGCCGCCGCTGGCGATTTCGCCCAGGCCTACGTGATCGCCCACGAGATCGGCCACCACGTGCAGACCCTGCTCGGCGTGTCGGCCAAGGTCGACGCCGCGCGTCGCAATGGCCAGCGCATGGAAGGCGACAACGGCTTGCTGGTGCGCCAGGAGTTGCAGGCCGATTGCCTGGCCGGGGTCTGGGCCTTCCAGGCACAGCAACGCCTGAACTGGCTGGAGCCGGGTGATGTCGAGGAGGCACTGAATGCCGCCAATGCCATTGGCGATGACCGCCTGCAGCAGCAGGGCCGGGGGCGTGTGGTACCCGACTCGTTCACCCATGGCACTTCGCAGCAACGCGTGCGCTGGTTCAAGGCGGGGTTTGCCCAGGGTGAGGTGAACAGCTGCGATACCTTCAGTGCGCGCAGCCTTTGATATTGCCGGGGCCGCGCTGCGGCCCATTCGCGGGGCAAGCCCGCGAAAAGGCTAGTGAGCAAATCTCCTGAAAAAGCGTTTCAGCTTCCCTCCCTCTTGCCGATAACCCCTGCACGATTGAGCGGGCATCCAGAACAACAACGCCTCGCGATCGAAGATCAAGTGAGCGAAATTTTTCTGGAGAGCGTGCATGAACAGCTGGTTCGCCAATATCAGCGTCAACCTCAAACTCGGCCTGGGCTTCGGCCTGGTGCTGGTTCTCACCGGCCTGCTGGCCCTGGCCGGGTGGACCAGCCTGGGCAGCCTCATCGACCGTAGCAATTGGATGGGTGATATCGCCCAGCTCAACAAAGACCTGACCGACCTGCGAATAGCCCGCCTGCAGTACATGATCGCCAACGGCGACGAGGCTACCGCTGCCAATACCCAGGCCAAGCTCGATGCCTTCAGCAAGCAGCAGGCGTACCTGGCCAGCACCTTCAAGAGCCCGGACAACGTCGAGCTGCTCAAGGGGTTGGGGCAGACCATCAGCGAGTACAAGGTATCGCTGAACAAGATGCGTGCCGGCTACCAGAGTTCGCAAACCGCCCGCGACGCGATGAACCTGTCCGCCAGCAAGGCCGACGACGCCATGGATGCCCTGAGCCAGAACGTCATGTCGCGTGCCGAGGCCGACAGCGTGCGCCTGGCGCAGTACCAACTGATCAGCAAGACGCGCCAGCAACTGCTGCAGGTGCGCATCGACGTACGCGGCTACATCGCCGACAACAGCGCGGTCAACGAACAGGCGGCGCTGCGCCAGCTGGAAGCGGCGCTGGTGGAAATCGACGAGCTCAAGCGCCAGTTGCCGGCCGAGGCCACGCGTGTGCAGCAGTTCGAACAGTCGGTGCTGGCCTACCGTGACGCCGTGCGCCAGTTCCGCGATGCCGTCGCCGAAATCACTACGGCCCGTGCGGAAATGACCGTGCAAGGCGCCGATATCGTCAAGCGCAGCGATGCGCTGTACAAGATCCAGATTGAGCGCCGCGACGCCGAGAGTATCCAGGCCCGCAGCCTGCAGACCATCGCCACGCTGCTGGCCTTGCTGGCCGGTGTCCTGGCAGCCGTTCTGATCACCCGGCAGATCACCGGCCCGCTGCGCGAGACCTTGAAGGCGGTGGAGCGGATCGCCGGCGGCGACCTCACCCATGACCTGCGGGTTACCCGCCGCGACGAAATCGGCGTGCTGCAGCAAGGCATCGCGCGCATGGGCACGACCCTGCGCGATCTGATCAGCGGCATCCGCGATGGCGTCACCCAGATCGCCAGCGCCGCCGAAGAGCTGTCAGCGGTGACCGAGCAGACCAGTGCCGGCGCCAACAGCCAGAAGGTCGAGACCGACCAGGTCGCTACCGCGATGCACGAAATGGCCGCCACCGTTCAGGAAGTGGCGCGCAACGCCGAGCAGGCTTCGCACGCCGCCACCGGTGCCGACGACGAGGCCCGCGCGGGTGATCGTGTGGTCGGTGAAGCGATCAGCCAGATCGAACGCCTGGCCGAGGAAGTGCACCGTTCCACCGAAGCGATGAACCTGCTGCAGCAGGAAAGCCAGAAGATCGGCAGCGTCATGGATGTGATCAAGTCGGTGGCCGAACAGACCAACCTGCTGGCGCTCAATGCCGCGATCGAAGCGGCCCGCGCCGGCGAGGCCGGCCGTGGCTTTGCCGTGGTGGCCGACGAAGTGCGTGGCCTGGCCCAGCGTACCCAGAAGTCCACCGAGGAAATCGAGGAGCTGGTCGCCAGCCTGCAGCACGGCACCCAGCAAGTGGCCAACGCCATGCACGGCAGCCGCACCTTGACCGACAGCAGTGTGGAACTGGCGCGCAAGGCTGGGGCTTCGCTGGAGAGCATCACCGGTACGGTGTCGAGCATCCAATCGATGAACCAGCAGATCGCGGCGGCGGCCGAGCAGCAGAGCGCGGTGGCTGAAGAGATCAGCCGGAGCATTCTGAATGTGCGGGATGTGTCGGAGCAGACGGCGGCGGCCAGTGATGAGACGGCGGCGTCGAGCGTAGAGCTGGCGCGTTTGGGTGGGCAGTTGCAGATGTTGGTGAGTCAGTTCCGCGTTTGAGTTTCAGGTTCGGGCTGCTTTGCAGCCCATCGCCGGCAAGCCGGCTCCCACAGGTACAGCGCCAAGCTTGAGTCTGCGCAGTACCTGTGGGAGCCGGCTTGCCGGCGATGGGGCCAGAACTGACTACCGATTATTTGACAATCATCCCCACCCCACGCCCACGCGGATCAGAAGCGGTCTCCAACTGCGCCCCATTGACCCGGATCGCCTGGATATCGCCCATCTCCCAGCCCTGGTCCTCCAGCACATAGCCCATCGTCTTCAATTCATCGGCCACCGGCCCGGTCAACGGCGCATAGCTGTCGAAGTAGATGGTGTCCTTGGGCAGCAATTGATGGTGCACACGCTGCGCCGCGACCGCCTTCTCCAACGGCATGCCGTAGTCGTAAAGGTTGTTCATCACCTGGAAGATCGAGGTGAAGATCCGCGAACCACCCGGCGTGCCGATCACCAACTCGACCTTGCCGTCGCGGGTCATCAGGCTCGGGCTCATCGACGACAGCATGCGCTTGCCCGGGGCGATGGCGTTGGCATCACCGCCGACCACGCCAAAGGCATTGGCCGCACCCGGCTTGGCGCTGAAATCGTCCATCTCGTCGTTAAGCAGGAAGCCAGCGCCCTTGACCACCACACCACTGCCGTAGTCGAGGTTGAGGGTGTAAGTGTTGCTGACGGCGTTGCCCTGCTTGTCGACGATCGAGAAGTGCGTGGTCTGGTGCGGCTCCAGACCCGGTTTGACATCGTCGGTCGCAGAAATCGCCTTGGGGTTGACCTGGGCGGCGCGCTTGGCCAGGTAGTCCTTGGCGATCAGTTGGTCGACCGGCACCTTGGTGAACGCCGGGTCGCCCAGGTAGTCGGCACGGTCGGCGAACACCCGCTTCTCGATCTCGGCCAGCAGGTGAATGTACTGTGCCGAATTATGTGCCACGCCCTTGAAGTCCGCCGCGCGGTCTTCCTTGATACCCAGCAGCTGGGCCAGGGCAACGCCACCCGAGCTCGGCGGTGGTGCCGTGTACACCACGTTGCCGCGCCAGCTCAGGGCCATCGGTTCACGCCAGACGGCTTTGTAGTCCTTGAGGTCTTCCTTGGTGATCAGGCCCTTGTCGGCCTGCATCTGCGCCACCAGCAGGTCGGCGGTCTTGCCCTGGTAGAACTCGCTGACGCCCTTGTCGGCGATGCGTTCGAGGGTCTGCGCCATCTCCGGCTGCTTGAACAGCTCGCCCACCTTCATGTTGCCGAAATAGTCATTGAAGTTGGTGGCGGTCTTGAACAGGCCCTGAGCATCGTTGCGGTACTGGTACTGCTTTTCGGCGATCTTGAAGCCGTTTTTCGCGTAGCCGATGGCTGGGGTGAGCAGCTCGCTCCAGGGCAGCTTGCCGAACTTCTGGTGCGCTTCCCACAGGCCCATCACGGTGCCAGGCACGCCGGCGGCACGCACGCCGACCAGGCTCAGGTTCTCGATGACCTCGCCTTTTTCGTCCAGGTACATGTTGCGGCTGGCGGCCTTGGGCGCGACTTCGCGGTAGTCGAGGAAGTAGGGTTTGCCGTCGACGAACAGGGTCATGAAACCGCCACCGCCAATGTTGCCGGCCTCCGGGTAGGTCACCGCCAGGGTGAAGGCCGTGGCCACGGCGGCATCCACCGCGTTGCCGCCCTTCTTCAGGATATCGGCGGCCACCTGTGCGCCATATTGATCGGGTGCGGCCACCGCGCCGCCCTCCAGGG
Source organism: Pseudomonas sp. NPDC089396 (assembly GCF_044749545.1). Classification (NCBI taxonomy): domain Bacteria; kingdom Pseudomonadati; phylum Pseudomonadota; class Gammaproteobacteria; order Pseudomonadales; family Pseudomonadaceae; genus Pseudomonas; species Pseudomonas sp. NPDC089396. Next base: position 31,297 of record NZ_JBIVIC010000006.1, on the reverse strand, counting down.
TCAAGGCATAGGCCGACGAACAGCTCAGGACCGCGGCTCCGAGCGCCAGGGACTGGAACAGGACAATACGCATGACACTTCCTTGGTGTTGTTTTTGTTGATCAGTCAGTAAGGCCGAAGCCTGTCGACAGTGCAATAACACGTAGGAAGTTTCGCCGCCCTTGGGCAGGATCTGTCGCGTTCAGGCAACTCAGCAGGCGTACATGGCCAGCTTGCGCTGAATGAAGTCCAGGAAGCACTGGATGCGCAGGGCCAGTTGCGTGTTGCGGTAGTAGACGGCATGGATCGGCTGGCGGTAGCCGTTGTTGGCTTCGCTCAGCACCACCTGCAGGCGCCCGGCGCGGATGTCTTCGTGGGTCATGAAGTGCGACAGGCTGACGATGCCCTCCCCGGCCAGGGCCAGCTGGCGCAGGGTTTCGCCACTGGAGGCCAGCAGCGCCGGGCGGATCGGCCAGCGATCGCCCTGGGCATGGCGAAGTGGCCACTGGTTGAGTGACTCGGGCTGGCTGAAGCCGAGCAGGCAATGCTTGTCCAGGTCTTCCACGCGCTCGGGTGTACCGTGCCGCTCAAGGTAGGCCGGGCTGGCCAGCACCTGCACCGGGCTGCAGCCCAGCGAGCGGGCATGCAGGCTGGAATCGGCCAGGTCGCCGATGCGAATGGCCACGTCGGTGCTCTGTTCCAGCAGGTCGATGATCAGGTCGTCGGTGTTGAGCTCCAGCTCGATGCCGGGGTACTGACGACGGAATTCGCCGATCCACGGCAGGATGGCATGCAGCATGAACGGAGCGGCCGCGTTGATGCGCAGACGCCCGGAGGCGGTCTGGCGGTTCATCGACAGGCGCTCCTCCATTTCGTCCATCTGCTCCAGTACCAGGCGCGAGCGTTCGAGGAAGAAGCGCCCCTCTTCGGTCAAGTCCATGCGCCGCGTGGTGCGGTTGACCAGGGTGGTGCCGAGCTTGGCCTCCAGGCGCGACAAGGTACGGCTGACTGCCGACGGTGTCTGGCCGATCTGTTCTGCGGCAGCGGAGATCGAGCCGCAATCGATCACGGCTACGAATACCTGGAGTTCTTCGGATCGGGTTTTCACGTATGCGCCTGTGTCTGCTCTTCGCGGTGATTGATAGCCGCTTGCCAGCTGCAAGTCCAGTTAAACTGCCTTGCCGAACACTTGGTCCAGGTGCGCTTCATAGGCCGCCAACGCCGCCGGCACGTCCGGACGCTTCATCACATCCACCGCGATGAAGGTCGGCAGACCGGTCATGCCGAGGAACTGATTGGCCTTGTGGAACGGGAAGTACACCGCGTCCACGCCCTTGCCTTCGAAGAAGTCGCTGGGGTCGTCGAAGGCCTGCTGGGGTGCGTTCCAGGTCAGCGACAGCATGTACTGCTTGCCATGCAACAGGCCGCCGCTGCCGTACTTCTGCGAGGCATCCGAACGGGTGCGGCCGTCGTTGGCGTAGAGGCTGCCGTGGCCGGCGGTGAACACCTCGTCGATGTACTGCTTCACGGTCCAGGGCGCGCCCATCCACCAACCTGGCATCTGGTAGATGATTACATCGGCCCAGAGGAATTTCTCGACTTCGGCCTGCACGTCGTAGCCACCGTCGATGAAGGTCTGCTGCACGTCGAAACCGGAACGGTCCAGGTGAGCCAGTGCGGCGTCGTGCAGGGTCTGGTTGAGGCGGCCGTCGGAGTGAGCGAACTGTTTACCACCGTTGAGCAGAAGAATCTTTTTCATGCTGACCTCAAGTCAAGAATCGATGACCGGCAGATTAGGGATTCACAGTCACGGGAAACAGCGAGGACGGGGCAAAATACAATTGACCTGAAGTCACGAATGGACAATCAATTCTTGCCGTAGAATCGATTCATCTTTCCACCCGCGAGTAGTTATCCATGAGTGAGCAATACGCCTTCGTCCTCAAGGCCAAGACCCGTCCGGAAATGGCCGAAGCCTTCGAGAGCTTGTTCCGCGCCTATGTCGAGCCGAGCCGGCAGGAACCGGGCTGCATCGAGTACCACATGCTGCGCGACAAGGCAGACCCGAGCCTGTTCGTGTTCTTCGAGGTATGGGCCAGCAAGGCGGCCCTGGATGTGCACTCGGCACTGCCACACATGGCCGCGTTCTTCGAAAAACGCATGGACTACCTGGAGCGCGACTTCGATATCCAACTGATCGAGATGCTCAGTGCCTCTTCCGCTAGCCGTTGATCAGCAAGTGGCCGCCCAGCACGGCCAGACCGATGAAGAAGCAGCGCTTGAACAGCGCCGCACTGATTCGCTGGCGCAGCCACTGGCCGGCCAGCATGCCCAGCAGCGCGGGCGCCAGCATCAGCAGTGAGGCCCCCAGCGCCTGGCCACCCAGGGCATCCTGCCCGGCCAGGCCTAGCGCCAGTGCCAGGGTCGAGACGGTGAACGACAGGCCCAGTGCCTGGATCATCTCGTCGCGGCTCAGGCCCAGGCTCTGCAGGTAAGGCACTGCCGGCATCACGAATACCCCGGTGGCCGCCGTGACCACGCCGGTCACCAATCCGCAGAGCGGCCCCAACCACCCTTCCCTTTCCCGCGCCACTCGCAATACCGGGCCGCTCAGCCCATACAGTGCGTAGATGACCAGCGCAGCCCCCAATCCATGCACCGCCCACGGCCCACTGTCGATGCCGAGCCAGGCACTGCCAAGCAGCGTACCGACGAAGATCATCGCCAGCATCGGCCCGAGCCTTCGCATGAGCGCCAGCAGGTGACCGCCAGCGGCGAGTTGCCAGAGATTGGTGAGCGTCGACGGAACGATGAGCAGCGCGGCAGCCTGCGCCGGCGACATAGCCAGGCCCAGCAAGCCCATGGCGATGGTGGGCAGCCCGAGGCCGATCACGCCCTTGACCGCACCGGCCAGCAGGAAGGTGGCAATGACCAGTAGTGACAGTGCCGGGCCGATGTTCTGATAGAAAGCGATCAAGGTATCCATGGCCGCCATGATGGCGTGCGGCAGACGGGCTGAAAATCTGCCATATACTCAGCCAGACTCTTGCCAGGACAGAGGCAGATGCATTTCGACCTGATCGACCTCATGCTTTTCCAGCACACCGTGGAGTGCGGCAACATCACTGCCGGGGCACGCCGCAGCCATCTGTCGCTACCGGCGGCCAGCGCGCGAATCCGGGCCATGGAAGCCTCGCTCGGAACAGCGCTGCTCGAACGCAATCGACGGGGCGTTCAGCCGACGCCTGCTGGCCAGGCACTGCTGCAACACACGCGACTGATCGGCCAGCAGGTCGAGCGCTTGCAGTTCGACCTGGCCCAGTACGCCAAGGGGCAGCAAGGCCAGGTGCGCCTGCTGTGCAACACGGCGGCGCTGACCGAATACCTGCCGGAGCTGCTGGCGAGCTATCTGGCCGACAACCCCGGAGTCAGTGTCGATGTGCAGGAGCTGCCGAGCCTGCGGATCGTGCAGTCGATCACCCAAGGCATGGCCGATCTCGGCATCATCTCCACGGCGGCGCCCAGTGCACATCTGCAGACCCTGCCGTTTCGCGATGATCCGTTGGTACTGGTCACTCCCCTGAACCATCCCCTGGCCCTGGAGCCTACACCGAGTTTCATCGACTGCCTCGCCCATGGCCATGTGGGGCTGGGGGCGAACAGTGCGTTGGCGTTGTACCTGGAGGAACAGGCGCTTCGAGAAGGGCGGCGCATGCAGGTGCGGGTGCGGGCCGAAGGGTTTGACGGGGTGATCCGCATGGTGGCGGGTGGGGCGGGTGTCGGGGTGGTGCCGATGGCATCGGTGAAGCGCTGGCAGGGCGTGTTGCCGATGCACTGGGTGGGGCTGCGCGAGGACTGGGCGAATCGGCGGCTTTTACTGTGTGCGCGGGATTTTTCGGGGTTGCCGGGGTATGCGGCTGGGTTGGTCGAGCGGTTGGTGCAGGGATGATCGCAAGCGTATTCAACCCACGCCAGAAAAAGTTGCCCCCTCCATTCCAGCCATGAATACATCTCAATATCTGCATACTTCGAACCGCAACTCTGAATAACTTCAAAGAATACGGCTCAAGTCGGACTTCGCAGCGACATGCCTTTTCAAGAACGCTGACCAATAAGGTCAACCATAAACGCCAAAATCCCATCAAATGAATCAAACTCCTCATTCACATTATCGAATGCCTGTCTGTCCCTTACTTGATATTTACCTTGCTTCAGATCTAGCACATACTCATCCTGATCGCTATCTGCAAAAACAAGGAAATCCTTCATGAAATCCATATCGCGACTCAAATGATTCATCTCTACAAAACTACGACTCAAGATGTCGCCGCCCGGCATCACGCGTGAGCGACTCGAGTAAATAAATACCCCACACGCAACCAATCCATCAAACATTTGCAGAAACTCCAAATATTCATATGGCAAGTTTGCCGACAACTCAATTGATACAGCATTTGTTAACGCCGCAATATCACCCGGCGTAGCGACTGGACCCAAGTACATATCCGCATCATTCAATCGATCACGTAAAATCTTAATACATTTATAAATGGCACCATTCACAGAAAGCCCACCAATATACACTATATGCTTCAACCAACCTTGCGATGTGTTTTGATAAACAAAAATTCGACCTCTCGCCTTTATTAGGGCAACAACAATGACACAGACGAAAAGCCATTCCCCTTTTTCTTGACGTGAACCAGCAAGTTCTTTAGCTTTGATTTTTTGACCAATGAACGATCAGATCTACCATATGCCCGAGAAGACCATCAAAAGTCTCGAACTCTTCAAACACATTATCAAAGGCCTGTCGATCCCGTACTTGATATTTACCTCGCGAGAGGTCCAGCACATACTCATCTAAATCACTATCTCCGAAAACCAAAAAATTATCCATAAACCCCAACTCCCGCCCCAATCTATTCATTCGCATAAAATCATATCGTGCCAATTTACCATTAGCTCTTACACGCGTGTGGCTCGAGTAAATAAAAACACCACACGCAACCAAGCCATCGAAGTTCTCTAGAAAATCTAAATACTCAACGGGCAACTTCGCAGCCATCTCCACCCACACAGCACTAGTTAGACTCGCAATATCAGCCATGGTTGCCGGAGGACCTACATACATCTCACCGTCATCTAACGCTTCGCGTAAATTTATAATTTCCGCCCTTATAGCCTCATCCATATTTAACCTCCAATATCGGGATAAATCTTCACATCAAACATAGGCCATTCTACTAGCTTGCTTTCACCTTCTTTCAGCCCACTCACAAAAAGCCTTTGTACATTCGTCACCGCTTTATGATAGGGATGATTCTGTAAGAGCACCAAGTTTTCAAAATCATTTGTACCACCATCATCTAGTGGCTTAATGTGATGCACCTGCCAATCTTCATTCGGAAGCTTTCCACTTTGAATCCTGGCGATTTCGATATCATTAAAACCAGCACGCTTCAAACTTGCGAAATCTTCTGCTGTTTTCGATAACCCCTTCAAGAACCTGGGCCTCTCTGAAGCACTGAAAACCTGCCTCAATGTTTTCAACTCAGTGGCAGACCTTTTTACATAAAGGAAAGTTTCTGCCCTAACGCCTGGTAGCTCTATAGACTCTCCTCTTAAATAGCCCACATACCCTTTCGGCCCTCTTGCGCCGACTTTTATATTGCCAAAATTGCTCCCAAGCCCCGCCCCCGGCTGCAATCTATAACGCGCCGCCAGACCGCCAACAATAAACGCCCCGCCAAAAGCCATAAGCTTTTGCTCATCGGAACCTTCACCGTAACGCTCTCCCCCTACTTGATATCCCGCACCGCCTCCCAGCACTCCGCCGAAAAGCCCCCAAAGCGCCATTGCAGGTCCAACGAGGGCAATCGCACTGGCAAGCCCGACTCCCAGTACTGCTCCGTCAAGCCAACCAGCCACTTCCGGGCTGATTTCATCGGTAGTCTCCGTCTCACCACCAATGAAGACGTTGGCCGACCCGGCACTTATCCTGGCATCGCAAACAGTACGATCTCCCACTCTGGCAGCGGGCAGGCCATTGATGTAAACGGAGCAGCTACCTTGGGCCAGCGTCCTCGAGACACCGGAATGATCCGTGCACACGGCATAGTCGGCATGCGCCCTCGCCGCCGGTTGGCCATTGATGTGAACGTTGCCTGAGCCGGACGTTATGAACCCCGTTTCCCGCTGCGCGAATGACAAGCTACCAAGCAGTTGCCCAATGCCTGCCCCTGTCGCTGCACCCGCCCCGACCATTGCTACCAGCGCCGCAGCCCCCAAGCCGCCGGTGCCAACAACGGCTATCCCGAACAAGACGGCACCGGCCCCAATCGCCAAGCCTGCCAACAAGCCGCTCAATGCACTGGAATGCTCAATCGGATCGGCGAAACGTGCTGCACCACTCATGCTGGCGCAGCCTCGTACACCTCCTCATTGCCACCAGGCGGGCTGCGCACTTCAAAGCTGGTGATGACCTGAGTGAATGCTTCACGCTCAGTCTCCGTCATGCCCTTGGGGTTGTTGCTGGTTGCCGTGATCTGCATCAGAAGAGGCTGCCCATGTTCGTCCTGATGCAAGAACATCACCTGGATCTGATGAATCGGCTGACCTTGCTGGCGCCAACGGAACTCCACTTGGCGTGCCTCCAGGCCCGCCACCTGGGTGGGGGTAACAGGTTCGATCCACTGCAGATGGGACAGCGTTTTATCCACTTCCCCGAGCAATTTTTGCGCAAGCGTTTCCAGTGATGCGTCCCGCGCAGCCAATGACCTGCCAATCACCAATGAAAACGGGCTAGGGGTGAACTCGGTGAGAGTGAAGACATGAAACGTTTTGTCTTTCAGGCTCTCTGGCCGCACGAAGCTCACTTCATTCGCCAGAAAGCGCTCCGGCGGTGGCGGCTTCATCGCCTCTCGTGCGAGTTGCTCACGTTCGAGGCGTTCTTTCTCCTCACGCTTTTCAGAAATCCTGTCGTAGATACTTTTGCGATACATAAAGACTGTTCCCTGTCCTTCACTCGGATTTATTGAGATTGATGATCGTGCTGCCATTCACATCCACCACCACGCCGCACAACTTGATGGTCCCGTCCTGATTCATCACCAACTTGCTTTGCCCCACTTCAAGCGTGATGGATTGCGCAGCCGTCAATTTGATATGCCCTTGATCGACGGTGACGAAGTAGGACCCTTCCTCCACCGCAATGCTGGTTTCCAGCCGTATGGTTTCCGCATGCTTGCCAGTCACGTTGATCGTTCGGTTGCCACCAACGGTGAGCCTGTCATCCGCCTCGACTTCGGTCTCCATGTCTCGCTCGGCATGCAGGCTGACCTGCTCCGCGCCGGCCTTGTCCTCGAAGCGCAAGAAGTTGGCGGTTCGACCTGTGCCATTGATCGATCGGGTCAGTACCCCGCTCTGGGTCTTGTTCGCCGGCAGCGGCCACGGTGGGGGGTTGCGGACGTTGTAGACGCTGCCGATGATCAAGGGCCGGTCGGGGTTGCCCTCGAGAAACACCACCACCACTTCGTCACCCACCCGCGGGATCTGGATGCTGCCAAAGCCACCGCTGGCGCCGGTTTGTGCCACCCGCACCCAGCTGGAACTGCCCTCGTTGAAACCACCCTGGCGATCCCAGTGAAATTGCACCTTCACCCGTCCCAGCTCATCGGTGAAGATTTCCTCGCCTGGCGGGCCTACGACGATGGCAGTCTGTGGGCCGTTGATAACGGGTCGGACAGTGTTCGCCTGCGGGCGGAACGGGATCTTCTTGCGCACGCAGGTAAAGGTGTTGAAGTAGCTGGCCTGCTGGCCGGTGAGGTAGTTGTTGTGGCCTTCACACGTCACGCTCAACAACAGGAACTCACGCGCCTCCACCAAGCGGCCAGCGTGGGCCGGGTGCTGCAACAACTCGAAGCTGTAACCCGGGCGCATGGCGCGGCAGTTGCTCGCGCCTTCGAACCATTTGGCGCGCACTTCCAGCGCCTCGATGCGTGTTCGCAACAAGGCTTCGCCTTCGTTGTAGGTCCCGTGGGTGTATTGGCCGGGGTCGTACACTTCCAGGCATTGCACATCGCCTTGCTCGTTCACGCTGTCCATCGCCACCGGCAGCAGGTTGTGCGGCTTGCGATAGTCGAAAGTCTGCAGGGCAAGCTTGCCGGCCGACAGCTGGCGATGGCCGCTCCAGCGCGTGATGGCGTCGGCGATTTCGGTGACCGAATTTCTGTGGAACCGGATCTGCGGTTGTTCGGGTAGTGGGTCTGACAAGCGGGAATAGTCGCTGATCACCAGTATGTGGTTCTCGGCACTGTGCTCGAAGTAGTAGAACATTCCAGCCTGCTCAAGCAGGCGATGAATGAAGCTGAAATCGCTCTCGCGGTATTGAGTGAGGTAGCTGTGACGCTTTTGCGAGCGGTGCAGGTAAAAGCGGTAACGGGCGTATTCCGGATACAGTGCAAAAACCTCGCGCAGTACCTCCTCCACCGTGCAGTCCTGGAAGATTCGCGTATCGATGCGATGCTCAAGCAGTGAAAGCCAAGGGTTCAGGGTCGCACTGTAGCGCTGCAGGGCGCCATCGCTGCCCAGGCTGGCAAAGCGCGTGAGGTAGCCGTTGATGAAGCGCGGGTCGGCATCGGCGAGTTCGATCTCCAGGCTGACCTGTTGGCCGATCATCGATTTCAGCGGTATCTGCACCGAGCTGCAGATCAGCAGCAGCTCATATTCGAAGGCTCGCGATAGGCCTTCAACGCCCTTGAAGCGCTCCAGCAGCAGTCCCGACTCGGGATTCGACTTGTGGTGGAACTTGAGCAGTCGACGGTGCTGGGGGCTCAGCCGCTCGACCAGGTCCATGATCATTACGCTCTCCTTTGCACGTTCATGTTCGAAAGGCGATGGAGGCTAGGGGAGTGGAATGACCGATGGCAATGAACGGGGTGTTTAGGGGGATGGCGGGGATTGGGAATGATCTGACAGCGGAATTTACGGTTTCCTACTATGTTCGCCGGGAGTGGATTTTTTGGGGGTGCCGTGTAGGGGAAGCAGCGGCGCAACGGTGCGGGTTTTGGACAAGGGGGTGGTCCTGCAAGAATCGCGGATGAACCCGATGCTACCGAACAAAAACCGCATTAACGGGTTACAAACTTTGTGGGCGTGAGCTATGGAAGGGGGGGAGCCAGGGCTTGTCGTGACATTTTTGGCGTCTATGCGATCGAGCGCCGCCCGCGCGGCGCATCGCGAGCAAGCTCGCTCCTACATTTGTTGCAACGTGCCTATGTCTGATAGGCCATGGATGGCTGCCTTGTTGGTACGACGCGATTTTTTGGCAGGCGCCTGAATACACCCGACAGCGATGAAAAGGAGTTTCCAGTGCCATCGATCTATCAGCTCAAACCGCGCTTCCAGTCCCTCCTGCGCCCCGCAGTGCAACGCCTGCACGACCGAGGCGTTACCGCCAACCAGGTCACCGTCAGCGCCGCCGTGGTCTCGCTGCTGCTGGGCCTGCTGCTGGCCTGGTTCAGCCACATTGCCTGGCTGTTCATCCTCATTCCGGTCTGGATGCTGTTGCGCATGGCCTTCAATGCCATCGACGGCATGCTCGCCCGTGAGTTCGGCCAGCAATCACGACTCGGCGCCTACCTCAACGAACTCTGCGACGTGATCGCCGACGCGGCGCTGTACCTGCCGTTCGCCCTGCTTGCCGGGGTTTCGCCGATGCTGGTCGTGGTGGTGGTGCTTAGCGCCACCTTCAGCGAATACGCCGGGGTGATGGGCCCGCTGGCCGGTGCCTCGCGGCGCTACGACGGGCCGATGGGCAAGAGCGACCGGGCGCTGGCCTTTGGCGTGCTGGGCACCGGGGTCGCCTTGGGCCTGCTCGACGGGGTCTGGGTCAATGGCCTGTTGCTGGTCATCCTCGCACTCTCGCTCTATACCCTCTACAACCGGGTTCGCCAGGGGCTGGCCGAAGCTCGCTGAACCCTCCGCCGCCGGACAAGGACTTTCGCCATGCGCCAAGCGCAATCGCTGCATTTCACCACTCACGACGGTGTCGAGCTGCACTACCGTCACTGGCCCGCCACCCGCAACGAATACCAACCGCGCCGCGCCGTGGTGATGTTTCACCGCGGCCACGAACACGGCGGACGCATGGCCCACCTGGCCGACGAACTGGACATGCCCGGCTACGACTTCTTCGCCTGGGACGCACGTGGCCACGGCAAGTCGCCAGGGGCCCGGGGTGACAGCCCGGGGTTCGCCACCAGCGTGCGCGATGTGCAGACCTTCATCGAGCATATCCAGGCCAGCCACGGCGTTGCCGAACAAGACCTGGTGGTACTGGCGCAAAGCGTCGGCGCAGTGCTGATCGCTACCTGGGCCCACGACTACGCGCCCAGGGTGCGCTGCCTGGTGCTCGCCTCGCCGGCATTCAAGGTCAAGCTTTACGTGCCCTTCGCCCGCCCCGGCCTGAAGCTGATGAAGGCAGTGCGGGGCAATTTCTTCGTCAACAGCTACGTCAGGCCGCAACTGCTCACCCACGACCCTGAACGGGTCATGTCCTACGTGGCCGACCCGCTGATCAGCCGGCCGATTTCCGTGACCATGCTGCTTGGCCTGTACGAAGCCGCCGACCGTGTGGTGGCCGATGCCCAGGCCATCCAGGTGCCGACGCAGTTGCTGGTATCCGGGGCCGACTTGGTGGTCGAGCGCAAGCCGCAGGAGCGCTTCTTCGAGCGCCTGGGCAGCGCACGCAAGGAGATGCACATTCTGCCGGGCTTCTTCCACGACACCCTCGGCGAACGTGACCGCGCCCACGCCCTCAGGCGTATCGAGCGTTTCGTCGAGCATTGCTTCGCCAGCCCCGCGCCGTTGCCGTCGTTGCTCGATGCCGACAAGGCCGGCGCCAGCTGCGCCGAAGCCGAAAGCCTGGCCGCGCCGTTGCCGCGCAACTCGCCCCGCGATCTCTACTGGCGCGCCACGCGGGCCGGCCTGCGCCTGGGCAAGGGGATGGCCGAAGGCGTGAAGCTGGGCTTCGACACCGGCTTCGACTCCGGCAGCACGCTCGACTACGTCTACCGCAACCAGCCCACCGGCAAAGGCAAGCTGGGCCGGATGATCGACCAGAACTACCTGAACGCCATCGGCTGGCGCGGCATCCGTCAGCGCAAGCTGCATGTCGAGGAACTGCTGCGCCAGGCCATCGCACGGCTGCGTGAACAGCAACAGCCCGTGCATATCGTCGACATCGCCGCAGGCCATGGCCGCTACATCCTCGAAGCCCTGCAGGAGCTGGAGCAACTGCCCGACTCGATCCTGCTGCGCGACTACAGCGAGCTGAACGTGCAGCAAGGCAGCGCGCTGATTGCCGAAAAAGGCTTGGCCGACATCGCCCGTTTCGTCCAGGGCGACGCCTTCGACCGCGCCAGCCTGGCCGCGCTGGACCCACGCCCGACCCTGGCGGTGGTGTCCGGTCTTTACGAGCTGTTCCCCAGCAACCTGTTGGTGGGCAATTCGCTGGCGGGCCTGGCCGATGCGGTCGAGGCTGGCGGCTACCTGGTCTACACCGGCCAACCCTGGCACCCGCAGCTGGAGATGATCGCCCGCGCCCTGACCAGCCATCGCGGCGGCGAGGCGTGGGTGATGCGCCGGCGCAGCCAGGCGGAAATGGACCAGTTGGTCGAGGCGGCGGGCTTTCGCAAGCTGGCCCAGCGGGTCGATGAGTGGGGCATCTTCACGGTCAGCCTGGCCCAGCGGGTGCGTGAATGACAACCGCCCGTGAGCCGGGCCTGATCCGCCGGGGGGTGCTATGGCTGTTGCTGCTGGGGCCGTTGTTCTTCCTCAGCTACGGCCTGGCGAACAGCTACACGGCCGGTCGCAGCGATATCGGCAGCCTGGTGTTCGCCTGGGAAAGCTACATGCCGCTGTGGCCCTGGACGATCATCCCGTACTGGTCGATCGACCTGCTCTACGGCTTGTCCTTCCTGCTGCCCCGCACACGCCAGGAAATGGATCGGCACGCCCTGACGCTACTCACCGCGCAGGTGCTCTGCGTGAGCGGCTTCCTGCTCTGGCCATTGCGCTTCACGTTTGAGCGGCCCGAGCTTGGCGGCCTATTCGGCTGGCTGTTCGATGTGCTGATGGGCTTCGACAAGCCCTACAACCAGGCGCCCTCGCTGCATATCGCGCTGCTGGTGATCATCTGGACGCTGTTTGCCCGGCACGTACAGCGCCAGCCCTGGCGTTGGCTGATGCATGGCTGGATGGCATTGATCGGAGTCTCGGTGCTGACGACCTGGCAGCACCACTTCATCGATGTGCCGACCGGCGCATTGGCGGGGTTCGTCTGCGTGTGGCTGTGGGGCAACCGCTGGCGGGAAGCCGGCATTGCGCGCGTCGCCAAGCGCTGGTGGGTGGCGCTGTGTTATGCCGTTGGTTCGTCATTGCTGGCGACTGTGGCTTTCATCGCGGGAGGGACGGGTCTTTGGCTGTTGTGGCCTGCCCTTTCCTTGCTGTTGGTGGCGCTGAACTATGGCGTTATCGGCAGCGGTGGGTTTCAGAAGAACGCGCACGGGCGCTTGTCGAGTGCCTCCAGCTGGCTGCTGGCGCCTTACCTGCTCGGTGCATGGGTCAACTCGCGGCTGTGGACCTGGCGTCATCCGCAGGCCGATGAAGTGTGTGACGGGGTATTCCTTGGACGCATCCCAACGCGCAATGAAGCTGCCCCGTTTGCCGCCATCGTCGACCTCTGCGCGGAACTCCCCTGCCCTGTTAGCAAACAAGTCCCCACCGAACCTGTGGGAGCCGGCTTGCCGGCGATGGCGTCCGAGCAGACAAAGCAGTTCTACAGCGCAGCCCCCACGCTGGACTTGATCCCCCCCGACAGCCACCTGCTGCAGCAAGCCGCCGAAGCCATCGAGCGCCTGCGCCGGCACGGCCCCCTGCTGGTCTGCTGCGCCCTCGGCTATTCACGCAGCGCCAGCGCCGTGGCCGCCTGGCTGCTGCTGTCCGGGCGCTGCAAGGATCTCGACGACGCCGAAACGCTGATCCGCCAGGCACGCCCCGGTATCGTCCTGCGCCCCGCCCATCGCCAAGTGTTGCAACAGCTCGGAGCACAGCCATGAACCTGCACCTGGTCGCCAGCCTGCTCGCCCGCGGCGTGCAACTGGAGCGCTTGTCGGATGGCGTGACCCTGCTGGCGTTGGCCTACGGTTTGGCACCGCTGCTCGGCGTACACCTTCATCCGTTGGCAACGCTCCTGTGCGCGATGCTGCTGATGCTCGGCCTGTTGCACAAATACTGGGCCATCCGTGTCGCCCTCGACGCCGACCTGTTCGCCCGCCTCGGCGCCAGCAGCGACCTGCCCGCCGACACCCGGCACCTGGACCAAGCCCTGTTCGACCTGCGCCTCAAACCACAGCGTGAAGACAGCCGCGACTGGCCTGCCCGCAGCCAGGCAGCCTTGTCTCTGTTGCGGCGCCAGGCCATGTGCCTGGCCCTGCAACTGCTGCTGGCCTTGACTACCCTGCTGACTGTGCCCTTCATCGGATAACAACCGCACCATGCTCGCCGCCCTGACCGCCTTCCTCATCACCTCCGCCGCCCGCCTGATCACCGGCGCCCGCGCCTTGTGGCTCGGCTGCACCCCGCAGCCGGTACAGCGCCTGTATTACGCCAACCACAGCAGCCATGGTGATTTCGTACTGCTCTGGGCCTCATTGCCCGACCCCTTGCGCAGGCGCACACGCCCCGTGGCAGGCGCCGACTACTGGGCCAAACCCGGTATTCGCGATTTTCTGATTCGCCGGGTCTTCAACGGGGTGCTGATCGACCGGCAACGCAGCGAAGGCCAGGGCAACCCGCTGCAACCGGTGCTCGATGCCGTGGCCCAGGGTGATTCCCTGATCTTCTTCCCCGAAGGCACCCGCAACCTCGGCGACGAACCGCTGATGCCATTCAGAAGCGGCCTCTACCACCTGGCCACAGCCAACCCCGAGGTCGAGCTGGTGCCGGTGTGGATCGCCAACCTCAACCGGGTCATGCCCAAGGGCCGTGCCCTGCCCCTGCCGTTGCTGTGCACGCTGAGCTTCGGCGAACCCATCCACCTGCAGGCCGAAGAAGGCAAGCAGGCCTTTCTCGAGCGGGCCAGCCAGGCCTTGCTGAACCTGGCACCGAAGGACGCCTGACATGGACGACAACACCCTTTCCCTGTTCGCCGGCATCGGCGCCCTGTTGCTGATCGCCAGCCTCATCGGCCGCCTGCTCAAGTGGCGCGCCGGCCCGGCGCCGCACGCGGTGATCGACAACCTCAACGCCCGCATCAACGCCTGGTGGGTAATGGTGCTGGTGATCGGCATCGCCTTCCTGTTCGGCAAGTACGGGGTGATCGTGCTGTTCTACGGGGTGTCGTTCTACGCCCTGCGCGAGTTCATGACCCTCACCCCGACCCGGCGCAGCGACTACCCGGCGCTGGTGGCCGCGTTCTATGTCGCCCTGCCGGTGCAGTACCTGCTGATCGCCATGGACTGGTACGGCCTGTTCAGCATCTTCATCCCGGTCTACCTGTTTCTGCTGCTGCCGATCCTTGCCAGCTTCGGCGGCGATACCACACGCTTTCTCGAACGCGCCTCGAAAGTGCAGTGGGGGCTGATGATCGCGGTGTACTGCCTGTCGTCGGTGCCGGCCCTGCTGACCCTGGACATCCCGGGCTTCGAGGGCCGCAACCTGCTGCTGATCGCCTGGCTGATCCTCGTGGTGCAGATCAGCGATGTGTTGCAGTACGTGTGCGGCAAGCTGTTCGGCAAGCGCAAGGTAGCCCCCAACCTGTCGCCATCGAAGACCGTCGAAGGCCTGGCCGGCGGCGTGGCGCTGGCAACCCTGGTCGGGGCGCTGCTGTGCTGGATCACCCCTTTCAGCTTCTGGCAGGCGGCCCTGATGGCGCTGGCCGTGAATGCCATGGGCTTTTTCGGCGGCCTGGTGATGTCGGCGATCAAGCGCGACCGCGGGGTGAAGGACTGGGGCCACATGATCGAAGGCCACGGCGGCATGCTCGACCGCATGGACTCGGTGTGCTTTGCGGCGCCGGTGTTCTTTCACTTCGTGCGTTATTGGTGGGCTTGATAAGTGATGTTGCTTGGGCTGAGGCGCTGGCCCCTGTGACGGTCGAGGTCAACGCGCTGGCATAGCGCGGTCAGACAGCTGGACGTCGAGCCCAGGCAACTGCGGCCAGGCCAATGGCCCTATGGTGACGCGTCATCCAGCCAGTCACCAGGAGTTGTGCCATGTCCGATTTCATCACCGTCCTGCGCGAAACCTGTCCGACGCCCGTCGTGGACGCCACCCAGTGGAAGCGCATCGGCGGCGATCCGCACACCGTCAACCTCAATGCCTACCTGTCGGCCGACGGCAGCAAGATCATGGGCACCTGGATCTGCACGCCGGGCAAGTTCGAGGTCAACTACGAGAAGTGGGAGTTCTGCCACTTCCTCGAGGGCTACTGCATCATCACCCCGGAAGGTGAAGCGCCGAAGCATTTGAAGGCAGGTGATGTGTTCGTGATCGAACCGGGGATGAAAGGGACCTGGGAAGTGGTCGAGACCGTGCGCAAGTATTTCGTTTTTGCCTGATCCGGGATTTTTGCTGGCATCACGGGCCCTATCGCCGGCAAGCCGGCTCCCACAATAAGGCTGTGCAGTACCTGTGGGAGCCGGCTTGCCGGCGATAGGGCCACTACAGGCAAAAAAAATCGCGGGGCAGGCGCCCTTCCCTCTGGTGCGCAGTTACAGAGGGAAAGCCGCCCGACCCGCGATGAAGTCCCTCGCTCGTCAGTCCTTCTTGCGGTACCCCTCGACGATCGCCGAGAAGTCCTTGCCGCCTTCACCACGCAGGCTCATGGCCTGGTAAAGCTGCTGGGCCACAGCGCCCAGGATCACCGGTTGATGGGCCTGGCGCGCCGCTTCGGTGGCCAGCCCCAGATCTTTCAGCATCAGCTCGGCACCAAAGCCACCGGTATATCCCCGCGATGCCGGCGCCGTCTCGATGATGCCCGGCCACGGGTTGTAGGTGTCGGAACTCCAGCAACGCCCGGTCGAGCTGTTGATGATGCCGGCAAGCACCTTGGTGTCGATGCCCAGTGCATTGCCCAGGGCCATCGCTTCGGACACGCCGATCATCGAGATACCCAGCAGCAGGTTGTTGCAGATCTTGGCGATCTGCCCGGTGCCGACCTCACCGCAGTGCACGATGTTGCGGCCCATCTGCTCCAGCACAGGCTTGAGCGTGGCGAACAGCTCGGTGCTGGCACCGACCATGAAGGTCAGGGTGCCCGCCGCCGCGCCGCCGGTGCCACCGGACACCGGCGCATCGCCCATGTCCACGCCCTTGGCTGCCGCAGCCTTGGACACCTCGCGGGCGGTCTGCGGGTCGATGGTGCTGCAATCCACGGTCGGCGTGCCGGGGCGCACGCCCGCCAGCACACCGTCATCGTTGAGGTAGACACTGCGCACGTGGGCCGCTGCCGGCAGCATGGTAATCACCAGCTCGCTGCTGGCGGCCGCTTCCTTGGGCGAGGCGCTGACCTGCCCACCCAGTTCGGCGAGTTCGGCCAGCACGGTCTTGTTCAGGTCGAACAGGCTCAACTGGTGCCCGGCCTTGATCAAATTGCGGGCCATGGGGGCGCCCATGTTGCCCAGGCCGATGAATGCGATACGCATGGCGAACTCCTTAGCGCAGGCTGATGGTGGTGTTCACACCGTCATTGACGCTGTCGTCATCGAACCAGCGGGCGGTGACGGTCTTGGTCTGAGTGTAGAACTGCACCACCTGCTTGCCGTACGGGCCAAGATCGCCGAGCTTGGAGCCGCGCGAGCCGGTGAAGCTGAAGAACGGTACCGGTACCGGAATCGGAATGTTGATGCCGACCTGGCCGATGTCGATCTCGCTCTGGAACTTGCGCGCCGCCGCGCCGCTCTGGGTGAACAGGCCAGTGCCATTGCCGAACGGGTTGGCGTTGACCAGGGCGATGGCTTCGTCGAGGGTGTCGACTTCCAGGGTCACCAGCACCGGGCCGAAGATTTCCTGGGTGTACACCTGCATGTCGGTCTTGACCCCGGAGAACAGGGTCGGGCCGACGAAGTTGCCCTGCTCGTAGCCTGGCACCTTCACGTCACGACCATCGAGTTCGAGCTTGGCGCCTTCCTGGATGCCGCTTTCGATCAGGCCCAGCACACGCTCCTTGGCCCGCTTGGAGACCACGGGGCCGACATCGGTGCCCGGCTCGCTACCGGCATTGACCTTGAGCTTGCTCGCCGCGTCCTTGATGTCCGGCAGCCATTCACGTGCCTTGCCCACCAGTACCGCCACCGAGGTGGCCATGCAGCGCTGACCGGCCGCCCCGAAGGCGGCACCGACCAGGGCATTGACGGTCTGGGTGCGGTTGGCATCGGGCAGTACCACGGCGTGGTTCTTCGCGCCCATCATCGACTGCACGCGCTTGCCGTGCTGGCTGCCCAGGTTGTAAACGTGGGTGCCGACTTCGGTAGAGCCGACGAACGAAATTGCCTTGATGTCCTTGTGGGTGCAGATCGCGTCCACCACCTGCTTGCCACCGTGCACCACGTTGAGCACACCGGCCGGCACGCCGGCTTCCAGCGCCAGCTCGACCAGCATCATGGTCGACAGCGGGTCCTGCTCGGACGGTTTGAGGACGAAGGTGTTGCCGCAGACGATCGCCATCGGGAACATCCACAGCGGGATCATTGCGGGGAAGTTGAACGGGGTGATGCCGGCACACACGCCGATCGGCTGGCGCAGGGTGTAGGTATCGACGCCGCCGGCAACGTTCTCGGCGAACTCGCCCATCTGCAGCGTGCCGATGGAGGCGGCGTGCTCGACCACTTCCAGGCCGCGGAAGATATCGCCCTCGGCATCGGCGAGGGTCTTGCCCTGCTCGGCGCTGAGGGTCTGGGCGATACGCTTGGTGTGTTCGCGGATCAGCGCCTGCAGCTTGAGCATGATGCGCATGCGGGCGCCGATCGGGGTGTCGCGCCAGCTGGCGAAGGCACGCTGGCCAGCGGCCACGGCGGCATCCACTTCTTCGACGGTGGCGAACGGCACCCGCGCCAGCACCTCTTGGGTGGCCGGGTTGACGATGTCGCGCCACTCGGTGGTCTTCGATTCGACCCACTGGCCATCGATCAGCAGCTTGACCTGCTCGACCTTGGTCTTGTCGGGGGATTGTGGTGCGTTCATCTGCGTTCTCCTTGGAATTTTTGTCGGGACGAGATCGCCAACGCCGTGCAAACGCGAGGTGGCGTCGTGGGGCTTTTTTCGAGTATAGATGTGCAAACATCCAACAAGAACGCACAAAAAAACCGGATCAACATGCAAAAAGACCTGACCTCCCTCAGTGCGCTGAACTGGGACGACCTGAAGTTTTTCCTCGAAGTGGCGCGTACCCGCAAGGCCAGCAGCGCCGCCAAACGCCTGAGCGTCGACTACACCACGGTGTCTCGGCGCATCAGTTCGCTGGAGGGTGCGCTGGGCACGCTGCTGTTCGAGAAATCACGCACCAATGGCTTCGTCCTGACCGCCGAAGGGCAGCGCCTGCTGGGCTATGCCGAATCGATCGAAAGCACGCTGCACATGGCTTGCGAGCAGGTATCGGGGTCTGGCGTGGCGTTGTCGGGGCATGTGCGCATGGGCTGCACCGAGGGCTTCGGCAGCTTCTTCGTCACCCCGCAGCTGAGCCATTTTGTCGACGCCTACCCGGCGATTTCCGTGGATATCCTGCCGCTGCCGCACTTCATCAGCCTGTCCAAGCGTGAGGCGGATATCGTCATCGCCCTGGAGCGGCCGGAGCATGGGCCTTATGTGTGCTGCAAGTTGTGCGACTACCGGCTGCGGCTGTATGCGACCCAGGATTACCTGGACAGCCATGCGCCGATCAGCCAGGTCAGCGAGCTGGTGGGACATCCGTTCATCAGCTATGTGGATGATTTGGCGTTCAGCTCGGAGCTGCTGTACCTGGCCAACCTGATCCCCAATGCCAGTGCGCACCTGCGCAGCACCAGTGTGATCGCGCAGTACACGGCGGCCTTGCAGGGGCGTGGGTTGGCAATCTTGCCGTGTTTCCTGGCGGCGCAGGATTCGCGACTGGTGACGGTGTTGCCGGAGGAGATCGAGGTGACGCGGCAGTTCTGGATGTATTGCCGGGAGGATTTGAGGAAGTTGAAGCGGATTACCTTGTTGTGGGATTACATCCGCGGGGTGACCGAGGCGAATGCGCCGTTGCTGATGGGGGAAACTCGGGAGATGCGGTTTGCTCAGGACTGAAGGGGCTGCTTTGCAGCCCATCGCCGGCAAGCCGGCTCCCACAGAGAACGCGTCAGCTTTTAGGCTCGGTGCAGTACTTGTGGGAGCCGGCTTGCCGGCGATGAATGCCACGCGGATCTCAGTAAGACGCCACCACGATCGACACCCGGCGGTTTTCGGTGCGCCCGGCACTGGTCCGGTTATTCGCCACTGGCTGGGTACTGCCCAACCCACGGGTGTGTATGTTCTGCGCCGGCATGCCGACGCCGATCAATGCCTTGGCCACACTGTCCGCGCGCCGCTCGGATAGCTGCTGGTTGTACGCCGCCTTGCCCGTGGCATCGGCATGGCCATCTACCCGCACGCCCTCGATACCTACCCCCAGCAACGCCTTGCCGATCCGCTCGACGATTGCCTGGCTCTGGCCATTGAGGCTGTCCAGGTCGCTGCCAAACAACACCTTGCCCGACAGGTCGAACGCCCACCCCTCTTCGGTCGGCGCAAAGCCTTCGCGCTTGAGCACGGCGATCTGCTCGGCCGTGAGCCCTTTAGGTGGTGTGCTCTGGCAGCCGGTCAGCGCCAGCAGGGCCAGCAATATCGCGATGAAGGGAAAACGCAAACGATGGATCACGGTTCAGCTCCTGTTCTTGAACTCGGCGGCGGACCGTTCCGTCTGCGCCGCTTGCCACTGGCCACGGCGCTTGCGCTTGGCCTGGTACATCGCCGCGTCAGCGGCATTAAGGAGGCTGGCGGGGTCGCGGCCATCCTCCGGGTAATAGGCGATGCCGACACTCATTGAGGTCGTAAGCGTGCCGCCCTCGTCGAGCTGCATCGGCAGTTGCATGCTGGCGACGATCTTCTCGGCAATGCGCTCGGCGTCCTCGCGGGACTGCAGCGGGGTCAGCAACACCGCGAACTCATCGCCGCCCAGACGAGCGACCAGGTCATGCTCGCGCAGTTGCGCCCGCACACGGTCGGCGACGTTGATCAGCACTTCGTCACCCACGGCGTGGCCGAGGCTGTCATTGATCTGCTTGAAGTGATCGCTGTCGAGGAACAACAGTGCCAGGTGGTCCTGCTGTCGGGCCGCATTGCGCAGGCAGCGGCTGAGGCGGCCTTCGAAAAAGGCCCGGTTGGGCAGGCCGGTGAGGCTGTCATGGCTGGCCTGGTGCGCCAGCGCGGCATTCTCGTTCTGCAGGTGGCCGTGCCAGACTTCCAGTTCGTCGAGCAAGGCGTTGAAGTCGTTGCCCAGTTCATTGAGTTCAGCGATCGGCGCTTCCGGCACGCGGCGGTCGAAACTGCGCTCGCGACGCGCGGCATGGGCGACGCTGGCGAGGCTGCGCAATGGGCGGACAATATCGCCCAGCATGCGCCGTGACAGGTACAGGGCGACGAAGGCACTGAGCAGCGTGCAGAACAGAATGCCGCCAAGGCCGCCAAGCAGGAACAGCAACAGGCTGCGCCCCTGGCCGATCAATTCGATATGCCCAACCTTCTGCTGCTTGTGCAAGATCGGCAGGTTGACCGGTTGGTCCAGCAGCGCAGTCGCTACCTGGGCTTCCAGGCGGGCCAGCATGCCATCGTCGCTGCGCTGCCAGTGCGCCAGCACCTCGCCGTCGCTGTTGAACACCTTGGCGTCCGCCACCTCCTCGGTGCCGGCGATCAGCGCCAGCGCTTCATTGGCGGCGGCACTGTCGTCGAATACCACGGCGGCTTCGACGGTGTAGTTGATGGAGCGGGCGATCAAGTCCACGTTGTGGTTGGCGTAGACGCGCAGGGCCAGCACGCCCAGCAGGGTCAGCGAGATGCCCGCCAGGCCCACGGCCAGCAAGGCCACGGCAAGGTGCCCACGGCCGAGCACAGAGCGCAGTGTCGGGCGCACGCCGGGCTTTTTCCCCGGCTTCATGGCTGCACCGCCCGGCGCCGCGACAATTGCAGCACGCTGGGGTGGATACGCACGCCGGAGCGCGCCACCGAATCGAGATTGACCTCGAAAGCCACTTGCTCGTCGCCGAGCCGCAGGCAGAACAGGCTGCCGACCGTGCACGGGTCGTCGGCTTCGCTGATGCTCAGCACTGGGTGCCCACTGATGACCTCGAACAGGCGATCGCGCTGGCCTGGGTCGAGTTTGCCGATGTAAACGGCATCACAGGCCTGGGCGATCTGCCGATCATCGGCCAGCAGGCGGCGAACCAGCAACGGCTGGCCGGCGTTCTGCACAGTGCTTTTGATCAAGTCGTCGGCGTATTCGGTGGGGCCGACCAGGCATAGGCGCA
Organism: Pseudomonas sp. NPDC089396; assembly: GCF_044749545.1. Taxonomy (NCBI): domain Bacteria; kingdom Pseudomonadati; phylum Pseudomonadota; class Gammaproteobacteria; order Pseudomonadales; family Pseudomonadaceae; genus Pseudomonas; species Pseudomonas sp. NPDC089396. The sequence goes on along the minus strand of NZ_JBIVIC010000006.1, from coordinate 9,734 downwards.
AGGGCGCCGGCTCGGTTGGCCAGCGCGCGTAGCTGAGGATTCCCAAGACCACTTGGGTCACGGCCTTCGACCGCTCTTGGGCCTGCTGGGAGGGGGGCGACGCCTGTGCATGGGCAGGGCCTGCCAATAGCGACAGGGCGGCCAGCACGAGAGAAAGCGCACCGCCTGTCAACCGCTCCCTGGCCCCTGTCATGTGAGAATTCTCTCAAAACGCTATGTGAACTCGGCGCAACGATAGCACAACGCTGGCCTTCTGTAGGCGCGGAGCCTTGTGTCGTGCTTGATGGCCCTATCGCCGGCAAGCCGGCTCCCACAGTTACACCGCTGAACCCGACCTGTGGGAGCCGGCTTGCCGGCGATGGGGTCAGACCTGCTCGAGCATGAGGCCGGAAATACGCCGGACCTTGCGTAACACGGCCTCTTCGAAAATGCCTTGGCGCGGTTCGATCAGGCTGAAGCAGTGCTTGGCGCGGGTGATGCCGGTATACACCAGCTCTTTGGTCAGCACCGGGTTGAGCGCATCCGGTAGCACCAGCGCGGTATGGCTGAACTCCGAGCCCTGCGACTTGTGCACGGTCATGGCGAACACCGTTTCCACTTCGTTGAGCCGGCTGGGCAGGACGAAGCGCACACCGCCGCTGCCGTCATTGCGCGGGAAGGCCACGCGCAGCAGCGGCTCGCCGTGCTCGTCGGGCAAGCGCAGGGCGATGCCGATATCGCCGTTCATCAGCCCCAGGCCATAGTCGTTGCGCGTGACCAGCACCGGGCGCCCTTCGTACCAGGGCTGCTGGCTGTCGATCAGCCCGGCATTGTGCAGCACTCGCGCTACCCGCTCGTTGAGCCCTTCCACACCCCAGGCGCCCTTGCGCACCGCGCAGAGCAGCTGGAAGTCCTCGAAACTGTGCAGCACCTTGGCCGCCCATTGCTCCCAGCGCGGGTCGTCGAAGGCCGTGCCGGGTGCTGGGCGCAAGCGACCGATCGCCCGCAGGTAGCTGCGATAGCCCTGTGGCCCTTCGGCGCCGCGGTTCAGGCCATCGAGCAGCAGGCGGTCGAAGGCACGGTCTTGCTCGCCGCGCAGGGCCAGCCCGAACACGTCGCTCGGCGGCAGGCTCAGCAAGTCACGCGCCGCCTGCCCTTGTTGACGGTTGACCAGGCGCGCCAACTGGCCAATGCCGCTGCCTTCGCCAAAGCGCCGGGAGAAGCGCAGCATCACCACCTGTTGGGCCAACGGGTGACGCTGGTCGTCGCCCGGCTTGAGGCCGCTGCCGGCCAACGACTGGCCGCCAATCTGCTCCAGCCAGGCTTGAGTCGCGGGCGAATAGCGGCCGTCCTCGGCATCGCGGCACAGGTCGCCCAGCACCGCACCCGCCTCGACCGATGCCAGCTGGTCCTTGTCGCCCAGCAGCACCAGGCGGGCCTTTGGCGGCAAGGCATCGAGCAGGTTGGCCATCATCTCGAGGTCGATCATCGACGCTTCGTCGACCACCAGCACGTCCAGTGGCAACGGGTTGCCGGCATGGTGGCGGAAATGCCGCGATCCCGGCCGGCTGCCGAGCAGACGATGCACGGTGCTGACATCGGTAGGGATCTGCCCGCGCACCTCGGCACTCACCTGCAAGCGCTCGACCTGCTGGCCGATGGATTCGGTGAGGCGCGCCGCCGCCTTGCCGGTGGGCGCGGCCAGGCGAATACGCAGAGGCCTGCCCTGCTCCACCGCCGGTGCCTGCAACAAGGCCAGCAAACGGACCACGGTGGTGGTCTTGCCGGTGCCGGGGCCGCCAGTGATGATGCTGAAGCCGGCGCGGGTGGCCAGGGCACAGGCCAGTTTCTGCCAGTCGACCTGGCCCGCCAGGGCACCTGCGTCGAACAACTGCGCCAGGCGCGCGGGCAAATCTGCCGGGGCCGCCTCATGCAGGCTCAGGCGCTGGCGCAGGGTGGCATCGATGCGCCGTTCATAGCTCCAGTAGCGGCGCAGGTACAGGCGTTCGCCGCTGAGTACCAGCGGCCGCGCCTGCTGCCCGGGGGTATCGCCGGCAGCCACCAGCGGGCTGGCAGCAATGCGTTGCAGCCAGGTGCCCAGGTCGAGGTTGGCCAGCAGCTGTGAAGGCAGCAGCAATGGGCCCGTCAGGGCATCGCCCTCAGGTGGCAGCGACAGGGCGAAATCCGGCTCTGCGAGGGTTTGCTGCAAGTCGAGGCAGACATGCCCGTGGCCAAGCTGATGGCTGGCCAAGGCGGCCGCCAGCAGCAGCAGTGGGTCGCTGCCAGGGGCTCGCTCTTCGAGGAAGGACACGAATGCCCGGTCCAGCGCGCGCAACCAGCCACGCTCCACCCAGCGGTCGAGCAGCTGCAACAGATCGCCGCTGACATGTTGCGGCTGCAGCCCCAGCAACTGTTCGGCGTGCAGGGGCGTTGGCAAGAGATCGTCGAGGGTTCGGCTCATGGCGCGACTCCGGCAAACAGGTCTTGTTGCTGCGGCTGATGGACGCCACGGAACAGTGCGTCGAGCGCTTCGATCAGCTCGCGCGGTGGCTTGGCGAAGTACACGCCATGGCCACTGCTGCTGGCGCCGCGCAGGAAGATGAACAGGGCACCGCCGACATGGCGGTCGTAATCGTAGTCGGGCAGCCGTGCGCGCAACTGGCGATGCAGGGCCAGCAGGTACAACACGTACTGCAGGTCGTAGCGGTGTTCGAGAATCGCTTTTTCCATGGCCGTCGCGTCATAGGCCAGGGTGTCCGGGCCCAGCCAGTTGGACTTGTAGTCGGCCACGTAGTAGCGCCCGTCCAGTTCGAAAGCCAGGTCGATGAAGCCCTTGAACATGCCATTGAGCAGCGTCGGCTGGGCCGCAGGGCGCGCCACCCCGGAGTGGGTGTGACGGGCCACCAGACGGTCGAGTTGCTCGGCATCGACCTGATGGCTGGCGAACCAGAATTCCATTTCGATCTGGTAGTGCTGCAACCGGGCGAGCGTGAGGCTGGCATCGCGGGCCGGCAGGGGCTCATTGAGCATCTGCAGCATCCAGTGGCTGAGGGTTGAAATCCAGCCGGTCCAGTCGCGGCGGTTGCAACGCTGGCCGACGGTACGTTCGATCAGCTTGGGGTTGGCGGCGACCTCGGCAAAGCCTTCGCGACCCGCCCATTCGAGCAGGCCATGGAGGAAGGTGCCCGGGTTCGGGCCGCGCGGGAAGCGATGGATGTCGCCGCCCTCTGCCGGTACTTCACGCACCAGCTGGGCATCGACTACCTCATCGTCGAGCAGCTGCTGAGCTTGGGAGCTGTCGGCGCCGAGGGTCTGTTCACCGACCCGCAAGGCGCTGTAGGAGGCGATCCACCAGTGTTCGGATGCCGCACGCCGAGGCTTGCGTGCAGGTAGCAGCTCGTGCTCGGCATGGGGCGGTTGATAACACTGTTCGTCAGCCTCCGGCAGGCCTGGGCAGGCAATCTGCGGGCAACTGGACAGCAGGCCCTGCAGCCAATCCGACAGCTGCGACGAGCCCACCAGCGGCAGTCCGCCACCGAGCAGGTAGCCAAGGGCCGAACGGTGCAACTGCGAGGTCTTCTGGGTGCCGCGCTTGAGGTCGGCGACACCCAGCCAGCAGGCGTGCTGGGCACGTGTGAGGGCAACGTAGAGCAGGCGCAGGTCTTCGGCCAGGCGCTCGTCGTCGGCCAGGGCAATCTGCTCCTGGTCAGGGGTCAGGGTGAGCTGCACGTTGCCCTGGCTGTCGTGCCAGGCCAGCGGCAGGCGGCTACCGTCTACCGGTTTGCTGGTGCAGATGAACGGCAGGTAGACCAGCGGATATTCCAGGCCCTTGGACTTGTGGATCGTCACCACCTTGACCAGTTGCTCGTCGCTCTCCAGGCGCAGTATCTGCTCCTCACCGGCCTGCCCGGCGTTGGCCAGGTGCTCGGCCAGGTGGCGAATCAGTGCCTGTTCGCCGTCCAGCTCGCCGGCCGCCTGCTGCAGCAGCTCGGCCAGGTGCAACAGGTTGGTGAGCACCCGTTCGCCGTCGCTGCGCGCGATCAGGGTGCGCGGCAGGTGGAAGTCGTGCAGGAGGTGGCGCAGCATCGGCAACACGCCCTGGCGCTGCCAGGTGTCACGGTATCGGCGAAAACGCATGACCCAGCCTTCCCAGACCCGCTCGTCCTGGTTCAGCTGGTCCAGCTCGGTCAGCGACAGGTCCAGGGTCAGGCTGGCCAGGGCGGCCTTGAGCAAGCGCTCGGAATCGGGTTCGGCACAGGCTTTGAGCCAGGCCAGCAGGTCATGGGCTTCCTGGGCGGCGAATACCGAGTCCTTGTCGGAGAGGTAGACGCTGCGCACATCGCGGGCAGCCAGTTCGGCACGCACCAGCTGCGCTTCGAAGCCATCGCGCACGAGAATGGCGATGTCCGAGGGCAGGCAGGGCCGTTGTTCGCCTTGCTCATTGCTAAAACCGCTGACGCCGCGTTGCCCGCCATTCAGAAGGGCAACGATGTGGCTGGCGCAGCTTGCCGCCATTTGCTGGCGATACAGCGTGCTGGAGACAGGCTCGTCGCTTTCCAGTTGCCAGCATTGCAAGGCCGCGCAGGGGTGACCGTCGATCAGCAGCGTTTCGCTGCGGCCCTTGGCCCGTACCTCGACGAATGGCAGCGGGTTGTCGCCGTCCTCGCGGAACAGGAAGGCGCCTCGCCCTTGTTCACGCCCTTCAGCCTGCAGGAACACCTGATTGACCGCCGCCACCATTGCCTGACTGGAGCGGTAGTTGGTATCCAGACTGCGCAGGCGGCCAGCGGTGGCCCGCCGGGCCGACAGGTAGGTATAGATGTCGGCGCCACGGAAGGCATAGATCGCCTGCTTGGGGTCGCCGATCATGAACAGGCCGGTTTCCGCGCGGTTCTCGCCGATGCGGTAGATGCTCTCGAAAATACCGTACTGGACCGGGTCGGTGTCCTGGAACTCGTCGATCAGCGCGACCGGGAACTGCTCGCGAATCAGCCCGGCCAGGCGTTCGCCCGCCTCGCTGGCCAGGGCATGCTGCAGGCGGAGCAACATATCGTCGAAGCCCATTTCGGCTCGACGGCGTTTTTCCACTTCGAAGCGTGCGGACACCCAGGCGGCAGCGTGTTCGAGCAAGCGTGCATCCGGGCTGGCCAGGGCCTGCAACTGTTTCGGCAATGCCTGCATGGCCAGCAGGGCCGGATGTTCAGGTGGGTCGCCGACTTTCCAGGCTTCGGCCAGGCCGGTTGGGGTCAGGCGGGTGAAACCGGTGCCCAGGTCGAGGTCTACTTCCTGCTCATCGCCGGCCCAGGTACGCAACTTGTCGACCCACGGCTCGAAGAAGCGAGCCTGCAGCTTGCGCCCGTCCGCTTGCTTGGCCGCCACGGCATCGCGGCAGATTTGCTGCAACTCATCGGCCCACTGCATCCACGGCGCCTTGAGCTGGCGCAGCTGATCGACCCGTTGTTGCAGCGCGGCATCGATCAGGGCTTGAGGCTCCTGCTCGTCCTGATGCAGGCGCACGCGGCCAAACAACGGGCGGATGCGTGGCAACAGCGCATCCGGGCTGCCCCAGTGGTTGCGCACCCAGCTCAGGGCCTCGCCGTGCATGCCGTAGCAGAAGCGCCGCCAGTAATCGCGCATGACCTGGCCGAGCAGGTCGCTGTGGTCGGTTTCCAGGCTCTGGGTGAACAGGCTGCCACTGTCGAACGCGTGCTCGCGGAGCATGCGCTGGCACCAACCATGGATGGTCGACACGGCCGCTTCGTCCATCCACTGCACGGCAATTTCCAGGCGGCTGGCACAACGTGGCCAGTGTTCTTCGGCGTAGTCGTCTCGCAACTGGTGGAGCAGTGGATCGGCTGCCTGCAGTTCACCCCGGAAAAATCTCGCCGCCTCGGCCAGTCGGGCGCGAATACGCTCGCGCAGCTCCTTGGTGGCGGCGTCGGTGAAGGTCACCACGAGGATCTGCGGCGGCAGCAGTTCGCGGCCAAAGCCTTGCTCGCCCCCATGGCCAAGGATCAGGCGCAGGTACAGCGCAGAAATGGTGAAGGTCTTGCCGGTACCGGCACTGGCTTCGATCAGTTGGCTGCCGTGCAGGGGAAAACTCAATGCCAGGGGACGGGCCTGGGTCATGCGCCACTCTCCGGGTTGCCCAGTGTTTGCCAGGCTGCGCTGAATAACGGGCGGTACAGGGTTTCGCACCAGCCTTCGAAGGTTTCGTCGGCGCTGAGCGCGCTGAAGTCACGGAACTGCCGGGCCAGGGCCAGGCTTTCGCTGCGCTCGCCGAAACTGTTGCGACCGTCGCCCTCGTAGGCTCGCATGGCAGCGGCGAGGGCTTTGTCGGGGTCATCCTGGGCCAACCAGGCGAACGCCGTCTTGGCTGCGACCGGTAGCGGCGCATTCATCGCGGCCTGGCGCGACACCAGCAAGTGGCCAAGCAGTTCGGCAGCCTGGGCCTGTGGCAGCGGGTCGAGCAACAGGGTGACGTCACTGGCCAGCAGCGCGCTGTGCAGCGGATACCCAGCGGCGCAAGCCGCCAGGTGCATGACCCAGCTGGTGATCAGGCGATGCCACTTGAGGGTGCGACCGGCACTGATGGTGTTGGGCACCGTGGTGATGCTCAGCAGGCTCTGGTTGTCGGCCTGGTAGACCCGGCCAAGCCAGCCCTCCAGCCGGTGGCTGCCCTGCTGAAAATGAATCGGCAGCGCGCCTTCGACCACGTTGGGCCAGCGTTGCAACAGCTGACGGTGACGTTGCACCAGGTCAGGCAGTGGCTGGATCAGCTCTGCTTGCAGAATCTCGCCGAACCCGGCCAGGGGCAGCACACCGCAGGCCTGCAGCCGGCGCGCCTGTGCCTGCAAGGCGCGTTCGGCCTGTTCAGGTTCAGCCATGGCTGCGCCCAGCAGGCTTTCGCTGGCGCTGTAGCGCTGCAGCGCGTCGAGCACGAACGGCTCTTCGTCCGGCGTGGGCGCTTCCAGAGCCTCGAAGAACACTTTCAGCCGCTGGCTGAAGAAATGCCGCACGGGATGGCGCAGAAAATCCTGCAACTGCGTCAGGGTCAGGGCTTCATCGCTGGCATAAGGGGGCAGGCCTGGTTCAGGCAACGCAGCCTCATCGGCCTGCCGGTGCAGCAGCTGCCATTCATGGGCATAGCTGAACAGCGCGCTACCTTTCTGGAAATAGCGTGGGCTGAAGGGTTGCAGCGGGTGCTCTTGAGTCAAGGCATGCAACAACTGCTCGCCCGCTTGCAGGTCGTCGCCGACACCGGCCAGACGCCAACCGGCGGCCAGATGATCGCGCAGTTGGCCAATCAGTACCGATGCCGGACGCTCGCTGTTGTCGCGTATGCTACGGCCGACCCAGCTGATGTAGAGCTGATCACGTGCCGAAAGCAGCGCTTCGAGCAGTAGGTAACGGTCATCTTCACGGCGCGAGCGATCGCCCGGTCGGTAGTCGCTGGCCATCAGGTCGAAGTCCAGCGGCTGCTGCGCGCGCGGATAGTCGCCATCGTTCATGCCCAGCAGGCAGACCACACGGAAGGGGATCGCGCGCATGGGCATGAGGGTGCAGAAGTTGACCGAGCCTGCGAGAAAACGCTGGGACAGCTTGCCCTGGTCCAACCCGGAGAGCCAGGCCTCGCGCACGACAGTGAGGGGTAGCAGGTCTTGCAGGCCGACGCCTTCGCAGACTTCCAGCCAGCCATCGCGCAGCTCCTGCAATTGCATCAACAGAAACTCGTCGTGCTCACCCTCGGCCAGGAAGAATACCTGCAGCAAAGCGTGCAGGCGCTCGCCCCATTGCGCCGCTGTCGCGGGCTGGGACAGTACCTGATAGGCCACATCGAGGGCATCGAGCAACGCCACCAGCGGGCCGATGAGTGCGGCATCCAGACCGCCGATCTCGTCATATGGCTCGATACCATCGCAGCCCTCGCCCACACCCACCGCATAGCCAAGCAGCATGCGGCGCAGACCGAAGCGCCAACTGTTCTGTTCCAGGCCCTCGGGCAGGCCAAGGGTCGCACGCTGCTCGGCATTCAGGCCCCAGCGGATACCCGCGCCTTCGATCCAGCGGTGCAGCGTTGGCAGGTCGCTTTCGCGGATACCGAAGCGGGCACGCAGGGCCGGCACATCGAGCAGGTCGAGCACTTCGCTCACCGCGAAGCGGCTGTCGGGCAGCTTGAGCAGGTGCTCGAGGGCAATCAGCAAGGGATCGCGGCCGCGCTGGCCCTGGTCGGTCAAGGTGAAGGGGATGTAACGTGGGTCGCTGCGCTGCAACTGGCCAAATACGGCGCGGATATGGGGGGCATAAGTGTCGATCGCCGGCAACATGACGATGACATCACGCGGACGCAACGTCGGGTCGGCACTGAAGCGGGCGAGCAGTTGATCGTGCAAGATCTCCACTTCCCGTTGCGGGCTGTGGGCAACGTGGAAGCGTACCGATCGGTCCTTGTTCAGATCGACTTCAGGCCACAGCTGGCGGGTCTCTGCGAGGGGGCGCAGTTCGAGGATATCGTCTTGCAGCTGGTTGAGCAGCGTGGTCGGCTGCCCCTCGCTGAACAAGTCGATGCGCCCTTCGCTGAATGCACCTTGGTAGCTGCCTGGATCGTCGTAGCTGTCGAGCAGGTTGATGTAGTCGCGGCCCTGTTTGCCCCAGGCGGCCAGCAAGGGATGGGCATGCTGGTGCAAGGACTCGTCATCCAGCTGCAGTGGCATGCCTTGTTTGCGTTGCTGGCGCTTGTACTGGTGACGGAGCAAGTCCTTGTCCGCAACGATGTCGGCCCAGTGATGGCGGCAAGGGTTGTGCACGCACAACAACACCTGGCTGAAGCGGGCAAGGCCGGCCAGCGCTTCCAGTGCCTGGGCTGGCAAGGAGGAGATGCCGAACACGATCACGCGCGAAGGGAGGCCGGCAGGGGGTTGCTCCAGGCTGTTGATACGCTCGATGAAGCGTTGGTGCACGCCTGCTCGGCTCTGGGCCATGCCCTGCTCGCCAACATCCTCCAGCAACGCTCGCCACAACTCGGCCTGCCAGCGATTGCCGGGAGCCAAGGGTTTTCGTTCGCCACGGGCCGTGTTGAGCACGTGGTTGCCGGCTGCCCAGTCCTTGAGCCAGTCGGCCCGGTAGACCTGATACTGGTCGAACAGGTCAGCCAGGCGCTCTGCCAGCTGGTAGCGTTTGCGCAGGTCGCCGTCGTCGGTGAGAAAGCGCCGCAATGGCTCGAAATGGGGGCGTTCGATCAGTTCCGGGAGCAAACGCATGAGGCGCCAAGTCAGGGGCGCCTTGTCCAGCAGCGAGACCTCGGGGATTTCATCGCGGCCCAGCACCTTTCTGTACAGCTGCCACATGAAGCTACCCGGCAGCTGCACATCGATGGCAGCGGCGATACCGCATCCCCCAAGGTCATCTTCCTGTGGGTCCTCGGCCAAGGCCAGCTTGAGCCATTGGGCAATGCCGTTGCTCTGTACCAGCGCAATTTCGTTTTCCAATGGCGCCAGCGGGTAACGGCGCATCCAGTTCACAACCAGGCTGCGCAGGTCGTCCAGGCGGTTGCCGTGGACAATCATGAAGCCAGGATGGAGTGAAGTGGAGTTGGCCATTCAAGGTCCTCTGCAGGCTGTTTCGAAATGATGGGAAACGATATCACGGCTGACAAACAGCCAGAAAAGACAAAACCCCTACCTGCTCGCGCAGATAGGGGTTTTGCGAAATGAATCTTGACGATGACCTACTCTCACATGGGGAAACCCCACACT
>NZ_JBIVIC010000005.1:354007-465437 GCF_044749545.1 Pseudomonas sp. NPDC089396 | reverse complement strand
TGGAAGTGGGGCGCATTATAAGGGGATTCGAAACCCCGTCAAGGCTTAATTTCAAAAAACCTTAATATCGCTGGAAAACAAAGCGGGGAGGCCTACCGGCCTCCCCGCTTTACTTCTCATCCTTACAAGCTAGGGAACGCAAACTGCGACGCTTCATGGCTCGCACGCTGCGGCCAGCGCTGAGTAATTGCCTTGCGACGGGTATAGAAGCGCACACCATCCGGACCATAAGCATGCAGGTCACCGAACAGCGAACGCTTCCAGCCACCGAAGCTGTGATAAGCCACCGGCACCGGCAGCGGCACGTTCACACCTACCATGCCCACTTCGATCTCATCGCAGAACAGGCGCGCTGCCTCACCGTCACGGGTGAAGATGCAAGTGCCGTTACCGTACTCGTGATCGTTGATCAGTTGCATGGCCTGCTCCAGGCTGTTGACGCGCACTACGCACAGCACGGGGCCAAAGATCTCTTCTTTATAGATACGCATCTCTGGAGTCACCTTGTCGAACAGGGTGCCACCGACGAAGTATCCATCTTCATTGCCTGCTACACGGAAGCCGCGACCATCCACCACCAGCTTGGCGCCTGCAGCAACACCGTCATCAATATAGCCAACCACTTTGTCACGGGCAGCGGCAGTAACCAGAGGCCCCATGTCCAGGCCACAGGAAGTACCGGCACCGATCTTCAGCGCCTTGATCTGCGGCTCCAGCTTGGCAATCAGCGCGTCGGCAACCTGGTCGCCGACACACACCGCGACCGAAATGGCCATGCAACGCTCGCCGCACGAACCGTAAGCAGCACCCATCAATGCACTGACGGCGTTGTCCAGGTCGGCATCGGGCATCAGCACGGCATGGTTCTTGGCGCCACCCAGGGCCTGCACACGCTTGCCGCGCTTGGTACCTTCGGCATAGATGTATTCGGCGATCGGGGTAGAACCCACGAAGCTCAGAGCCTTCACTTCCGGCGCTTCGATCAGTGCGTCTACTGCTTCCTTGTCCCCGTGTACCACGTTGAGGATGCCTTTTGGCAGGCCAGCCTCCAGCAGCAGTTGGGCGATGAACAGGGTCGAGCTTGGGTCACGCTCGGACGGCTTCAAGATGAACGCGTTACCGCAAGCGATGGCCAGCGGGTACATCCACAGCGGAACCATCGCCGGGAAGTTGAACGGGGTAATGCCGGCCACCACGCCCAGCGGCTGGAAGTCCGACCAGGCATCGATGTTAGGACCGACGTTACGGCTGTACTCGCCTTTCAGCACTTCGGGTGCTGCGCAGGCAAATTCGACGTTCTCGATACCACGCTTGAGTTCGCCGGCAGCGTCTTCCACGGTCTTGCCGTGCTCTTCGCTGATCATCTGCGAGATCTTGGCTTCGTTCTGCTCCAGCAGCTGCTTGAAGCGGAACATCACCTGGGCGCGCTTGGCCGGTGGGGTGTTGCGCCAGGCCGGGAAAGCAGCCTTGGCGGAGTCGATCGCTTCCTGCACGGTAGCGCGGCTTGCCAGCTCGACCTTGCGGACCGCCTGGCCAGTGGACGGGTTGAAGACATCGGCGGTGCGCTCACCCTTGGTAACCAGTTCGCCGTGGATCAGGTGCTGAACGATGCTCATGCAAAACTCCAGATAAAGAAGGTAGAGGCCAACGCGCGATCAGCTCGCGCGCCTTGCGTCAAAATCGGAAAGATCAGTCGATCTTGTTCAGGGTTTCACCGACCGCGTCGAACAGACGGTCCAGTTCCTGCGGCTGGGTATTGAAGGTTGGGCCGAACTGCAGGGTGTCGCCGCCGAAGCGTACGTAGAAGCCAGCCTGCCACAGCTTCATCGCAGCCTCATACGGACGGACGATGGCGTCACCGTCACGGGCAGCGATCTGGATCGCGCCGGCCAGGCCGTAGTTGCGGATGTCGACGATGTTCTTGGTGCCCTTCACGCCGTGCAGCAGCTTCTCGAAGTGCGGCGCCAGCTCGGCGGCCGACTGCACCAGGTTTTCCTTCTGCAGCAGGTCGAGCGCGGCGATACCGGCGGCGCAGGCTACCGGGTGTGCCGAGTAGGTATAGCCGTGGGGGAATTCGACGGCGTATTCCGGGGTCGGCTGATTCATGAAGGTCTGGTAGATCTCGGTGCTGGCGATCACCGCGCCCATCGGGATGGCGCCGTTGGTCACCTGCTTGGCGATGCACATCAGGTCAGGGGTCACACCGAAGGCCTCGGCGCCGGTCATCGCGCCCATGCGGCCGAAACCGGTGATCACTTCGTCGAAGATCAGCAGGATATTGTGCTGGGTGCAGATTTCGCGCAGGCGCTTCAGGTAGCCCTTCGGTGGCGGCAGCACACCGGCGGAACCCGCCAGCGGCTCGACGATCACGGCTGCAATGTTGGAAGCATCGTGCAGCTCGATCAGCTTGAGCATTTCATCGGCCAGGGCGATACCGCCCTCTTCCGGCATGCCCTTGGAGAACGCGTTGACTGGCAGCACGGTGTGCGGCAGGTGGTCGACATCCAGCAGCTGGCCGAACATCTTGCGGTTGCCGTTGACGCCGCCCAGGCTGGTGCCGGCGATGTTCACGCCGTGGTAACCACGGGCACGACCGATGATCTTGGTCTTGGTGGCCTGACCTTTCAGGCGCCAGTAGGCGCGGACCATCTTCAGCGCGGTGTCGGCACACTCGGAACCGGAGTTGGTATAGAACACATGGTTCAGGTCACCAGGGGTCAGCTCGGTGATCTTCTCGGCCAGTTGGAACGACAGCGGGTGGCCGAACTGGAAGGCCGGCGAGTAATCCAGGGTACCGACCTGGCGTGCGACCGCCTCGGTGATTTCCTTGCGGGTATGCCCGGCGCCGCAGGTCCACAGACCAGACAGGGCGTCGAAGATCCTGCGCCCTTTGTCATCGATCAGGTAGCTGCCTTCGGCCGCCACGATCAGCCGTGGGTCGCGGTGGAAGTTGCGGTTGGCGGTGTAGGGCATCCAGTGGGCATCCAGCTTCAGCTGGCTGGCGATACCGACGGTGGCGGTTTCGGGCATGTTCATCGGCGGTTCCTCGAAAGACGATTAGGCAACGATGGATGTTGTTGCAGCTAAATTCGCACGCGGATAAAGTCTGAAAAAGCCTACATTTCTAATCTTCAGGTAGAGTAAGACTAAACTTATGAGCCGACGCCCCGACCCTCTCGCACAGGTCAGCGATTTCGATATCCGCCTGCTGAAAATCTACCGAAGCGTAGTGGAATGCGGCGGCTTCTCGGCGGCGGAGAACGTGCTTGGCATCGGCCGTTCCGCCATCAGTCAGCAGATGAACGACCTGGAGCAACGCCTCGGCCTGCGCCTCTGCCAGCGTGGCCGCGCCGGCTTCTCGCTGACCGAGGAAGGCCGCGAGGTCTACCATTCGGCACTGCAGCTGCTGAGCGCGCTGGAAACCTTCCGCACCGAAGTCAACGGCCTGCATCAGCACTTGCGGGGCGAGCTCAACATCGGCCTGACCGATAACCTGGTGACCCTGCCGCACATGCGCATCACCCATGCCTTGGCCGAGCTCAAGGACCGTGGGCCTGACGTGCGCATCCAGATCCGCATGATCGCCCCCAGCCAGGTTGAACAAGGGGTGCTCGACGGCAGCCTGCATGTTGGCGTGGTGCCACAGACCAGCCCACTCTCCGGCCTTGAATACCAACCCTTGTACAGCGAACGGTCACTGCTCTACTGCGCCGTTGGCCACCCGTTGTTCTATGCCGACGACCAGCAGATCGACGACGATCGCCTCAACGACCAGGAAGCGATCGCCCCTACCTTCCGCCTGCCCGCCGATATCCAGGCGCATTACCAGGCCCTGAACTGCACCGCCAGTGCCTCTGACCGCGAAGGCATGGCGTTTCTGATCCTGACGGGGCGCTACATTGGCTACCTGCCCGACCATTACGCCACGTTCTGGGTCCAGCAAGGCCGCCTGCGCGCACTCAAGCCCGCCCAGCGCTTCTACGATCTGAGCCTGAGCTGGGTCACGCGTAAAGGACGAAGGCCGAATCTGGTACTGGAAAGCTTCCTTGAAAGCCTGGCTGCGACACGCTGATGCCTGCTTGTGCCGCTAATGCTTGTCACTTGCGCGCAGGCAGGTAATCTTGTCCGACATCCGTTGCCACAGACCTGTACGGAATCGTCCATGACCCTAGAAGTCCCTGCGCATCGCCTTTCCGCCTCGGGCAAGCCCGCCGGCCGCATCCGCCAGAAGAACGAACAGGCCATCATCCAGGCCGCCGAAGACGAATTCGCCCGTCATGGTTTCAAGGGCACCAGCATGAACACCATCGCGCTGAAGGCCGGCTTGCCCAAGGCCAACCTGCATTACTACTTCACCAACAAGCTCGGCCTGTACATCGCCGTACTGAGCAACATCATCGAGCTGTGGGACAGCACCTTCAACGCATTGAGCGTCGAAGACGACCCGGGTGCAGCGCTCAGCCAGTACATCCGCACCAAGATGGAGTTCTCTCGGCGCAACCCGCAAGCCTCGCGGATCTTCGCCATGGAGGTCATCAGCGGCGGCACCTGCCTGAGCGAATACTTCAGCGCCGACTACCGTGAATGGTTCCGTGGCCGCGCCGCGGTATTCCAGGCCTGGATCGACGCAGGCAAGATGGACCCGGTCGACCCGGTGCACCTGATCTTCCTGCTGTGGGGCAGCACCCAGCACTATGCCGACTTCGCTACCCAGATCTGCCAGGTCACCGGCCGCAGCCGCCTGACCAAGCAGGACATGGAAGACGCAAGCAGCAATCTTATCCACATCATTCTCAAGGGATGCGGCATCGCGCCGAGCGCCTGACGTCTATATATGCCTTCTACCCTGCTCGACCTCTGCGAGTTTCGCGAGGAAATCCGCAAGAGCCGCTTCATTACCCTCGCTGGCCCGATTACCAGTGCCGCCGAGGCGATGAGCTTCATCGAACGCCATAGCGACCTGGCCGCCACCCACAACTGCTGGGCCTGGAAGCTGGGCGCACAGTATCGCAGCAGTGACGATGGCGAACCGGGTGGCACGGCTGGCCGGCCCATCCTGGCCGCCATCGAGGCGCAGGACTGCGACCAGGTGGTGGTGCTGGTCATCCGTTGGTACGGCGGCATCCAGCTGGGTACCGGTGGCCTTGCACGGGCGTATGGCGGTGGGGCCAACAAATGCCTGCAACAGGCGCCGAAGCGGCTGTTGGTACAACGCAGCGAATTTGCCTGCAGTTGCAGCTTCAGCGAACTGGCGCTGGTGAAACTGCGCCTGGCAGAAGTGGATGGCCTGGTGCTGGACGAGCAGTTCACTGCCAATGGCGTTGACCTGCAGATTGCCGTTGGCGAAGCCCACCTGGCCACTTTGCAACAGCAACTGGCAGACCTCAGCCGCGGTCGAATCCTTCTCGAAGCACGCTGAAGGTTGCGCACAACATCTGTGGGCCGGCTTGTGGATAAGCTTGGGGCACTCAGCTGTAACCCTTGCCACTCAAGGCCTGTAAAGGATTGAGCATATTTTGATCACCGTTTGATGACAGCCGCAACCGCCTGAACTGTCAAGTGTTATCCACAATGCGTCAGGCGTATTTCACAACGGTGTCAGTCGCGCTTGCACACATTTACTGTGGATCAGCCTGTGGATAACCCGTTAGCCAACAAGCCAAGCGCCCGCCGCCGCACGGCCATATGCCGCTGATCATTTTTTAATCACCCTTTAATCCAGGCACATGAGGCGTGCCTGCAGTATGCTCAATTCCTTTTTCCTACACCGATAAAGGAATGTTCCTATGGCTATTTCAAGAACTGCCCTCATCATCGGCGCCTCTCGCGGGCTCGGCCTGGGCTTGGTGCAGCGGCTGAACGAAGACGGCTGGAACATCACCGCCACGGTCCGTGACCCACAAAAGCCCGGCGCGCTGGGCGAGGTTCCTGGGGTGCGCATCGAACAGCTGGAAATGAACGACACTGCCCAGCTCGATGGCCTGAAGCAGCGCCTGCAAGGTGAAGTGTTCGACCTGGTGTTCATCAACGCCGGCGTCATGGGCCCCCTGCCACAAGACCTGGAGACGGCGCAGCCAGAGGACATCGGCGCCCTGTTCATGACCAACGCGGTGGCGCCGATCCGCGTCGCACGTCGCCTGGCCGGCCAGGTACGCCAAGGCAGCGGCGTACTGGCATTCATGAGCTCGATCCTGGGCAGCGTGACCATCCCCGACGGTGGCGAGGTGTGCCTGTACAAAGCCAGCAAGGCCGCCCTGAATTCGATGATCAACAGCTTCGTGGTCGACCTGCAGCGCCCTGACCTCTGTGTACTGGCCATGCACCCGGGTTGGGTGAAAACCGACATGGGTGGCGAGAACGCCGAGATCGACGTGCTCACCAGTACCCGTGGCATGCTCGAACAGGTCAAGGCTCAGAGTGGCAAGGGCGGCCTGCGCTTCATCAACTACAAGGGCGAGCCCCTCATCTGGTGAGTCCAACCCGATCACCGGTTGACGCAATACCGACCTGGCCAAGCGCAATGCCTGGCCAGGGCCTGTAGAATGGCGGCAACCGTACCTGATTGAGATCACCACCCCATGTATGACTGGTTGAACGCCCTGCCCAAGGCCGAACTGCACCTGCACCTCGAAGGTTCACTTGAACCTGAGCTGCTGTTCGCCCTGGCCGAGCGCAACAAGATTGCCCTGCCTTGGAACGACGTCGAAACCCTGCGCAGTGCCTACGCCTTCAACAACCTGCAGGAATTCCTCGACCTCTATTACCAAGGTGCGGACGTACTGCGCACCGAGCAGGACTTCTATGACCTGACCTGGGCCTACCTGCAGCGCTGCAAGGCACAGAACGTCATTCACACCGAGCCGTTCTTCGACCCGCAGACCCACACTGATCGCGGCATCCCGTTCGAGGTCGTGCTCAACGGCATCAACCACGCGCTCAAGGACGGCCGTGAGCAACTGGGCATCAGCAGCGGCCTGATCCTGAGCTTCCTGCGCCACCTCAGCGAAGACGAGGCACACAAGACCCTCGACCAGGCTTTGCCCTTCCGCGACGCGTTCATCGCCGTTGGCCTGGACAGCTCCGAAATGGGCCACCCGCCCAGCAAGTTCCAGCGCGTGTTCGACCGTGCCCGCAGCGAAGGCTTCGTTGCGGTTGCCCACGCCGGCGAAGAAGGCCCGCCCGAGTACATCTGGGAAGCCCTCGACCTGCTCAAGATCAAGCGCATCGACCATGGTGTACGCGCCATCGAGGACGAGCGCCTGATGCAGCGCATCATCGACGAGCAGATTCCCCTCACCGTGTGCCCATTGTCGAACACCAAGCTCTGCGTGTTCGATCACATGAGCCAGCACAACATCCTCGACATGCTCGAGCGCGGTGTGAAGGTGACAGTGAACTCGGATGACCCGGCCTACTTCGGTGGTTACGTCACCGAGAACTTCCATGCCTTGCACACTCACCTGGGCATGACCGAAGACCAGGCCCGCCGCCTGGCCCAGAACAGCCTGGACGCGCGTCTGGTCTGACGCGTCTGCGGGTTTCTCAGCCCACCTGCAGCGTTGTGACCCGGGCAATGCGATTGATCTGCTGAATGCCTTCGGCGGAAATCTGCATAGCCCGTGTCCCCCCTGGCTCGCGTATCCAGCCAGACTGCAGAAACAGCGTAAGCAATGCCTGCCCAAGGCTACCGCCCAGATGCGGACCTTGGTCGCTGCAGTGGCAGATCACGCATCCACGCTGCTGGCGCGGCGCCAGGGCATCGATATACACCCCAATGCGCGCCAGCTCTGCCCGCCCCTCATCGCTGACCATCGGTTGACGGTCGCTGCTCTCGAGCCAACCTGCAACCACCAGGCGGTGGTACAACTCAGCGGCCAGCTCACCCCCCATATGGTCACCACACCGACGCGCCCTGCGCATCGACATCGGCATCTGTACCGATGCTGCCCGTTGCTGGCCGTCACAGCCAAGCTGCACACTGGCCAGCGCTTCGACCGCCGCCCCCACCTGGGGCGTGGCAAGCCTGAAGTAGCGCTTGCGGCCACGTGCTTCGAGCCTGAGCAAACCTGCCGAAGACAATAGCGACAGGTGCGCGCAGGCAGAGGATGAGGTCAACCCGGTCATCATCGCCAATTCATCGGTCGGCCGCGGCGTGCCGTCGATCAGCGCCCACAACATCGCGCTACGCTTGGGGTCGGCCATCAGGCCGGCAATCTGACTGATACTGCTGACTGCATTCATGTCCTGTTACTCCCTGCCAATCACATGTGATTTCCAATGGCCAACCCTGGCAACGCCGATTACACCTCTCGGCAGGTGCCAGCCGCGACAAGCAAACGCCTTGCCGACGCCAGCCCCGGGCGCAGTATAAGCCGCACGCACGACCGCCCCCGCAGGCATGCCGCGTTCAGAGGTGTCAAAGTGAACTAGGGTATGGCAACCCTTCAGCGCCCTGCTCAGCCCTGTGGTTGGGGCGCTAAAGCCCTGAAGTGAAGGAAGCTGCTGTTTAGCAAGGAAGAAGCAGGGCATGAGGAAGAATGGCCCTATGCGCCCAAGGGAGTCTGCCGACACCTTGCTTCCCCAAATAACGCAAATTAAAACGAACCTTCTACACACTTCGAAGCATTGCATTGACCCGTGCACCGACCGCCAGTCAGAACACTCCGGCAAGCCATGGCGCAGGGTTGCCGCAGCGCTACACTTGATCCGCTCTCCCCCCTATTCGGAGGTATGCCGCGATGAAGATTGTCGTCAGTGCGTCGAACCGCAACCCCAATTGCCCTTGGCAGGTATGCCTCGACCAGCATGTGGTGGGCTTTCGCAGTGAGGCCGAAGCACGCGCCTTTGTCGCAACCCTCGAGACCCGCTTACAGGCCCCTCATCCGCTCATGCCGGACGCTTGGCCTGCAACCCCCGGGTCAGTAGCGCGACACTGACCACCAGTGCCCCGCACAGGCTGATTACCAGTGTCATGGGCACCGCACTGCCATCGTGCAGCACGCTGACCAACGACGCCGCACCGGCGGCGACGCTGAACTGCAAGCAGCCCATCAAAGCCGAGGCACTGCCTGCCCGGGCCCCCTGGCCACTCATGGCGCAGGCCGAGGCATTGGGAATGATGCAGCCAAGGCTGGCAATGCAGACGAACAGTGGCACCAGCAGTGGCCACAACTGCGCCGGGCGCAACGCTGCCACGCCAAGCAGAACCAACCCCGCCGCCAGGTACAACCACACCGCGCGCACCAGCAGGAATGCCGGGCCACGCTTGGCCAGCAGGCGTGCGTTGACCTGCGCCACCAGAATGAAACCCGCCGCGTTGGTGCCAAACAGCCAGCCGTAATGCTCTGCGGGTACGCCATAGAGCTTGATGAATACGAAAGGTGAACCAGCGATGTAGGCAAACATCCCGGCAATGGCGATGCCTCCGGTCAAGGCATGCCCGATGAACACGCGATCGGCCAGCAGTCGCAAGTATTGACGCAGCGCCCCCGACAGCGGCTGGCGCGGCATGTGCGCCGGCAAGCTCTCTGGCAGGCCCAGGCCCACTGCAAACAGGCAGAACGCGCTGAACAGGCTCAAGGCGAGGAAGATCGATTGCCAACCGGACAGGTTCACCAGCACCCCACCCAGCATCGGCGCAAGGATCGGCGCCAGCCCCATCACCAGCATCAGTTGCGAGAACACCTTGGCCGAGGCCACCGGGTCGCATTTATCACTGACGATGGCCCGCGACAGCACCATGCCGGCACAGCCGCCCAAGGCCTGAACGAAGCGCGCCACGATCAGCGTATCGAGGTTGGGCGCGTAGGCGCAGGCCAGCGATGCCAGGGTGAACAGCCCCACGCCGAACAGCAGCGGCTTACGTCGGCCGAAGCGATCGGCCACCGGCCCATAGGCCAGTTGACCGAGCGACAAACCGAGGAAGTACGCAGCCAGGGTGGCTTGTACATGTTTCTCGTCGGTGGCGAACGCCTGCGCCATGGCCGGGAAGGCGGGCAGGTAGAAGTCGATCGCCAAGGGCCCGAACGCACTCAGTGCGCCCAGGATCAGCACCATTCGCAGGTTCATCAGGAATCCATAGCAGGCTAAGCAAGCGCGTAAGTCTACCTGCAGTGGACCCCATCAGTATGAAAACATTTGCAACAAATCAGCAGGGCGGCTTCACGCTACCTCGGCCTGATAGCCCTCTTCCCGAATGGCTGCCAGCACCTGCTCGACCATCAGCACGCTCTTCACGCGCACTTGCTTGGCAGCCAGGTCGACTTCCACCTGTGCCTTGGCATCCTGCTCCTGCACGGCGCGGGTGACCGCTTTCACGCAATGGCCGCAGGTCATGCCTTGTACGTTGAACACTTGCATGGGTGTTGCCTCCTTGTGGGTTTTGCGCAGTTTCAAGCTTGCCATCGGGGCAAGGTCAAGTTCTGCGGCGAACTGCCGGGGTGGAAATCCGCGCGCGCCTCGGCCAAGCTGCGCCTTTGATGATTCAGGCAAGCAGGAGATTCTTCATGTTCAGGGCAGCAGTGAGCGTTGTCGGGCTATTGGGCGCGCTAGCCGCGGTGCCGCCGGCCAGCGCCGAGGGCAACTCGGACTACAGCGTACTGATCATTTCCCGGGAGCGCCTGGAAGTATCCACCAGCTGCGAAATCGGCATCTACCTCAACGATCAGCTGTCCGGGCGGGTGTTCCAGGAACAATCGGCCTCCTTCAACCTGCCGCCGGGCCCGGTCGATGTGCGCTTGCGCCTGCTGCCGGGGCAAATGCCCGGTTGCGCGCCAGGCATCGAGGACCAGCGCAGCACGCGGCTGACCTTGCAGGCGGGCCAGATCAACAAGTACCGCATTGCCATGGGCCACAATGGGCTTGAGTTGAGGCGAGCCGGCCTGGGCTATTGACCTTCCCTGCATGGCAAGGTTGATGCTGGAGGCCTGTCCAAGGAGGAAAGCCATGTCAGCATCCACCACTTTCGACTTGCCGATTTCCGGCATGACCTGCGCCAGCTGTGCTGGCCGTGTCGAGCGCGCCCTGCGCAAAGTCAGCGGCGCCGAACAGGTCAGCGTCAACCTCGCCACCGAACAGGCCCGCGTCCAGGCCCCGGCCGGCAGCCTCCCAGCCCTGGTCGACGCCGTGCGCGACGCAGGGTATGGCGTGCCGACCCGCACCGTAGAGCTGCAGATCGGCGGCATGACTTGCGCCAGCTGCGTTGGCCGGGTCGAACGGGCCCTGGGCAAATTGCCGGGGGTCGAGCAGGTCAGCGTCAACCTGGCCAGTGAACGCGCCCACCTCGAAGTGCTTCAGGCCCTCGATGACCAACTGTTGATCGCCGCCGTCGAGAAAGCCGGCTACAACGCCAGCCTGCCACAGGCGCGCCAGGATGATCAGCAGGCTGCCCAACGGCGCCTGCGCAAGGAACGCCTGGCGGTCGGTGCCGCCCTGCTGCTGGCGCTGCCGCTGGTGCTGCCGATGCTGGTGCAACCGTTCGGCCTGCACTGGATGTTGCCTGCCTGGGCGCAGTTCCTGCTGGCCACGCCGGTGCAGTTCATCCTTGGCGCACGCTTCTATGTGGCGGCCTACAAAGCGGTGCGCGCCGGTGCCGGCAACATGGACCTGCTGGTGGCCCTGGGCACCAGCGCCGGTTATGGCCTGAGCCTGTACCAATGGGCGCAAGCCTCTGCTGGCAGCGAACCTCACCTTTATTTCGAAGCTTCGGCAGTGGTGATCGCCCTGGTGCTGCTCGGCAAATACCTGGAAAGCCGCGCCAAACGCCAGACCGCCAGCGCCATCCGCGCGCTGGAAGCCCTGCGCCCCGAGCGCGCCGTGCGCCTGGTCGACGGCCGTGAAGAGGACGTGGCGATCGCCCTACTGCGCCTCGATGACCTGGTGCTGGTCAAACCTGGCGAACGCTTCCCGGTGGATGGTGAAGTGGTGGAAGGCAGCAGCCATGCCGACGAAGCCTTGATCAGCGGTGAGAGCCTGCCCGTGCCCAAGCAACCCGGTGACAGCGTCACCGGCGGCGCCATCAACGGTGAAGGCCGGCTGCTGGTGCGTACCCAGGCCGTGGGCACTGAAACCGTACTGGCCCGCATCATCCGCCTGGTCGAAGACGCTCAGGCGGCCAAGGCGCCGATCCAGAAGCTGGTTGACCGGGTCAGCCAAGTGTTCGTCCCTGCGGTACTGGTGCTGGCGATGATCACCCTGGTCGGCTGGTGGCTGGCCGGTGCGCCGCTGGAGACCGCGCTGATCAACGCGGTCGCCGTCCTGGTGATTGCCTGCCCCTGTGCCCTGGGCCTGGCCACGCCCGCCGCGATCATGGCCGGCACCGGCGTCGCCGCGCGCCACGGCATCCTGATCAAGGACGCCGAAGCCCTGGAGCGCGCCCATGCAGTGAACCGTGTGGTATTCGACAAGACCGGCACGCTCACCTCGGGCAGCCCACGGGTGGTGCACAGCCAGGCGCTGGCCGGCGATGGCGCCGAGCTGCACCGTCTGGCCGGTGCCTTGCAACGTGGCAGCGAGCACCCGCTGGCCAAAGCGGTTCTGCAAGCCTGCGCCGAGCAAGGCCTCGACGTTCCGCCGGTGGCCGACAGTCAGTCGCTCACCGGTCGCGGCATCGCCGGGCGGGTGGAAGGGCGCGAACTGGCCCTGGGCAATCGCCGCCTGCTCGATGAAAGCGGCCTGCAACCCGCTGCGCTAGCCCCCATGGCGCGGGCCTGGGAAGCCGAAGGCCGCACCCTGTCGTGGCTGATCGAACGTGGTGCGCAGCCCCGTGTACTGGGCCTGTTCGCCTTCGGCGACAGCCTCAAGCCCGGTGCCGAGCAAGCGATCAGCACCTTGCATGAACAACACATCAGCAGCCATCTGCTGACCGGCGACAACCGCGGCAGCGCCAAGGTGGTGGCCGACCGCCTCGGCATCGACGACGTGTATGCCGAAGTGCTGCCGGCCGACAAGGCCGCCACCGTCGCCGCGTTGAAACAGGACGGCGTGGTGGCGATGGTCGGCGATGGCATCAACGATGCCCCGGCCCTGGCCGCCGCCGATATCGGCATCGCCATGGGCGGCGGCACCGACGTGGCCATGCAGGCCGCCGGCATCACGCTGATGCGCGGCGATCCGCGCCTGGTACCCGCCGCATTGGAAATCAGCCGCAAGACCTACGCGAAAATCCGCCAGAACCTGTTCTGGGCATTCATCTATAACCTGATTGGTATTCCCCTGGCCGCAATGGGTTACCTGAACCCGGTGCTGGCCGGCGCCGCCATGGCCCTGTCCAGTGTCAGCGTGGTGAGCAATGCCTTGTGGCTGAAAACCTGGAAACCCACTAGCACCTCGCAGGAGGCCCCATGAACATCGGCCAGGCCGCCCGCCGCAGCGGGCTCAGCACCAAGATGATCCGCTACTACGAGTCCATCGGCCTGCTCAAGCCGGCCACCCGCAGCGACAGCGGCTACCGCCTGTACCAGCCGCAGGACCTGCACAGCCTGGCGTTCATCAAGCGCTCCCGCGACCTGGGCTTTTCTCTGGAGGAAGTGGGCAAGCTGCTGACCCTGTGGCAGGACCGCCAGCGCGCCAGCGCCGACGTCAAGGCACTGGCCGTGCAGCACATCGATGAGCTGAACCGGCGCATCGAGGAGTTGGTCAGCTTGCGCGATACCTTGAGCGAACTGGCCGCCCACTGCCAGGGCAACGACCGGCCCGACTGCCCGATTCTCAAGGACCTGGCCAACGGCGGCGAGTGCTGCCATTGACGTGCCTGGCCAGGTGGCCAAGTAATTGGTATGCCATATTAGCCTGAAGCCGACCGAATAGTCGCCAAATGCGGCTTCGCCCAATAAATACGGGCATTTGCGCTCAAAAAATCCCGGACGCTGCCGATGCCCTGAGCATCGCGTGTCGATAAAAACAATCTCCGGGAGCGTCGATGAACATCAAACAGAAACTGACCTGGGCATTCGCGGTCATCGCCGCCTTGCCCATCGTCCTCGTGGCCACTTTAGTGGTCATCAACCTGCGCGGCGAAGCCCGCGATGGATTTCTCGACAGCAGCAGCCGCGAGATCCGCCAGGTCAGCAATGCCATGAACCTGTTCTTCCAGGGCATCACCCAGAACGTCGACTACCTGGCCAGCCTGCCAGAAGTCACCGGCGCGGGCGCCGACATCAAGAAGCACATCAGTGCCGATGCCGCGCAAATCGCCCCCGGTGAACACGACAAAGCGCTGTTCGAACTGTTCACCCGCCTGGCCAACAGCCATTCGGACTATGCCTACGTGTCCTATGGCCTGAAGGACGGCGGCTACGCGTTCTGGCCAGGCGACCCGAGCATGAGCAACTACGACCCGCGTACCCGCCCCTGGTACCAGACGGCCATGGCCAACCCCGGCAAGACCCTGCGCACGGCCCCGTACTACTGGGCGGGCGATGATGCGGTGCTGGTCAGTACCGTGCGCGCCGTGGCCAACCCGCTCGGCAACCCCGGTGGCGTGGTCAACATCGATGTGTCGCTCAAGGGCCTGACCGAGATCGTTCGGCAGATCAAGCTGGGCGAAAGCGGCTACCTGATCCTCATGGAAAACAACGGCAACGTGATGGTCGACCCGCGCGACGCCAGCCACAACTTCAAGCAACTGGCGAGCTTCGGTGACGGCTACGCCGAGCTGGCCAAGGCCGGCAAGGGCCTGGTCGAAGTCGACCTGGGCGGGGTGCGCTACATGGCCAACGTCTACCCCGACGAGAAGCTCGGCTGGACCTTCATCGGCCTGATTCAGCAAGGCGAAGTGATGCAAACCACCACCCGCCTGACCTGGCTCATCGGCACCATCGCACTGGTACTGGCAGCACTGTTCGCCGTGGTCGGCGCCGCCTTCGCCAAGCTCATCGTGCGCCCGATCAACAGCGTCACCAGCGGCCTGGAAGACATTGCCCAGGGTGAAGGCGACCTGACCCGCAACCTCGATGTACGCGGCCGGGACGAAACCGCGCAGCTGGCCAGCTGGTTCAACCAGTTCCTTGGCGCCATCCGCAGCCTGATCCAGCACATCGGCTCGGCCGCCAGCAAGATTCTCAGCACTTCCAGCAGCTCGACCCGGGTGTCCAGCGACATGGCCGAGGCCGCCGGGCGCCAGCGCGAAGCCGTGGACATGGTGTCCACCGCCTTCCACGAAATGGTCGCCACCGCCAACGAAGTCGCGCGCTCCTGCAGCCAGGCTGCGCAATCGGCCGACAGTGGCCAGCAACAAGCTCGCGAAGGCCAGCAGCAGATCGATGCGGCGGTGCACAGTGTCGACCGCCTGAGCCAGGAGATCGAACAGTCGGCGCAGTCGATCCAGCAACTGGAGCGTGACAGCAACGCCATTCAGTCGATCCTCGGCACCATCCGTTCGATTGCCGAGCAGACCAACCTGCTGGCGTTGAACGCCGCGATCGAGGCCGCCAGGGCCGGCGAACAAGGCCGCGGCTTTGCCGTGGTGGCCGACGAGGTACGAGCCCTGGCCAAGCGCACCGCCGACTCGACCGCCGAAATCGATGGCCTGCTCGGCAACCTGGCCAGCCGCACCGCCGAGGTGGCCGAGCAGATGCATGCGAGCCTTGAGGTGTCCCAGCAGTCCGTCAGCCGCATTGGCCTGGCCCGCGACAGCTTTGGCCAGATCCGCGAGTCGGTGGACATCATTCGCGACATGAACACCCAGATCGCCACGGCGGCGGAGGAACAGCACCAGGTGGCCGAGGACATCAACCGCCATATCAGCCAGATTCATGGCGATGCACAGCTGGTGGCCGAGTTGGCCCAGGCGGCGCGGCAGGATTCAGAGAGCCTGGCCGGGTTGTCCAACGAACTGGATTCGCTGGTGCGGCGGTTCCGCACCTGATCGGCAACCTGTACTGGCCCTATCGCCGGCAAGCCGGCTCCCACAGGTACAACACAAGCCTCAAGACATGTGGGTTACCTGTGGGAGCCGGCTTGCCGGCGATAGGGCCGCTACAGGCACCCTACAATTTCAACTCCCCCGGCGTGGCCCCAAACAACTGCTTGAAGGCAGCGATATAAGCGGAGGTCGAGTCATAGCCACACCCCAGCGCCGCGTCGGTCACACTCTCCCCCGCCTCCAGCAATGCCAGCGACGACAACAGCCGCATCCTCTGCCGCCAATTGCGAAAGCTCAACCCGGTTTCCCGCTGGAACAAGCGCATCAAGGTCTTCTCCGAGCATCCCAACTGCAGCGCCCACTGCTGCAGCGTCTGCACCTGGTCCGGCGCGGCAATCAGGCCATTGCACAACGCCAGCAACCCCGGATGACGGGGCAGCGGCAGCGAGAAGCCCACTTCGGGCAGCCTGCGCAGCTGGTCGAGCAGCACCGCCACCAGGCGCGCTTCGACACTGTCACCTTCCGGGTAATGCGCCGGGTACAGGCAGAACTGCTTGATCAGCTCCCGCGCCAGGGGCGTTACTTCCAGTACCCGGCACTGCGTCGGCGCCCACGCGCAGGCATCGCGGCGGATATACAGGCTGCGCATTTCGGCCTGCCCGGTCGTTACCACTTCATGCTCGGCATCGGCCGGAATCCACACACCCCACTGCGGCGGGGCGAAGTAGCTACCATCGCGGGTGTACACGCCCAGTACGCCGCTGATGGCATAGGAAAACTGTACCCAGTCATGGCGGTGGCAGGTGGTCCAGGAGCCAGCGCCCAGGCTTTCGGCACGGGCATAAAGCGGCCTGGGCAGGTGGTCCAGGGCAGGGATGGCGCGGGGATGTCCGATGCTCGGCATGACGGTTTCTTATAGTTCTGACCAGACAAGCCTAACACCTGTAGGCGCCATGTCGCCCCCTTCGCCGGCAAGCCGGCTCCCACAGGTAACCCACATGCCTCAAGGCTTGCGCTGCCCCTGTGGGAGCCGGCTTGCCGGCGAAAGGGCCGACGCGGTATCAACGCTCGACAATCACCGTTACACCCTGCCCCCCCGCCGCGCAGATCGAAATCAACCCGCGCCCCTTGCCCGCCTTGGCAAGCAGCTTGGCCAGATTGGCCAGAATCCGTCCCCCAGTCGCGGCAAACGGATGCCCGGCCGCCAGCGAGCTGCCCTTGACGTTGAGCTTGCTGCGGTCGATGGCCCCTAGCGGTGTCTCCAGCCCCAGGCGCGTGCGGCAGTACTCGGCATCCTCCCAGGCCTTGAGGGTGCACAACACCTGGGCTGCGAAGGCTTCGTGAATCTCGTAGTAATCGAAGTCCTGCAGGCTCAGGCCATTGCGTGCCAGCAAGCGCGGCACGGCGTAGACCGGCGCCATCAACAGCCCTTCCTGGCCTTTGACGAAATCCACCGCCGCCGTTTCGCCATCGACCAGGTAGGCCAGCACCTCCAGCCCCTGCGCCTGGGCCCACTCCGGCGTGCCCAACAGCACCAGCGAGGCGCCATCGGTCAGTGGCGTGGAGTTGCCCGCGGTCAGCGTGCCCAGGCCACTGTGGTCGAACGCCGGCTTGAGCTTGCCGAGTTGCTCCAGGCTCAGGTCTGGCCGCAGGTTGTTGTCGCGCGCCAGCCCCAGGAACGGCGTAACCAGGTCGTCCTGCCAGCCGTCGGTGTAGGACGCCGCCAACCGCTGGTGGCTGAGCAGGGCCAATTCATCTTGCGCGGCGCGGTCGATCTGCCAAGTCTGCGCCATGCGTTCGCAGTGCTCGCCCATCGACAGCCCGGTGCGTGGCTCGCCGTTGCGCGGCAGTTCGGGCTTCAGGTGGCCGGGGCGCAGTTGCAGGAATGGCTTGAGCCGCTCGCCGAGGGTCTTGCCGCGGTTGGCCTGCAGCAGGATGCGACGCAGCCCCTCATTGACCGCGATCGGCGCATCGGACGTAGTGTCCACGCCCCCCGCGATGCCGCTGTCGATCTGCCCCAGGGCAATCTTGTTGGCCACCAGCAGCGCGGCCTCAAGGCCAGTGCCACAGGCCTGCTGGATGTCGTAGGCAGGCGTCTGTGGCGACAGGCGCGACCCGAGCACGCATTCGCGTGTCAGGCTCATGTCGCGCGAGTGCTTGAGCACCGCGCCCGCCACCACCTCGCCCAAGCGCAGCCCATGCAGTCGATAACGCTCGATCAGGCCCTCGAGAGTGACAGTGAGCATCGCCTGGTTGCTGGCAGTGGCGTAAGCGCCGTTGGAGCGGGCGAAGGGAATTCGGTTGCCGCCCAGGATCGCGACCCGGCGAAGTGAACGCATGCGTGGATTCCTCCTGAAACCATTCGGTCCGTACAGCCTAGGTGTTTTTGCCGCATTCGAACGACCTTGCCACAAAGTTGGTCCACACTTGCAAGCTTGCCTTCAGGGAGTCCCGCACATGAGCGACCGCTATATCGGCTTTGCCAACTCCAACCTCGGCCGTCGCCTGGTCGATGCCCTTGGCCTGCCGCGCCCGGCGCCGCTGGAGCGCTGGCAGGCGGGCCGCCTGCGCCCTGTAGAGGGCGCGCTGGTGCTGGGCGGCGGGCCGTTGGCGAACACCGTCGAAGCCATCGCCCCGCGCCTGACCGACGAATGCTACAGCTTCAATGGCGAAGGCTTGCAGGCCCCCGCGTGGGTCGCCGGCCTGGGGCCGAAGATCAAGGCCGTGGTGTTCGATGCCAGCCACTTGTCCGACAGCGACGCGCTGAAGCAGTTGCGCGAGTTCTTCCAGCCCTTGCTGCGCAGCCTGGCCGCTTGCGCCCATGTGGTCATCCTCGGGCGTGCGCCAGAGCAGCTCGACGACCCACTGGCCAGCGTTGCCCAGCGTGCCCTGGAGGGCTTTAGCCGGTCACTGGCCAAGGAGCTGCGCAACGGCGCCACGGCGCAGCTGCTCTACATCGCCAACGGTGCCGAAAACCAGCTCGAAGGGGCCTTGCGCTTCTTCCTGTCGCCCAAGAGCGCATTCATTTCCGGGCAGGTACTGCGCCTTGACCCCTGCGCCGAGCAGGTCGAAGACTGGACCCGGCCGCTGGCAGGCCAGCGTGCGCTGGTCACCGGCGCGGCGCGGGGGATCGGCGCCGCCATCGCCGAAACCCTGGCCCGCGACGGTGCCGAGGTCATGCTGCTGGACGTGCCGCAGGCGCAACAGGACCTCGACGCCCTGGCAGCCCGCCTGGGCGGCAAGGCCCTGGGCCTGGACATCTGCGCCGGCGACGCCGCCGCGCAGCTGCTCGAAGCCCTGCCCGGCGGCATCGATATCGTCGTGCACAACGCCGGCATCACCCGCGACAAGACCCTGGCCAACATGACCCCGGAATACTGGGACGCGGTCATGGCGGTCAACCTCAAGGCCCCGCAGGTATTGACCCAGGCCCTTTATGACGGCGGCGCGCTGGGCGCCGACGCACGTATCACCCTGCTGGCTTCGGTCAGCGGCATCGCCGGCAACCGTGGTCAGGCCAACTATGCGGCCAGCAAGGCCGGGCTGATCGGCTTCGCCCAGGCTTGGGCGCCGAAGCTCGCCGACCGTGGCGGCAGCATCAACGCGGTGGCCCCGGGTTTCATCGAGACGCACATGACCGCCGCCATGCCCATGGGCCTGCGCGAGGCCGGGCGGCGCTTGAGCTCGCTGGGCCAGGGCGGGCGCCCACAGGATGTCGCCGAAGCCATCGCCTGGCTCAGCCAGCCAGGGTCCGGCGCCGTCAACGGGCAAGTGCTGCGGGTTTGCGGCCAGGCATTGATGGGGGCATGAGCATGAACCGACAATGGCACGACCTGCACAGCCCCGACTCACGCGCCAGCCTCTACCTGCGCGCGGCCAGCAAACGCAAGATCAGCGGCAGCACGCTACCGACCGCTGGCCTGCGCTGCTTCATTCGCGTGCAGCCCGACAACCTGGCCGCCTATCGCCGGCTTTGTCACTTCACCGACGATGGGCGACTGCCCGGCACTTACCCGCATGTGATGGCCTTCACGCTGCAGCTGCAACTGCTGACAGCCCACGACTTCCCATTCCCATTGCTCGGCCTGGTTCACCTGCACAATCGCATCGAGGTACTGCGCCCATTGGGCGGCATCGACGGGCTGCGCTTTGCAGTGTTCGCCGACAACCTGCAGGCGCACGCCAAGGGCGGCACCTTCGACCTGGTCACCGAAGCCGAAGATGCGCTCGGCCTGCTCTGGCGCGAGACCAGCCGCATGCTGGTGCGTGGCCTACACCTCGATGGCCAGCCCGACGCCAGCGAAGACAACGCGCCTGAGCCCTTGCCAGAAGCCACCCGCTGGTACGCCGACAGTGATATCGGCCGGCGCTACGCCAAGGTCTGCGGCGACTACAACCCGATCCACCTGAGTACGGCCAGCGCACGGTTGTTCGGTTTTCCCAAGGCGATCGCCCATGGCATGTGGAGCAAGGCCATGGCACTGGCGGCGCTGCGTACCCACCTGCCCAACAGCCGATACGCGTTCGAGGTGGATTTCCGTAAACCCGTACGCCTGCCGTCGGAGGTGGTGCTCAGTGCCAGCGCGCCAGGCCCTGCAGGGGAACTGCGGCTCGATGGGCATGGCGAGCTGGTGCACATGGTCGGGCGCTGGGAAACGCTCTAGCGCCCCGAATCCACTTGATTTGCATCGGGCCTGCGCCGAAGCTATGCGGCATTAGGAGACCCCCGATGAACCTGCAAGAACTCACCGAACGCCTGCACCGGATCCGCGACAACAACGACTGGCGCGGCTTCCACAGCCCGAAGAATCTGGCCATGGCTGCCAGCGTGGAAATGGCCGAGCTGGTGGAAATCTTCCAGTGGCTGAGCGAGGAGCAATCGCGCCAGCTGCCTGCTGATCAGCTCGCCCATGCCGGCCAGGAGGTCGGTGACGTGATCCTCTACCTGTTGCTGCTGTGCAGCGAGCTGGGCCTGGACATGGAGCAAGTGGTACGGGCGAAGCTTGCCGACAGCGAGAGGCGCTTCGCCCGATGAACGACCGTCACTTCGATGAACTGGCCACCCGTTTCGCCGAAAAGATCTACGGCGGCGCCAAGGGCGCCATCCGCCTGGCCGTGCTCCAGGCCGACCTGGCCGAAGCCCTGCCCGACCGCCCGCTGCGGGTGCTCGACATTGGTGCCGGGCTCGGCCACATGGCGCTCTGGCTGGCCCAGCGCGGCCACCACGTGACCCTGGCCGAACCGGCCGCGCCGATGCTCGAAGGCGCCCGCGCGCGCTTTGCCGAAGCCGGCCAGCCCGCCACTTTCATTCAGGCGCCGTGGCAGGATCTGCTCGGCCAGCTCACCGAACCCTACGACCTGGTGCTGTGCCACGCCGTGCTCGAATGGCTGGCCGAGCCGGAAAGCATCCTGCCGGTACTGCACCAGCTGACCGCCACCGGTGGCTGGCTGTCGCTGGCCTTCTACAACCGTGATGCGCTGGTCTACCGCAACCTGCTCAAGGGCCATTTCCGCAAGCTGCGCAGCAACCGCCTGCAGGGTGAAAAGCAGAGCCTGACCCCGCAAAAACCGCTTGATCCACGGGAGCTCAAGGCGCAACTTGAATCCATGTGGCACGTCGAAAGCGAGAGCGGCGTGCGGGTGTTCCACGACTATATGCCCAAGGAATTCCAGGACAAGGCCGAGCTGCTCGACCTGCTGGAAATGGAACTGGCCCACCGCCGTCACCCAGGTTTCGCCGGGCTCGGCCGCTACCTGCACTGGATGTGCCGCCCCCGCTGACCCGCCCGCCGGGAGGAAGAAATGCCGTACCGTCTGTTGTGCCTGGCCGTGCTGCCGCTCGCCTTGGCCGCTTGCCAGGCGAGCAACCCCTACGTCGCCAGCAGCCGCCCGCTGCCACCGGCCCCCGCGCAAGCGGCCAGCACCTTCGACGCCAGTGCCTACCCGACACCTGCGCGGGACTATGGACGTTACCGCAGCTGGAGCTGGCGCGACGGCCAGCTGCCCACTGGCAACGCCGACGCCGACCCCGGGCAACTGGCCGACGCCGTCAGCGGCGCACTCGACCAGCATGGACTGCGCCCCGCCAGGGGTAGCACCGGCGACCTGCTGGTCAGTGCCGACATGCGCCTTGAGCGGCGCCTGCGCCAGGTACGCGACTACGACGCCTACGACCCCTATTACGGCCCCTACTACGGCCCGCGTCCCTATGGCAGTGTCGGCGTCGGTGGCTACAACAACGGCTACGGCGCCTATGCCAGCGTGCCGATCGTGCGCACCTACGAAGTCGAAGTGATGGTGGTGCGCATCGACCTGTTCGATGCCCGTAACGGCGAGCCGGTGTGGAGCGCGAGCGCCGAAAGCGGCAGCGACCAGAGCTCACCGCGCGAGCGCGAAAGCGCCTTGCGCGAATCCGTGCACAAAGCGCTCAGCGGCTATCCTCCCAGTTAATGTTCAATGGAGAACCATCATGTTGCGCCGCCTTGTTCTACTGTCGTTCGCGTTGCTGCTCGCCGCCTGCTCAAGCCACAACGTCCAGCAGGATTTCGACGCCAGCCGCGATTTTGCCGCGTACCGCAGCTGGGCGTGGCAGGAGCCGGGCCTGCAATACCGCCCGGATGATCCGCGCATCAAGAGCGATCTGACCGAACAGCGCATCCGTCAAGCGGTCGACTATCAGCTCGACCAGCGCGGCCTGCGCCCGGCCCAGGGCAATAGCCCGGCCGACCTCAAGGTGCGCGCCTACCTGATCGTCGAGCAACGCCAGCAACAGATCACCACCAACTACGGGGGCGGCTGGGGTGGCTATTGGGGTGGCTACTGGGGCGGGCCGATGTACAACGAGACCCGCAGCGTCGACTACAAGGTGGCGACCATCCAGGTCGACATGTTCGATGGCCATGACGGCAAGCTGGTCTGGCGCGGCAGTGCCGAGCAGATCATGAACAACTATCCACCGAGCCCGGAGGAGCGCAACAGCGCGATCCACAACACCGTGGCCGAAGTGTTGAGCCATTACCCACCGGGCAGCAAGAAATAGCGATGGCATAGCCCGTTCGTCAGTTCGCGTCTACCCTGACTAGGAAACCTCACTAAACGGGTAGCGGTGATCAACGAATAAGGACTGCCAATGCAAAGCATTGTTCTCCTGATGTGGCTTGCCTTGTGCTCTGAACAAGATATCCGCGAACGCCAGATCGCCAACATGCTGACCCTGGGTGCCGCTGCCTGCGCCCTGGTCTGGCTGTTCGTCACCGGCCACAGCTGGATCGGCGCCGACGCCAGCGAGGCCGGCTGGGCCCTGGCCATCGTCATGCTGCTGACCCTGCCCGGCTACATGCTCGGCCGCTTCGGCGCCGACGACGTCAAGCTGATGGGCGCCCTGGCCTTGGCCACCAGCCCGCAATATGTGCTCGGCACCTTCATCGGGGCGGGTGTCAGCCTGCTGCTGTGGCTGGCGACGCGCAGGCGCCTGTGGACCCTGCTCAACCCCAAGGTGAAGAAGCGCCTGCAGGCCCTGACCGAGCAGATGGGCGACAAACAGGCCTTCGTCCCCTACGTGCTCGCCGGCTTTCTTCTTACCGCTGTATGGATCCAATGATCATCCCTGCGGTCCGATGGCTTGTACATACCTTGTACAGAATCGCTTGCAGCGGCTATTTTTAAGCTGCCAGAGCGTCTGGTCCGGGAGCTGGGCCATATACGAACAGGGAGTTTGATCGTGAACAAGTCATCAAGTGCGGTGAAAGTCCTGGTCGTCGATGATCAGGAAGTGATCGTCGAGCAGTTGTGCGAGTTTCTCGAAAGCCAGGGCCACCCCTGCGTTCCCGCCTTTTCAACCGACCAAGCCATCGAGCGCTACATAGCCGACGAAGCCATCGGCCTGGTGCTGTGCGACCTGCACATGCCCGAACGCGATGGCATCGAGCTGGTTCGGGCGTTGAAGGAGATTGCCGGGCGCCAACGCATGTTCGAAGCGATCATGCTCACCGGCCGCGCCGACAAGCAGGACGTGATCCGCGCCTTGCGCGAGGGCTTTGCCGACTATTACCAGAAACCCACGGACCTCGACGAACTGCTCGAAGGCCTGCGCCGCCAGGAGCAGATCCTGCTCGAACGCAAGGCCAGCTTCCAGGACCTGGGCAACCTCAATCAGCGCCTGCAGGACTTGGCGGGCTCCATCGACGAGCTTTACCAGGATCTCGAAAAAGCTCGCGGCCAGGGCGTTCACCGGCGAGCCACCGATGCCGAGGAGCCTGAAGGCGAACTGCCCGCCGCGTTCGAGAAACTATCGCCCCGCCAGCTGGAGGTGGCCCGGCTGGTGAGCAAGGGCAAGACCAACTATCAGATTGCCTGCGAGCTGGGCATTACCGAGAACACCGTCAAACTGTACGTCTCGCAAGTGCTGCGCCTGACCCACATGCACAACCGCACGCAACTGGCCCTGGCGCTGACGCCGAGTTCGTCGCCGGTGCACCAGCGTTTCATCACGCACTGACCCACGTCGCTATGAGCCACGTCGCTGTGGGCCTCATTGCATCTGATAGGTAACGCTCAACATCACGCGCGGCGCTCGGTTCATGCTGTCCAGCGCCACATCTGCCAGCGGTTTGGCCACTTCCAGCGCAACGCTGCCCTCGGGGCCGTCCGCTAGCCGCACCCCTATTGCCACCGAACTCAGGTTGGCATCCTCGAACGGCCCGCCGTTATACCAGGCCTTGGCGGCGTCGAGGAGCGCATAGGGCTGCAGCACAGGCGGCCAACCCGTGCGTGGCCGGATACTGTAGTTGAGCTCGTAGGCCACGCCCCAGCCCTTGTCCCCTGCGGCCTGGTCGCGCGGGTAACCGCGGCCGAAATGCTGCCCACCGAACACCGCCCGCTCGCTCTCGGGCAGGCGCTCATCACTCCAGTACAGCCCACCCGAGACAACGCCCTGCCAGTTTTCCAGCAAGGTGTCGCCCTGGAGCCCCGCCAGTCGAAAGCGCAGGAAGTCCAGGTCGTAGTCGGCATCGCTGCGCGCGCCCAGGTAATCCAGGCCCTGATAGACCCCGGCACTGACCATGCGCAGGCGCCGTGGCTCGGCCTGGCGCCAGTCGCCCTCGAATGACAGTGCACGTACATAGGTGTCGTATTCACGCTGGCCACCGCGCCGTTCATCGATGTGCTCGCTGACCGAATAGAAACGCCCGGTCACGTTCACCCATTCATTCGCGGCAACGATCAGCGGCTGTGCGAAGCCGAGCGCATAGCGCTCGCTCTCGATGCGCTGGGCCAGGTCGGTACCGTCGTCCAGGCGTACACTTGTGCCGGGTTCGCTGCGATAGCGCGCAGCCGAAAGCAGCAACTGGCTACCCTGGGCGTCCAGGTACTGGCTGTAGTCAAGCCGTTGGTAATGGGCCTGGTCATCACCCGGCGGCAGCAAGAAACGTGCAGTCAACTGCTCGGCAAAACGCGTCTGCGCATTGCTGGAAACCGTGAACAGCGCCTGCAGATCCTCACGGCTGCCGTCAT
This sequence comes from Pseudomonas sp. NPDC089396, assembly GCF_044749545.1. Lineage (NCBI taxonomy): Bacteria > Pseudomonadati > Pseudomonadota > Gammaproteobacteria > Pseudomonadales > Pseudomonadaceae > Pseudomonas > Pseudomonas sp. NPDC089396. Next base: position 440,065 of record NZ_JBIVIC010000005.1, on the reverse strand, counting down.
TCACGGTCACGGCTGCTGCAAAGGGTTTGCGCGATGCACGCAAGGTAAGCCGTGCCGCCCCCTCGGCGTCTTCACCCGGGACCACCTCGGCCTGCACGGTGACGCCTGGAACACGCTGCATCAGGCCAAGGGTGCGCTGGAGCGTTGCGTCGGTCAGTGGCCGCTCGGTTTTCAGCCGCTCGGCCAACTGCGCGAAGTAGGCCGCCGCGGGGCCGATATCACCCACGATCTGGACGTCTCGGATGTAGCCTTCCACCAGCACCACGTGGGCGCGGCCATCGGCAAGATCCTGCTGCGGCAAGTAGCCGAACGACAGGGGAAAACCGTCGTGGCGGTAGCGCTGGGTCAGGCGATCGGTGAACCGCTGCAGTTCATCCACGGTTATCGATTGGCCCATCAGCGGCTGATAGTGCTCACGCAGCTCGCTCAACGGGTAGACCGTACCGCCTTCGAAACGCACCTTGTGCAGCACCAGTCGCTCGGCCATCGACATCGAAGCAGGCTCGCCAGCGGCCACCCGTTGCAGCTGCGGTGCAACTGGGCGATAGGCATCCAGCGGCAGGTTCGCACTGGGCAGGCGGCGTTCATATTCGTGGCTGTCCAGATACACCGGCAACGGGTCGGCAAGAACCGCGTTGGCCCAGAACACGAGCATCAGGGGCACGACCAGAGGACGCATAGGGTGCTCCAGAATCCCTTGGGTACCGGGGCGTCGCCGGTCACACCCATCACCAGCAAGCGTAGGTGCTGCCCCGGCAAACGTCGAACGCTACTCACCCACCTGGAAGGCCACCCGCGCCGTTGCACCGCTTTCGTCCAGCGCACTCAGCTCGTGCTGCCCGAGTTGCTGGAAGCGCACCAGCAAGCTGCCCTGGCCTTCGGTTTCGCCCAGCGGCTGGCCGTTGAGGAACCACCAGCGCCGACCACCGCCGCCAAGGGCCGACACCTGCAGTTGCAGCGGCTCGGTGCTGCTTGCCGGGCGGCGCAGATTGTCACCGGGACGTACACCGACGATCGACAGCGGTGGCGCGCTGGCCGGGACCTGCGGCGGGCAGTTGCGGTCCACCGCCGGCAGCCGCATCGCTCGCTGCTCGGCGCGCGGCAACCAGGGCTCCAGAGGCGCCGGCCAGAGGGCGATGTCGCGCAGCTTGGCCTCTGGGCAACTGCCATCCACCCGCAGCCCCTGGGGATTGACCCAGACCCGCTCGCGCAACCCCAGGCCGAGCGGCTGGTCGGCCGCCTGCAGGGTCGGTGGCGTAGTCCCGTCGAGCGTCCAGGCGAAGCGCTGTCGCCGGCAGTTGGGGTCCTGGCGCGCCATGGGCTGCCCCAACGGCCAGCAGATCGCCGCCACGCCAACGCTGTCGGGCACGCGCTCGACCGGGACGCTCAACCCGCGCTGGCTGTCGCGGTTGCTCAGCAAGTCATGTACCTGCAGCATCAGCGGTGCTGCTGAACCCAGGCCGAACTGCCCGGGCACCGGCGTGCCATCAGGCCGGCCGATCCAGACGCCGATCAGGTAGCGCGGGCCGACGCCGATTGACCAGGCATCGCGAAAGCCGTAGCTGGTACCGGTCTTCCAGGCCAGCTGCGGGCGTTGCACCAACTCGGCATGCGGGTCGCGGTCCGGCCGCGCCTGGCCGCTGAGAATGCGCCGGATGATCCACGCCGCCCCCGGCGACATCAAGCGCCGCTCCAACAGCGGGTCCTGGGGCTGCAAGCGCACCTGGGCACTGTTGCCGGCCCGGGCCAGTGCGGCATAGCCGCCGACCAGTTCCTCCAGGCGGCTACCGGCGCCGCCCAGAATCAACGCCAGGTTGGGTTCGGCCAGTGGCGGCAGTGCCAACGGCATGCCGGCCATGCGCAGCTGCGCGGCAAAGCGTTTGGGCCCGTAGGCTTCGAGCAATTGCACCGCCGGCAGGTTGAGCGAGAGGGCCAGCGCCGAGCTGGCCGACACCGGGCCACTGAAGCCCATCGAGAAATTGCCGGGGCGGTAGTCGCCATAGCGCCGCGGCACGTCCTGCAGCAGCGACTCGGAATGGATCAAGCCGTCGTCCAGGGCCATGCCATAGAGAAACGGCTTGAGGGTCGAACCCGGTGAGCGCAGCGAGCGAACCATGTCGACATGGCCAAAGCGTCGCTCATCAGCCAGGTCGATCGAGCCCAGGTAGGCCCGCGTCGCCATGGTCTGCGCATCCACCACCAGGATCGCCGCCGAGGTGCGTTCCGGCAGGCGCGCACGCCAGCCCAGCAGCAGGTCTTCCAGACGCCGCTGCAAGGCGGCATCCAGGGTGGTGCGGATCAGCGGCGGGCTGTCAGGGGTATTCAGCCGCCGCGCCAGCAGTGGCGCCAGCGCCGGTTCCTGACGGGGCGCCAGCAACAGCGGCTCTTCGATGGCTTCGCTGATCTGCTGGGCGGGCCATACCTGGTACTCGGCCAGGCGCTGCAGCACCTTGTCGCGGGCGCGCTGGGCGCGCGCGGGGTGCCGGTCCGGGCGCAAACGGCTCGGTGCCTGGGGCAGCACGGCCAGCAGCGCCGCTTCGGCGGCGGTCAGGTGCTTGGGCGACTTGCCCAGATAGGCCCAACTGGCGGCGGCCACGCCCTGCAAGGTGCCGCCGAACGGGGCACGGTTGAGGTAGAGCTGGAGGATCTCGCGCTTGGACAGGTGCCACTCCAGCTGCGCCGTGCGCCACAGCTGCCGCAACTTGCCGGCCAGGGTCCGGTCGTGCGGGTCGAGCAGGCGTGCCACCTGCATCGACAGCGTGCTGCCGCCCGACACCACGCGCCCACCGCGCAGGTTCAGCCACGCCGCCCGCGCCAACGCCAGCGGGTTGACCCCCGGATGATGGTAGAACCAGCGGTCCTCGTAGGTCAGCAGCGCCTGCAGATAGAACGGCGAAACCTCGTCGGGGCTGACCGGGTAACGCCACACCCCCTCGGCATCGGCGAAGCGCCACAACGGCGTGCCGTCCTCGGCCAGCACCACCCGCGCCAGATCGTCTGCCGGCATGGGCAGCGGCCACAGGCGATCCGCCAGCCACAGCAGGCCGCACAGCAGCACGAGCATGATGGCGAGGGTACGCAGGATCCTGCCCGCGCGGGTGCGCGGTCGGGCTAAGCTAGGCATCGGGAACCGACCTGGCCAGGTAATGGCCAAAGGCTTGGAAGCGGCAACTCGCCGAATTGTTCATCAGGAAGCAACTATGCATGTAGAAGGTTTTTTCGAGTGGCTTGGCCAGGCATTGGGTTCATTGATCCGCTTCATCGTCGATGCCTTGAGCGGGCTGTTCAACCTGCTGGCCAATGCCGGGGGCAACTTCATCGATGGGCTGGCACGCACGCTGGGCATGGATACCTCGCTGATCAGCATCCTCGCCCTGATCGTCGGCCTGATGCTGCTGTATTCGGCGATCCGCGCGTTCATGCGTGCCTCGATCATCCTCGGGATCATCTGGCTGGTGCTGGGTTTGTGGGTGATGAGCTGGGTGATCCATTGAGCATGCACCGCCAATTGTAGGAGCGGCCTTGCGTCGCGATCGGGCGCGCAGCGGCCGCAAGGCCAGCGCACGGTGTTTCTGTTGCACCGCATGCGCTGGTTTGGGGCCTCTGCGAGGCCCTTTCGCGACACAAGGCCGCTCCTACAACCTCATCGCGCCTTCACCGTCATCTCACCCTGCCCATCCCCCACTGCCTGCAGGTTCGGCCGGTACATCGACTCCACTTGCGGTGGCGGCACACGGTAGGTGCCCGGCGTTACCGCACGCGCCAAATACAGCAGGTGGGTGGTGCCGTAGCCGTCCAGCTTGAGCGCCGCCACATAGCGGTCATCGCGAAACTCCTGATGCACCACGCTGGCGTTCTGCATCGATTCACGCCATTGCTTCACTGCGCTGCTGGCGTTGTCCAGGCTGGCGGCGCTCTGCGCCAGGTTCTGGTTCTCCAGCTCCAGGCCTGCCGGCAGCAGGTCGACCACCAGTGCGTCAGGCACTCGATCCTGGGCCTTGAGTGCCAGGTGCACCAGCACCAGGTCGCCGCTGTGCAGGTTCTGCAGGTCCAGTGGCTGGCCATTCATGCCCAGGTACTCGCGGCGGATCTCCAGGCCATTGCCCCCGGCGACAGGCGCCTGACGTGGGTAACCCGAGAGAGTGAGCTGCTGATAGAGCGTGGCGTCGCTTTGGTTCTGCAGGCTCAAAGGCGAGGCCAGCAGCGGGCCTTCGAGCTTCATGCCAGCGTCGTCATTGCTGAACTCGCGGACCTCGCCGGCACTGTCCAGGCGCGCCTTCCACTGGCCTTCCGGCTTGCCGAGCAGGCCACGGCCGGCCAGGTACAGGGCGTTGCGTTCCTGTGTCGACAGCCAACGGTTGGCCGCCAACTCATCGGACAGGGCGAACAGGCGCTGGTCGACCTGGTCGCTGGCCAGATTGCTTTCCTGCAGCAGCGCCAGGATCAGCGCCTGGTCACGCAGGTTGCTGCCGTAGTCGGCCATCCAGCCCTTGCTGCGGCTGATGCCCAGGCCGGCCTGCAAGGCTTGTTGCGAACGCGGCTTGTCGCCCATCTTGTCCAGCGCCACAGCCAGTTGCACCAGCGGCAGGCCGGAGCGTGCATCGGCACGTCGATCGAACAGGCTGCGCAGGGCACCGAGCGGCGCCTGCTGGTTGCGCGCCAGCACCAATGCGGCATAGGCCTGCACGGCAAAACGGGTGTGCTCGGCGTTCTCGCTGTAGTCCACCTCGATCAGGTTGCGCTCCTGCAGGTAGCGCAGCAGGCGCTCGTTGGCCTTCTTCAGCGCCTCGGCCGGCACGCCATAACCCTGGTCGCGAGCGCGCAGAAGGAAGTCGGTGACATAGGCGGTCAGCCAGTACTCTTCTTCGCTGTCGGCACTCCACAGGCCAAAGCTGCCGTTGTAGCGCTGCATGCCCAACAGGTGCTCGATGCCCATCTCGATCTTGCGCTTGCGCACCGCCGCCGGCTCGCCCTTGATGCCCAGGCGCGCGAGGCTTTCTGCATCGGCGTAAAGGGACGGATAAAGGCCGCTGGCGGTCTGTTCGAGGCAGCCATAGGGGTAGGCTTCGAGGGCGCGGATCTGCTCGGCCAGGTTCAAGGGCGGGCGGCTCGACAGGGCCAGGCTGGCCTCCAGGCCTGCCGGCTCGAAGGCGGCCAGGTCACCTTCTGGCAGCGTCCAGGGCTGCTCCTTGAGCGCTACCCGGTAGTGCTTGAGCATCGCGGGGTAGGCCGGGCGGATGCCCAGGGTCCATTCGCGGGTGAAGGCACTGGCCGGCTCACCTGGCAACTGCAGGCCATCGACCCGCACCTGCACCTTGCCCTGCCCCAGGCCACCCTGGGCCTGCACCGGAATCATCAGCGTGGTGCGCTGGCCCTCGGCCAGGGTCACGCTTTGCTGGGCGCTCGCCGCCAGGCTCAACGGGCCTTCGGTGCTGATGGCCACGTTCAGTTGCTGGGCCCGGCCGGACAGGTTGGCCAGGTCCAGTGCCAGGCGGGTCTGGTCGCCACCGGCGAGGAAGCGCGGTGCGGAAAGCTCGGCGATCAGCGGCGCGGCCACCACGGTCTTGCCTTCGGCCATGCCGAAATGCTCCTCGGTCCAGGCCTGGGCCATCAGCCGCAGTTCACCGTTGAAGTCCGGGATATCGACCGTCGCCTGGCCTTCGCCCTTGTCGTCCAGGGTCACCGGCAGGCTTTGCTGGGCAACGATGGTTACCGTGGTATTCGGCCGTTTGCCGCCCTTGGCCATCGCCGCGTCGCCACCGAACGCCAGGCTGGCCAGGCGGCCCTGGCCGGCTTCGATGAGCTGGCCGTAGATGTCCAGCTGGTCGGCGCCATAGGCCTTGCGGCCGAACAGGCTGGCGAAGGGGTCGGGCGTCTTGAAGTCGGTAATGTTGAGGATGCCCACGTCCACCGCAGACAGCAGCACATGCACCTGTCTGGGCACACTGCCGTCGGCATTGACGGCCTTGAAACTGACCGTCAGCGGTTGCTTGGGCCGCATCTTCTCCGGTGCCTGCAAGCTCAGCGCCAGCTTGCGCTCGGCGCGGGCCAGGGGCAGGTGGAGGACGCCGACGGCACGTTTTGGCGTGGCGTTGGCCTTGCGCTCGCCAGGGCGAATCACCAGGGCGCTGAGGTACAGGTCGTGGCGGGCCCATTGTTTGTCCAGCTGCACCTCGAAGGTCTTGCCTTCGGCGGGCACCTCGATTTCCTGCCACCACAGCGGGCCTTCGCTGGACTCGACCATCAGGTAACCGCTGCCGGCCGCTGGCGGGGTCACGGTCACTTTGGCGGTGGCGCCGTCGGCGTAGGCCGGTTGGTCCAGCGCCAGCTTCACCTGGTCTGGCCGCACCGCACCGCCTTCGGCGTTGTCCTGGGCTCGGTAACCGGCCCAGAAGCGTTCGCTGGAGACCAGGCCGGTCTGCGGGTCTTCCACTTCTACCCGGTACGGTCCCCATTCCACCTGGAAGCTGAGTTTGGCGGTAGCACCGGCCTCGATGCCGATGGTCTGTTCTTCCTGGGTGAGGAATTTCTCGTTGTAGGCGTAGCTCCAGCCGTCGCTCTGCGAGTAATTCCAGTAGTAGTCGCGGCGCTCGCGAATCAGGCGCACCTTGAGGCCGTCGGCGGCCAGCTTGTGGCCGTCACGGTCAGCCACCAGGAATTCGAATTGTACCGGCCCGTCGCTGTCGGTTTCCTCGCCCTCGAACAGGCCCCGCAAACCGGGCAGGCGCTCGGCGGGCCAGATCGGTTGCTCCAGGCGCCGAGTGATGGGGCGCCCACCCGACTCCTGCAGGCTGGCCTGCACGGTCAATTGCAGCGGCGAGCGGGCCTCGGCCCAGTGGCTTTCGATAGCGACCACGGCCTTGCCGGCCTGATCGAGGGTGACTTCATCCAGCTCCAGGTCCTGGTTGAGGTCGGCCTCGGTGACCGAACCGAACTGATAGCCCGGCAGTGCCGGCACCGCCTCGCGCAGGGGCCGCAGGTAGGCCTGGCCACTCAGGCGGTTGCCCGCGGCCGGGGCGCCATACAGGTAACGGCCGGTGACCTGGATGTTCGCGGCATCTTCGGGTGCGAGCGGCGTGCTGCTGCCCTTGAGTTCCAGCGCCAGGCGCTCGGGCAGGAAGTCTTCGACGAGGAACTCGTACACCTGTTTGCGTCCGCCACCCAGGTCGAGCAAAAGCTGCCAGCGACCGGTCGGGGCTTCCGTCGCCAGTTGCAGCGGGTACTGGTACAGGCCATTGCCATCGGCCTCCCAGACGAACTTGCGGCTGACCTGCTCGTCGGGGCGACGCACTTCCACGCTGACCGGCTGGGCCTTGACCGGCTTGCCGTCCTGGTCGCGCAGCAGGCCGTTGAGCAGCACGGTCTCACCGGGGCGATACAGGTCGCGGGGGCCGAAAATGAAGAACTGCAACGGGTTGGCCTGGGGGCCGGTGATGTCGAACTCGGCCAGGTCCAAGGCCGCGGTATTCAGGCGCAGCAGCGTGGTGTGCACGCCCTGGGTGGCGATCAGGGTATCGGCCTTGGCAGTGATCGGCAGCTGGGCATGGCCCGCGCCGTCGGTGCTGGCCTGGGCCAGCAGCTTGCCCTTGTCGTCGTGCAGTTCGAGGTTGACGCCATTGAGTGCCTTGCCGCCTTCCAGGGCCTGGGCGAAGACATCGAGGCGGTCGCGGTAGCGGTGGGCGGACACGCCGATGTCGCTGAGGGTGAACAGGGTCGCGGGCTGCGAATAATCGTAGGTGCCAGACGCGCGCATCACCGCCAGGTACACACCCGGTTCCTGCAGCGGCTTGATCCCGGCGATGGGCAGCAGCACGGTTTCACGGGTGTTGCGCGCCGGGTTGAGATCGAAGCGGCCGCTGTAGACCAGCTCGGCCATGTCCAGGGTTTCCTTGGACTGGTAGTAGTACAGGCTGCTGTTGCGGCCCCAGCTGACCAGGAACGCCGACAGGCTCTCTGGCTTGACCCGGAAGAACTCGACATCGACCTTGTCGACGTTCAGGGCGATCACCGGCAGGCCTTCGGCCAGGCGTGTGGGCAGCAGCGAGCCACGGCTGGCGAAGCCTATCGTGGGCTGCATGTCGCGGGTTTCCAGGCGTGTCACCGACTCGCTGGCGAGCGGCTGGCCATTGACCGCGAGCAGGCCTTTGTCGACCGTCAGCACCAGTTTGCGCTGTGGCTCCAGGTGGCGCAGGCGCAGCTCCATCTGGTTATCGGAGAGTTCCCAGGCGCCGTCGACCTTGCCCTTCACCGTGTCGACCAGGTGCACTTTGCTGGCGAAGTCCTGCTTGGCGTCCAGCGGCACGGAGAAACTGACCGACAGGGTGCTGGCGCCGTCGAGCTGCACTTCCGAGGCATCCAGCACGCTCAGTTCACGGCCCTCAAAGCGCTTGGCGAGCACGGTAGGATCTTCGTGCCGGACAGCCGGGGCCTTGGCCGGCGCGCTCGCCTGCGTTTGTGTGGCAGGGGCGGGCTTGTCGGGTGTCGAGGAGTCACAGGCGCTGAGCAAGGCCAGCGCGCAGGCCAGCAACAATCCTTTGTTGAACATGGAGTGGGAACTCTTTGGCAGCGGTGCTTGAGGGCAGCAACTATAGCGCAACGGCCGATGGCTGGCCGGTACAATGCGGCCAATTGGAACCCCAAAAGGGGCGCAAAGCGGCCCTGCTTTTCCCAGGAACTCACATGTCTCGAATTGCCAGCGACTGGCGCCATCGCCTCACCCACAGAAAAGTCTGGGCTCTGGCCGCCCCGATGATCCTGTCCAACATCTCGGTCCCGCTGGTGGCGCTGGTCGACAGCACGGTCATCGGCCACCTGCCCCACGCCCACCAGCTCGGCGCGGTGGCCGTGGGCGGCACGTTGTTCACCTTCATGGTCGGCCTGATGGGCTTTCTGCGCATGGGCTCCACCGGCTTCGCCGCCCAGGCGGCAGGGCGTGCCGATGGCGCCGCGCTGCGTCAGGTATTGGTGCAAGGCCTGTTGCTGGCCCTGGGCCTGGCCCTGCTCATCGGCCTGCTCGCCCTGCCCTTCAGCCAGTTGGCGCTGCATGCCATGCAACCGAGTGCCGAGTTGCAGCAATCCACCGAAGCCTTCTTCCATACCCGCCTGCTCGGCCTGCCGGCGGCGCTGGCCAGCTACGCGCTGGTGGGCTGGTTCCTCGGCACCCAGAATGCGCGAGCGCCGTTGGCCATCCTGCTGACCACCAACCTGCTGAACATCGCGCTGAACCTGTGGTTCGTCCTGGGTCTGGACTGGGGCGTGCTGGGCTCGGCGCGGGCCTCGGTGATTGCCGAATGGAGTGCCGCCCTGCTCGGCCTGGCCCTGACCCGCCCCGCCCTGCGCGCCTACCCCGGGCAAATCGCCTGGGCCGCGCTCAAGCGCTGGCAAGCCTGGCGGCCATTGCTGGCGGTCAACCGCGATATCTTCCTGCGCAGCCTGGCCCTGCAACTGGTGTTCCTGCTGATTACCGTGCAGGGCGCACGCCTGGGCGAGGCCACGGTGGCGGCCAACGCGCTGCTGCTCAACGGCCTGCTGCTCACCGCCTATGCCCTCGATGGCCTGGCGCATGCCGTGGAAGCCCTGTGCGGGCATGCCATCGGTGCGCGTGATGGCGAGACCCTGCGCCGCTCACTGGTAGTGGCGTGCGGCTGGTCGTTGATCACCAGCCTGGGGTTTGCCGGGGTGTTCCTGGTGGGTGGGCATCTGTTCATCGACCTGCAGACCGATATCGCCAGCGTGCGGGCGGCGGCGTACCCCTACCTGCCTTATCTGGCGGTGTTGCCATTGATTGCGGTGTGGAGTTACTTGCTCGACGGGCTGTTCATCGGTGCGACGCGGGCGCGGGAGATGCGCAATGCGATGCTGCTGTCGGTGCTGATCGCACTGCCGCTGGCGTGGGCCATGAGCGGGTTTGGCAACCATGGGTTGTGGTTGGCGTTCCTTGGGTTCATGGCGTTGCGGGCGGTGACGTTGGGGTGGGTTGCATGGCAATTGCACAAAAAAGATCTGTGGCTCCACTGATGCAACTGCGCGCCCCCTGTAGGAGCGGCCTTGTGTCGCGAAATGAGGGCGCAGCCCTCACCTGCGTCCTTACAACCACACACAATCCCAATGCGGATACTCACCAGCACGCAGCACCAATCCTGCTCGAACAGGATTGGCAATAATGTATCTCGCAGCAGCTTTCACATCCTCCTCCCTACGCAGTGCCCGGTCATGAAAGCCTGGCTGCCAGATATGCCGCCGCTCGGCACCTGCTCGATAGAGCGCACAGCTGCTTCGCGATTTGAAAGCACACATCAGATTCCCAAGGCTCACTGGCCCGAGTTCGATCAACCAATGCAAATGATCTGGCATCAGTACCCAAGCCAGCGATCGGCAACTGCCCTGATGGTCGCTTAGCCGTAGCTGTTGGATGACAGCTCTGGCAAACAACAGGTGCTTGAACAACAGGGCGCGATTGCGTGTAACGGTGGTGAGCAGGTAGAGCCTGCCTGGCTCGGAGTAGCGTCCCTGACGCAGGCGATGATTGCCTTGACTGTCCATGTCGGTTTCCTTTGAGCAATGTGTTCAAAGGTAGTTGGCGGGGGATTGGGGGGGAGGTTTGGATTGTTTCCGGGTGTGGGGCTGGTGAGGGCTGCGCCCTCATTTCGCGACACAAGGCCGCTCCTACAGCAAACGTGCAGGAGCGGCCCCGGCGATTACGACGACAGGTACGAAGAGCGGGTCAGGCCCAAACGCAGGGCATCGAGGAACTGGGTTCGCTCACGCGCGCTGATCTTGGCGCTGGCCACCTTGTCGCGGTAGTGAGTCATCAACTCCTCCGGCGACAGGTGCACGTAGCGCAGCATGTCTTCGATGGTGTCGTGGGTCTCGATACCGGCGTGGTACACGCTGCCATCGGCGTTCTGGTAGATGTTCACCGAATCGGTGTCACCGAACAGGTTGTGCATGTCGCCGAGAATCTCCTGGTATGCGCCAACCAGGAACACGCCCAGCAGGTAATCCTCACCTTCGTTGACCGCATGCACCGGCATGCTGGTCTCGATGCTCTGCTCGTCGACGTACTGGTTGATCTTGCCGTCGGAGTCGCAGGTCAGGTCCTGCAGCACCGCGCGGCGCATCGGCTCTTCGTCCAGACGGTGCAGCGGAATGATCGGCAGCACCTGGCCGATGGCCCAGGTATCCGGCAGGCTCTGGAACACCGAGAAGTTGCAGATGTACTTGTCGGCCAGCTTGTCGTTGAGCTCGTCCAGCACCTGGCGGTGCGAGCGCTGGCGGGCCTTCAGCGAGTTGTGCAGGCGACGGCACACGGCGAAATAGCACTGCTCGGCCAGGGCTTTTTCGGCCAGGGTGATCTTGCCATCGGCGTACTGCGCCGCCACGTCACCCATGTAGTGCGTTGCGCGCCAGTAGGTCTCGGTGACCATCTCGATGTCGGTCGGGCCCAGCAGGTCAACCAGCCACTGCACGGTTTCCGGCAGGGCTTCCTTGTTCTCGATGGTCGGCACTTCATCATTGTGCTTCTCGACATCGGTCACCTGGATCACCAGCATGGCATGGTGCGCGGTCAGCGAACGGCCACTCTCGGAGAAGATGTGCGGGTGTGGCAGGCCCTGCGCGTCGCAGAACTCCTTGAGCATGCCCACCACCACGCCGGCATAGTCATCCATGTCGTAGTTGATCGAACTGGCATTGCGCGAGTGGGTGCCGTCGTAGTCCACGCCCAGGCCACCGCCCACGTCGATATGGTCGACCGGCAGGCCCAGCGCGCGCAGCTCGCCGTAGTAGCGGATGGCTTCCTTGAAACCGTGCTGGTAGTCGGCCAGGTTGGCGATCTGCGACCCCATGTGGAAGTGCAGCAGGCGGATGCCCTGGTCCAGGCCGGCATCGCGGAAGCGCTGCACCACCGAAATCAACTGGGCGGCCGAGAGGCCGAACTTGGATTTCTCGCCACCGGTATCGGCCCACTTGCTCGATGCCAGCGACGACAGGCGCACACGCAGGCCCACCTGCGGCTTGACCTTGAGATCGGCGGCCTCGTCGATCACCAGCGCCACTTCGGACTCTTTCTCGATGACGATGAACACGTTGTGGCCAAGTTTCTGGCCCATCAGCGCCAGGCGGATGAACTCGCGGTCCTTGTAGCCGTTGCAGACGATGGTGCCGCCCTTCGGCGCCAGCGCCAGCACCGCCAGCAGCTCGGGCTTGGAGCCGGCTTCCAGGCCGATGGAGACGTTCTGCGTGGCGATGATGTTCTCGACCACCGCTTCCTGCTGGTTGACCTTGATCGGGTACAGCGCGGTGTACTGGCTCTGATACTCAAGACGCGCAATGTTGGCGTCGAAGGCGCCGGTCAGCTGGCGCACGCGGTCCTGCAGGATATCGGGGAAGCGCACCAGCAGCGGCAGCGACAAGCCGCTCTGGCGCAGTTCGTCGACCTGTTCGAACAAGTCGATCGGTGCGCTATTGGGCCCGTTGGGGCGCACTTCGACGCGCCCGGCTTCATTGATGGCGAAATAACCAGCGCCCCAATGGCGGATGCCATAAACACTGCGGCTGTCGGCCACGGTCCATTGGCTACCATCGTCTTTGCGTGTGCGTCGTACGGACATTCAAGTCCCCTATAGATAAGTCGAAGACACTGCCCCGCCAGCAGGCGGCTGCAGTGTAAAAGCTGAAAATGACGATTCGCCCGTGTCCAGGGATAGACCCTGGCCACGGCAACGAGTTTAGAAAGCGCTGGGCAAAAAAGCGCGGGCAGGCATCAACCGCCGGATTTTTTTGCCTTGAAACCCTGTTTGGTCAGCTCACCGATCAGCAGTTCGACGTGATCGCCCTGGATCTCGATGACCCCATCCTTCAGCGCACCGCCGGTACCACAGCGGCGCTTGAGGGTGGTGGCCAGCTCCTTGAGCTGGTCGGCTGGCAGCGGCACGCCGGTGACGGTCGTCACGGTCTTGCCGCCACGGCCTTTGCTTTCACGGCGCACACGGGCAATGCCATCGCCTTCGGGGATGATTGGCTGCTTGCAGGTGCAGGCATCCACCGGCTGGCCACAGTCAGGACAGTGCCGACCGGCATCGGTGGAGTAAACGAGACCGCCTAGGGCGGCGAAGGAAGAAGCTTTCTTGGCCACTTTTGTTCCTCGGTGCTGAGGACAAAAACTGGTCGGCGGGAGCCGACCGCGAGGCCCCACTCTGGCAGGGGCGGCGCTACTGCCACAAGACCTGCGGCAGCCCGAAAAGGGCGCGCAGTTTAACGATAAATCACGCTGTTGCTAAGTACTGGATTGCGCCATTTTGCGAATGATTTGCGACTCAATGGCGCTGGGGCTGCTTTGCAGCCCTTTCGCGACACAAGGCCGCTCCTACAGACGGTCCGCGTTGCGCTTGTAGGAGCGGCCTTGTGTCGCGAAAGGGCCGCACAGCGGCCCCAACTTACCCAAGACTAGCCTTGTACCGCTGCAACGCCGCCAACGAGTCCGGGCAATAGGGTTGGACCAGGCTATCGACTTCTGCCTGGGCAAGGCTGACGAATTTCGCCTCGATCACTTCTTCCGGCTGCAGCCGCAAAGGCGCATCGGAAACCGCCGAGTACACCGCGCACCACAAACGGTTGTCCGGCTGGTCGAAATAGAAGCGCTCGTGGAACGTCAACGGCACGCCGTCGATCCCCAGCTCCTCGGCCAGCTCCCGCGCCGCCGATTCGGCATAGCCCTCGCCTGCCGTCACCATGCCGCCGGCAGCCACATCCCAGTACCCGGGATACAGCGCCTTGCTCAAGGTCCGCCGGTGCACGCACAGCTGCCCAGCGCTGTTGAACAGCAGAATGAAGGTACAACGGCCGATCAGGCCTCGCTCGCGCAGCTCGGCCCTGGGCAACGCGCCCAGCACCTGATCGGCTTCGTCGACCCAGGCGACCAGTTCGCGGTCGGAAGCCGCCCGGTGGGCGGCCTCGTCGGGGCTGATGGCCATGCTCAACCCTGCGACAGCAACTGGCGCAGGTCGATGACCGCGGCGTTGGCCCGGGAGATGTAGTTGGCCATGACCAGCGAGTGGTTGGCCCACATGCCAAAGCCGCTGCCGTTGAGCACCATCGGGCTCCACAGCGCTTCTTGCGAGGCTTCCAGCTCACGAATGATCTGACGCACGCTGACCGTGGCGTTCTTCTTCGCCAGCACGTCGGCGAAGTCCACCTCGATGGCACGCAGCAGGTGCGACAGCGCCCAGGCCTGGCCACGGGCTTCGTAGAACACGTTGTCGATCTGCAGCCACGGGGTTTCCACCAGCTCTTCGTCCAGCTGCGGCGCCTGGCCGGCGACCACCGACTCGGTCTTCAGCGAGGAGTTGAGCTTGACCCGGCCAACGCTGGCCGACAGGCGCTGGGACAGCGAGCCAAGTCGGGTGGCGACATCGCCCAGCCAGTTGTTCAGGTTGTCGGCGCGGGTGTAGAAGATCGCGCCCTTGTCGCCTGCGGCCAGGCGGGTCTGGTAGCGCGTCAGCGACTTGATGCCTTCTTCGAACTCCGATTCGCTCGATGGCAGGATCCAGCTCTTGTTGTCGAAGTTGAAGCGCGGCTCGGCCTTGGCCAGGTCGGCGTCCTCGGTCGACTGCGACTGCGAGCGGGCGAAGTCCTTGCGCAGGGCGCGGGACAGGTCACGTACCTGGACCAGCACGCCGTATTCCCAGCTCGGCATGTTGTCCATCCACAGCCCTGGCGGGAAACGGTCGTTGGAGATATAGCCGCCCGGCTTGTTCAGCAAGGTGCCGGCCACGGTCTTGAGGGTTTCCAGAGTGGTATAGCCGACCACCATCTGCTGGCCAGTGCGCTCGGCCGCCGCCTGGGCATTCTGTTGCACCGGGAACAGGTCCGGCTCCTCGCTCCAGTACCAGCCCAGGCCGATGCAGACCAGCAGATACAGGCCGATCAGCGTCCCCAGGGCACGGCTCCAGAGGCCGCCAAGGTAACTACGGGCGGCAGCACCGCGGCCGTCGACACGCTCGCGGGGCTCGGCTTTGGCCTCACGGTTTTTCCAGTCCAGCATGGCTTTGTCCTTAATCAGTCACGACGGTTCAGGGCTTGGACCACAGGCCTGCGCCAGGGTGCCACGGCAAGCCCGTGTCGCAGCACTATAAAGCAGACACCGCCTTACGCATAAGCGACCAATGAGTCGCGAACTGAATATCCGCATTGTTTCGGGCCAAGCATGCGGCGCGAGGCCGGCGTCTTAGCACAGACATGGCATCAGGCCACTAGCGTCATCACCTTGTCATGAAATGGCAATAACTTCAGGCCCCTACCTCCACTCCCCCGCAGGAAGTTCGCGGCTATGCGCCTGAAGTGGCTGACTAATTTCAACACCTTGTTGCTGGTTACCGTGTGTATTGCCCTGGGCGCGACCCTGTGGTGGTCGCAGCGTGCCCTGGAACGGCCCTATCAATTGATGGAGCGTTACCTGAGCCTGTCCCAGCAGTTTCAGAACCAGGCCGCACGCAATATCCAGGCTTACCTGGGCAACGGCGACGCCGTGCGCCACGCCGCGGCCATGGAGGCCAACCAGCAATTGCAGGCGGCATTGACCGAGCTGCCTGACGAACTGGCCAGCCAGTTGCGACCTGGCCTGGACACGTTGAGCGCCTTCACCGCCAACGAACTGCTGGCGGCCGGAAAACTGGCTGGCGATCCGCAAGCCTTGCTGCTGCAGGCCGAACGGGAACTGGGGGCCAACCTCGAACAATTCGCCCGCTATGCGCGCGACAGCGGCAGCGCTGCTGCCAACGGCTATCTGCAGCCGCTGATCGATGCCAGCGTACACCTGGGCCGCCTTTCGCTGGCCCGTGACAAGCTGGTCAGCAGCGGCCGCGCCGAGCTGGCCGACGAAGTGGAGCGCGAGCTGCAGTTGATTCGCGCCCAGGCCCAGGTCATCGACGGCCTACCGTTGCTGGGCGTGACCGGCACAGCCGAATCCAGCGCAGACGACTTCGCCGCCATGATGGGACTGGAAACCCAGGCCAATACTCAACAGGAAGATATCGCGGTTGCGCTCAAGCGCGACCTGCAGAGCCTGATCAACCGCTACCCCGCGGAGCTGCAACGCACCCGTGAACAGATCGAGCGGCGCAGCGCCCTGGCCGCCAGTACCCATGACCGGCTCGACGCCGTGCAACAGGCCATTGCCGGCCTGGAGCCGCACGTGCGAGGCCAACACGCCAGAATCGCCAGCGAGGTGCGCATCATCCAAGGGATGATGATCGGCCTGATCCTGCTGATCGCCTTGCTCATCGACACCTTGCAGCGGCGCCTGGCACGCACCTTGACCGGCCTTGCCCCGGCCCTTTCGCGCTGGGCCGAAGGTGACTTCGCCCAGGCCATCGCCCTGGGCCGGACCAACCGCGAGCTGCACGACATCCAGGAATCGCTCAACCGCCTGCGCCACTACCTGGTGGAACTGGTCGGCACCATCCGCCACAACGCCGAGCAGGTCGCCGGCAGCAGCCACGCCCTGGCGGGCATGAGCGCCGCCCTGCACCAAGGCGCCGAACGCCAGGCCGGTGACACCGGGCAGATCCGCGATGCCCTGGGCGCACTGGAGGCGACCATCCAACAGGTGGCCGGCGACGCCAGTTCCGCAGCCGACGCCAGCCGCGACGCCGGCCGCGCCGTGGAACAGGGCCAGGCCGTGATCGGCCAGAGCCTGTCGGGCCTGCGCATGCTGGTAGACGAGGTCCAGGGCAATGCCCGCATGATCGAGCAGCTGGCCGAAGAGTCGGCGACTATTGGCGGGGTGCTGACGGTGATCCGCTCGATTGCCGAGCAGACCAACCTGCTGGCCTTGAACGCCGCGATCGAAGCCGCTCGCGCCGGCGAGATGGGTCGCGGTTTTGCCGTGGTGGCGGACGAGGTGCGCTCGCTGGCGCAGCGCACCACCGGTGCGACCGGCGAGATCCAGGCCCTAATCGATCGCCTGCAGCAGGCCGCGAAGGAGTCTGTGGTGGGCATGCGGGCTCAGCTCGAACATGCCGAAGCGACTGCCGGTCGAGCCCAGGCCGCCGATGGCGCGCTGGATGACATCGTCAGCGCGATTCGCACGATTGCCGTCACGGCGGTACGCATCGCCGATGTCACGGCGCAGCAGAGTGGCGCGGTGAGCGAGATTCGCGATCACAGTGAGCGAATTCATGCACTGGGTGAGGACAACCTGCAGCGTATTGGCGAAGGGCGTGAGCAAGGGGAGCAGTTGCTGAGCCTGGGTGGAGAGCTGAATCGGGCTGTTCGCGCGTTCAGGGTCTGACAGGTCTGGCCCTATCGCCGGCAAGCCGGCTCCCACAGGTACCCCACAATTCTCATGATCTGTGGGGTACCTGTGGGAGCCGGCTTGCCGGCGATAGGGCCCTTACTGGCGAAACACAATCAGCGGCCATGTGTCGCCCTCCTCCCCCCCAATCCCCAACCCCCCTCATCTCCGCTATCATGCCCCGCATGTTCCACCTCGCGAGTCCGTCATGCGCCGCCTGTTTCTCCTGCTGTTCCTGCTGCTGGCCAGCCCAGCCTTCGCCACGGGCCTGCTCGACAACCGCCCCAGCGCTACCCTCGGCGCCGCCTCGCTGTCCAACGGCGCCGACTTCCTGCCGGTGCACGAGGCCTTCAAGCTCAGCCTGGTCCAGGCCGACGCCCAGACCCTCAAACTGCGCTTCGTCGCCACCGACGGCTACTACCTGTACCGCCACCGCTTCCAGTTCCGCACCGAACCTGCGGACATCGCCCTGGGCACACCGAACATCCCCAAGGGCGAAGCCAAGCACGATGAGTTCTTCGGCGACGTCGAGGTCTATCACGGCGTGCTCGACATCGAACTGCCGCGCAACGACGCCCGCGCCTTCACCCTGCTGGTGGGCTACCAGGGCTGCGCCGACAAAGGCCTGTGCTACCCACCTGAAACCGAGCGTCTGAGCATCGACGGCGAAGGGCCTGGCGCACTGCCGGCCAGTGGCGAACAGGCCTGGAACTGGAAATCGCTGTTGCTGTTCTTCCTTGCCGGGGTCGGCCTGACCTTCACACCCTGCGTGCTGCCGATGCTGCCGATCCTTTCCGGCGTGGTCTTGCGAGGCCAGGTCGGCGGTCTGCGCGGTCTGTCGCTGTCATTGGCCTACATCCTGCCGATGGCGGCCAGTTTCGCCGTGCTGGGCGCGCTGATGGGACTGTTCGGTGCCGGCCTGAACCTGCAGGCACGGCTTCAGTCGGCCTGGGTACTGGTGCCCTTCGCGCTGTTCTTCGTGCTGTTTGCCCTGGCCATGTTCGGCCTGTTCGAACTGAAACTGCCGCACGCCTTGAGCAATCGCCTGGAAAACGTGGCCCACCATACCCGGGGCGGCTCGTTGCTGGGCGCTGCGATCCTGGGTGTGTTGTCGAGCCTGCTGGTTTCGCCCTGCGTATCAGCGCCCCTGGCCGGTGCCTTGCTGTACATCAGCGCCAGCGGCGACGCCGTGGGCGGCGCGCTGAAATTGTTCGCCCTGGGCCTGGGCATGGGCGCACCGCTGCTGCTGGTCGCCACCGGCGGCGCGGCCTGGCTGCCGAAGAGCGGGCCTTGGATGAACACCGTGAAGAACGCCATCGGCGTCTTGCTGCTGGGCCTTGCCATCGGCCTGCTCAGCCGCGTGCTGCCGGGGCCGGTGACCCTGCTGCTGGTGGGTTTCCTGGCCGCCGGTGTAGCGCTGTTCCTCGGTGCCCTGGAGTTCGTGATCAAGACGCCACGCCAGCGCCTGGCGCAACTGCTTGGCCTGGCCTCGCTGGTGTACGCCCTGGCCTGCTGGTATGGCGCCCTGAATGGCCAGGGCGACCCCCTGCGCCCGCTGCCACCGCCCGCCGTCGTTGGCGCCAGCAGTGCTGCCGAAGCCCGCGAAAGCGCCTGGCAGACCATCACCACGCCTGCCGCCCTGGACGCCGCGCTGGCGGACGCCAAAGCCAACGGCCAGCCGGTTCTGCTGGATTGGTACGCCGACTGGTGCATCAGCTGCAAGGTGATCGAGCACGAAGTGCTCAACGCCCCACAAGTCCAGTCCCAGCTGGGTGCGTTCAAATTGCTGCGTTTCGATATCACCCAGAGCAATGCCGAGCAACGCACCCTGCTCGACCGCTACCAGTTGTTCGGTCCACCCGCGCTGTTGTTCTTTGCCGCGAACGGCAGCGAAATGACCACTGATCGGGTGATTGGCGAGATAAACGCCGGCGAATTCGCCGAAGTTCTTACGCGCGTGCGCGGCAAACTCGGTCTATAACTTCCCGCGTGCCGGGAAATTTCTGCCCATGAGTGACCAGATTTAACCATTTGGTCACATACTTCGCGCGAACCTCGGACATCGTGCTGCCTATTGCGGGGAACTGGACACTTGCCGTCGCTTTACGGCACACTCGCCGCGCTGTGTCGAATTGCCCTACAAATCCAAGGAATCCGCAGATGGCAACCTTACTGGTGCTTCATGGCCCCAACCTAAATCTGCTCGGTACTCGCGAGCCGGGCCACTACGGCGCCATGACCCTGGCCCAGATCAACCAGGACCTGGAGCAGCGCGCCCGCGCCGCTGGCCATCATCTGCAGTACCTGCAGAGCAATGCCGAGTACGAACTGATCGACCGTATTCACGCCGCACGCAACGAGGGTGTGGACTTCATCCTGATCAATCCGGCTGCTTTCACCCACACAAGCGTCGCATTACGTGACGCATTGCTTGCGGTGAGCATCCCATTCATCGAAGTGCACCTGTCCAACGTGCACAAACGCGAACCGTTCCGTCACCACTCCTACTTCTCCGATGTCGCCGTAGGGGTGATCTGCGGTCTGGGCGCCAGCGGTTATCGCCTGGCCCTGGAGTCCGCACTGGAACAGCTGGCTGCCAACGCACAGCCCTGATGATTGAGACCTTGGCCCGAGTGGGCCGAGGTTCGAGAGAAACGTTCAGATACGTTTTTTAAATTACGCCCCCTGACCGAACCTTTGGGAGTTGATGATTAATGGATATCCGTAAAGTCAAGAAACTGATCGAGCTGCTGGAAGAGTCTGGCATCGACGAGCTGGAGATCAAGGAAGGCGAAGAGTCGGTCCGTATCAGCCGTCACAGCAAGACCCCAGCGGCTCAACAGTTCTACGCACCAGCACCGATGGCAGCCCCTGTAGCCGCCGCCCCGGTCGCTGCCGCTGCCGCTGCCGCACCGGCCGCCGAAGCCGCCCCGGCCCTGCGTGGCACCGTGATCAAGTCGCCAATGGTCGGTACCTTCTACCGCAAGCCTTCGCCGACCTCGCCGAACTACGCTGAAGTCGGCCAGACCGTGAAGAAAGGCGACACCCTGTGCATCGTCGAAGCGATGAAGATGATGAACCACATCGAATGCGAATGCAGCGGTGTCATCGACCAAATCCTGGTGGAAGACGGTCAGCCGGTTGAGTTCGACCAGCCGCTGTTCACCATCGTTTGATTCGCGGAGAGCCAACGATGTCTGGGAAGCTGGAAAAAGTCCTGATCGCCAACCGCGGGGAAATTGCCCTGCGGATCCTGCGTGCCTGCAAAGAGCTGGGCATCAAGACCGTTGCCGTGCACTCCACGGCCGACCGCGAACTGATGCACCTGGGCCTGGCAGACGAGTCGGTCTGCATTGGTCCTGCTTCGTCCAAGGATTCGTACCTGCACATCCCGGCGATCATCGCCGCGGCTGAAGTGACCGGCGCTACCGCCATTCACCCGGGTTACGGCTTCCTGGCGGAAAACGCCGACTTCGCCGAGCAGGTGGAGAAGTCCGGTTTCGCCTTCATCGGCCCGAAAGCCGACACCATTCGCCTGATGGGCGACAAGGTTTCGGCCAAGGACGCGATGATCAAGACCGGCGTTCCGACCGTACCGGGCTCCGATGGCCCGCTGCCGGAAGACGAAGAGGTCGCCCTGGCGATCGCCCGTGACGTCGGCTACCCGGTGATCATCAAGGCCGCCGGTGGCGGTGGTGGTCGCGGTATGCGCGTGGTGCACAAGGAAGAGGACCTGATCGCCTCGGCCAAGCTCACTCGTACCGAAGCCGGTGCCGCCTTCGGCAACCCGATGGTCTACCTGGAGAAGTTCCTGACCAACCCACGTCACGTGGAAGTTCAGGTGCTGTCCGACGGCCAGGGCAACGCCATCCACCTGGGCGACCGCGACTGCTCGCTGCAGCGCCGTCACCAGAAGGTCCTGGAAGAAGCACCTGCCCCGGGCATCGACGAGAAAGCCCGTCAGGAAGTGTTCAAGCGCTGCGTCGATGCGTGCGTCGAGATCGGCTACCGCGGTGCCGGCACCTTCGAATTCCTGTACGAGAACGGCCGTTTCTACTTCATCGAGATGAACACCCGCGTGCAGGTTGAGCACCCGGTGTCGGAAATGGTCACCGGTATCGACATCGTCAAGGAGATGCTCAGCATCGCCGCTGGCAACAAGCTGTCGATCCGCCAGGAAGACGTCGTGATCCGTGGCCACTCGCTGGAGTGCCGTATCAACGCCGAAGACCCGAAGAAGTTCATCCCGAGCCCAGGCAAGGTGAAGCACTTCCACGCCCCGGGCGGCAACGGTGTTCGCGTCGATTCGCACCTGTACAGCGGTTACTCGGTTCCGCCGAACTACGATTCGCTGATCGGCAAGCTGATCACCTACGGCAAGGACCGCGACGAAGCCATGGCGCGCATGCGCAATGCCCTGGACGAGATCGTCGTCGACGGCATCAAGACCAACATCCCGCTGCACCGCGACCTGGTGCGTGATGAAGGTTTCTGCAAAGGCGGCGTCAACATCCACTACCTCGAGCACAAACTGGCCAACCAGGAGTGATCGCGTTAGCGTGATGCATGAAAACCCCGGCCCCAGTGCCGGGGTTTTTTATTGCCTGTCAGGGCCTCATCGCCGGCAAGCCGGCTCCCACAGATTCAGTGGGGTATCTGTGGGAGCCGGCTTGCCGGCGATTGGGCTGCAAAGCAGCCCCCCCTCAATTCATGCACAAACCCCCGCACTCGCGTAAACTGCCAGCCTTCGCGCAGCCTCGGGCTGCCCCTGTCGATTTACCAAAGGTGCCCGCCATGCCTTGGCTGCAAGTACGCCTGGCCATCAGCCCGGAACAAGCCGAAACCTACGAAGACGCCCTGCTCGAAGTCGGCGCCGTCTCGGTCACGTTCATGGACGCCGAAGATCAACCGATCTTCGAGCCCGACCTCAACACCACGCCGCTGTGGTCGCACACTCACCTGCTGGCGCTGTTCGAAGCCGATGCCGTGCCAGAGGCCGTATTCGCCCACCTGCGCCTGCTGACGGGCACAGAACTGCCCGAGCACCACGCCGAGGTGATCGAGGACCAGGACTGGGAACGCAGCTGGATGGACAACTTCCAGCCGATGCGCTTCGGCCGCCGCCTGTGGATCGTGCCGAGCTGGCACGAGGCCCCGGAAAAGGACGCGGTCAACCTGCTGCTCGACCCGGGTCTGGCCTTCGGCACCGGCACCCACCCGACCACCGCGCTGTGCCTGGAATGGCTCGACGGCCAGCAGCTCGAAGGCACCCAGGTGCTGGACTTCGGCTGCGGCTCGGGCATCCTGGCCATCGCCGCGCTGCTGCTCGGCGCCCGTGAAGCCGTTGGCACCGACATCGACGTGCAGGCGCTCGAAGCCTCGCGTGACAATGCCCAGCGTAACGGCATCGCGGATGAGAAGTTCGCGCTCTACCTGCCCGAGCACATGCCAGCGATGCAGGCCGACGTGCTGGTCGCCAACATCCTCGCTGGCCCCTTGGTTTCCCTGGCGCCGCAACTGTCCGGCCTGGTCCGCCCAGGTGGCCTGCTGGCGCTGTCGGGCATCCTCGCCGAACAGGGTGAGGAAGTGGCCGCGGCCTATGCCGTCGACTTCGAGCTGGACCCGATCGTCGTGCGCGACGGCTGGGTGCGCATCAGTGGTCGCCGCCGCTAAGCGGGCCTAGAATTAACCTCTGCACAGCTCCCGGATTGCCGCATGACCGACAGTTTCGTCACCCAGTGCCCGCATTGCCAGACCAGCTTTCGCGTCACTCATCACCAGCTGAGCGTAGCGCGCGGTGTGGTGCGCTGCGGCCACTGCCTGCAGGTGTTCAATGCGGCAAAACAGTTGCTGGAGCAGAATCGCGCCAAGACCGGCAGCGCACCTGCGTTGCCTGCGCAACTGCCCGCCGAGGCGCCGTCTGTGCCCGCCCCTGCACCCAACGAACGACCACCGGTCGAACCCGAGGACTGGGCGGCCACCGTCCAGGCCCTGGATGAGCTGGACCTGGACGAGGAGCTTGCCCGCCTGGAGCGTCGCGACCAGCCCGCCGAACCCCGTACAGCCCCCGCAGAGGACGCCCTGCAGGCACGCCGAGACGAGCCGCAAGCAGACGACCTCGGCGCTGCACCGTTCGGCACCGCCACCGACGATCGCCTCGAACCGCAAGCGCTGGACGAGCCCGCGCCGGTCCTGATGGACCAGGAGCTGCTGGCACTCGAGCCAGAACCCGGGGACCGCACCGAGCCGACGCTGGGCGCCAGCCTCGACCTGGACTTCGAGGATGAGCCTGCTGCACACCGGGCAGCCGAGCACGATGACGCCCGCGACTTCTCCGAGCCGCTGCCTGACGATGACGCGATCATTCACGAAAAGGGCCTGAGCGCCCGTGATGACGACGAAATCGATATCCACCTGTCGGCCCGTGACGACGACCCTGTCGAACCGCTGCCCAGCGAGCGCCTGGAGCCTGGCTTTGCCGCCAAAGCCGAGCGCCCGTCCCGCAAGGAGCCACTGGTCGATGTGGTCGACGACCCGTTGCAACTGGGCTGGGAAAAGCCCAAGGCAAACTGGGGCAAGCGCCTGTTGTGGGGCGTGCTGACCCTGCTCGCCGCTGGCCTGCTGGCCTTCCAGTACGTGTGGTTCCATTTCGACGAACTGGCCCGCCACGACCAGTACCGCCCGATCTTCCAGCAGCTGTGCCCAGTGCTTGGCTGCGAAGTGCCGACCCGCGTCGATATCGGCCGGATCAAGAGCAGCAACCTGGTGGTGCGCAGCCACCCGGACTTCAAGGGCGCACTGATCGTCGACGCGATCATCTACAACCGAGCCCCCTTCGCCCAACCGTTCCCGTTGCTGGAGCTGCGTTTCGCCGACCTCAATGGCCAGCTGATCGCCAGCCGTCGCTTCAAACCCAGCGAATACCTCTCCGGCGAGCTGGCCGGCCGTGGCGAAATGCCCAGCCAGACGCCGATCCACATTGCCCTGGACATCCTCGACCCGGGCCCCAAGGCCGTGAACTACAGCCTCAGCTTCCGCTCCCCCGAATAACCCATCGCCGGCAGGCAGGCTCTTTGGGAGCCGGCTTGCCGGCGATGAGGCCCGCACAGGCGGCATACAGCAGTATCGGCATAAGCCGACAACTGTTCAGAATTTATCCAAATCCATCTTTATCCGGTCACCGAGAGCGGGTATCATGCCAACCCTTTTTCGACTCCAATGATTCGGCCCCACAACAGGGAACACCTATGTCGGCGGTACGCATCGGCCAATACACACTACGCAACAACCTGATCCTCGCGCCCATGGCCGGGGTCACGGACCAGCCTTTCCGTACACTTTGCCAGCGCCTGGGCGCAGGCATGGTGGTGTCGGAGATGGTCAGCAGCGACATGAGCCTGTGGAACAGCCGCAAGTCGAGCCTGCGTCGCATCCACGAAGGTGATCCCGAGCCCCGCTCGGTACAGATCGCCGGGGGTGACGCGCAGATGATGGCGGCGGCGGCCCGGGCCAACGTCGAAGCGGGTGCCCAGATCATCGATATCAACATGGGCTGCCCGGCGAAAAAAGTCTGCAACAAAGCCGCAGGCTCTGCTTTATTGAGAGATGAAGCACTGGTCAGCGAGATCCTCCACGCCGTTGTCGGCGCGGTGGACGTCCCGGTGACCCTGAAGATTCGTACCGGCTGGGACCGGGCGAACAAGAACGGCCTGAACGTGGCGAAGATCGCCGAACAGGCAGGCATCCAGGCGCTGGCGGTACATGGCCGCACACGCGCCGATCTGTACACCGGCGAAGCCGAATACGACACCATCGCTGCCATCAAACAGGCGGTGTCTATCCCGGTTTTTGCCAATGGCGATATCACTTCGCCAGAAAAGGCCCGGGCGGTGCTGGACGCCACCGGGGTCGACGGTCTGCTGATCGGCCGGGCTGCCCAAGGGCGTCCCTGGATCTTTCGCGAGATCGCGCATTACCTGGCGACCGGCGAGCATTTGCCAGCCGCCAAGCTGGACGAAGTGGAACGTATCCTGCTGGAGCACCTGGCCGCGCTGCACGCCTTCTATGGCGATGTGATGGGCGTTCGTATCGCCCGCAAGCACGTTGGCTGGTACCTGGCAACACGACCCGGCGGCAAGGAGTTTCGCTCCCGGTTCAACGCTTTGGAAGACACACAAGCGCAGTGCGCCAACGTTCGTGGGTATTTCAACGAACGTCGACAGAGCCTTGAGACAGAGGACGAACAAGGGGTGGCCGCATGACGATGATGACCGAGACATTAGTGAGTGGAACAACGCCCGTGAGCGACAACGCCAACCTCAAACAGCACCTCAATACGCCTAGCGAAGAGGGCCAGACCCTTCGCGACAGCGTCGAGAAGGCGCTGCACAACTACTTCGCACACCTGGAAGGCGCTACCGTCACTGACGTGTACAACCTGGTGCTCTCCGAAGTCGAGGCGCCCCTGCTCGAAAGCGTGATGAACTACGTAAAGGGCAACCAGACCAAAGCCAGCGAGATGCTCGGGCTCAACCGTGGCACCCTGCGCAAGAAGCTCAAGCAGTACGACTTGTTGTAAGGCCAGAATCCCAATCAGAAAAGGCGGCTCCTGCGAAGGAACGCCTTTTTTGCTGACTCCACCGCGTTATTGGAACCCGAAATGACCGACCAGACTACCCGCCTGCCAGTCCGCCGCGCCCTGATCAGCGTCTCCGACAAGACCGGTATCCTCGAATTCGCTCGTGAGCTGCAACAGCTCGGTGTCGAGATCCTGTCCACCGGCGGCACCTACAAGCTGCTCAAGGACAACGGCGTCAACGCGGTGGAAGTGGCCGACTATACTGGCTTCGCCGAAATGATGGATGGCCGGGTCAAGACCCTGCATCCGAAGATCCACGGCGGCATCCTCGGCCGTCGCGGTGTCGACGACGCCATCATGAACGAGCACGGCATCAAGCCGATCGACCTGGTCGCCGTCAACCTGTACCCCTTCGAAGCCACCATCGCCAAGCCCGGCTGTGACCTGCCGACTGCCATCGAGAATATCGACATCGGCGGCCCGACCATGGTCCGTTCGGCTGCCAAGAACCACAAGGACGTGGCCATCGTGGTCAATGCCAGCGACTACGCCAGCGTCCTCGAAGGCCTCAAGGCCGGCGGCCTGACCTACGCCCAGCGCTTCGACCTGATGCTCAAGGCGTTCGAGCACACGGCCGCCTACGACGGCATGATCGCCAACTACATGGGCACCATCGACCAGGCCAAAGAGGCCCTGTCGACCGAAGGCCGCAGCGAGTTCCCGCGCACCTTCAACAGCCAGTTCGTCAAAGCCCAGGAAATGCGCTACGGCGAGAACCCGCACCAGAGCGCGGCGTTCTACGTCGAAGCCAAGAAAGGCGAAGCCAGCGTTTCCACCGCCATCCAGTTGCAGGGCAAAGAGCTGTCGTTCAACAACGTGGCCGACACCGATGCTGCGCTGGAATGCGTGAAGAGCTTCGTCAAGCCGGCCTGCGTCATCGTCAAGCACGCCAACCCGTGCGGCGTGGCGGTTGTGCCTGAAGACGAAGGCGGCATCCGCAAGGCCTACGACCTGGCCTACGCCACCGACACCGAGTCGGCGTTCGGCGGCATCATCGCCTTCAACCGTGAGCTCGATGGCGAAACTGCCAAAGCCATTGTCGATCGCCAGTTCGTCGAAGTGATCATCGCCCCGAAAATCTCCCAGGCTGCTCGCGACGTGGTCGCTGCCAAGCAGAACGTGCGCCTGCTGGAATGTGGCGAGTGGCCAGCCGAGCGTGCTGCCGGTTGGGACTTCAAGCGCGTCAACGGTGGCCTGCTGGTGCAGAGCCGCGATAACGGCATGATCACTGCCGATGACCTGAAGATCGTCACCAAGCGTGCGCCGACCGAGCAGGAGATCCACGACCTGGTGTTCGCCTGGAAAGTCGCCAAGTTCGTCAAGTCCAACGCCATCGTCTATGCCAAGCAGCGTCAGACCATCGGCGTCGGCGCCGGCCAGATGAGCCGCGTCAACTCCGCACGCATCGCTGCCATCAAGGCCGAGCATGCTGGCCTGCAGGTACAAGGCGCGGTCATGGCCTCGGACGCGTTCTTCCCGTTCCGTGACGGCATCGACAATGCGGCTAAAGTGGGTATCAGCGCCGTGATCCAGCCCGGTGGCTCGATGCGTGATGCTGAAGTTATCGCGGCTGCCGACGAAGCTGGCATCGCGATGGTGTTCACCGGCATGCGCCACTTCCGCCACTAATCAAATGCCAGGCTGATCGCCGGCCTTGTAGGAGCGGCCTTGTGTCGCGAAAGGGCCGCAAAGCGGCCCCCGGATTCAAGCATTGCCGCATGAGACCGGGGGGCTGCTTTGCAGCCCTTTCGCGACACAAGGCCGCTCCTACAGGGCTAGGCGATCGCCGCCAAACAGAGGTTTTGACATGAAAGTTTTGATCATCGGCAGCGGCGGCCGTGAGCACGCCCTGGCCTGGAAAGTCGCCCAGGACCCACGCGTCGAGAAAGTCTTCGTCGCCCCGGGCAACGCCGGCACCGCCACCGAAGCCAAGTGCGAGAACGTCGCCATCGACGTCACCGCCCTGGAGCAACTGGCCGACTTCGCCGAGAAGAACGTCGACCTGACCATCGTCGGCCCAGAAGCGCCGCTGGTCATCGGTGTGGTCGACCTGTTCCGCAGCCGCGGTCTGGACTGCTTCGGCCCGACCAAGGGCGCAGCCCAGCTGGAAGGCTCCAAGGCGTTCACCAAGGACTTCCTGGCTCGCCACAAGATCCCGACCGCCGACTACCAGAACTTCACCGAGATCGAGCCTGCCCTGGCCTACCTGCAGGAAAAAGGCGCACCGATCGTGATCAAGGCCGACGGCCTGGCCGCCGGCAAGGGCGTGATCGTCGCCATGACCCTGCAGGAAGCCGAAGACGCCGTGCGTGACATGCTCGCCGGCAACGCATTCGGTGAGGCCGGCTCGCGCGTGGTGATCGAAGAGTTCCTCGACGGCGAGGAAGCCAGCTTCATCGTCATGGTCGACGGCCACAACGTGCTGCCCATGGCCACCAGCCAGGACCACAAGCGCGTCGGCGACCAGGACACTGGCCCGAACACCGGTGGCATGGGCGCCTACTCGCCTGCGCCAGTGGTCACCGCCGACGTGCACCAGCGCGTGATGGACCAGGTGATCTGGCCGACCGTGCGCGGCATGGCCGAAGAAGGCAACGTC
Source organism: Pseudomonas sp. NPDC089396 (assembly GCF_044749545.1). NCBI lineage: Bacteria > Pseudomonadati > Pseudomonadota > Gammaproteobacteria > Pseudomonadales > Pseudomonadaceae > Pseudomonas > Pseudomonas sp. NPDC089396. The sequence goes on along the minus strand of NZ_JBIVIC010000005.1, from coordinate 411,535 downwards.
TACACCGGCTTCCTGTACGCCGGCCTGATGATCGACAAGGCGGGCAACCCCAAGGTCATCGAGTTCAACTGCCGCTTCGGCGACCCTGAAACCCAGCCGGTCATGCTGCGCCTGGAGTCGAGCCTGGTGCTGCTGATCGAAGCAGCTTTCGCCAAGGCCCTGGACAAGGTCGAAGCACAGTGGGATCCGCGTCCGAGCCTGGGTGTGGTGCTGGCAGCCGGTGGCTACCCGGGCGACTACGCCAAGGGCGATGTGATCAACGGCCTGGATGCAGCGGCCAAGATCGAAGGCAAGGTGTTCCACGCCGGCACTTCGCTCAAGGATGGCCAAGTGGTCACCAATGGCGGCCGCGTGCTCTGCGCCACGGCCATGGGCAGCACCGTTGCCGACGCTCAGCAGCAGGCTTACCGCCTGGCCAAGGAAGTGAACTGGAACGGTAGCTTCTACCGTACCGACATCGGCTACCGGGCCATCGCCCGCGAGCGCGGTGAACACCAGCAGTAAGCTTTTGCGGATCGCCGCAACGCGTTGTGCGTGCGGCGTTCGGCTCGTCGACAAGGCCCCCTGTGGGCCTTGCCTTCGACTTGGCGCGCCGCGCATAGTTAATACCCGGCACATCAGCTAGGAAGGGATCTCGTAGTGCGTCGGCTTCGGATTGCCACAGCCCTCATCGTCAGCTTGCTGACCCTGCTCTGCCTGCTCCCGGCTTCTGCCGAGCAAGGCGGAGGCTGGTCCGTTTTGCTCGACGAACAGGCCAGTCTGCAATTGAGCGACGTTCGCTCCGATCGCTATCGCAGCCAGTTCAGCCCGATCACCCTCGGCGAGCTCGATGCCGCCCCTGCGGAACAGGCCCTGTGGCTGCATTACCGCCTGGAGCCGGGCAATCAAGAGCAACTGCTGCGGATTTTCGCCCCCGACCTTTCCCACCTGGACCTGTACGCCCTCGACGGTGACAAGCTGCTACGCCAGCTGCGCCATGGCCGCCAGGCCGGCAACGCCAGCCCGACCCTGCGCGGCAGCGACCACATACTGCCCCTGCCCAACAGCACGCACACCCTGGATATCTACCTGCGCCTGGTCTCCGAGCACCAGTTGCGCCCGGCCATCACCCTGGAGCCCGCGGCTGTAGCCGCTTCCGACCACAGCGAGGCGCTGCTGTTCGGTATGCTCTTCGGCGGCTTGCTGATGCTGATCCTGCACAACCTGATCCGCTTCCTCTACAGCCGATCCAGCACCACCCTGATTCTCGCCCTGTACCATGGCCTGATGCTGCTCAGCGGCCTGATCCTGCTCAACCTCAGCGGCCCCTGGTGGCACCTGTGGCACAGCGCGCAAACCCCGGCCGCCTACCTGACCCTGGTCCTGGCTGGCCTGTCGGGCCTGTATTTCACCCAGCACTTCTTCTCGCCCTGCAACTCGCCCCGGCTCAACCGCCTGCTGCATGGCGAGATGCTGGTCACTGCCGTCAGCGGGCTGATCCTGCTGTTCGTCGACACCCTGCCGCTCAACCTGATGACCTACGCCCTGCTGGCCTTGGGCAGCACGACCATGCTGCTGGTCAGCAGCTATCACTGGTACAAAGGCTACGCGCCGGCACGGCTGTTCTCCATCGCCATGCTGGTGTTCAACCTGGGCGGCCTGGTGCTGCTACCGGCCCTGCTCGGCCTGACCCGCACCTCGACGCCCTGGCTGCTGTGCATCCTCATGGGGCTGACCGTGGCGTGCGGTCTGCTGCTCAACCTGGCGGTCAGCGAGCGCCTGCGGCGCATGAGCGAAGAACGTTTCAGCGCCAGCCGCGCGCTGGCTGCCAGCGATGCCGAAATCAATGCCAAGGCCGAGTTCCTGGCCAAGATCAGCCACGAGATCCGCACCCCCATGAACGGGGTGTTGGGCATGACCGAGCTGCTGCTTGGCACGCCGCTGTCGATCAAGCAGCGCGACTATGTGCAAACCATCCACAGCGCCGGCAACGAACTGCTGACGTTGATCAACGAGATTCTCGACATCTCCAAGCTCGAGTCGCGCCAGATCGAGCTGGACGACGTGCAGTTCGACCTCAACGCCCTGATCGAAGACTGCCTGAACATCTTCCGGGCCAAGGCCGAGCAACAGAACATCGAGCTGATCAGCTTTACCCAGCCACAGGTGCCGCGCGTCATCAGCGGCGACCCGACACGGCTGCGCCAGGCCTTGTCGAGCCTGCTGGAAAATGCGCTGAAGAACACCGACCACGGCGAGATCCTGCTGGTGGTTGCACTGGATCAACGCGGCGAGGTGCCGCGCCTGCGGATCGCCGTGCAGGACAGTGGCGAACCGCTGCCTGCCGCCGAGCGCGAAGCACTGCTGCAGGCCGAGCTGCACAGCCACCACTTCCTTTCCAGCAACAAGCTCGGTGGCCACCTCGGCCTGGTGATCGCCAAACAGCTGATCGGCCTGATGCAGGGCGAATTCGGCATCAAGAGCAGCACCAGCATGGGCAACACCCTGTGGCTGACCCTGCCGCTGGACCCTTCGCGCCTGGAGCAACCCCCGGCCGACCTCGACGGCCCGTTGCGCGATGCGCGGGTGCTGGTGGTCGATGACAACGACACCTGCCGCAAGGTGCTGGTGCAACAGTGCAGCGCCTGGGGCATGAATGTCAGCGCAGTACCGTCTGGCAAAGAAGCCCTCGCGCTGTTGCGGACCAAGGCGCACCTGCGCGACTACTTCGATGCCGTGTTGCTCGACCAGAACATGCCAGGCATGACCGGTATGCAACTGGCCGCCAAGATCAAGGAAGACCCGAGCCTCAACCACGACATCCTGGTGGTGATGCTCACCGGCATCAGCAATGCCCCGAGCAAGGTCATCGCCCGTAACGCCGGGGTCAAACGCATCCTCGCCAAACCGGTAGCCGGCTACACCCTGAAAACCACCCTGGCCGAAGAACTGGCCCAGCGCGGCCGCGAGCAGGCCGTGCCGGCAAGCCTGCCGGGCACCCCATGCGCAACGGAGCTGCCAGGCGATTTCCGCGTTCTGGTCGCCGAAGACAACAGCATCTCGACCAAGGTGATCCGGGGCATGCTGGGCAAGCTGAACCTCGAACCGGACACCGCCAGCAATGGTGAAGAGGCCTTGCAGGCCATGAAGGCGCGGCGCTACGACCTGGTGCTGATGGACTGCGAAATGCCGATACTCGACGGGTTCTCGGCCACCCAGCAGTTGCGCGACTGGGAAGCCGCCAACCAGCGCCAGCGCACCCCGGTGGTGGCGCTGACCGCGCATATCCTGGCCGAACACAAGGAACGCGCACGGCTGGCCGGCATGGACGGGCACATGGCCAAACCTGTGGAGCTGTCGCAGCTGCGCGAGCTGATTCAGTACTGGGCAAAACAGCGCGAAGCAAAGGCTGACGATCCGCTGCACACCTCCTGAACTATAGTGGCTGGATCCACCGTTTCACGGGTAAGTCCTCCCCCCGACGGCCCAGCCAGGAATCTCGCTCATGCTCCATGAGTTGTTCAGTGTCTACCTCAAGATGCTCGTGCTCTACAGCCCGTTCTTCGTGCTGTCGTGCTTCATCAGCCTGACCCGTGGCCACTCCAGCAAGGAGCGCAAGCAGCTGGCCTGGAAGGTGGCCTTTGCCGCGCTGGTCGCCAGCGTGTTGCTGTACCTGTTCGGGCGAGCGATCTTCGGCATCTTCGGCATCACCGCCGACGCCTTTCGCATCGGCGCCGGTAGCGTGCTGTTCATCTCGGCCCTGGGCATGGCCCAGGGCAAGCCGGCCGTGCAGGCCGACAACGTGCAGCAGGATGTGACCATCGTGCCGCTGACCATCCCACTCACGGTGGGTCCCGGCACCATCGGTGCATTGCTGGTGATGGGCGTGGGGCAACCGCATTGGGACGACAAGCTGCTGGCCATCGTCAGTATCGCCCTGGCCAGTTTCACCGTAGGCCTGGTTTTGTACCTCTCGCATGGCATAGAGCGGCTTCTTGGCGATCAAGGCCTGCAGATCGTCAGCCGGTTGATGGGGCTGTTCGTCTGCGCCCTGGCGGCGCAGATCATCTTTACCGGAATCAAGGGCTACCTGGTGTCCTAGACCTCCATTGAGTGGATTTCCTTGAGCGCGATCTTTACCAGCGCACGCTCGACCCCACTGCGGCGCTCCTGGTCGAACAACCGTGTATTGAAACGCACAAGCTCGGCGGTAACGCGCATGTCCTGGCGCTCGCGAAACAGAAAGCCCGTCGTGAAGGCAGAGCTGTCGCCAGCTTCGTGATACAGGACGATGTCAACGTAGTTGCTGCTCACAGGGGCACAGGACAAGAGCTGAAACTGCGCCCGCTCCTTGCTTCGGGATTCAAAATGCAGCAATGGCTTGCCGTTCTTCTTCAGTGCCTCGAACGTCAGTGACATGTGGCGGGAGTGGACGCTTCCAGCGACAGCATCGATCTTGCTCAGTACCTGGTCTACAAGTACCACGCGCTGTGGATCGGGCCAGTGAACCTGTTCCGCCGTCTTCGCGTCCCACCCCAGATACATCAGCTTCCTCAGGTAGTAGCGATACTGTTCTTCGGCAGTTGCCTGCGCCATGTCTTTCAGGGTCACGGTCTCAGCCCACAACGAGGCGAGCTTGACCGCCTCACGCTGCCTCTGACTGGTTCCGGGGATGAAGGAAACAAGGCTGGCCCCCACGACTGCGGCTTCATGTTGCTCCATTGCCATCCTCCCCCTTCAGCGTGCCCAGGTTCCTGATGTTCCCCGCCTGCTGCTTGCGCTCGAGCAGCGCGTGCAAATCGTGGCGGATCGATTGCGTCACGTATTCGCCCAATGTGGCGACGCTCTCGCGCAGGTCTATGCCGTCGGACAGGTCACTGCCCAAAGCCAGCCCGCACAGGTCCATCGAAGGGCCGGGAAGCAGAACGCCCAGCTCACAGACGACGCCGTTGGCTTTTTCGTGTTCGCCCATGGTGAAAGCCCTCATCTGTTGCTGAACCTCCTGCGAAAGCCTGGTCATAGCCGCCTGCAAGTAACCGCAGAGGCTGGGGTGACGAGCCTGCAAATGACTCTTGAGAAGGTCGGCCGGCGTTGGCGGAGCGCCTTCCTGCAGGCTCAGGTAATCACTTCGACTATGGGTGAAGGTCCAACCCCGCTGTTCCAGGGCCGTGCGGTAGCCGCTGTACCAGCGAGCGAAGTTGGCAAAACGTGAACCATTGAGTTTGTCTGAACGCAACTGGGCGAACAGCACGGAGTCCAGCGCATACTGCTGGTCTTGCAGTGCCGTGTCCGCGACCAACAAGGCCGTGCCGCCAACGAGCCACAAGGAATAGGTTTCCTCACTCATCGGAGTACCTCGAATTTCAAGTACAGAAAAAGAAGAACGGGGCCCTGAAGCCCCGTTCAATGTCAGATCTCGTATTCGCTTGGCGCCTGGATAGCCTTGTCGACAAGCTTCTGCTCGATCGATGCACGTACCGCGTCGGTGTACACCACTTCGTTGAAGCTGAGCACGACCGAACCGCAATAACGGTCCTTGCTCGCGCTCTTCCACTCGAACACCAGGGTGTTCAAGTCGTTTTCGCTCGGTGAAGCACTGAACGCGTTCACCAGCATGAACAGTTCGCCCTCGGGCGTTTCGATGCAGGCCGCCAGGCCCGTGGTCGACACAGGGTGCCCTTTGACGTTCTGCTTGTAGACCTCCTGAGCTTCGGTGATACCGCCCAGCGCTTTCAGGCCATCGCCGATCAGCTTGGTAATGGCCTGGCCAACCGGGCCACCGAGCAATGCCTGGCCCGCGGCGCTGGCGACTTTGAAGGCAATAGGTCCCAGGGTCAGCGATCGGCTTTGGTCATAGTCACGCTCGTAGGAGCGCTTGCCCACCACCCAGCCGCAGGTGCGCATCACTTCCAGGAACTTGTTGAACCAGGCCTCGGACTCGCCATCACGGTCGTGCAGCTTGGAAGCCACGCGAGACGCGAACTGGAATGTCGTCTTGGCATCGCGGCGGTTTTGCGCGGAGATACCTGCGCTGAGCGCCAGGAGGGATTGTTCGACGACGGCAATGCTATCGCCACTGACAGGGTTTTGATCGGTCATTTGCAGAGTACCTTGAAGGCCCCGACGGGTATCGTCGAGGGGCCCTCACCCTATGCTGCAAACGACCGAGGAGCAGGCCTGAGCCGTTTCCCTCAGCGCCTCACCCGGCAGTCGGGTACCAACGCGGCGTGTACACCCACTGCGTGCCATCGGCTCTAGGGAATTGGCAGGTCGTGGAAGACCCCAGCAAGACCATGGTGCGCATGTCGACCATGTCCGGTACCAGCTCGGCCAAAGACACGACCTTGAGCGTCTGCCCAGGCCTACCGATATCTCGGCCAAGTACTACAGGCGTGCTGCCACCGCGATGCTGTCGCACAATCTCGATGGCGCGCCCCAGCTGCCAAGGCCGTGACCGGGAAATCGGGTTGTAGAACGCCAGGACAAGATCGGCCTGAGCCGCCAGGTCCAGACGCTGCTCGATGACCGACCAGGGCTTCAGGTTGTCCGACAGCGACATCACGCAGAAATCATGCCCCAGCGGTGCACCCGCCTGGGCAGCGGTCGCCAGCGAAGCCGAGACCCCTGGCAGGATCTCCAGATCGACACGGTGCCAGGCCGGGTCATCGGACGCGTGCAGCGCTTCGAGTACAGCGGCCGCCATGGCGAACACGCCCGGATCCCCGGACGATACCACCACCACCGAACGGCCTTGGGCAGCCAGCTCAAAGGCGTGGCGAGCGCGCTGCATCTCTTCTCGGTTGTCAGTGCAATGCAGCACCTGGTCATCGCGGAACGGGCCAGCCATGCGCACGTAGGTCTCATAGCCCAGCACATCTTCAGCGCGTGCCAGCTCTGCCTTGACCGCGGGCACCATCAGGTCGGCGGCACCCGGGCCAAGCCCGATCACCGCCAGGCGACCGCGGCGGCGACCGACCTGCGTCACGTCGACAGGCGACGGTGCCACGGCAATGACGATCCCTGCCTGCTCGACCAGCGTCGCCCCAGGCAGGCTTTCGGCCAGCATGCTGGCCAATCCGCAAGGCACTGGCGCAAAGCGCAGACCGACGCCAAGTGCCTCGGCTGCCTCATGCAGCGATGGCTCCGCCATCAAGGCTTCATCCGCCAGCAGGCAGGCCAGCGCCTGCTCGGCCAAGTCTGCATCGCGCAAGGCAGTGCGCACCTGCGCCAGCAGTTCGGGCCCTGCGGTGGCAACCGCCAGCACCAGCGAGCGGCGGTGAATCAGCAACTCGTCACGGCGGGTCGGGCGTGCCTCACAGCCGACATGGATGGTGCGCTGCGCACTGTCACTGGCCGGCAACTGAGCTTGCTGCAACCAAGGGGCATCACCTTCTATGCGTACCGCCTCACCCGCCAGCAGGTCGGAGACAAACCGCTTGCCCTGGTCGAGGTCCGCCAGCGCGTACCCCTCGGGCGGGTTCAGCAGGCAGGTGCCGAAGCGCAGCTCACCACTGGTGGTGATCGCTGCCGCCACGCCCAGTGCCTCGCCGATTTCGCGAGCCATCACGTTGACGCCACTGAGGCCGCCCAGCAAAGGCACCACGGCGCTGCCGTCCTCGGCAACCGCCAGCACCGGCGGCTCCTCACCCTTTTCACCCAGCAGGCTGGCCAGGCTGCGGATGACGATGCCTGCCGCGCACAACGCAATGATCGGCCTACCCTGCTGATACAGGGCACGCAGGGTGTCGCCAAACGCCTCGTAATACGCGTCGGCACCCTCGACCCGGCCATTCAAGCCATGGATCGTGGACGCTGGATAGCACTGCTGGATATGTTGCGCCGTGGTCAGGCTGCCAGGCCCGAGGATGATAATCGCCGGGGCTTCGTGCATGCTCATCCCTGCCATTTTTCACCCGGCACGATGATCAGCGAGAAGTAAGGTGAAGACTGCGGATCGACCTGGTCCAGCGGGACGATCTTCTGGTTGGCCATGGTCGCGCGCTCCACATACAGCGCACGCCCATCGAGCCCCAGCTCACCGAGCACCTGACGCACTTTGGGGAAGTTGCGGCCCAGCTTCATGATCACCGCCGCGTCGGCGTCGGCGAGTCGTCGCTTGAGTTCTTCAGCAGGCAGCACGCCTGACAGCACCGACAGGCTCTGGTTGCGGTAGACCAGCGGCGCACCCAGCACCGAAGCGCCGCCCAGCATCGAGCACACGCCCGGGACCACTTCGGCATCAAAACGCTGTGCCAGCCGGTCATGCAGGTACATGTAGGAGCCGTAGAAGAACGGGTCACCCTCGCAGATCACCGCCACGTCGCGGCCGGCATCCAGGTGTTCGGCCACTTGAACGCTGGCTTCATCGTAGAAATCGCTGATGACCTGCTCGTAGGACAACGGTGCCGGCAACACCTCGGTGGTCACCGGGTACACCAGCGGCAGCAGCGTTTGCTCGGCCTGCAGATGCGCCTCGATGATGCCAAAGGCATTGCCACGCTTGCCCTTGGCTACGAAATAGGCGACCACCGGGGCCTCGCGCAGCAAGCGCAAGGCTTTGACGGTGATCAGTTCAGGGTCGCCGGGGCCCACGCCCAGGCCCAGCAGACGTCCGCGCGGCGCCATCATTCCACCTCCGTGGCCAGGGCGTTGACCGCCGCTGCGGCCATCGCGCTGCCGCCCAGGCGGCCTTGCATGATCACAAACGGCACGCCACGGCTGTCGGCGGCGAGCATGGCCTTGGACTCCGCCGCGCCGACGAAGCCGACCGGGAAGCCGAGGATCAGCGCAGGTTTCGGTGCGCCCGCATCAATCATTTCCAGCAGGTAGAACAGGGCGGTCGGCGCGTTGCCGATCACCACCACGCTGCCTTGAAGGTGCGGCCGCCACAATTCCAGGGCCACGGCGGAGCGGGTGTTGCCGGCGTCCTTGGCCAGGTCCGGGACGCTGGGGTCGCGCAGGGTGCAGATCACCTGGTTGTTCGCCGGCAGGCGCGCACGGGTGATGCCTTCGGCGACCATGTGCGCGTCGCAGAGGATCGGCGCACCGTTGGCCAGGGCTTCACGCCCGGCACGGCCGGCACCTTCGGAGAACTGCAGGCCGTCGATGGCCTCGACCATGCCGCAGGCATGGATGACGCGCACGGCCAGCTTCTCCAGGTCTGCGGGGATCCGCTCGAGTCGGGCTTCCTCGCGGATGATCCGGAAGGAATTGCGATAGATCTCCTGACCATCGCGGATGTAGTCAATCATCAAGGTGCTCCGTCGGCAGGGCGAGCATGGCGCCTGCTTCGTTCAAGGTGAGGTCGGTGGCGCGCAGGGCACCGAAGCCCGGTTGGCGCGCGTCACGCAGATAGAGGTCGTAGCGGCCCGGCGAGCGGGCCAGCAGGGTAGCCGGGGCGACATGGGCCACGGCACAGGATCGGGAGCAGCCAGACAGGTGGACACTGGCGGGGGCACCGCTACGCAACAGGGCTGAAAGCGTTACCGCATCGGCCTTGGTCTCGCCATGCGCCTTGACGCAGCCGCTGGCGCCGGTGCAGGCGACGATGCGGGCCAGCGGCTCATGACTGTGGCAGAGCAGGCCCAGGGCCGACAGCGCTCGCTGGGCCAGCTCGATGCCGGCGGGGTCGATGTTGGTCAGCATCAGGCTCTGCCAGGGGGTCAAGCGCAGGCTACCGTCACCCCACTCCCGGGTGATGCGCGCGGCGCCGCGCAACATCTCGGGCGTAAGCCGGCCGAGCGGCGGTGCAACGCCCAGGGCTGTGCCCTGCTGCTGAGGCACGACGCCGAGCCACGGACTGTCTGCGGCTTCGCGGCGCCACTGCAGCACAGCCGCATCGCGACGCAGCGGCACTTCGAGCCCCGCGACGAATGTTTCAACTGCGCAGCCTGCCAGCAACTGGCGCATGCGTGACTGCTCCGGGCTGGCCAGGTCGAGGAAGCGCCCGAGCACCGCACGCACCAGCGCCGGCCCCTGCTCCAGCGGCACCGCGCCCAGCACCTGGCCGTCGGCCGGGCAACCGGCCAGGCCGAACGCCAGCCAAACACGCTGCTCCAGGCGCAGCGCGCAAAGCCAAAGATCATGAGGATGTTCGAGCATCGCCAGGCCTTCGCCGCCGTCCACTTGCACGGCGAACTTGGCCGACAGCTGGTGGAAGCGTGGCGTGCCTTGCAGCATGTCGAGCACTTGCTCGGCCAACGGCCGCACATCCAGCACCATCGCTGGGTCGTACCCGGCCAAGGGGCTGAGCATCAGGTTGCGCACATCGTCGCTGGCAGCGTCACGCGGGCCGAGGCCGGCCGCCAGCAAGGTGTCTATCAACCCTGCATGATCGGTGCCGATACCGCGTACCTGCAGGTTGGCGCGGTTGGTCGCTTCGATCACGCCCGAGGCATAACGCTCGGCGGCGTCTGCCACGGCATCGGCCTGGTCGGCCAACAGCAGGCCACCGGGCAGCTTGATACGGCAGATGCCGCCATCACGGGCACTGACGATGCGCCACAACCCCGGACAGGCCGAGGGACGGGGCGAAACGGTGGGGGCATGGGCCTGCTTCAAAGGGGTGTCCGGCAAATCGCTGAAAATGCGCTTGAGTGTAGAAGGCGCGGTATTATGCCTGCTTTGTCCGGCGGCATGAAAAGCCGGTGGTCGAGCATGATGGGCGGATTGGATCAGATGGCACCCTGGCTGACAGTAATAGGCATTGGCGAAGACGGTTTCAGTGGCTTGGGCAAGCAGGCTCGACGCGCCTTGCTGGGCGCCTCGCGGATCATCGGCAGCCCGCGCCAGCTGGCCTTGCTGCCGCGCTGCATCAGCGGCGCACGGCAAGACTGGCCCAGCCCGTTCTCCCTGGCCCCGGTGCTGGCGCTGCGCGGTGAACCCGTGTGCGTACTGGCCAGTGGCGACCCAATGTTCTACGGCGTCGGTGCCAGTTTGGCGCGGCACGTGCCAGCCACGGAAATGCACGTGCTGTCGATGCCCTCCTCCTGCGCTCTGGCCGCCGCCCGCCTGGGCTGGCCGTTGCAGGAGGTGCAGGTGGTGTCGGTGGTGGCGCGGCCACTGGCAGCGCTCAACGCCCACCTGCACAGCGGCATGCGTCTGCTGGTGCTGAGCAATGATGGCGACAGCCCCGCCGCTATCGCCGCGCAGCTGCGCGAGCGCGGCTTCGGGCCGAGCCGCCTGCATGTACTCGAACACCTGGGTGGCCCGGAGGAGCGCCAGCTGTCGGGCAGCGCCGACGATTGGCCCTGCCCGCCAGTGGCCGCGCTCAACCTGGTCGCCATCGAGTGCCAGGCCACGCCAGATGCGCCACGTCTGGCACGCGTGCCCGGCCTGTCGGACAGCGCCTTCCGTCACGACGGCCAACTGACCAAGCGCGACGTGCGCGCTATTACCCTCGCCCGCCTGGCCCCTCAACCGGGTGAGCTGCTGTGGGACGTCGGCGCCGGTTGCGGCTCGATCGGCATCGAATGGATGCGCGCCCACCCCGCCTGCCGTGCCCTGGCGATCGAAGCCGACGAAGGCCGCCAGGGTTTCATCGAACACAACCGCGACGCCCTGGGCGTTCCCGGTTTGCAACTGGTTCGCGGCAAGGCGCCTGAGGCCTTGGCCGAGCTGGAGCGCCCGGATGCGATCTTCATCGGCGGCGGCGTCACCCGCGAAGGGGTACTGCCGCTGTGCTGGGAACGCTTGCGCCCCGGCGGTCGCCTGGTGGCCAATGCGGTGACCCTGCAAAGCGAACTGGCACTGGCGCATTTCCGTGAGCAGCATGGTGGCGAACTGACCCGCATCCATGTTGCCCAAGCCCAGCCCCTGGGCGCCTTCGATACCTGGCGCCAGGCCCTGCCGATCACCTTGCTCGACGTGGTGAAGCCGCTCGATGCGTGAAGAAACCCGCGAACAACCGGCCCCGCTGCGCAGCGGCCTGACCACCGGCAGCTGCGCCACCGCCACCAGCCTGGCCGCAGCGCGCCTGCTGCTCACTGGCCAGGTCAATGACGCCGTGAGCATCACCCTGCCCAAGGGCAAGGTGGTGCAGATGCGCCTGGAATTTTGCCGCCGCGACGACGACCGCGCCGAAGCAGGCACGCTCAAAGATGCCGGCGACGACCCGGATGTCACCCATGGCGCACTGCTCTACAGCCAGGTGCGCCTGGTGGCTGAACCCGGTGTGCGGTTCGTCGCAGGCCTGGGTGTCGGCACGGTAACCCGGCCTGGCCTGGTGCTGGCCGTGGGTGAACCCGCGATCAACCCGGTGCCCCGGCGCATGATCAGCGAACACCTGCAGCAACTGGCCGATGACTGCGCCTACCTGGGCGGCTTCGAGGTCACGGTGAATGTGCAAGACGGCGAGCAACTCGCGCTCAAGACCATGAACCCGCGCCTGGGCATTCTCGGCGGCCTGTCGATTCTGGGCACCAGCGGTATCGTGCGGCCCTTCTCGTGCTCGGCCTACATCGCCTCGATCCACCAAGGCATCGACGTGGCCCACACCAATGGCTACACCCATATCGCCGCCTGTACCGGCAATGCCAGCGAAGACACCATGCGGCGGGTCTACGGCCTGCCGGAAATCGCCCTGATCGAGATGGGCGACTTCGTCGGTGCGGTGCTCAAGCACGTGCGCAAGGTGCCGGTGTCGCGCCTGACCCTGTGCGGCGGCTTCGGCAAGATCAGCAAGCTGGCCGCCGGGCACATGGACCTGCACAGCCGCCATTCGAGCATCGACCTGCCGCAACTGGCCGGCTGGGCAGCGGACGTGGGCGCCGATGCCGAGCTGCAGGCGGCGATCATTGCCGCCAACACCAGCCAGCAGGCCCTGGCGCTGGCCCACGCGGCCGGTGTCGCCCTGGGCGATGCGGTCTGCGCCCATGCGCTCGCCTTCGCCCGCAGCGTGGTGCCGGCGCAGGTGCAGGTAGAAGTGTTCGCCATCGACCGCCAGGGCGGCATCGTCGGCAAGGCCGGTGTGCAATGAGCCGGCGCATCCTGCTGCTCGGTGGCGTCACCGAGGCCTTGGCCATCGCCCGCCAGCTTGGGCCCGAGCATGTCTACAGCCTGGCCGGCATCGGCCGCGTGCCGCAGGACCTGGCCTGCCAGGTGCGGGTCGGTGGCTATGGCGGGGCCGAAGGCCTGGCCCGCTACCTGCGTGAAGCAGGCATCACGCTGCTGATCGACGCCACCCACCCCTACGCCGCGCAGATCAGCCGCAATGCCGCCACCGCTGCCCGAGCCGTCGGTATCCCGTGCTGGGCCTTGCGCCGCCCGGCCTGGCAGGCCCAGCCTGGTGACGACTGGCGCGAGGTGGATGACTGGGTGGGGCTGATCGACGCGCTCAAGCCGTTTCGGCGGCCACTGTTCACCTTGGGGCGCGAGCCGCTGCAACACCTTGACGAGATTCCGTCGGGGCAGTTCTGGACGTTGCGGGCGTTGGAGGCCTGCCCTGGGAATGACCGCTGCGAGGTGATCGGGGCGCGAGGGCCATTTCAGCTCGAAGATGAGCAGGCATTGTTCGCTCGCCGGCAGATCGATGTGCTGGTCAGCAAGAACAGCGGCAGCGTGGCGACTGAGCCGAAGCTTGAGGTGGCAAGAGCGCTTGGCGTTCCGGTGCTGATCTTGAAGCGCCCGGTTCTTCCTGGCGTAGACCGTGAGTATCTGTCTTCGGAAGAATTGATGGGCGCGCTCGCTTGATGCATGGCGTGAGCGGTGTATCGCCCTCGAGATCGAGCGCCGACCCACTCAGAAATCCAGACCATTCCTACAGCTAACTCCAACTTGCCTGAATAGCCTTCCTTTCCCGCCTACCTAAACTCGAGCCCCCTCCTCTGGTAGGCGTCACCCATATGGAAATGCAATGGTGGATCTGGCTGGTCTTCGGCATCGGCCTGATCCTGCTCGAACTGGTCCTGCCCACGTTCTTCATCATCTGGTTCGGCATCGGTGCCGTGCTGGTCTCGCTTATCGCACTGGCCGCCCCCAGCCTGCACCTGGACATGCAGGTGCTGCTGTGGGCGCTGTTCTCCTCGGGCACCACATTGCTCTGGTTCAAGCTGCTCAAGCGCAAGCAGCCGGACGTGCGCTGGACCGCCGACAGCGTGATCGGTGAGGTCGGGATGCTGGTCCACAGCGTTTCGCAATTCGAGAAGGGCCGTGTGCGTTTCCAGAAGCCGATCCTCGGCAACGAGGAATGGGTCTGCGTCGCTGCCGGCGACATCCCCTCCGGCGAGCGTGTGCGGCTCGTCGCCATCGAAGGCAATACCGCCCGGGTCATCCGGGCCTGATTCCGCCATTAAAAGGAAGTAAGCATCATGACCAGCCTCATCGTCGTAGCTGTCCTCGCCCTGTTCGTCCTGATCACCGTGTTCAAGGGGGTGCGTATCGTGCCCCAGGGCGAGGAATGGATCGTCGAGCGCCTGGGCCGCTACCACAGCACCCTCAAGCCCGGCCTGAACATCGTCATTCCGTACATGGACGTGGTCGCGTACCGCCTGCCGACCAAGGACATCATCCTCGATGTGCAAGAGCAGGAAATCATCACCCGCGACAACGCGGTGATCGTGGGTGCCATGGAGAATCTGGCCGGTAGCAGCAATGCCAAGGTGGTGGTGTTGCCGGCGGATCTGCAGGAGACGGTGCGTGGGCTGATGGGGCGTAGTAAGGCTTGATAGAGGTTGAGGCCCAATCGCCGGCAAGCCGGCGATTGGGCTGCGCAGCAGCCCCAGATAACACCACCTACCTGCGTCACTTCACCGCACCCCGCATTTTTACCTATACTCCGCCTTACAATACCCGCCACGATTCCTGACCGGATCTCTCCATGCCCCCACGTCGGCACATCGCCTGGATAGCCTGCTTCGCAGTGCTGTTCAACCTGCTGGCCATGCCGCTGTCCACCGCCGCGCCCAAGGGCCCGGCCGAGCAGCTGCTGTGGGGGGCTTTCTGTTCCAGCCTGGCCGGCAAGGCCAAGGTCGACGTACAAGCCTTGGCCAAGATCGACCTCGGCACGCAAAGCGACGACCATTCCAACATGCAGCACTGCTGGTGCTGCTCCGGCGCCGCGCCGCTGCTGGCCCTGCCAGGCTACCCGCCACAGCTGCACAACCCACCCACGCTGTCGGTCGGCCATGCGCCAGCGCCCCCCCACTACCAAGCGACGCCGCGCCAGCTATGGCCCGCGCTCAACCCCCGTGCCTCTCCCCTGGTCTGAGTTCATCACGCTGTCTGCCTGAACCCGAACAGAATGGAGACTCACCCAATGCTCAAGCAAGCTCTCGTAGTGGCCGCCTTGCTGCTGCCCGGCGCCTTCGCCAATGCCCATGAATACACCGTGGGCGACCTGCACATCGCGCACCCCTGGTCGCTGCAACTGCCACCCAATGCGCCCAACGTCGCCGCGTATTTCATCGTGCACAACAACGGCAAGGTCGATGATCGCCTGCTCAGCGTCGACAGCCCGATCACCGCTGACGCACAACTGCACGAACACAGCATGACCGCCAGCGGCACCATGAAGATGCAGCAGGTGCCCAGCGTGGTGGTGCCGGCCGGCAAGGAGGTGGTCTTCGCCCCCAGCGCCTACCACGTGATGCTCATGCAGCCCAAGGACCGCAGCCTGCTCAGCGACGGCAAGCGCTTCCCGCTGACCCTGCACTTCGAGAAGGCCGGCGACATCACGGTCGATGTCGCCGTGCAGAAGCAGCCGCCAGCGGACCAGCCCCAAGGCCACGAACATGCGCACTGACCGCTAGCTGACAGGTGCTCGCACCATGAGCCTGCCGCGCAACCGCCTCAGCCGTACCACCCGCCCTGATCGCAGGCGCGTCGGCGGCGGCTGGCTGAGCCTGTTCGCCATGTGGATGATCTTCATCGGCCCGCTGGTTTCCCAGTCGATGCCGATGGACCACCACGCCGGCATGAGCATGCCGATGGACATGGCGATGCCGGCCAGCCATCAGCATGGCGGCGACGCGCATCCTGGCCATGGAGACGATGGCCAACTGCATGTGATGTGGGAAAAGTGCGGCTACTGCAGCCTGTTGTTCAACTGCCCCGCCTTACCGCAAACCCTCAGCCCGCTCAGTGCGGCCAGCGTTACCCCCGCCACCCTCAATCCCGCGTCCACTCACCAGGGCCATGCCCGGCAGGCCGTGTTCCCCGGTGCGCGCAGCCGCGCGCCGCCGCCTTCGATCAGCGTCTGAAACCACCATTGCTGCACGGAGCCAGGAAGCTTCGCGCTCACTCATGACTGATCGACGGAAATCTTATGTCCGGCTGTACCCCTGCTTTTGCCTATGCATTCAAAGGCACACTCGCCGCCCTGTGCGGCTCGCTGCTCGCGCCCATGGCCCTGGCCGCCGACTCTGGCCACGAAGGCCATGAGCACGACCTGGCCGAGCTGAGCCCGACGGTGATCACCGCCCTTGCGCCCAGCTCGCCGCTGACCGTGGTCACCAACCCGAAAGACCCGCGCCAGCCCGTGCCGGCCAGCGATGGCGCCGACTACCTCAAGACCATCCCCGGCTTCTCGGCGATTCGCGCCGGCGGCACCAACGGCGACCCGGTGCTGCGCGGCATGTTCGGTTCGCGCCTGAACATCCTCACCAACGGCGGCGTGATGCTCGGTGCCTGCCCCAACCGCATGGATGCGCCGACGTCCTACATTTCGCCGGAGACGTACGACCGCCTCACCGTGATCAAAGGCCCGCAAAGCGTGATCTGGGGCCCCGGTGGCTCGGCCGGGACCGTCCTCTTCGAACGTGAACCGGAAAAGTTCGGCCCCCTCGGCAGCCGGGTCAACGCCAGCCTGCTGGCGGGCTCCAATGGCCGCTTCGACAAGCTGCTCGATGCCGCCGCCGGCAACAGCCAGGGCTACGCCCGCTTTGTCGGCAACCAGTCGCACTCGGACGATTACCAGGATGGCAGCGGCGACACCGTGCCCTCGCGCTGGGACAAATGGAACGGCGATGTGGCCCTGGGCTGGACCCCCGACCAGGACACCCTGCTGGAGCTCACCGCCGGCAAGGGTGACGGCGAAGCGCGCTACGCCGGGCGCGGCATGGACGGTGCACAGTTCAAGCGCGAAAGCCTGGGCCTGCGCTTCGAGAAGTCCAACCTGGGCGAGGTGCTCGACAAGGTCGAGGCGCAGGTCTACTACAACTACGCCGACCACGTGATGGACAACTACACCCTGCGTACCCCGTCAGGCATGGGCATGATGGCCGGGCCAATGGCCACCGCCGTCGACCGCCGCACGCTGGGCGCGCGCATCAAAGCCACCTGGCGCTGGGCCGATGTACAACTGATCAGCGGCATCGACGCGCAGACCAACGAGCACCGTGCACGCAGCGCAAAAGGTGTCGACGCCTACAAGGAAAAGCCTTGGACAAAGGACGCCGACTTCCACAACTACGGGGCGTTCGGTGAGCTCACCTGGTATGCCAGCGGCCAGGATCGCCTGATCACCGGTGCCCGCCTGGACCGTGCTTCGGCCCGGGACTTCCGTGATGACAGCCCCACCAACGGCGACACCCGCGCCGATACCCTGCCAAGCGGGTTCGTGCGCTACGAGCACGACCTCGCAGCCCTCTCCGCCACCACCTACATCGGCCTCGGCCATGCCCAGCGCTTCCCTGACTACTGGGAGCTGTTCTCGCCCAAGCTGGCCCCGCCTGGCGCTGCCAACGCCTTCGACGGCATCAAGCCGGAGAAGACCACCCAGCTCGACTTCGGCATCCAGTACCGCGACGAGCGCCTGGAAGCCTGGGCCTCGGGTTACGTCGGGCAGATCCGCGACTACATCCTGTTCGACTACCACACCGGCATGATGGGCATGAGCACCTCCCAGGCGCAGAACATCGATGCCCGCATCATAGGCGGCGAACTGGGTGCCGCCTACAAGCTGACGGAAAACTGGAAGACCGATGCGACGCTCGCCTACGCTTGGGGCAAGAACAGCAGTGATGGCAAAGCGCTACCCCAGATGCCCCCCTTGGAAAGCCGCCTGGGCCTGACCTACAGCCGCGACACCTGGAGTGCCGGGGCACTGTGGCGGCTGGTCGCGGCGCAAAACCGCATTGCCGAGAACCAGGGCAACGTGGTCGGCAAGGACTACGACAAGAGCGCCGGCTTCGGCGTGTTCTCGCTCAACGGCACCTACAAGGTGAACCACAACCTCAAGCTCAGCGCAGGGGTCGACAACCTGTTCGACAAGACCTACGCCGAGCACCTGAACCTGGCCGGGAATGCCGGGTTCGGCTACCCGGCCACTGATCCACAGCCGGTGAACGAGCCAGGCAGGACCTTCTGGACCAAGGTCGATTTGAGCTTCTGACAACAACAATGGGCGCGGTCACGGTCGCGCCCCTCAGCTGGTCAAACAGGAGGTTCCCATGAGCGGAACACGCGTTTCCTTCTACAACCTGGCCTGGCGCTGGCATTTCTATGCCGGACTGTTCGTGGCCCCTTTCATGATCCTGCTGGCGATCACCGGGATCATCTATCTGTTCAAGCCGCAGCTCGACCCGCTGCTGTACCGCGACCTGATGGTGGTCGAAGCCGGGCATCATCGACAGGGCGCGGACCTGATGCTGGCCGAAGTGCGCCAGGCGTACCCCAAGGGCCATGTGGGCCAGTACCTGCCGCCGATCGATGCCGAGCGCAGCGCGCAGTTCGTGGTGCATGACGGTGGGCGCGAACTGAATGTGTTCGTCGACCCGTACAGCGGCAAGATCCTCGGCGAGCAGGACGCCAAGCAGAACCTGCAGGCCATCGCCCGCGCCTTGCACGGCGAGGTGATGGTCGGCACGGTCGGCGACCGCCTGGTGGAACTGGCTGCCGGCTGGGGCATCGTGCTGGTGGTGTCCGGCCTCTACCTGTGGTGGCCGCGGGGGCGCAACGGCGCTGGCGTGCTATGGCCTCGCATCGGGGCGAAAGGTCGAGTGTTCTGGCGCGACCTGCATGCCGTCACCGGTTTCTGGGGCTCGGCCCTGCTGTTGCTGATGCTGATCAGCGGCATGACCTGGACCGGGCTGTGGGGCAAGCAGTACGCCGACTTGTGGAACCGCTTCCCGGCGGCCATGTGGAATGACGTGCCCAAGTCCGATCAGCAGGCCGGTGAGCTGAACAAGGCCCACCGCCAGACCGTGCCGTGGGCGCTGGAAAACACGCCCATGCCGCAATCCGGCGCGCATGCCGAACATGCCGGGCATCACCCGATGTCGGACATGCCGGCAGCGCCACAGGTGACCCTGCAGCAGGTGGAGGATGTGGCCACCGAGCGCCAGGTCGAGGCGGGATACAGCATCACCCTGCCAACCACGGCCGACGGCGTCTTCACCATCGCCGTGTTCGCCGACGACCCGCGCAACGACGCCACCCTGCATGTCGACCAGTACACCGGCAAGGTGCTGACCGACGTGCGCTGGCAAGACTACAGCCCGGTTGCCCAGGCGACCGAACTGGGTGTGATGCTGCACGAAGGCAAGATGTTCGGCGCGCTGAACCAGATCATCATCCTGCTGGTGTGCCTGATGATCCTGCTGGGTTCGGTGAGCGGGCTGGTGATGTGGTGGAAGCGCCGGCCGGAAGGTGGCCTGGGCGTGCCGCCGCTGCGCCATGACCTGCCGCGCTGGAAGATGGCGGTGGGGGTGATGCTGGTGCTCGGGGTGATGTTCCCGCTGGTGGGGGTGTCGATGGTGGTGATGTGGGTGGTGGACTGTCTGGTGGTGCGGCGGCGCCGGGTGCTGGTTAGCGCTTGAGGGCCTTGGGGCTGCTTTGCAGCCCTTTCGCGACGCAAGGCCGCTCCTACAGAGGACCACGTACTACTGTAGGAGCGGCCTTGTGTCGCGAAAGGGCCGCAAAGCGGCCCCCTGCCCTGCACCCTGATTGTCGTGTCGATCTGTCGCGCCCCGATTTGGGACGCTCGTGTTAGCCTACTCGGCTTTCAGAAAAAGACTGACCCTCAATGGAATGCAGCCAATGACCCCGACCCCTCCCGCTGAAGACCAGCATCTGCAGCGCAACCTGACCAACCGCCATATCCAACTGATCGCCATCGGTGGCGCCATCGGCACCGGCCTGTTCATGGGCTCGGGCAAGACCATCAGCCTGGCGGGGCCGTCGATCATCTTCGTCTACATGATCATCGGCTTCATGCTGTTCTTCGTCATGCGCGCCATGGGCGAACTGCTGCTGTCGAACCTCAACTACAAGTCGTTCATCGACTTCTCCGCCGACCTGCTCGGCCCCTGGGCCGGATACTTCACCGGCTGGACCTACTGGTTCTGCTGGGTGGTCACCGGCATTGCCGACGTGGTGGCGATCGCCGCCTACACGCAGTTCTGGTACCCCGACCTGCCGCAGTGGATACCGGCGCTGACCTGCGTAGCACTGCTGCTGTCGCTGAACCTGGTCACCGTGAAGATGTTCGGTGAACTGGAGTTCTGGTTCGCCCTGATCAAGATCGTCGCCATCCTCGGCCTGGTCGCCACCGGCCTGTACATGGTCATCACCGGCTTCGATTCGCCGAGCGGGCACACCGCGCAGCTGGCCAACCTGTGGAATGACGGCGGCATGTTCCCCAATGGCCTGATGGGCTTCTTCGCCGGCTTCCAGATTGCCGTGTTCGCCTTCGTCGGCATCGAGCTGGTCGGCACCACCGCCGCCGAGGCGAAGAACCCCGAGCGCACCCTGCCACGGGCTATCAACTCGATCCCAGTGCGGATCATCGTGTTCTATGTGCTGGCACTGATCGCGATCATGGCCGTGACCCCGTGGCGCGACGTGGTACCGGGCAAGAGCCCGTTCGTCGAGCTGTTCGTGTTGGCCGGCCTGCCGGCAGCGGCGAGCATCATCAACTTCGTGGTCCTCACCTCGGCAGCCTCGTCGGCCAACAGCGGGGTGTTTTCCACCAGCCGCATGCTTTTCGGCCTGTCGCAGGAAGGCGATGCGCCCAAGGCATTCGAGAAACTCTCGTCACGCAGCGTGCCGGCCAACGGTCTGTACTTCTCCTGCGCCTGCCTGTTGCTCGGCGCGGTATTGATCTACCTGGTGCCCAACGTGGTCGAAGCGTTCACCCTGGTCACCACGGTGTCGGCGGTGCTGTTCATGTTCGTCTGGACGCTGATCCTGCTGTCGTACCTGAAGTACCGCAAGCACCGCGCGGCGTTGCATCAGGCGTCGAAGTACAAGATGCCGGGCGGGCGTTTCATGTGCTACGTGTGCCTGGTGTTCTTCGCCTTCATTCTGGTGTTGCTGAGCCTTGAAGACGACACCCGTGCGGCGCTGCTGGTGACGCCGATCTGGTTCGTGCTGCTGGCGGTGACTTATCAGTTTGTGCGCAGCAAGCGGCATCCGCGCACGGCTGTGCGTAACGGTTGATTTTGCAAGGGGCTGCTTTGCAGCCCGATCGCCGGCAAGCCGGCTCCCACAGGGATTGCATTGTTCTTGAGAGCAACGCGGTACCTGTGGGAGCTGGCTTGCCAGCGATGGGCTGCGCAGCGGCCCCATTCCTGTGCACCCCAGATTGCCAGGCACCAACCTGGCCCTCGCCAACGCCCCAACACCTCGCACAACCCCTCTACTGCGCCCCTTTCGCCATTCGGCACACCCCTTGCAACGCCCCTCCCGCTGGCCAACACCCTAAAAAAACTCAGCGGAGAGAGCACATGAAGCGTCGCAGTCTGATCAAGGCCTTTACCCTCAGCGCATCGATCGCGGCGATGGGCCTGAGCTGGAGTATCCAGGCCGCCGAGACCATCAAGGTTGGCATCCTGCATTCGCTGTCCGGGACCATGGCGATCTCCGAGACTTCGCTCAAGGACATGGCGCTGATGACCATCGACGAGATCAACGCCAAGGGCGGGGTCAACGGCAAGCTGCTGGAGCCGGTGGTGGTCGATCCAGCCTCCAACTGGCCGCTGTTCGCCGAAAAAAGCCGCCAGCTGCTGACCCAGGACAAAGTTGCGGTGGTGTTCGGCTGCTGGACTTCGGTATCGCGCAAATCAGTGCTGCCGGTGTTCGAGGAACTCAACGGCCTGCTGTTCTATCCGGTGCAATACGAAGGCGAAGAGATGTCGCCGAACGTGTTCTACACCGGCGCCGCCCCCAACCAACAGGCAATCCCCGCCGTCGAGTACCTGATGAGCGAAGACGGCGGCAGCGCCAAGCGCTTCTTCCTGCTCGGCACCGACTACGTGTACCCGCGCACCACCAACAAGATCCTGCGCGCCTTCTTGCACAGCAAGGGCGTGGCCGACAAGGACATCGAAGAGGTCTACACGCCGTTCGGCCACGCCGATTACCAAACCATCGTCGCCAACATCAAGAAGTTCTCCGCTGGCGGCAAGACCGCGGTCATCTCCACCGTCAACGGCGACTCCAACGTGCCGTTCTACAAGGAACTGGCCAACCAGGGCCTGAAGGCCACCGACGTGCCGGTGGTGGCGTTCTCGGTGGGTGAAGAGGAGCTGCGCGGCATCGACACCAAGCCGCTGGTGGGCCACCTGGCGGCGTGGAACTACTTCGAATCGGTGGATAACCCGGTAAACCAGAAGTTCGTCGCCGACTGGAAGGCCTACGCCAAGGCCAAGGGCCTGCCGGGCGCCGACAAGGCAGTGACCAATGACCCGATGGAGGCCACCTATGTGGGCATCCACATGTGGGCGCAGGCGGCGGAAAAAGCCAAGTCCACGGAGGTCGACAAGGTCCGCGAAGCGCTGGCCGGGCAGAGTTTCAAGGCACCGTCGGGCTTTACCCTGACCATGGACAAGACCAACCACCACCTGCACAAGCCGGTGATGATCGGTGAGATCCAGGATGACGGGCAGTTCAGTGTGGTCTGGGAGACCGAGCAGCCATTGCGGGCGCAGCCGTGGAGCCCGTTCATTCCGGGCAACGACAAGCGGCCCGATTACGCGGTGAAAGGTAACTGAGTGCATTGGGGCTGCTGCGCAGCCCAATCGCTGGCAAGCCAGCTCCCACAGGGTCCGAGAACCCCACCGAACCTGTGGGAGCCGGCTTGCCGGCGATGAATCCACCGCCGATTCCCAGGATTGCCCGCATGCTCAAACTGTTGCTCACCCTGCTCCTCTTGCTGCCCCTGGCAACCCAGGCCAGCGAAGGCGAATTCTTCCTCACCGCCAAGCCCGCCGAGCAGGCCACCCTGCTCGAAAGCTGGGCGGCGCAACCCGACCCGGCCCGCCTGCCGCTGCTGGAAAACCTGCGCCAAGGCCGCATCGCCGAGAACGACACCCGCAAGCTGCGCCTGAACAACCGCCTGCGCGGCCTGATCGACAACGCCCTGGCCAGCCACCAGTTGCTCAGCGACAACAGCGACACGCGCCTGGCCGCCGCCCAGCACCTGCAAAAGAGCGCGCAACCGGCACAGATGGCGTTCCTCGACCGACGCTTCGCCAGCGAGCCGGACGCCGCCGTGCATGCCGCCCTCGGCCTGGCCTTGGCCAACCTGCAACTGGGCGCCAGCGAACCTGCGGTGCGCCTGGCAGCCGTGCGCCTGCTCGGCGAAACCGGTGACCCGCTGGCCCGCACGCGCCTTGAAGCCCTGCTTCAGCAAGGCGCGGAAACCGACACAGGCGTGCGCACCGCCGCCGAAACCAGCCTGGCCCAGGTCAAGCGCAAACTGTTGTTCGGCGAACTGCTCGGGCAGGCCTTCAGCGGCCTGTCGCTGGGCTCGATCCTGCTGCTGGCAGCGCTAGGCCTGGCGATCACCTTCGGCCTGCTGGGGGTGATCAACATGGCCCACGGCGAGATGCTCATGCTCGGTGCCTACAGCACCTACATGGTCCAAGTGCTGCTGCAGCGCTACGCACCTGGCGCCATCGAGTTCTACCCGCTGATCGCCCTGCCGGTGGCCTTCGCCGTCAGCGCCGGGGTCGGCATGGCGCTGGAGCGCACGGTGATCCGCCACCTCTATGGCCGTCCGCTGGAAACCCTGCTGGCGACCTGGGGCATCAGCCTGATCCTGATCCAGGCCATCCGCCTGCTGTTCGGCGCGCAGAACGTCGAGGTGAGCAACCCGGCCTGGCTGTCCGGCGGTATCCAGCTACTGCCCAACCTGGTGCTGCCGTACAACCGCCTGGTGATCATCGGTTTCGCCCTGGCCGTGGTACTGCTCACCTGGCTGCTGCTCAACCGCACGCGGCTGGGCCTGAACGTGCGCGCGGTCACCCAGAACCGCAACATGGCGGCCTGCTGCGGCGTGCCCACCGGGCGCGTCGACATGCTTGCCTTCGGTCTCGGCTCGGGTATCGCCGGGCTAGGCGGCGTGGCCCTGAGCCAGGTCGGCAACGTCGGCCCGGACCTGGGCCAGAGCTACATCATCGACTCGTTCCTGGTGGTGGTGCTCGGCGGCGTCGGGCAACTGGCCGGCAGCCTCTGGGCGGCCTTCGGCCTTGGCATCGCCAACAAGCTGCTGGAGCCGCAGATCGGCGCCGTGCTTGGCAAGATCCTCATCCTTGCGTTGATCATTCTGTTCATCCAGAAGCGCCCGCAAGGCCTGTTCGCCCTCAAGGGACGGGTAATCGACTGATGAACCAGCCACTGCTTGTCACCGCTTCACAAAAAGCCGGCCCACGCGTGACGCTGGCCATCGTCGCTGTCGCCGCCCTGCTGTTGCTGGCCCTGGCGCTGCTGTCGCTGTTGCCGGCAGGCCATGCGCTGCAGGTGTCGGCCTACACCCTGACGCTGGTCGGCAAGATCCTCTGCTACGCCATCGTCGCCCTGGCCCTGGACCTGGTCTGGGGGTATGCCGGGCTGTTGTCGCTGGGCCACGGCCTGTTCTTCGCCCTGGGTGGCTACGCCATGGGCATGTACCTGATGCGCCAGGCGGCCGGCGATGGGTTGCCGGGGTTCATGACCTTCCTGTCGTGGAGCGAATTGCCCTGGTACTGGGCCGGCACCCAGCACTTTGCCTGGGCCATGTGCCTGGTGGTGCTGGCGCCTGGCTTGCTGGCGCTGGTGTTCGGCTTCTTCGCCTTCCGTTCGCGGATCAAGGGCGTGTACTTCTCGATCATGACCCAGGCCCTGACCTTCGCCGGCATGCTCTTGTTCTTTCGCAATGAAACGGGCTTTGGCGGCAACAACGGCTTCACCAGTTTTCGCACCATCCTCGGCTTCGACATTGCCGCCCAGGGCACACGGGCGGTGCTGTTCCTGCTCACGGTAGGCTTGCTGCTGGCCAGCCTGTACCTGTGCTGGCGCCTGACCATGAGCAAGTTCGGCCGCCTGCTCACCGCCGTGCGCGACGCCGAGAACCGCCTGATGTTCTGCGGCTACGACCCACGCGGCTTCAAGCTGCTGGTGTGGGTGCTCAGCGCCGTGCTGTGCGGCCTGGCAGGGGCGCTGTATGTGCCGCAGGTCGGCATCATCAACCCCAGCGAAATGTCGCCGACCAACTCCATTGAAGCCGCCGTGTGGGTGGCCCTGGGCGGTCGCGGCACGCTGATCGGCCCGCTGCTCGGCGCCGGCCTGGTCAACGGCATGAAGAGCTGGTTCACGGTGGCCTTCCCGGAGTTCTGGCTGTTCTTCCTCGGCGCGCTGTTCATCCTCGTCACCCTGTACCTGCCCAAAGGCGTGGTCGGCCTGCTGAAGAAAAGGAGCCAGCCATGAGAGGCGTCCCCCCAGTGCACCCCGAGTTCATGCTCGAACCGGTCTTCGATCACCTGGGCGCCGGCCGCGATGCCATTGGCCTGGGCAGCCGCCGCGCGGCAGGCCTGGACACGCGCCATGGCACGGTACTGAGCCTTGAAGGCATCAGCGTCAGCTTCGATGGCTTCAAGGCGCTCAACGCGCTGAACCTGTACATCGGCGTCGGCGAACTGCGCTGCATCATCGGCCCAAACGGCGCCGGCAAGACCACGATGATGGACGTGATCACCGGCAAGACCCGTCCCGACACGGGCAGCGCGTTTTTTGGCGACACCCTCGACCTGACCCGCATGAGCGAATTCCAGATCGCCCAGGCCGGCATCGGTCGCAAGTTCCAGAAGCCCACGGTGTTCGAAGCGCTGACGGTGTTCGAGAACCTTGAGCTGGCACTGAAGACCGACAAGTCGGTGTGGGCCAGCCTGGCCGCGCGCTTGAACGGCGAGCAACGCGCGCGCATCGAGCAGGTGTTGACCACGCTACGCCTGCTGCCCCTGGCCCAACGCCAGGCCGGCCTGCTGTCCCACGGGCAGAAGCAGTTCCTGGAAATCGGCATGCTGCTGGTGCAGGAACCGCAATTGCTGTTGCTCGACGAGCCCGTGGCGGGCATGACCGATGCCGAGACCGAATTCACCGCCGAGTTGTTCAAGGGGCTGGCCGGCAAGCACTCGCTGATGGTGGTGGAGCATGACATGGGGTTCGTCGGCAGCATCGCCGACCATGTGACCGTGCTGCACCAGGGCAGTGTGCTGGCGGAGGGGTCGCTGGAGCAGGTGCAGGCGGATGAGCGGGTGGTCGAGGTCTATCTGGGCCGATGAATTCTTGTGTCTGTACTGGCCTCATCGCCGGCAAGCCGGCTCCCACACCGATCTCCAGGGCTGCGGGATCCTTGTGGGAGCCGGCTTGCCGGCGATGAGGCCGGTGCAGCCACAGCAACAACTTCAGGAACTCTCACATGCTGAAAATCGACACCCTGCACCAATACTACGGCGGCAGCCATATCCTGCGCGGCCTGTCCTTCGAGGCCAAGGTCGGCGAAGTCACCTGCCTGCTCGGGCGCAACGGCGTGGGCAAGACCACCTTGCTGCGCTGCCTGATGGGCCTGGTGCCAACCCGCGAAGGTAGCGTCGAATGGGAAGGCAAGCCGATCACCACGCTCAAGCCGCAACAGCGGGTCCAGGCCGGCATCGCCTACGTCCCCCAGGGCCGCGAGATCTTCCCGCGCCTCACCGTCGAGGAAAACCTGCTGATGGGCCTGTCGCGCTTCCCTGCCCGAGAGGCGCGCGATGTTCCAACGTTCATCTACGAACTGTTCCCGGTCCTGGAACAGATGAAGCAACGCCGTGGGGGCGACCTGTCCGGCGGCCAGCAGCAACAGCTGGCCATCGGCCGCGCCCTGGCCAGCCGCCCACGCCTGCTGATCCTCGACGAACCGACCGAAGGCATCCAACCTTCGGTGATCAAGGAAATCGGCGCGGTCATCCAGCGCCTGGCCGAACGTGGCGACATGGCCATCCTGCTGGTAGAGCAGTTCTACGACTTCGCCGAGGCACTGGCCGACCAATACCTGGTCATGGCCCGTGGCGAGATCGTCCAGCGCGGGCGCGGTGAAAACATGCAGGCCGAGGGTGTGCGGGGGCTGGTAACCATTTAATCTGCAGCCATCGACCTTGCGAGACGCAGCAATGAGCCACGAAATCCGTGACGCCCTGGCCACCGACATACCGGGCATCCTTGAGATCTACAACGACGCGGTGCGCAACACGACGGCAATCTGGAACGAAACGCCGGTGGACCTCGCCAACCGTCAGGCCTGGTTCGAGGCGCGGGCACTGCAGGGTTATCCGATTCTGGTGGCGTTGGATGAAACGGGTGTACTGGGTTATGCCTCGTTTGGCGACTGGCGGCCGTTCGAGGGGTTTCGCCACACCGTGGAGCACTCGGTGTATGTCCGTGGCGACCAGCGTGGCAAAGGCCTGGGGCCGGCGCTGATGGCGGTGCTGATCGAGCGGGCGCGGGGGTGTGGCAAGCATGTGATGGTGGCGGCCATCGAGAGCGGCAATGAGGCGTCGGTGCGCCTGCATGAGCGGCTCGGGTTCGTGGTGACCGGGCAGATGCCGCAGGTGGGGGTGAAGTTCGGGCGCTGGCTGGATTTGACCTTCATGCAGCTGGTGTTGAGTCCGGGGGCTGAGCCGCTTTGCTGACTGTACCGGCCTCATCGCTGGCAAGCCAGCTCCCACACCGATCTCCAGCGCTACGGGATCGGTGTGGGAGCTGGCTTGCCAGCGATGAGGCCAGTGCAGCCACCCTCACATCTGGGTAAACCGCCCCAACCGCTGTCTCAGCATGCTGTTCTCACTGCGCAACTGCTGCACTTCCTGCAACAGCTCCAACGCCAGCGCCACCCCTTCCCATTCCAGCTCTAGCTCCCGATGCAGCTTCACCGCCCGCTTGGCCAAAAGCGGCGCCTGATCGTCGAACAACCACTCCTCCGGCGTTCGCCCCGAAGGTTCAACGATGCCGTGCTCGACGATCTCGACCACGAAGTCGGCCGTGATATCGGCCTCCTGGCAAAGGGTGCGCATGTCCAGTTGAACGATCAGGGTGCTGCTCATGATCACTTACTCCATTGTTTCCTCGGATCGAACGCAGCCTTCTCGGAGAGCTGGGTCCACAGTTCGCGGGCAGAAGCGTCGTTTGTCGGCGGCATGACCACCTTGAGCTGGGCGTAGAGGTTGCCGCGCTCGCCCTGCTTGTTCGCCAGGCCCATGCCCGGTACGCGCAGGCGCTGGCCGCTCTGGCTGTCGGGGCGGATGGTCAGGTTGATCTTGCCGGTCAGGGTCGGCACCGCTACCTTGGTGCCCAACGCGGCCTCCCACGGTGCCAACGGCACGGTGATGATCAGGTCATGACCTTCGACATCGAACAGCGGGTGGGGTGCCAGTCGGACGGTCAGGAACAGGTCGCCATTGGCCCCGCCGCCCACGCCCGGCGCACCCTGGCCCTTGAGGCGGATGCGCTCGCCATCGGTTACCCCGGCTGGAATCTTCACGTTCAGGGTCTTGGTGGTGAACCCGGTGCGCTGGCCGGCGGCGTTGGTCTGCGGCACCTGGAAGCTGATCTGCTTGGATTCCTTGCTCAGGGTTTCTTCAAGGAAGATCGCCAGTTCCAGTTCCACGTCCTGCCCTCGCCTGCCGGCGCTGCGTTGTTGCCGGGCGCCGCCGAACGGGCTGCCGCCGCGGGCGCCGAAGATCGAGCTGAAGAAGTCGGAGAAGTCGCCGCCTTCGAAGCCGCCGCCACCGCCACGGCTTTCCCAGCCCGGCGGTGCCTGGAAGGGCCGCCCGTGCTGGCCGCCGTATTTGCGGATCTCGTCGAACTCGGCGCGCTTCTGGGCATCGCCGAGCACCTCGTAGGCCTCATTGGCCTCCTTGAATTTCTCCTCGGCGTCCCGCTCCTTGCTGACATCCGGGTGATACTTACGCGCCAGCTTGCGGTACGCGGCCTTGATCGCCTTGTCGTCCGCCGTGGGCTCTACGCCGAGTATCTTGTAATAGTCTTTGAAGTCCATCTGTGGATCACCAATGTGAAATTGCGTGTTGCAACTGAAGATAGGGGTCAAGCATAGCCTTTCAAGGTGCGCTTGGCGTTGCTGCAAGGCAGACGACCGGTCTTGATTCTCTGGCCAACTGGCATAAACTGCGCGGCCGTTTTGCCTCCGGAAGCCTGTTTCCCCATGTCTGACGTATCCCCGGCCCGCGCCCTTGGCATCGACTTCGGCACCTCCAACTCCACGGTCGGCTGGCACCGCCCTGGCAGCGAGTCGCTGATCGCCCTGGAAGACGGCAAGATCACCTTGCCCTCGGTGGTCTTCTTCAATATCGAAGAGCGCCGCCCGGTGTATGGCCGCCTGGCGCTGCACGAATACCTGGAAGGCTACGAAGGCCGCCTGATGCGCTCGCTCAAGAGCCTGCTCGGGTCGAAGCTGATCAAGCACGACACCAGCGTGCTGGGCAGCGCCCTGCCATTCAAGGACCTGCTGGGCATGTTCATCGGCGAGCTGAAAAAGCGCGCCGAGGCCGATGCCGGCCGCGAATTCGATCAGGTGGTGCTGGGTCGCCCGGTATTCTTCGTCGACGAAGACCCGGCCGCCGACCAGGAGGCCGAGGACACCCTGGCCGACGTGGCGCGCAAGATCGGCTTCAAGGACGTGTCGTTCCAGTACGAACCCATTGCCGCGGCGTTCGACTACGAGTCGGGCATCAGCCGTGAAGAGCTGGTGCTCATCGTCGATATCGGCGGTGGTACCTCGGACTTTACCCTGATCCGCCTGTCGCCCGAGCGCCACCAGGTGGCCGAGCGCCAGAGCGACATCCTTGCCACCGGCGGCGTGCACATCGGCGGTACCGACTTCGACAAGCAGCTGAGCCTGCAGGGCGTGATGCCGCTGTTCGGCTATGGCAGCCGGATGAAGAGCGGCGCGCTGATGCCTACCAGCTATCACCTCAACCTGGCCACCTGGCACACCATCAACGCCCTGTACTCGCAGAAGTCGCAGCTGGCGCTGGGCAGCATGCGCTACGACATCGAGGACACCCTCGGCATCGACCGCCTGTTCAAGCTGATCGAGCAGCGCGCCGGGCACTGGCTGGCGATGGAAGTGGAGGCCAGCAAGATCGAGCTGACCGACCAGCAGAGCCGCCGCGTCGACCTGGGCCGTGTCGAGCGCGAGCTGGGCGTGGACCTCACCCGTGCGGTGTTCGAAGGGGCCATCGAGGGGCTGCTGGAGCGCGTGCGCGGCAGCGTGACCGAGCTGCTGGCCAAGGCCGGCGTGAGCGAAGGGCAGGTGGATACGGTGTTCTTCACCGGGGGTTCCAGCGGTATTCCGGCGCTGCGCAACAGCGTGGCGGCGATGCTGCCCAATGCTCGGCATGTGGAAGGCAACATCTTTGGCAGCATTGGTAGCGGCTTGGCGATCGAGGCGCGCAAGCGTTACGGGGCGGCCTGACCTATTTGGGGGCTGCTCTGCAGCCCTTTCGCGACACAAGGCCGCTCCTACAGGAGGACGCGGTCGTCTGTAGGAGCGGCCTTGTGTCGCGAAAGGGCCGCAAAGCGGCCCCAGCATTCGTCAAACCAGCTCCGCCCGCTTCAATTCACTCTTCAGGTAGGCGTAATAGATCGGCCCCGCCACCACCCCCGGCAGCCCGAACGCCGCCTCGAACACCAGCATCGCCAGCAACAGCTCCCACGCCTTGGCACTGATCTGCCCACCGACGATCCGCGCGTTGAGGAAATACTCGACCTTGTGGATGACGATCAGATACCCCAGCGCCGCCGCCGCCACCCAGATCGACAGCGACAGGCCGACGATGGTGATCAGGGTGTTGGACATCAGGTTGCCGATCACTGGCAACAGCCCCAGCAGGAAGGTCAGCACGATCAGCGTCTTGGTCAGCGGCAGGTGCACCCCGAACATGGGCATCACCACGGCCAGGAAGATACCGGTGAAGGCGGTATTGAGCAGCGAGATCTTGATCTGCGCGAACACGATGTTGCGAAACGCCTGCACCAGCAGGCTCAGCCGTTCGAACAGCGCGGCCGCCAGCGGCTTGCGCCGGGAAATGTCAGGGATGCGCTGCAGGGCGATGATGGCGCCCAGGATCATGCCGATCAACAGGGTCACGAACATGTGCGCCATGCCCTTGCCGACCAGTTGCAGATCGCTCAGGTGGCTCTTGATCCAGTCACCGATGGCCACCTTGAACTCGGCGGCGCTGGCCGGCAGGTAGGCCTCGATGAACGGCGGCAACTGGCCACGGGCACGCTCGACCAGGCCCATGAACTTGTCCAGCGAGGCGCCGGGGTTTTCCGCCTCGTGCAGCAGGAAGCTGAACGCGCCGGCGATCAGCAGCGTCAGGGTACTGACCACCAATGTGCCGAGCAGCGCCACCGCCAGCCAGCGCGCGCGCTGGCCGGCGATCAGCGGTTGTAGCCGTGGCGTGAGCATGTTGACCAGTTCGAACACCAGCAGGCCGGCCAGCAGGCTAGGCAGCAACTTCAGGGGCAGGGCCAGGAGCAACCCGGCCATCACGATGATCAGGCTGGCAAGGGTGATCTGGCGGGGGGTGAAGGTCATACAGCCTCGACGGCAGACAGCGGAAAGACCCGCAGTCTGCCAGCCTTGAAGCCAGAGGCATAGGCGCAGGTCATTTCTTCTTCAGGCAGTCGCTCATGAAGGCTTTGCGCTCGTCGCCCTTCAGGGCCTTGGTGGTGGCGTCAGCGTTGCAGGTCTTCATCTTTTCCTGCTGGGCAGTCGGAACGTCCTTCTTCAGGCAATTGCTCATGAACGCCTTGCGCTCGTCGCCCTTGAGCGCCTTGGCGCTGGCGTCGGCATTGCACGAGGTCATCTTTTCCTGTTGTGCGGTGGCGGCGAATCCTTGCGCGCTGAACAACACAGCCAACACCAGCAACGGCATTTGCAGCATCTTCATGGAGCGATCTCCTTTTCTCCGCGCCCGATGCACGGTGGTGCAGATCAGTGTAGACAAGATTTTTTACACGCCCGCCCGTGCCTGGCGGCGGTACTGTTCCGGGGTGCACTGGGCCTGGCGCTGGAACATGGCGATGAAGGCCGAGGCACTGCTGTAGCCCAGGTCGAAGGCGATTGCCTGAATCGATTGGCCGGCCTCCAGGGCTTCGATGGCACGCAAGAAACGCAGGCGCAGGCGCCATTCGCCAAAGCTGATGCCCAGCTCCCGCAGGAACTGGCGTGCCAGGGTGCGCTCGCTGACATGCACCTGCGCTGCCCACTCTGCCAGCGGGCGGTTGTCACCGGGTTCACCGCCGAGGGCGTCGAGCACCTGGCGCAAACCGTCGCTGCGGGCAAACGGCAGGTAGCAGGTCTGGGTCGGCGCCAGCAGCAATTGGTCGAGCAGTACCTGGACCAGGCGCTGGTCGCGTTCATCCTGTGCCACCTTGAGATCGCGCCGGGCGAAGTCGCCAAGGATGGCCTTGAGGATGTCGCTGATCACCAGGCTGCAAGGCTGTTGCGGCAAGTCGGCGCACAGGCTGCGGTCCAGATAGACCGAGCGGTAGATGATGGCCTGGGGGTTGTAGCAGCCATGCTCGGTGCCCGGCGGCACCCAGACCGCGTAGTGCGGAGGTGAAAGAAAGCGCTGGCCATCGACGTCCAGGTGCATGACGCCGTGGGCGGTGTAATTGAGCTGGCCCCAGGGGTGGCGATGCGGGGCACTGTGGGTATCGGCGCCGAATTCGTCGTGACGGAAGTACACCGTCGCCGGGAGCTGGTCGAACTGGGGGATGTCGAGGTATTTGCGGGCCATGGTGTCTGCTTGCAGGGGCAGGTTGTCTGGATGGAAGTATAGGCTTGCGAACGGACAGCGGATAATAGGCGCTTATCGGGGACTGCTCGGCGGCCCTTTCGCAACACCTCAGAGAATCACAGCTGTATGAATTACCTGTTCCCCCTCACCGCCATCCTGATCTGGGCCGGCAATACCGTAGTCACCAAACTGTCCGCCGGCGCCATCCACCCCGCCGAAATCGGCTTCTACCGCTGGCTGCTCGCCGGCCTGCTGTTCACCCCGTTCCTGCTGCCTGCGGTGTGGCGCAACCGCGCAGCCATCCGCCCGCACCTGGGCAAGGTGTTCGTCCTCGGCGTGCTGGGCATGGCCATCTACCAAAGCCTGGCGTACTTCGCCGCAAGCATTACCAGCGCCACCAACATGGGCATCATCCTGTCGCTGATGCCGTTGATGTCGCTGGCGCTGTCCATCGCCTGGCTGGGCCAGCGCCTGAGCTATGGCGCCTTGCTGGGTGCCCTGGTGTCGTTCTATGGGGTGCTCGAGGTGGTCAGCGCCGGCCACCCCGGCGCCCTGCTCGACCAGGGCCTGAACAGCGGCGACCTGCTGATGCTGGTGGCCACCCTGGCCTATGCCCTGTACAGCTTCCTGCTGAAGAAATGGCAGCTACGCCTGCCGCCCTTGCAGTTGCTGTACCTGCAGGTGCTGGTGGCAATCATCGTGCTGCTGCCGCTGTTCCTGCTTTCGGACAAGACCGGGCTGAATGCCCACAACGTCGGCCTGGTGCTGTATGCCTGCGTGCTGGCCTCGATGGTCGCACCGCTGGTATGGATGCAGGCCGTACACCGCCTTGGACCCAGCCGCACCACGCTGTTCTTCAACTTGCTGCCGGTGGTGACCGCGCTGATCGCCGCCGGCGTACTCGACGAACAACTGGCCAGCTACCACCTGATCGGCGGCCTGCTGACCCTGGCCGGCGTGGTCCTCGCCGAACGCTGGACCACCCCCGTGCGCCGTGGGGCTACAGCCCCGCAGCCTTGAGCCGAGCAGCGTGCTCGGTGAACAGGCGCACCGGCTCGGCGCCCTTGCCCACGGCGCCGAGCGACTGATTGACGATGTCCAGGTGGTCGAGCGGATAGTCGTCGCCAATCACCTGCCCCAGGTGTGAACTGAAGCGACCGACCATGCCGTCGCAGTGGCCCTTCTCCTTGACGAAGCTGCGCGCGAACAGACGGCAGAAGCGGTTGCTGCCGTCGAAGCGGTTGCGCCCCTGGTCGGTGAGCCCTGGCTGCAGGGTGCCCGACCAGGAGTAATAGCGCACGCCATTCACTTCGCCCGGCCCTTCACCGCCCCAGGTGTCGGGCAAGCCCTGTGGATAAGCCTGGTTGAACAGCGCCACCCCGGCGCTGGTCAGGGATTGGTGCGAGGCGTGCACATCGATCGGCAGCGGGTCGCGGCGCCAGCCGGTTTCCAGCCATACCAGCAGCACTGCCAGTCCATGCAACGCAGCTTTTAGCAGTCGCCCCCGGGCTGAGTCACCTGGCGCCGTGCGCTCCAGATGATCGGCCAGTTCAGAGCCGTGGTTAGGCCCGGCCACCGAGGTGACCGAGGCTATCCGATCAGGCCTTTTGGTAGCGGCGTAGCGAGCATCCAAGGCGCCCTGGCTATGGCCGATCAGATTGACCTTGTCGGTGCCGGTGCGCTGACAGATGTCCTCGATGATCGCCAGCAACTGCTCGCCGCGTACCTCGCTGGCATGCAGCGGCGAAACCTGTACCGGGAATACCTGCGCCCCGCCCTTGCGCAAGGCTGGCACGATGCCGAACCAGTAGGGGTAGAGCAGCACCCTGACGAAACCGAGCATGCCCGGCACCAGCACCAGCGGGTATCGCGTGGCCAATTCCTGCCCCATTGCCCCTGCCCCTTTTCCGTGGACGATCGGGCCACACTACAGCGGCCGCGATGACCATCGCAATCGAACTCCTGGCGCACGCTGCGGTTCCAAACCAGAACAGACCCTGTGCAAGGAGCGGGACCATGTACAAGCAGACCCTGGCAATCCTTCTGGCAAGCGCAACTCTGGCCGCCTGCGGCAGCCACCCGGAGAACCCGGTGGACTACGCCACCTACCACGACGAGCCGCTGGTCAAGCAGGTGGAAAAGGGCATGACCATGCAGAAAGTCATCGCCATCGGCGGCAGCCCATCCAACGTGATCGACTTGCCGCACGGGGGCACCTGCAACGACTACATCCTCAACCGCGACGGCCACCAGCAGCCTTACTACGTGCGTTTCGACGCCACCGGCCATGTCGATGCCAAGGGCTTCAAGACTTGCAAGCAACGAGAAGAGGACAGCGACGCCGTAAGAGGCGCGTGAGCCTGCCCACACCTTGACCCACCGTCCTGATCTGATTGGAGACAACCATGAGCAACGTTGAACTGACCGATGTGCAAACCCTGCGCAAGCGTGCGCGCGAGCATGTGGAACAAGGCGCGGTGACCGAGGGTTATCAGGCCGATCGCGAAAAGATCCTGCGCCTGCTCAACGAGTCGCTGGCCACCGAGTTGGTCTGCGTGCTGCGCTATAAGCGCCACTACTTCATGGCCAGCGGGATCAAGGCGAGCGTCGCGGCCGAAGAGTTTCTCGAGCATGCCACCCAGGAAGCGGAACACGCCGACAAGCTGGCCGAACGTATCGTGCAGCTGGGGGGAGAGCCGGACTTCAATCCGGACAACCTGACCAAGAATTCCCATGCTCAGTATGTGGCGGGCAGTTCGCTGAAGGAGATGGTGCTGGAAGACCTGGTAGCGGAGCGCATTGCGATCGACAGCTACCGGGAGATCATTCAGTTCATTGGGGATACCGACCCGACCACGCGGCGGATCTTCGAGGACATTCTGGCGCAGGAAGAAGAGCACGCGGACGATATGTCCGACTTGTTGCAGGGGTTGTAATCGCGAGGGGCTGCGTTGCAGCCCAATCGCCGGCAAGCCGGCTCCCACAGGTACTCCACAGCTTTCGAAGCCTGTGCTGTACCTGTGGGAGCCGGCTTGCCGGCGATTGGGCCGCAAAGCGGCCCCTATTTCTTGCCCTTCACCGCAGCCGGCGCCTTGCCAGCTTTCATCTGCTGCAGCAAAGGCGTGCACTGATTAGGCTCATCACCACTGCTCGGCGCCACCAATGCCAGCAACCCCGCCGCCGGCCCCGCGAGCACCCCCAGCGCCACCATCCCTGCACCGCGCAAGGCCAGCGGCACCGCCTGCACACCCGCACTGGGCTTGGCGAACGGCCCGCGCACATACAGCGGCGAACGCAGCGAGAACAGCCGCACACCCTTGGACTCAGGGGTGATCTTCAGGTCCAGCTGTTCACTGGCGAAATTGGCCGTGCCATTGATGTAGATGATCGCGTTCTCGGTATCGAAGATGAACAGGCGCGTGGTCGCCAGCCCATCCTTGATCCCGACATCCGCCGCCGCGCAATTGATCTTCACGTCCTCGTCACCAAACAGCTTGCCGATCACATAGTTGCCGACGTTGAGCCCGGCTATCTCCATCAGGCTGCGGCTGATCGCGCCATCGTTGATCAGCATGCGCAGGTCGCCATTGGCCGTGCCCAGCAAAGCCGCCACCGAATTACCCCGACCGCTGATGTCGGCATCGCCGTTAAGCTCGCCAAAGCTGGTTTGCATGGGCGCGAAGCTTGGGAACAGCTGCTTGAGCTTCATGTCGCGCGCGGTCAGCTGGGCGCGGCCTTGCAGGGGGACGCTGCGCCCGTCCAGGCGAATGTTCGAGGCCAGGTTGCCGCCTGCCACACCAAAACGCAGCGGCTCCAGGCGCAGCAGGCCGTCTTCGAGGATCACGTGGGCAGACAAGTCATTGAACGGCAGCTGTTCGCTGTGGACGATGCGTTTGCCGGCGAAGGTGACATCGGCATCCATGGCGCGCCAGCGTTCGGTGCGGAACTCCTCTACCGGCAGCACCTTGCCCGCAGGCTGTTTGCTGGCGCCGCCACGGGCCTTCTGTTCAGCGTTCGAGTCGGCACCGATCAGCGGCGCCAGGTCCTTGAACAGCAGTTGGTTTGAGACCAGCTTGCCCATCAGCTTGGGCCGTGGCTGGCTGGCGACGAAGGCCAGGTCGCCATGGATGTCACTGTTGCCGATCTTGCCGTTGAAACCCTGGTAATTGAAGGTCGCCCCCTCGGCAGCATGCAGGTTGGCCGTGAGGTGGCCATCGGTGTTGTAGGGCGGGGTATCTGGCAGGGTTACGCCCGTCAGCGGGTACAGGTTGCCCAGGCTGGCGCCGGCCAGGCGCAGGCGCAGGTCCAGGGCGCCCAGGTTGCGCGGGTCGGTCAGGGTGCCGGCCACTACCACGTGGGTGTCACCAATGCGCACATCGCCCTGCAGTGGGAACGGCTGGCTGGCATCCTGCAGCGCGAGCAGGCCGCCAATCTTGCCCGTCCCGGACACGGGCTGGCCCTTGTAACGGCCTTGGGCCTTGAACCCAAAGGCGTAGTCCTGGGCGCCAACGGCTTTTTCCGCACGGGCCTTGCCGACGATATCGCTGAACGGGATCGGCTTGCCCAGGGGGTCGATCTGCACCTTCATGCTGGTCTTCAGGGTCTGGTCGTCGAAGCTGACATTACCTTGGTCGAAACCGATGGCGCCGATATCCAGTTGCCAATTGGAGGGTTCGGCATGCTCGTCCTTGGGCCCGAAGTCAAACGTCCAGTTGGCCCGGCCATCGGCCAGGCGGGTAAGGCTGGCGGTGGGTTTGACCAGATCGATGCGCGGGATGACGATCTGCTGGAACAGCAATGGCACCATCGCCAGGCGGAACTCGACGCGCTCCAGGCTGGCCATTCGCGGTTCCTTGAGCCAGCCAGGGTTGCCCATGGTCAGGTCTTCGGCAATGAAGTGCGGCAAGGGCACCCATCCGCGCCAGCCACCCTCTTCGGGTTCGATACGCCAGTGCACGGCAAGGTTGCCGTTGATGGCGAACGGCCGCTGGAGAGCCTCTGAGACCTTCTCGTTGAGCAGCGGCTTGACGCGGTTCCAGTCGAAGGTGGCGATCACCACCACCAGTATCGCCAACAGGGTCAGCAGGGTGGTGAGGGTCCAGACGATGATTCTGGCAGGACGCGTCATTGCGTAGTTCTCCTGACGACATGGCACGAAGCGGGCGCAGTGATGGCACTCAATATCTCGGACTGATGAAAACCCGTGGGGTTTTATCGGTGGCGTGCATGATAGCGAAGTTTTTCCCTGCTTCTGGCTCCTCTATTGGTCTTGGCAAGGCTGGCGAAGGGCCCGACGGTGCTACCGGCCAATAGCCATCAACCGCGTCGAAACGAGCGCAATAGAGCGCTTGAGAATCTCTATCAATGCGGTCGATTGTTACCATTACCCGTATGAACTTCTCTCTCGCGCTCCCCGGCGTAGCATTGGCTTCGTACCCACTTTCCAGCCCCGCCGAGGAGCACCGCCATCATGAAACGCCACCTGCTGACCCTGACCCTGTCCATCCTGGCTGCCAACGCCTTTGCCGTCCCAGCCGCCGACCAGCACCTGACCGCCGAATCGCGTTCCAGCGCCGCTGAAGTTGCCCAGCCGCTGAAAACGGTTGCCGAAGGTGGCTCGGATCGATTGATCGAACGTAGTGGCCGTGTAGCTGAAGGTGGCTCGGACCGCCTGATCGAACGCAGTGGCCGCGTCGCCGAAGGTGGCTCGGACCGCCTGATCGAACGCAGTGGCCGCGTTGCCGAAGGTGGCTCGGACCGCCTGATCGAACGCAGTGGCCGCGTCGCTGAAGGTGGCTCGGATCGCCTGATCGAACGTAGTGGCCACGTCGCCGAAGGTGGCTCGGACCGTCTGGTTGAAATCAGCCGTGTGAGCTGATCACCATGGCCGAAAACTACAACCTGCATCACAGTGCCTGCTCCCCTCCCAGCC
The DNA here is from genome assembly GCF_044749545.1 of Pseudomonas sp. NPDC089396. Classification (NCBI taxonomy): domain Bacteria; kingdom Pseudomonadati; phylum Pseudomonadota; class Gammaproteobacteria; order Pseudomonadales; family Pseudomonadaceae; genus Pseudomonas; species Pseudomonas sp. NPDC089396. The sequence goes on along the minus strand of NZ_JBIVIC010000005.1, from coordinate 372,625 downwards.
CGGTCCATTGACCGGGCTTCGTTTTTTTATCTAGAGTGCCCAGCCTCACCGTCTCAGAATTCCTGCCATGCTGCCCCGCGCCGAACAAAAGCAACAGACCCGCCAGGCCCTGCTCGATGCTGCCTGCCAGCTCATGGAGAGTGGTCGCGGCTTCGGCAGCATCAGCCTGCGAGAAGTCGCCAGAGCGGCAGGTATCGTCCCCACTGGCTTCTACCGGCACTTCACCGACATGGACGCCCTGGGCCTTGCCCTGGTCGCCGAAGTCGATACCACCTTTCGCCAGACCATCCGCCTGGTACGCCAGAACGAATTCGAACTCGGCGGCATTACCGACGCCTCGGTGCGGATCTTTCTCGACGTGGTAGCGGCCCACCGCGCGCAGTTCCTGTTCCTCGCCCGCGAGCAGTACGGTGGTTCGCAAGCGGTCCGCCAAGCCATTGCCCGCCTGCGCCAGGACATCAGCAACGACCTCTCCACCGACCTTGCGCGCATGAAGCGCTGGCAACACCTGGACAGCGCCGCTTTGGCGGTGATGGCCGACCTGGTGGTCAAGACCGTGTTCGCCACCCTGCCCGAGTTGATCGACAGCCCTGAGCAAGGTTATCCACAGGCGTTGACGGCGCAGGAGAAGATCACCCAGCAATTGCGCTTCATCTTCGTCGGCGCGCGGCATTGGCAAGGGCTGGGCAACCCACAACCCTAGTTCTGCTACCATGGCGCCCTGCCCGACAGCGACGAGCGCCCACATGCCCAACCCCCGCCCCACCCTGCCCGAACTGGCCCGCTTCAACCAGCACTTCGCCGAACGTATCGTGCCGCTGTGGCAAGGCCCGGGCTGGAATGTCGACCTGGCCCTGCCCTATGAAGCGCTGGACGACCAGCACCGCCCGCTGCCGGTCCAGCGCTACCGGGCCATGGCCTGTGCGCGTCAGTTGTACCTGTTCAGCAGCCGTATCGAGCAACCGGGCGCCGCCGAGCGCGCCGCGGCGCTGTTCCGCTCGCTGCAGCGGCATTTCCATGACGCCGAGAACGGTGGCTGGTTCTACAGCATCGACGCCGACGGCAAGCCGCTGGATCGACGCAAGGACCTCTACACCCACGCCTTCATCGTCTTCGCCTGCGCACATTACTGGGGCAAGGTGCATGAGAGCCTGGTGGAATCGGCGCTGAATGCTGCGCTGGAGATCGTCGCCGAGCAGTTCGCCCGCGACGATGGACTGTACGAGGCGAGCCTGGGCGAGGACTGGTCCGACCTCAGCAGCGGGCCACTGCAGAACCCGCAAATGCACCTCGCCGAGGCCTTCCTGCAAGTGCTCGCCGTGCGTGAAGATGAAGACGTGCAACAGGACCTTCTGCAACTGTGTGAAGCGCTGCAGGCGCACTTCGTCGAACCGCAGCATGGGCTGATGCTGGAGAAGCCACGGGGTGCTGTGGATAACTGGTTCGAGCCGGGCCATCAGTTCGAATGGTTCTACCTGCTGGAAACTTCGCCGCTGCTACGGGGTACGTCGCTGCATGCGTCCATCGAGCGTGCGTTCGGCTATGCCGAGCGATGCGGGGTACAGAATGCGGCGGTGCTGGCGATGCTCGATGTGGATGGCAAGGTGATCGATGCTACCCAGCGGATCTGGGCGCAGGCGGAGTATCTGCGGGCGCTGGTGTTGCGGGCGGGGAGTGAAGCGAAGCTGGCTGAGCAGTTGCAGGCGATGGAGCAGCGGTTCCTGCATGAAGGTGGCTGGTATGAGTGCCGGGATGGGGAAGGCGCTGTGAGCCGGCACGATATGCCTTCGACGACGCCCTATCACCTGGCAACCTGCCTGGAAGGGTTGCAGCGCCTGAGCTGACGCCATCGCCGCGGTTCGTCGCCACGACAAGCCGGCTCCCACAGAGACCGCAGCGCTGCAAATCCTGTGGGAGCCGGCTTGCCGGCGATTGGGCCGCAAAGCGGCCCCAGTTTCACCCCTTGACCGAACGGTCGATCGAAAACCCTGCCCAGTCCTGGCTCACCGGCATCAGTTCCAAACTGTTGATGTTGATGTGCGCCGGCTGGTTGAGGATCCAGAAGATGGTCTCGGCGATATCCTGCGGCTGGATCGGCTCGACACCGGCATAGGTGGCGTCGTACTTGGCCTGGTCCCCACCGAAACGCACCAGCGAGAACTCGCTCTCGCACATCCCCGGCTCGATGTTGCTCACACGCACCCCGGTACCACGCAGGTCACAGCGCAGGCTCAGCGAGAACTGACCGACGAAGGCCTTGGTACCGCCATACACGTTGCTGCCCAGGTACGGGTAGTTGCCCGCCACGGAACCGACGTTGAGGATCGACGCCCCTCGGCCGTGGGCGATCAGGCGTGGCAACAGCAGTCGAGTCGTGTACATCAGGCCCTTGATGTTGGTGTCGACCATGGTCTCCCAGTCATCCAGGCTGCAGTTCTGCGCCGCATCCACGCCCAGTGCCAAACCGGCGTTGTTGACCAGGCCGCGCAGCTTGTCGAAGCCGGCCGGTAAAGTGGCGATCGCTTGTTCCATGGCCTTGCGGTCGCGCACGTCGAGCACCAGGCCATGCACTTCGGTCTTGGCCGACAGCTCGGCGCACAGCGCGTCCAGGCGTTCCTTGCGGCGCCCGGTGAGCACCAGCTTCCAGCCAGCGTCGGCAAAACGGCGGGCGGTGGCTTCGCCAAAACCGGAAGTCGCGCCAGTGATGAATACGGTGGACGTCATGCTCTGTTCCTCGCGGGGGATAGTCGTCGGCAGGCCTTGCAGCATGCCTTCGCTTGGGCCTGGCAGCAAGGTATCAACGTAGCTGGTCATTTTTTGTACATACTCGCAGAACCCTTGCTGCAGAGGCCTTCGCGCCAGCTATACGCATGTTATCCACAAGCCTTTCCCCACGGATTGGGGGCAACTTGTCCGCCTAGCGGAACCCTTTCAGCGAAATGCGGTCGGCGTCAGGTTTGACGGTGATGGCTCAAGGCTTTCAAGCATGCCGCTTGCAGCGGACTGTCCAAGGGTTTCTCACAGAATTATCCACAGGAATGAGGACACTCGACCGCATGTTTGGCCTGTGCAAAAAAAGCTTGAAAAATCATCCACAAAGGAAAGCTGATCAAAATATGATCAGACTCTTGCAGACCTTGAAATCAAAGGGGTTTAGCGAGGTGCCACCATGTTTTCCACAGGCGGTTCCACATTATCCGTGGAAAAAATACAGCTTGTGGAAACAAGGGCTTGCGAGGGCTATGTGGTGTGGTTCGAGAAAGATATGCGACAAGTTGTCCACATCCGTTTGGCTGGAAAACCTAGGGGCTGCCTTGCAGCCCAATCGCTGGCAAGCCAGCTCCCACAGGTTAAGTGTCGCTGCAATACCTGTGGGAGCCGGCTTGCCGGCGATTGGGCCGCAAAGCGGCCCCAAACAACACTCAGTGCCCGCCCAGGTAAGCGCTACGCACCTCTTCGTTCACCAGCAACTCCTGCCCCGTACCGGTCATGCGGATCTGTCCGTTGACCATCACATACGCCCGGTCGGACAGCTTCAATGCATGGTTGGCGTTCTGCTCCACCAGGAAGATGGTCATCCCGGTCTTGGCCAGTTCACGCAGGGTCGCGAAGATCTGCTTGACCACGATCGGCGCCAACCCCAGCGAAGGCTCATCGAGCAACAACAACTTGGGCCGGCTCATCAACGCCCGGGCAATGGCGAGCATCTGCTGCTCGCCACCGGACATGGTCATGGCCCGCTGGTTACGCCGCTCCTTCAGGCGCGGAAACAGCTCGAACATGCGCTGCATGTCCTCATTGGCAAATTTGTCGCCGATGGGGATGGTGCCCATCATCAGGTTTTCCTCGACGGTCATGTCGGGGAACACCCGGCGCCCTTCCGGTGACTGGGCGATGCCGTTGGAAGCGATGTAGTGCGACGACTTGCGGGTGATGTCAGTACCGCGATAGACGATGTGCCCGGACGCCGCACGCGGCTGGCCGAAGATCGACATCAGCAGCGTCGACTTGCCGGCACCGTTGGCGCCGATCAGGCTCACCGTCTCACCCTCGTTGATGTGCATCGAGACTTTCTTCAGCGCCTGGATCGGCCCGTAGAACACGTCCAGTTCCTTCAGTTCGAGAATGGGTGCACTCATACCAGTTCCTCTTCGTCGGCACCCAGGTAGGCGGCGATCACCGTCGGGTTGTGGCGGATATCCTGCGGCGCGCCTTCGGCGATCACGTTGCCGTGGTCGAGCACGACGATATGGTCGGAGATGCTCATGACCATGCCCATGTCGTGTTCGATCAGCACCACGGTGATGTCGTGCTCGTCACGCAGCACGCGGATCATGCGGCTCAGCGCTTCGGTCTCCTGCGGGTTGAGGCCCGCGGCCGGCTCGTCGAGGCAGATGATCTTCGGCCGTGTGCACATGGCCCGGGCGATTTCCAGACGGCGCTGCTGCCCGTAGGACAACTCACCGGCCAGGCGGTTGGCGCAGTCGACCAGGTCGACCACCTCCAGCCAGTAGAACGCGTGGTCCAGGGCGTCGCTCTCCGCCTTGCGGTAGGCCTTGGTGTTGAGCACCCCGGCCAGCAGGTTGCGGTTGACCCACATGTGCTGGGCCACCAGCAGGTTCTCCACCACCGACATTTCCTTGAACAGGCGAATGTTCTGGAAAGTCCGGGCGAGGCCTGCCCGGTTCACCAGGTGGGTACCGCCGAACATCTTGTAGTACAGGCGATTGGCAAACTTCGCCGGCGACACGAAGTCGGTTGCCTGGAAGCGCTCGCCCAGCAGCTGGACGACGTTGGTGTGGCTACCGCGCACGTTCAGCTCGATACGCCCGCCACTGGCCTTGTAGAAACCGGTGAGGCAGTTGAACACCGTGGTCTTGCCGGCACCGTTGGGGCCGATCAGGGCGAAGATCTGGTTGCGCTTGACCTTGAGGCTGACATCGCTGAGCGCCTTGATGCCACCGAACTGCATCATCAGGTTGTCGACCGAGAGAATGATTTCGTCGCTCATGGCGCCACTCCTTTACGCGGGGTCACACCGGTACGGCTGATGCGGATCAGCCCACGCGGTCGCCAGATCATCATCAGCACCATCAGCACGCCGAACAGCAGCACCCGGTATTCGGAGAAGCTGCGCAGCAGCTCCGGCGCCACGGTCAGCACGAATGCCGCGATCACCACGCCGACGGTCGAGCCCATGCCCCCGAGCACGACGATGGCCAGAATCAGCGCCGACTCGAAGAAGGTGAACGACGACGGGTTGACGAAGCCCTGGTAGGTGGCGAAGAACACCCCGGCAAGGCCGGCGGTGGAAGCGCCCAGGGTGAATGCCGAGAGCTTGACCAGTACGTGGTTCAGGCCCATCGAGCGGCAGGCGATCTCGTCCTCGCGCAGTGCTTCCCAGGCGCGGCCGACCGGCATGCGGGTCAGCCGGTGCTTGACGTACAGCACCGCCAGCACCACCAGGAACAGCACCGCGTAGATGAACACGAATTTCAGGTTGGCGTTGTAGTCGATGCCGAGAAACTCATGGATTGGCGTACCACCGTCCTTGGCCCGCCGGCCGAATTCCAGGCCGAAGAAGGTCGGCGACGGCGCCGGCATGCCGTTCGGGCCACCGGTGAACGACAGCCAGTTGTTCAGCACCAGGCGGATGATCTCGCCAAAGCCCAGGGTCACGATCGCCAGGTAGTCACCGTGCATGCGCAACACCGGGAAGCCGAGTATGCATCCCGCCAGGGCTGCCGCGATGGCCGCCAGCGGCAGCACGCTCCAGAAGCCCAGGCCGAGGTACTGGTAACCCAGCGCCAGGCCATAGGCACCGATGGCGTAGAACGCCACGTAACCCAGGTCGAGCAGGCCCGCCAGGCCGACCACGATGTTCAGGCCGAGGCCCAGCAGCACGTAGATCAGGCCGAGGATGACCACGGTCAGCAGGTACTTGTTGGCGAAGATCGGGAAGACGATGGCGATCACGATCAGCGCCGGGATGATGTAGCGCAGGCGCGACTTGTAGTCCGGTGCGTTCACGTGCACGCCCGAGCCACCGCTGTCGAACCCCTGGAGCATGCGCCGCCCGGATGCGCTCTGCAGGTACAGGCTGAGCAGGAAACGCCCGACCATGACCCCGCCGACCAGCCAGGCGACACGGCGGGGTTCGGCATTGAAGGTGTAGCCGTCGAGCACTACGCCGACTACCGGGCCGAAGACAATGAGCGCCAGCAAGCCGGCGACGATGGTCTCCAGCAAGCTGCGTTTGAGATCGAAACCGTTGGTTTCGGAAACAGGGGCAGTTTTGGCAACGGACATGTTCACACCTTAGCCACGAGCGGGCGACCCAACAGGCCTTGTGGGCGGAAGATAAGGATCATCACCAGCAGCGAGAAGCTGAATACGTCCTTGTAGTCGGAGTTGATCAGGCCGGAGAACAGGGATTCGGAGATGCCCAGGATGATCCCGCCCAACATCGCCCCAGGCAGCGAGCCGATGCCGCCGAGCACCGCGGCGGTGAACGCCTTGATGCCGATGATGAAGCCTGCGTAGAAGTCGAAGGTGCCGTAGTTCATGGTGATCAGCACGCCTGCCAGCGCGGCCATCACTGCACCGATGACGAAGACATAGGAGATCACCCGGTCGGTGTTGATGCCGAGGATCGAGGCCATCTTGCGGTCTTGCTGGGTGGCGCGGCACATGCGGCCGAGCTTGGTGTACTTGATCACGTAGGTGAGCAGGCCCATGCCGACGAACGCGGCGACCAGGATGAAGATCTTGGTGTAGGTCAGTTGCACGAAGCCGCTGCCCACTTCGACGCGCCAGGCGCCTTCGAGCAGGGTCGGCACGCCTTGCTGGCGGGCGCCCTGGCTGATCTGCGCGTAGTTCTGCAGGATCAGCGAGATGCCGATGGCACTGATCAGCGGTGCCAGGCGGGTGGAGTTGCGCAGGGGTTTGTAGGCGATGCGCTCGATGGTGAAGCCATAGACGCCCGTGACGACGACGGTGAACAACAAGGTCCCCAGCATCAGTAGCGGGAACGATTCGACGCCGAAATAGGCCAGCAATGCCAGACTGATTGCCGCGAGGTACGCGGAAATCATATACACCTCGCCGTGCGCGAAGTTGATCATGCCGATGATGCCATAGACCATTGTGTAGCCGATGGCGATCAGGCCATAGACCGACCCGAGGGTCAGGCCGTTGACCAGTTGCTGCAGGAAAATACCATCCATAACGCAATCTCACCTGATTGAGATTGCACGAGCGCCGACCACTGCGGGCCCCGGGTGCAGCGGCCCTCGCAGCGCAGAACTGTGCAGATCTTCGGATAAAGACAGGTACCGCGGGGCTGCGGCCCGGGCGTCATGCGCCCAGGCCGGTCGCCGTTATTATTTTTGTTTTTCCAGCTGGTGGTACTTACCGTCCTTGTCCCACTGGTAGACCACGTAGTCAGAGACGGTCAGGTCGCCCTTGCTGTCCCACTTCTTCTCGCCCATGACGGTTTGCACCGGGTTGGCCTTGAGCCACTTGGCAGCGTCTTCGCCCTTGTTCGACTTGGCGCCATTGAACGCGGCAGCCAGCGCCTGGACGGAGGCATAGGCGTACAAGGTGTAGCCTTCCGGCTCGGTACCGGCCTTGCGGAACTCTTCCACCACGGCCTTGCTGTCAGGCAGCAGGCGTGGGTCGGCGCCGAAGGTCATGTACACACCGTCGACGTATTGGGCGCCCCCCGCGGTGGCTACCAGTTCGTCGGTGACGATGCCGTCATCGGACATGAACTTGACGTCTTTCAGGCCCTGCTCGCGCAGTTGGCGCACCAGCGGGCCGGCTTCCGGGTGCAGGCCACCGAAGTAGACTACGTCGGCACCGGTGGAGCGGATCTTGGTGACCACAGCGCTGAAGTCTTTCTCGCCACGGGTCAGGCCTTCATACAGCACTGGCTTGACGCCACGTTTCTCCAGCTGCGCCTTGGTCGCATCGGCCAGGCCCTGGCCGTAGGTATCCTTGTCGTGCAGCACCGCGACTTTCTTGCCCTTGAGCACGTCGACAATGTAGTTGCCTGCGACGATGCCCTGCTGGTCGTCACGGCCGCACATGCGGAACATGCCGCTCAGCCCGCGCTCGGTGACTTGAGGGTTGGTGGAGCCCGGAGTGATGGCGATGACGCCCGCCTCGTCATACACCTCGGAGGCCGGGATGGTGTTGGAAGAACAGAAGTGGCCGACAACGCCGATCACCTTGTCCTGGTCTACCAGTCGGTTGGCCACGGCCACGGCCTGTTTCGGTTCGCAGGCATCGTCGCCCTTGACCAGGACGATCTTCTCGCCGTTTACGCCACCTGCGGCGTTGACCTTGTCGGCCGCCGCCTGGGCACCTTTCATGTACTGCTCGCCAAACGCTGCGTTAGCCCCGGTCATGGGGCCCGCGACGCCGATCTTGACGTCGGCCTGAACAAACGAAGAAACACCCAGCGCCGTAGCCACGGCAAGTGCCAGGAAACCTTTCTTGTAAAACGTCTGCGACATGAGGTGGTGCTCCTAGAGTTTTTTTTGGTTGGCACTACAACTTCTCAGCCCTGTGCTCCGAGCAAGGGCCGTGCCATTGGTTTTGTATTCCGGGAAAACACACTGGACAGGAGGCAGGCAGGCGACCGACGGCCTTTTCTTTACTGAGCGTGCAACCGTCTGCCACGCGGCAGGCGCCACCACTCGTACAGACAAGGAGCAACCTCTCGGTGCCATCATTGCAACCCTGACAAGTGTTTACGTGCAACCGTCCTGTAACAGCACACCGTCACCGAAGTGCACACCACTGGTGCGCGACTGCTACAGGCGGCACTGTTTCAAGGCTAGCTGGTGCACGAAAAAACACCTGTTTTGCCTGTACTGGCCCTATCGCCGGCAAGCCGGCTCCCACAGTTGGGCATTGTGGTAACCCTGTGGGAGCCGGCTTGCCGGCGATAGGGCCGGTACAGACACAACAAAACTGAAAAGACTGGCACAATGACCGCCATTCGCCGCTTCTGGAGCCCCCTTGATGAGCGAGAGCGCATTCGCCGAGCGCATCGTGCACAACCTGCTCGACACCGACTTCTACAAGTTCACCATGATGCAGGGCGTGCTGCACAACTACCCGGACGCCGATGTGGAATGGGAATTCCGTTGCCGCAATGGCGAGGACTTGCGCCCCTACCTCGGCGAGATCCGCAACCAGCTCGACCTGCTCAGCGAACTGACCCTGGATGACGGCCAGCTGGCGTTCCTCGAACGCATCAGCTTCCTCAAGCCCGACTTCCTGCGCTTTCTGCGCCTGTTCCGCTTCAACCTGCGCTATGTGCACCTTGGCGTCGAAAACGACCAGCTGTTTCTGCGCCTGAAAGGCCCGTGGCTGCATGTGCTACTTTTCGAAGTGCCGCTGCTGGCCATCATCAGCGAAGTCCGCAACCGCCAGCTGCATCCGCACATGCGCCTGGCCGAAGCCCGCGACCAGCTGTACCGCAAGTTCGACTGGCTGCGCGCCCACGCCAGCGACGACGAACTGGCCGCGCTGCAAGTGGCCGACTTCGGCACCCGCCGGCGCTTCTCCAGCCGTGTACAGGCTGAAGTGGTACGGGTCCTGCGCGACGATTTCCCGGGCCGTTTCGTCGGCACCAGCAACGTCGACCTGGCATGGAAACTGGATATCAAGCCGCTGGGCACCATGGCCCACGAGTGGTTCATGGCCCACCAGCAGCTCGGCCCACGGTTGATCGACAGCCAGATCGCCGCCCTCGACTGCTGGGTACGCGAATACCGCGGCCTGCTCGGTATCGCCCTGACCGACTGCATCACCATGGATGCGTTTCTGCGCGATTTCGACCTGTACTTCGCCAAGCTGTTCGACGGCCTGCGCCACGACTCGGGCGAACCGGTGGCCTGGGCGGAGAAGGCCATCGCCCACTACCAGAAACTGGGCATCGACCCGATGACCAAGACCCTGGTGTTCTCCGATGGCCTCAACCTGACCCGCTCGCTGGAGATCTTCCGCGCCCTGCGCGGTCGCATCAACGTCAGCTTCGGCATCGGCACCAACCTGACCTGCGATATCCCGGGTGTGGCGCCGATGAACATCGTGCTTAAAATGACCGACTGCAACGGCTCGCCGGTGGCCAAGATCTCGGACGAAGCCGCCAAGACCCAGTGCCGCGACGCGAACTTCGTTGCCTACATGCGTCACGTATTCAAAGTCCCCAGCAAGGAGTAACCCATGCAAGCCGTTCAGCAAGAGATTGCCCAGGCGCTCAAGGTGCAGCCGCCCTTCGAAGGCGCCGCTGCGATCGAGGCCGAGGTCGCCCGGCGCGTGGCGTTCATCAAGGGCTGCCTGGCCAACGCCCGGCTCAAGACCCTGGTGCTGGGCATCAGCGGTGGCGTCGACTCGCTGACTGCCGCCCTGCTCGCCCAGCGCGCCATCAACGAGCTGCGCGCCGAAACCGGCGACCAGGCCTACCGCTTCATCGCCGTGCGCCTGCCGTATCAAGTGCAGCACGACGAGCACGATGCCCAGGCCTGCCTGGACGTGATCAAGGCCGATGAAGTGCACACGGTCGATATCGCCCCGGCGGTGCGCGCGCTGGCAAAGGAAGTGAAAGCTCTGGAAGGTGGCTCGCCAAGCCTGGTGGATTTCGTTGTCGGCAACGTCAAGGCGCGCACGCGCATGGTGGCGCAGTACACCATCGCCGGCGCCCGTGCCGGCCTGGTGATCGGGACCGACCACGCCGCCGAGGCAGTGATGGGCTTCTTCACCAAGTTTGGTGACGGTGCGTGTGACCTGGCGCCACTGAGTGGCCTGGTGAAAAACCAGGTACGGGCGATTGCGCGCAGCTTTGGCGCGCCGGAATCACTGGTGGAGAAAGTGCCGACCGCGGACCTGGAAGACCTGGAGCCGGGCAAGCCGGACGAGGCTTCGCATGGGGTGACCTACCAGCAGATCGATGCGTTTCTGCAGGGGCAGCCGGTTGACCAGGAAGCGTTCGATATCATCGTCGCTACCTATCGCAAGACCCAGCACAAGCGCGAACTGCCGTTCGCCCCTTGAGGGCCCTGGGGGCTGCTGCGCAGCCCTTTCGCGACACAAGGCCGCTCCTACAGATGAATACGATCGTCGTAGGAGCGGCCTTGCCGGGGCGCCGGACCGGTCGGAAAGGAGGGCAAAGCCCTCCCCATACCGGATTACTTGACGATGACTTTGCCTTTCATCATCGAAATGTGGCCCGGGAAGGTGCAGAAGAAGCTGTAGTCGCCACCGGCTTCCAGCTTGGAAGTGTCGAACTTCACTTCGGTTTCTTTCTCAGGCGCGCCGATCATCGCGGTGTGGGCGATGATGTTGGCGTTGTCTTCCTTCAGATAGCCCTTCTCGATGCCCTGGCTCATGCCTTCAGTGGCGATGCCTTGCATATCGGCGGTCTTGCTGATCACCAGGTTGTGGCCCATGACATTCTTCGGCAGGTTGCCCGAGTGGGTCAGCTTGACGGTGAACTCTTTGCAGCTCTTGTCGACGGTGAATTCCTTGGTGGTGTAGGACATTTGGTCCGTCGATTCGACAGTCACCGAGCACTCGGCTGCGAAGACAGAGGCGCTGGCGAGGGTCAGCAGGGATACCGCTACAGCTTTCGCAAACATCATGAATCTCCTTGGCAGGGTTTTATCAATTGCGAGACTGCCCGAAACCGTTCATCCCCTTGCTGATATGAATCAAAGTGGGTGTCAAGTGGACAGTCAGTAGAATTGTTCGATGGATTGTATACAACCAATCTAAGAGCACATCATGCCCTTTTACTAGACGATGGGACAACCTCTCATTTAGGAGCAATGCCAATGTCCCTCTCGAATTTCATGAACAGCCTGCTCGCCGCCTACGCCCAGGGTGCTACTGGCGCCATCTGTGAATTCTCTCGGCCCGAGTGAAAGTGGCCTTGGAAGCGGCAGGTCTGCGCTTTACCCTATCACGCCAAGTGATTGGAGATGAGCAATGCCCGTACGTTCCGTTTGTGTGTTCTGCGGCGCCAGCATCGGTGCCAACCCTGCCTACCGTGATGCAGCCATCGCCCTTGGCCAGGCCATCGCTCGCCGTGGCTTGACCCTGGTCTACGGCGGTGGCGCGGTCGGCCTGATGGGCACCGTCGCCGACGCGGCCATGGCGGCGGGTGGCGAGGTCATCGGGATCATCCCCGAAAGCCTGATGAACGCCGAAATCGGCCACAAGGGCCTGACCCGGCTGGAAGTGGTCGACGGCATGCACGCGCGCAAGGCGCGCATGGCCGAGCTGAGCGATGCCTTCATCGCCCTGCCGGGTGGGCTGGGTACCCTGGAGGAACTGTTCGAGGTGTGGACCTGGGGGCAGCTGGGCTATCACGCCAAGCCGCTGGGGCTGCTCGATGTGAACGGTTTTTATGAAAAGCTCGGCGGGTTTCTCGACCATCTCGTCGAAGAAGGGTTCGTGCGGCCGCAACATCGGGCGATGTTGTTGCTGGAACAGCAGGCGGATGCGCTGCTGGATGGGATGGACCGGTTCGAGTCACCGGTGTTGCCGAAGTGGGTCGACAAGAAGCCTGATTGATCGAGGGGCCGCCCTGCGGCCCAATCGCTGGAAAGCCAGCTCCCACAGGGATTGCACAGGACCTAAGGCCTGCGCTGTACCTGTGGGAGCTGGCTTGCCAGCGATTGGGCTGCAAAGCAGCCCCTGAAATCAGCGCGGAATGACGGGCTGGCGCGGCTTCTTGTTGCCCTTGCCACCCTTGGCGGCTTCCTTGCGCTCCTTGGCCGCCTGCTGGTTACGGGCGAACGCCTCGGCCTTGGCCTTCTCACGCTTGTCCCACGGATTGCTGCCATCGCTGCCACGCGGTGGCAGGCCGGTATGCTGGGTAAGGATCTTCTGCTCCTTGCCCACCTTGTGGCTGCCCGCCGGCGTCGAGTTCTTGCGCCGGGCACTCTGGTAAGAGTCGGTCTGCGGCTGGTGCAGCGGGATCAGCTGGTGCTTGCCCGGCCCGATCAGGTCGGCGCGGCCCATGCGCTGCAGCGCTTCGCGCAGCATCGGCCAGCCCTTCGGATCGTGGTAGCGCAGGAACGCCTTGTGCAAGCGGCGCTGCTCGTCGCTCTTGACGATCTCGACCCCTTCGCTCTTGTAGGTCACCTTGCGCAGGGGGTTCTTGCCCGAATGGTACATGGCCGTGGCCGAGGCCATGGGCGATGGGTAGAACGCCTGCACCTGGTCGGCGCGGAAGCCGTTGCCCTTGAGCCACAGGGCCAGGTTCATCATGTCTTCATCGGTGGTGCCGGGGTGCGCGGCGATGAAGTACGGAATCAGGTACTGCTCCTTGCCCGCCTCTTTCGAGAACTTCTCGAACATGCGCTTGAAGCGGTCGTAGGAGCCGATGCCAGGCTTCATCATCTTGTCCAGCGGGCCACGCTCGGTGTGCTCCGGGGCAATCTTCAGGTAGCCGCCAACGTGGTGGGTAACCAGCTCCTTCACGTACTCCGGCGATTCCACCGCCAGGTCGTAGCGCAGGCCCGAGGCGATCAGGATCTTCTTCACACCTGGCAAGGCACGGGCCTTGCGGTACAACTCGATGAGCGAGCTATGGTCGGTGTTGAGGTTCTCGCAGATGCCGGGGAACACGCACGACGGCTTGCGGCAGTGCTTCTCGATCTCGGGGCTCTTGCAGGCGATCCGGTACATGTTGGCGGTCGGGCCGCCAAGGTCGGAGACCACGCCGGTGAAGCCCGGCACCTTGTCGCGCATCTCCTCGATCTCGTTCAGGATCGACTCGTGCGAACGGTTCTGGATGATCCGGCCTTCATGCTCGGTGATCGAGCAGAAGGTACAACCGCCGAAGCAGCCACGCATGATGTTCACCGAGAAACGGATCATCTCGTAGGCCGGGATGCGCTCCTTGCCGTAGGCCGGGTGCGGCACACGGGCGTAGGGCATGCCGAACACGTAGTCCATCTCTTCGGTGCTCATGGGAATGGGTGGCGGGTTGAACCACACATCCACTTCTCCATGCTTCTGCACCAGGGCGCGGGCGTTGCCTGGGTTGGTTTCCAGGTGCAGCACGCGGTTGGCGTGGGCGTAAAGCACCGGGTCGTTGCGCACCTTCTCGAACGATGGCAGGCGAATTACCGACTTTTCCCGGGTTACGCTCGGGCTGTCGAGGATCTGCACGACCTTGGCTTCGTTCGGGTCTTCCTGGTCGCCTTTGGCTTGCTCGATGGCGCAAGCCTGGGTGTCCTGGGTGTTGACGTACGGGTTGAGGATCTTCTCGACGCGGCCTGGGCGGTCGATACGGGTGGAGTCGATCTCGTACCAGCCTTGCGGCGTATCACGGCGCACGAATGCGGTGCCGCGCACGTCGGTGATGGACTCGATCTTCTCGCCGTTGGACAGGCGCTGGGCCACCTCGACCACCGCACGCTCGGCGTTGCCGAACAGCAGAATGTCGGCGCTGGCGTCGATCAGGATCGAGTGACGAACCTTGTCCTGCCAGTAGTCGTAGTGGGCGATGCGGCGCAGCGAGGCCTCGATGCCGCCGAGCACGATCGGCACGTGCTTGTAGGCTTCCTTGCAGCGCTGGCTGTACACCAGGCTGGCGCGGTCCGGACGGCTGCCGGCCAGGCCACCTGGGGTGTAGGCGTCATCGGAACGGATCTTCTTGTCCGCGGTGTAGCGGTTGATCATCGAGTCCATGTTGCCGGCCGCGACGCCGAAGAACAGGTTCGGCTCGCCGAGCTTCATGAAGTCGTCTTTCGACTGCCAGTTCGGCTGGGCGATGATGCCCACGCGGAAACCCTGGGCTTCCAGCAGGCGGCCGATGATGGCCATGCCGAACGACGGATGGTCGACGTAGGCATCACCGGTCACGATGATGATATCGCAGGAATCCCAGCCGAGAAGATCCATCTCCTCCCTGCTCATTGGCAGGAAAGGTGCTGGTCCGAAGCATTCGGCCCAGTACTTGGGATAGTCGTAGAGAGGTTTGGCTGCTTGCATGTCAGTGACCGGTTCTGGTGTGCAGGGAAATCGCGGGCGCGGAATATAGCACAAATTTTGACCAAATCCGACGGCAGAGGTCGGATTCATGTGTAGCTGCTACTGGCCTCATCGCCGGCAAGCCGGCTCCTACAGATACGGCGGGGTACCTGTGGGAGCCGGCTTGCCGGCGATGGGGCCAGTGATCTACTCGTCGTCGTCGAAGTTGTACATGCCCGGCGCGAGGTTCTCGAAGCGGGTGTACTTGCCGATGAACGCCAGGCGGATGAAGCCGATGGGGCCGTTACGCTGCTTGCCGATGATGATTTCGGCAATGCCCTTGTGCTCGGTCTCCGGGTGATACACCTCATCCCGGTAAACGAACATGATCACGTCGGCGTCCTGCTCGATTGCACCGGACTCACGCAAGTCGGAGTTCACCGGGCGCTTGTTCGGCCGCTGTTCGAGGGAGCGGTTGAGCTGCGACAGGGCGATGACCGGGCAGTTGAATTCCTTGGCCAGGGCCTTGAGCGAGCGGGAGATCTCGGAAATTTCGTTGGTGCGGTTGTCACCGGCCGAACCCGGGATCTGCATCAGCTGCAGGTAGTCGACCATGATCATGCCGATCTCGCCGTGCTCACGCGCCAGGCGGCGGGTACGCGCACGCATTTCCGAGGGGCTGATGCCGGCGGTATCGTCGATGAACAGCTTGCGGTCGTTGAGCAGGTTGACCGCCGAGGTCAAGCGCGGCCAGTCATCGTCGTCCAGCTGGCCGGAACGCACCTTGGTCTGGTCGATACGGCCCAGCGACGAGAGCATACGCATGATCAGCGATTCACCTGGCATCTCGAGGGAGAACACCAGCACCGCCTTGTCGGTACGCAGCACCGCGTTTTCCACCAGGTTCATGGCGAAGGTGGTCTTGCCCATCGACGGACGGCCGGCGACGATGATCAGGTCGGCTGCCTGCAGACCGCTGGTCTTCTCGTCCAGGTCGGTGTAGCCGGTGGAGACACCGGTGATGTCGCTGTCGGAGTTGAACAGCGTGTCGATGCGGTCGATGGCCTTGGTCAACAGCTCGTTGACGCCCACCGGGCCGCCGGTCTTCGGCCGCGCCTCGGCGATCTGGAAGATCTGCCGCTCGGCGTCGTCGAGGATCTCTTCGGCGTTGCGCCCTTGCGGGTTGAAGGCGTTGTCGGCGATGTCGGTACTGATGCTGATCAGCTGGCGCAACGTGGCCCGCTCGCGAATGATCGCGGCGTAGGCCTTGATGTTGGCCACCGACGGCGTGTTCTTGGCAAGCTCAGCCAGATACGCCAGGCCACCGACCTGGGTCGACAGGCCTTCCTTGTCCAGCTGCTCGTGCAGCGTCACCACGTCGAACGGCTGGTTGGCGTCCGCCAGCTTGTGCACGGCGCGGAAGATCAGGCGGTGGTCATGCCGGTAGAAATCACCATCCGACACCTGATCCAGCACCCGCTCCCAGGCATTGTTGTCCAGCATCAGGCCACCGAGCACGGCCTGTTCGGCCTCGATGGAATGCGGCGGCACCTTCAGGGCAGCGGTTTGCAGGTCGAGTTGTTCGGGGTTGGTAATCTCGTTCATGGCCACGAAAGAATTCTGGAGGATGAAAAAGACAAAGGGCACGGCCTGTCGAAAACAGGACCGTGCCCGATGTTAACCGGCGAACCCGCTTGGGGCTAGCCAGTCAGCGCAGCTTAGGCAGCTACGACGACCACGCGTACAGTGGCTTCAACGTCGCTGTGCAGGTGCACGGCTACGTCGTATTCGCCAACCTGACGGATGGTGCCGTTCGGCAGACGAACTTCAGCCTTGGCCACTTCAACGCCGGAGGCGGTCAGGGCGTCAGCGATGTCGTGGGTGCCGATCGAACCGAACAGCTTGCCTTCGTCGCCAGCGGTGGCAGTGATGGTCACTTCCAGCTCGGCCAGTTGGGCAGCACGGCTTTCAGCCGAAGCTTTACGGTCAGCAGCTGCTTTTTCCAGCTCGGCGCGACGCTCTTCGAACGCAGCCAGGTTGGCGGCGTTGGCAACGGTGGCCTTGCCGAATGGCAGCAGGAAGTTACGGCCGTAACCAGCCTTAACCTTAACTTTGTCGCCCAGGTTGCCCAGGTTAGCGACTTTTTCCAGCAGGATCAGTTCCATTTGGTAAAACCTCTTAACTTTTAACCTTCACCGTTCGCGGAGTCTTTCCCCGGGGGGGACTTGCGACCGCGAAAATCAATCAGGCTGTCGACAATGGCCAAAACCATCAGTAACGGATAAATCAGCTGCATGATCAGCGGCAACGTCACGTACATGCCCACCAGCCAGAACCCGGCCAGTCGCCCCTGTGCCACCAGCCCATGCATCAAGGCGATGCCGGCCAGGACCAGAACCAGGCTGGACGCCGATGCCAGGATGATGAACTGCGGCCCGATAAACGGAGCCACCACCATCACTGCCACCAAGACCGCCATGGTCTGTTTCGGCAGCTTCAGGGCGCGAAATTCGCGACCGAAGCCTCCAGGGTTGTACAACGCTGCCTGCCAATAGCGCGCCAGCACCAGGGCCAGCACACTGAACAATTGCACTGTCACGGCTGTGGAAGCGACCAGCACAGGGCGGATCAGCTCACCGGAGAGCACGGGTTGCCCCTCGATTTGCGGCATGGCTTCGGCGAACGCCTTGGCCAGCACATCGAAGGTCTGTGCCAGCGCCAGGTCGAGCACGTGGCTGAAAACCACGGCGAACACGGCACTGACTACCAGCACTCGGCTCCAGGGATGCTCGGCACGCAACATGGCGGCCAGGCCCAGGGCACCCGCGATCACCAAGAAGGTGATGGGATCGCCCATGAACCACACGGCCAGCCCGGCCAGCAGGCCGCCGGCGATGACCGTTGAAGCATCCTTGAACCCACGCCGCAGCAGCACAAGGCTGCCGGCAGCGGCACTCAACCAGAACAGCAGCGGCAGTACCGCGCTGATGACCACCACCAGGGTGGCCTGCACACGACCGCGCATGATGAAACTTGCTAACGCTCGCATGCTAATCCCTTACTGCTTGTCGACGACCCGGTCTCAGCGGCCGTGGCTGTCGGTGTAGGGCAGCAGGGCCAGGAAGCGGGCGCGCTTGATAGCGGTAGCCAGCTGACGCTGATAACGAGCTTTGGTACCGGTGATACGGCTTGGAACGATCTTGCCGGTTTCGGATACGTAAGCTTTCAGGGTGTTGAGATCTTTGAAGTCGATCTCTTTCACGTCTTCAGCAGTGAAGCGGCAGAATTTACGACGACGGAAGAAACGTGCCATTTAATAGGCTCCTCTAAAGGTCCGTGGATTACTCGTCAGCGTTATCGCTGGAGTCGCTGTCATTGCTGTCGTCGCCTTCGGCGGAGTCAGCATGCTCAGGACGCTCACGACGCTCACGGCGCTCGCTGCGGTTCTCTTCAGCCTTCAGCATCTCGGACTGACCGGTAACGGCTTCGTCGCGACGGATGACCAGGTTACGGATAACGGCATCGTTGTAGCGGAAGTTGTCTTCCAGCTCGGCCAGGGCCTTGCCGGTGCACTCAACGTTCAGCATCACGTAGTGAGCCTTGTGAACATTGTTGATTGCG
>NZ_JBIVIC010000005.1:0-353997 GCF_044749545.1 Pseudomonas sp. NPDC089396 | reverse complement strand
CCCCAGTCTTCCAGGCGGTGGATCTTGCCGCCGTCTTCTTCGATCAGCTTGGTGTAACGCTCAACCATGCCGCCGACTTGCTCGCTCTGGTCCGGGTGAACCAGGAAGATGATTTCGTAATGACGCATGAATGCTCCTTACGGGTTAGTAGTCTGCCAGGATATCTAGTCAGACAAGGAGTGAATGACACTGTATGTCTTGCCATGGAGGGGAGGCACATGCGCGCCTGCCAGCTCGGCAAGGGGCGCAATTGTAGAGAAGGCAGGACGCACAAGCAAGGTGATTGGCGAATATTTGAACAGCCGGAAACACTTTATGGCTGTTCCGGCCCGATCGCCGGCAAGCCGGCTCCCACAGGGTTACCACCGCCCTTGCGGACGGCGGGGTATCTGTGGGAGCCGGCTTGCCGGCGATAGGGCCAATGGATCAGCGCTTGGCCTGACGCTGACGCACGGCCTCGAACAGGCAGACGCCCGTCGCCACCGAAACGTTCAGGCTGCTGACACTACCGCCCATCGGCAACTTCACCAGGAAATCGCAGTGCTCACGGGTCAGCCGGCGCATACCCTTGCCTTCCGCACCCATGATCATCACCAAAGGCCCGGTCAGGTCCTGCTGGTAGATCTCCTGCTCCGCCTCGCCAGCCGTGCCGACCACCCACAGGCCACGCTGCTGCAGCTTCTCCAGCGTGCGCGCCAGGTTGGTCACGGCCACCAGCGGAATCACTTCCGCAGCCCCACAGGCCACCTTGCGCACGACTGGCGTCAGGGTCGCCGACTTGTCCTTGGGCACCACCACCGCCGTGGCACCGGCAGCATCCGCGGTACGCAAGCAGGCACCGAGGTTGTGCGGGTCGGTGACGCCGTCCAGCACCAGGATCAGCGGCGGCGTTTCGGTGCGTTCGAGCAATTCCTCGAGCATCAATTCGCCCCACACCTGGCTCGGGCTCACTTCGGCAACCACGCCCTGGTGCACACCTTCGACCCAGGCGTCCAGTTCACGGCGCTCGGCCTGGCCGACCGCCACACGGTTTTCCGCGGCCAGTGCCAGCAACGCCTGGATGCGTGGCTCGCTGCGCCCCTCCGACAGCCAGATCTGTTTGACCCGCTTCGGATGGTGCTGCAACAACGCCTGCACGGCGTGCACGCCGTAGATCTTTTCCAGCTGACTCATGACTTGCTCTTGCTCTTGCGTGGCGCGCCGGACTTCGGCGGGCCTTTACGGTGCTTGGTCGGCTTGCCGGCAGGTTTGCCGCCCTTGTCCGACTTGCTGCTGGCATGGCCGCCGGTGCGCGCGTCGCTCATCAGCGCCTTCTTCATTTCGCGGCTCTTGCGCACTTCGGCATTGCGCTGCACAGCGTCCTTGGGGAAGTACGCTTCAGCGGTTTCGCTCTTGCGGCTGCGCGGCTTCGGCGTGGCCTTGGCTTCCACCACCGGCTGCTGCTCGGGCTTGTCGCCGGCTGGCGCTGCGCCACGGCCCTTGCGGCCAATCGGGGCACTGAGCTGCTGCTCGGACACTTCGAAGTCGATCTTGCGCTCGTCGAGGTCGACGCGCATGACCTTGACCTCGATCGTGTCGCCCAGGCGGAAGCTGCGCCCGGTGCGCTCGCCGGACAGGCGGTGATGCACCGGATCGAAGTGGTAGTAGTCACCCGGCAGCGCACTGACGTGCACCAGGCCTTCCACATAGATATCGGTCAGTTCGACGAACAGGCCGAAACCGGTCACCGCAGTGATCACGCCCGGGAAGGTCTCGCCCACGCGATCCTTCATGTACTCGCACTTGAGCCAGTTGACCACGTCACGGGTGGCTTCGTCGGCGCGGCGCTCGGTCATCGAGCACTGCTCGCCCAATTGCTCGAGGGTGTTCTCGTCGTAGGGGTAGATACGCGCCTTGGGGATGCTCATGGCGCCAGCACGCTTGACGTGCGGGGTATCGACCTTGGAACGGATGATGCTGCGGATGGCACGGTGCACCAGCAGGTCCGGGTAACGACGGATCGGCGAGGTGAAGTGGGTGTAGGCCTCGTAGTTCAGGCCGAAGTGACCGTTGTTGTCGGTGCTGTACACCGCCTGGCTCAACGAGCGCAGCATCACGGTCTGGATCAGGTGGAAATCCGGGCGCCCGGCGATGCTCGCCAGCAGGGCCTGGTAATCCTTGGGCGACGGGTCCTTGCCCTTGTGCAGGCTCAGGCCCAGCTCGCCGAGGAAGGCACGCAGTTTTTCCAGGCGCTCCGGCGGCGGGCCGTCGTGCACGCGGTACAGCGCCGGCACACCGTGCTTCTGCAGGAATTCGGCGGTGGCGACGTTGGCCGCCAGCATGCATTCCTCGATCAGTTTGTGGGCATCGTTGCGCACGGTCGGGCGGATTTCCGCGATCTTGCGCTCGGCGCCGAAGATGATGCGGGTTTCCTGGGTCTCGAAGTCGATGGCGCCACGGGTGTGACGGGCATCCACCAGCACCTTGTAGAGGTTGTACAGGCTCTTCAGGTCCGGCAGGACTTCCTTGTACTCCTCGCGCAGCGCCTTGCCCTCACGGGTACGGGAATGCTCGAGCATGCTGCTGACCTTGTTGTAGGTCAGGCGCGCATGGGAGTGGATCACCCCTTCGTAGAACTGGTAGTCGACCATCTGCCCGGTTTTGTTGATGGTCATTTCGCAGACCATGGCCAGGCGATCGACGTGCGGGTTCAGCGAGCACAGGCCGTTGGACAGCTCCTCGGGGAGCATCGGCACCACACGCTCGGGGAAGTACACCGAGTTGCCACGCTGCTGGGCTTCGACGTCCAGGGCCGAGCCCAGGCGCACGTAGCTGGAGACGTCGGCGATGGCCACGTACAAGCGCCAGCCGCCGGAGAACATGCGCAGCTTGCCCAGCGGCTCGCAATAGACAGCATCGTCGAAGTCGCGGGCGTCTTCGCCGTCGATGGTGACGAACGGCAGGTGGCGCAGGTCGATGCGCTTTTCCTTGTCCTTCTCTTCGACTTCGGAGCGGAACTTGCGCGCTTCCTTGATCACGTCCTGGGGCCAGACGTGCGGGATATCGTAGCTGCGCAGGGCAACGTCGATTTCCATGCCGGGCGCCATGTAGTTGCCGATGACCTCGACCACGTCGCCTTGCGGCTGGAAGCGTGGGGTTGGCCAATGGGTGATCTTGATCTCGACGAACTGGCCGATCTTGGCGCCGCCGTTACGCCCGGCGGTCACCAGCACTTCCTGCTGGATCTTCGGGTTGTCCGGGGTCACATAGCCGATACCGCCTTCTTCGAAGTAACGGCCGACCACGCTCTCGTGAGCACGGGAGATGACTTCGACCAGCACACCTTCGCGGCGGCCACGGCGGTCGACACCGGAAACTCGGGCCAGGCCGCGGTCGCCATCGAACACCAGGCGCATCTGCGACGGGCTGAGGAACAGGTCGTCGCTGCCATCGTCAGGGATAAGGAAACCAAAGCCATCGCGGTGGCCGGAGACTCGACCGCAGATCAGGTCCAGCTTGTCTACCGGGGCATAGGTGCCGCGCCGGGTATAGATAAGCTGGCCGTCACGCTCCATGGCCCGCAGGCGGCGACGCAGGGCTTCGATCTGGTCTTCTTCGTGAAGACCGAACTCGGCCGCCAGTTCCTCGCGCGCGGCCGGTTCGCCACGGTCGGCAAGGCGCTGCAAGATCAGCTCACGGCTGGGAATGGGGTTGTCGTATTTTTCCGCTTCACGAGCGGCCTCGGGATCGAGGGATTGCCAATCGGCCATCAGAAGGGGTTCACCTTGGGGTATATAGATAGGAATTCTGGCATAGGCGTATTGAAACCGGAAATGTCAGCCTTGGACAGCCCTAACGGCATGTCCAGCGAGCGGCGATAGGCCTGTGGAATCAACAAGTTGAATTTTTTGAAATTTTTTTCGATTGGGGGGTTTACAGCCATTGGGAGCGTCCGTATAGTGCGCACCACAACGACGGACAGCCCGAAGTTGTAGTAGAGATGAACGACGCTGTAAAGCATCTTGTAATCTCGAATGTGTGCCCAGGTGGCGGAATTGGTAGACGCGCTGGTTTCAGGTATCAGTGACCGCAAGGTCGTGGAAGTTCGAGTCTTCTCCTGGGCACCAAGTATTTTCAAGTAACAGATGACCAAGGATCTGTTACTACTGTGTGAAGCGAACGATAGTCGCCTTCACCAGATGTTGCAAAGCTTTGCCCAGGTGGCGGAATTGGTAGACGCGCTGGTTTCAGGTATCAGTGACCGCAAGGTCGTGGAAGTTCGAGTCTTCTCCTGGGCACCATACAAAAACCCACTAGCTTGCTAGTGGGTTTTTTCTTGCCTGCGATTTTTACCCCCTCCCTCCCCTCACGAACATGCGCAGCGCCTGCCCCGCCGTTGCACCATGGTCGCCTCATGAATTTGTCGTCATGCGGTCACTTGAGAAACGATTTCGTTTACCATTGTTTCCAAATATGTAGCCGTAAGCGAGGAAGTACCCGCATGACGATCCGTCCGCAACCGCTGATGCGCACCCTGGCCGCCGCAGTTCTGAGCCTGGTGATCGGCGCTCCGGCCGCCATGGCAGACGATCCGGTCACCCTGACCATGTACAACGGTCAGCACAAGGAAATCGGCGAAGCCATCGCCAAGGCCTATGAGGCCAAGACCGGCATCCATATCAATATCCGCAAGGGCAGCAGCAACCAGCTGGCCAGCCAGATCATCGAGGAAGGCGACCGCTCGCCGGCCGACATCATCTATACCGAAGAATCCCCACCCCTGAACAACCTGGGTGAGCTGGGCCTGCTGGCGAAAATCGACGACGCCACACTGAACATGCTGCCCAAGGAATATGTGGGCGCCAACGGCACCTGGATGGGCGTTACCGCGCGCACCCGCGTGGTGGTGTTCAACCCGAAGAAGATCGACGAGAAAGACCTGCCGACCACGGTAATGGATTTCGCCGGCCCCGAATGGGAAGGCCGCGTCGGCTACGTGCCGACCAGCGGTGCCTTCCAGGAACAGGCCGTGGCCATCCTGAAAATGCACGGGCGTGAAGCCACCGAAGAATGGCTGACCGGCCTGAAAGCCTTCGGCAAGACCTACACCAACAACATGGTCGCGCTGAAGGCCGTGGAAAAAGGCGAAGTCGCCGCCGTGCTGGTCAACAACTACTACTGGTATGCCCTGGAGCGCGAGCGCGGCAAGCTCGATACCAAGCTGTACTACCTGGCAGATGGCGATGCCGGCAACCTGGTCACCATTTCTGGCGCCGGCGCGGTCAAGGCCAGCAAGCATCCGAAGGAAGCCCAAGCCCTGCTCAACTGGATGGCCAGTGAAGAAGGCCAGCGTGAGATCACCCAGACCACCGCCGAGTACCCGCTGCACAAGGGCATGGTCTCCGACCGCGGCCTGAAGCCATTCGAAGAGCTGCGCCCGCCAAAGATTTCGCCAGCCGACCTGGGCAATGCCGAGGAAGCGCTGGAGCTTGAACGCGAGGTCGGCCTGCTCTGATGACCGCCGCCCTGTCCCAGCCGGCGCCAGTACGTTTCGTACCGCGCCGCAAGCGCCCATCCATCTGGGTGGTACTGCCCGTACTGTTCCTGGTGGCGATGAGCTTGCTGCCGTTGCTGTACGTCGCCATGAAAGCCTGGGAAGCCGGCTGGCGAGAAGCCTTGCACCTGCTCTGGCGACCGTTCGTCTGGGGCTTGATGCGCAACACCCTGCTGCTGATGGTCGGGGTGACGCTGGTGTGCATGGTAGTCGGCCTGGCCTTGGCCTGGCTGCTCGAACGCAGCAACCTGCCCGGCCGCCGGCTGTGGGGTGTGGTGCTTTGCCTGCCATTCGCCGTACCGTCGTTCGTCAGCAGCTTCACCTGGGTGTCGCTGAGCTCGGACTTCGAGGGCCTGGGCGGGGCGATCATGGTCATGGCGCTGTCCAAGTACCCACTGGTGTTCCTGCCGGTGGCGGCGACCCTGCGCAACCTCGACACCTCGCTCGAAGAGTCGGCGCGCACCCTGGGCTGCAGCCGCTGGGGCGTGTACACCAAGGTCACCCTGCCGCTGCTGTGGCCGTCGATGCTCGGCGGCGCGCTGCTGATAGCCCTGCACATGCTGGTCGAGTTCGGCGCGCTGTCGATTCTCGGCCTGCAAACCTTCACCACCGCGATCTACCAGCAGTTCGAGCTGGAATTCAGCAATGCCAATGCTGCCATGTTGTCGGCGGTGCTTTTGGCACTTTGCCTGATGATGCTGTGGTTGGAGCTGAAGGTACGCGGCAAGGCACGCCATGTGCGCATCGGCCAGGGCGTTGCACGTCGTGCGCAGCCGGTACGCCTGCATGGCTGGATGCCACTGGCGCAGCTGTTCTGCCTGGGGTTGGCGATACTGGGCAGCGGTATTCCGCTGGCCATGCTCGGTTACTGGCTGAGTGTTGGTTCGTCGGCAGCGTTCCCGGTGGCGGCGATCAGCAAGGCGCTGCTTACCTCGCTGTCGGTGTCGCTGGGCGGCGCAGGCTTCTGCGTACTGCTGGCGCTGCCGGTCAGCTTCCTGGTTGTGCGCTACAAGGGCCGCCTGGCGATCTGGGCCGAGCGCCTGCCATACCTGCTGCACGCCCTGCCCGGCCTGGTGATCGCACTGACGCTGGTGGTGTTTGCCCTGCGCTATGTGCCGGTGCTGTACCAGACCACTGCGCTGTTGCTGCTGGCCTATGCGCTGCTGTTCCTACCTCTCGCCCAGGCACCTGTGCGCACCGCGTTGAACAAGGCTTCGCCAACCCTCGAAGAGGCGGCCCGCACTTTGGGCGCCAGCAGCTTCGCAGCGTTCTGCCGGGTGACCCTGCCGATCATCTTCCCCGCCCTGGCGGCCGCCTTCGCCCTGGTGTTCCTCGACGCCATGAAGGAGCTGACCGCCACCCTGCTGCTTAGCCCGACCGGCATGACCACCCTGGCCACCGAGGTCTGGGCGCACACCGCAAACGTTGAGTTCGCAGCGGCGGCGCCTTATGCGGCGCTGTTGATCGTGGTTTCGGGGTTACCGGTGTATCTGCTGACTACGCGGATGTATTTGAACAAGGCCTAATATTTCCCCCAGGGCGCTAAGCGCCCTGGGCTCCAGCTAGTTTCGCCATAGTCTGATCCATATACAGAATATGACGAGAACCGCAAGAAGAAACACATGAAACACTAACAGCGTCACCAGAGTTTGTCTTAGGCGATAAGACAGCTTTGCAACATCTTCGCTATCTAACAAACCTTTGCGCACACTAAACTTAGCCATAGTGAGCATTGCAGATATGGCTCCTACTCGCATAATTTTTCCCGGCAAGCTCGCATGAGAAAAGACTTTTTTATTTTCTATCACCATTGGGCTGTTTGAGAACACACTCTCAAGATAGTCGAGATATCGAACTGCAATCCCCCACCACGCAAGCAGCACTATGAATGGTGAAGTCAACAAGCAGACGCCAAGCACAACTACATGTAGATTGGCCATTGGCGGACTTCATCTGGAGCTTCCCAAGCTTTCCTTCCTATCATTTCTCCTAGCTCACCTCAAACTGGCCAAACCTAGACTGCCGACTCGAGCAGCCTCTACCCATCTCGACGCCCTACAATTCTTCGCCTTCAATCATGCGGATTTGCAGCTAACGCCTGCAGAGCAACTTTAATAGCCCGCGAATTTCAACCACACCCAAAGACCTATGAGCGACGAAAATACTAAGACATGAGCAAACCATAACCCAACCAGCATATGACGTAAGGGAACAGGAAAATTATTGACATCTTCATGATGCAGCAGACCTTTACGAACACAAAGCGTCTTCATTGACAATAATACGGATGCTGAGCCAGTACGCATCACTTTACCCAGCAGTCCTGCACTGACGAAAATCTTTTTATTACCAGACACCATTGAACTGCGCGAAAGCAATAGCTCAATGCGACTCACATAACGAACTGAAACAAATATCCACAAAAATATAACTACAAATATAGCGACCACCAAAGGAATACCCAACCACCTTGCATCGAAGCCCGTCATTGCGCGACCTCATATAACACCTCACCCGACATCTCTCCAATATCACCCCCAACCAAGCCGCCAGCAACCCCACCCGCAGCACCACCAATTACAGTACATGCAAGGGCTCCTGGACCGCCTGTGGCCACCCCGAGGAAAAGTACGCAACCCGCCCCCCCTAAAAATCCACCAAACGAACCGCCCACAATGGATCCACCCGTACCAACTATCAAAGAGCCACCTTCCACGTATTTAGCCTTTCTACACTCCTCAGGGCGCCCAAAAGTGCACGCACTATGGATACTCAACCCTGTTGAAGCCATATCAAGCCCCAGGCCTATATACGTACCTTTTTTTATAAGACTTGCTGCTTTCGATACACCAGCGATTTTATCCGCATAACCCACAATTTCACCGGTATGCAGGTAGCTCTTAGTAGATATATCGAGCGTTCTTTTCATCGACCCTTTATTTCGCAAGCCTGAACCGTACGCAGCCATTTTGTTCAGCTGCTCTTCCAGCCGCATAAACAACGTCATTCGCTTGGCGTAAAATTCGTCACGCCCTTTACTAGTTCCATCCTTCAAATACTCGCGATGTAACGCTTCGATCTCTTCAAGAGTTTTCTTGATCGCTTCAAGATGCCTACTCCAGCCATCACTCACAGCACCCGCCCCCATAGAGGCATGGGCGATGCAGACTCTTCAACAGATCATAGTTATCCAGAAAAAAGTCATCTATCCCGACATTATTGACCTCAAGCTGATGGTGTATCCCCGCCGCCTGCGTCATTAAAAATGCTTCATGACTTGTGCACGATGGCGTGCTGGGATCACCGACAATCACTAGCTCGCCAGGGAAAACTACACTATTTACGATATGCGCATTCAACACGTCAAACTTGGCCCGCTGATTGGCCGACATCGGCGTGCCGGCCTTCAGTGACTCATACGACTGCGCTTGCGGGTTAATGAAGCTGCGTGCCTCGGACATGGTTATACCTCACGCATACTTCTTGTTGTTGATGCGATCCCAGCCGCCAGTCACGTTGCCGCCGGCGCTGCCATCGAGGCGCTTCTGCCTTGTGTAGGTGGTCTTGATGCGACCGTAGTTAAGCTGCACGACTTCCATCGGTAGCCCGTTATTGGCGCTCTGGGCGTAGTCGGCGATGATCACTTCTTCCAGAACGACTTCGTAGTACTTGAGCTTTTCAGTACCAGCGCGGCAAACCACCAGCTTCACTTCCTTCAGATGCTGGCCGGCACAGCTGGCCTCAAGCAGCTTGCAGCTGGAGCTGTCCAGGTATTTGGTGAAAGTGAAGTTGGTGAGAGTGGTGCGGCCTGAAGATGCGCCGCCCGCAGAGCTCGCAGTGGCAGAGGTGCTTTGGTTGGCACCGAACTTGTAGCCGATGATTTCGATCCAGTCGGCGTATTGCTCATCCAGCGCTTCGCCATTGATTTCCGCGATTTGAATATAAGCATCGAAAGCCATGCTTACCTCTCCTTGGTAATGATTGGGCTGATGACGACGAGGTTCGGACAACGTCGCTTTAGGGTTGTTCCTCACTGGGCAGGATGCGCCACCAGAGGCCCGATTGACCCTAGCCCTCTATTGCCGCACCCGCAATCGTAGACGGGGGCTCAAGGTCAAATTAGGAAATTGCCTACAAATTTGGCGAAAAAAACGACTTGATCGGGTAAATAAATGTTTCACGGCGAGATGCAGTACTGGGAATCGATTAACGAATGTTTGCCAACATCCGCCGCACGATCGGGCCATGCGCCAGGCCGACCGGCAGCATGTACAAGCGGCCAAAGGCATTGAAGCACTGCACCGATGTGGTCACGCTCAGGCGCTGCCTGCTCCCGCACTCTGCGGTCGAGTCCATACAAACCATGACCGCCAGGTGGGTATCACGTGAGGTCAGGACCAGTTGCTGGTCGCTGATTGCCTCCACGGTGAAGAAATCCAGGCGCTCGCCCACCTGCGGCACATGCTCGGGACTGCGGGAAGTAAAGCCGTGGATATCGGCGACGTTGAACCGGCGGGAGATGAAGTCGCGCAGGCGAAAGGCGCCAGCCAGCCAGCCGGGGATGTGAGAGGTCATCGCGCAATAGGCTTGCAGGGCGGTGAGCGGGGTTGTCAGCGGTACGCTAGCGCTGTGAAGGAAGTCCAGGTCGGCCGGGGCGGCGAGCAATTGGGCGGGCATGTACAAATCCTTTTGTCATGGGTCGCCTGACAGCTTAGCAAAGGGGCATTCTGTACTGGGGCCGCTGGACGGCCCATCGCCGGCTTGCCGGCGATGGGGAAGTAGGCGATCTCAGGCCCTGAACTGGCCCAGGCTGGCGCGCAATTGCGCTGCCAGGTCATCCAGGACCTTGCTGCTGGCGGTGGTCTGCATCACCACTTCGGCCGAGCGCTCGGCCTGGGCATGGATGTTCTCCACGCGGCCGCGCACGGCTTGAGCCCCATTCGCCTGCTGTTCGGCAGCCCGGGTAGCCAGACCGATCGCCGCATGCACCTGCTCCACCGCCGCCTGTACCGACTGCTGACGGCGCTCGTTGTCGCGCAGTACCAGCAGGCCTTCGCTGGCCTTGAGACCGGCCTGGCTGATGGTGGCCACCGCCTCCTTGGCGCCCTTCTGCAGCGCCGAGATATGCGCCTGGATATCCCCCGTGGAGCTTTGCGTCTTGCTCGCCAGCGCCCGCACCTCGTCGGCCACCACGGCGAAACCACGCCCGGTCTCGCCGGCACGCGCGGCTTCGATGGCGGCGTTGAGCGCCAGCAGGTTGGTCTGTTCAGCGATACCGTGAATCACGGTCAACACCACTTCGATCTGCTCGCTCTGCTTGGCCAGCCGCTCGATGACTTGCGAGCCGGTTTCGACCTGGCCGGCGAGGTTCTCGATCAGGCCAGCCAGTTGCGTAGAGGTGCGGCTGTTCTCATCGGTGGCCTGGCGAATATCCACCATCTGGCGCAGCGCCGCCTGCATCGCATGGCTTTCGGCCTGGGCTTCGTCGGCCATGCTGGACAGATCACGCAGGCTGGCTGCCACTTCATCGCGCTGCAAGGCCGCTGAAGCATCGGCGCCAGCGTTGCGCTGGGCCATGGCACCGATTTCGACGCCGGTACGCTGCGCCACTTCACCCGCCTCGCGCACGATCGGCTGAAGCTTGTCGACGAAGCGGTTGACCGCCGAGGCCATGTCGCCGATTTCGTCTCGGCTGTCGAGGTTGACGCGCTTGGTCAGGTCGCCCTCCCCGGCTGCCAGGTCGTTGAGCGCGGCGATCAGCAGGCGCAGCTTGCTCAGCACACGACGGCCCAGCACCAGGGCGACCACAATCAATACACCCAGGCCTACCAGCACCAGGCCCAGGCCGATCCGCCAACGCAGCTCTGCAGCCGCATCGCGCACGGTTTGCGCGGTATTGGCCTGCATCGCCGTGGCACTGCTCTGTGCAGTTTCCAGCCGCTCACGCAGGGCCTTGCCGCTGTCTGCCGCAGCGGCACCGAGGCTGTCGCCGACCAACTGCCCGCCACTGGCGATCAAGGCACTGAAGCGCTGGTCCAGGGCCTTGAGCTCCTGGTCGACACCGGCAGTGGAGACCCCCATCAGCACCTTGCCGATTTCCGCGCCATTAGGGTTGATCGAAGCCTCGACGAAGTACACCGAAGGGTCGCGGCGGGCAGCCTCCAGCACCTTGTCCAGCGCCCGTTCGCCCTGGCCTTTCTCGATCAGGGCCTGGTTGATCGGGTTCTGCCGGTTCAGGTAACGGGTCAGGTGCTGGCCCTGGGCGTCGTCGTAGATCACGAACAAGACGTTGGGGTTGCGCTGGGCGCGGCGGGCGAAGTCGGAGAGCGTCGGCACGTCGTTGTCCCAGATCGCCCGCGGGGCGACTGAAGCCAGCAGTTCGGCCATGTCGTTGGCGGAATCCTTGAGGTTCTTTTCCAACGTGGCGCGCAGCTGCTGCTGCTCGCTTTGCAAACGCTCGGACAGGCCCGCGCTGAGGCGCTGGCGGGTGCTGCTGGAGAGACCTTCAAGGCCCGAACGGACGTCCTGCCCGGCTTGCTCCAGCTCGCTGGCAAGCTTGCGGCTGTCGTTACCCAGGCGTTCACCCAGGTCGGCCTCAAGGGCGGTGACGGTGCTTCGTGTCAGCGCAACGGCGACCAGCACCTGCACCAAAAGGGCGATACCCAAGGCAACAAACACAGGCCGCAACAGGCGGCTTCGTAACAGTGAGAGGATGGCAGACACGGTGAAACCCTCGTGCTTTCTGGCGCCATTATTTTGATGGCATCCGCAGAAACTTCTTACAGCAAGGGTTGTGCCGAGGGCAGCAGGGATATGCGCCAAGGTCTAGCAGCGAGCGATTTGTACTGGCCCTATCGCCGGCAAGCCGGCTCCCACAGAGACCGCGCCGCTTTCAGGCTGTGGGAGCCGGCTTGCCGGCGATAAGCGCAGAAACAAAAACGCCGCAGCCCCTTTCAGGACCACGGCGTCAGATCAGCCTGGAAGGCAGATCAGGCGAACGGATGACGCAGCACGATGGTCTCGTTGCGATCCGGGCCGGTGGAGATGATGTCGATCGGCGCGCCGGTCAGCTCCTCGATGCGCTTGATGTAAGCGCGAGCAGCTTCTGGCAGCTCTTCCAGGGTCTTGGCACCCAGGGTCGACTCGCTCCAGCCTGGCATCTCTTCGTACACCGGCTCCAGGCCGATGTAGCTGTCAGCATCGGACGGTGCGTCGATGACGGCGCCGTTCTCGTTCTTGTAGCCAACGCAGATGTTGATGGTTTCCAGGCCGTCCAGCACGTCCAGCTTGGTCAGGCAGATGCCCGAGATGCTGTTGACGTCGATGGCGCGACGCAGGATGACGGCATCGAACCAGCCGCAACGACGGGCACGGCCGGTAGTCGAACCGAACTCGTGACCACGCTTGGCCAGGGTCGCACCGGTCTCGTCGAACAGCTCGGTCGGGAATGGGCCGGAACCTACACGGGTGGTGTAGGCCTTGGTGATGCCGAGGATGTAGTCCAGGTACATCGGGCCAACGCCGGAACCGGTGGAGATACCGCCAGCAGTGGTGTTGGAGCTGGTGACGTACGGGTAGGTACCGTGGTCGATGTCCAGCAGCGAGCCCTGGGCGCCTTCGAACATGATGTCCTTGCCGGCGCGACGCAGGTTGTGCAGCTCGGCGGTGACGTCGAGCATCATCGGCTTGAGCTGTTCGGCGTAGGCCATGCACTCGTCCAGGGTCTGCTGGAAGTCGATGGCCGGCTCTTTGTAGTAGTTCACCAGCTGGAAGTTGTGGTAATCCAGCAGCTCACCCAGCTTGGCAGCGAAACGCTCGCGGTGGAACAGGTCGCCAACGCGCAGGCCGCGGCGAGCGACCTTGTCTTCGTAGGCTGGGCCGATACCGCGGCCGGTGGTGCCGATCTTGGCTTCGCCCCGGGCTTTCTCGCGGGCCTGGTCCAGGGCCACGTGGTACGACAGGATCAGCGGCGCAGCAGGGCTGATGCGCAGGCGCTCGCGTACCGGTACGCCCTTCTCTTCCAGCTTGGTGATTTCACGCATCAGGGCATCTGGGGCAACGACCACGCCGTTGCCGATCAGGCACTGAACGCCTTCACGCAGGATGCCGGACGGAATCAGGTGCAGAACGGTTTTTTCACCGTTGATCACCAGGGTGTGGCCCGCGTTGTGGCCACCCTGGTAGCGCACTACAGCGGCAGCATGTTCGGTCAGCAGATCAACGATCTTGCCTTTGCCCTCATCACCCCATTGGGTGCCCAGGACGACGACATTCTTACCCATAACACTTGTCCTCATTCACGCAAACTTGGTTGCCGGCCAATTGCCGGCGCAGAAACTCATTGGGTCAGCGGCAGTACCTGCCAGCGCCCGTCTTGCTGAATCAATTGCCGATCACAATCCGCCTCGAGAGCAGCACTCAACGGCTGGCCAGGCAGGGCCTGGACCACACGCTGGCCCTCGTTGCGCAACTGGCAGACCTGCTGCCAGAGGGCCGCGTCGCCACTGTCGGGCATCCAGATGCCGCCAGCAGGCAATACGACCTCCGCTCGCCCCAGTGTGACCAGGGTCTTCAAATCCGTGGAAAAGCCGGTGGCCGGGCGCGCCCGGCCGAAATCGGCACCGATGTCGTCATAGCGGCCGCCCTGGGCGATCGATTGACCTTCGCCCGGGACGAACACCGCGAACACCACACCGGTGTGGTAGTTGTAGCCGCGCAACTCGCCGAGGTCGAAGTACAGCGGCAGCTCGGGGTAACGCGACGCCAGACGGTCGGCAATCGCCAGCAGGTCGTCCAGCGCTGCCAGCACGCTGGCCGGGGCACGGCCCAGGCGCACGCGGGCTTCGGCCAGCACTTCGCGACCACCGCACAGCTCGACCAGGGCGCGCAGCATGTTGCCCAGGTCCTTCGGCAGGTCGGCGGTCAGCGCCTGCACTTCATCCACCGACTTGCGCTGCAGGGCGTCGAACAACTGCTGCTCGACTGCGCCCGACAGGCCGGCGGCGCGCGCCAGGCCGCGGTAGATGCCGACATGACCGAGGTCCATGTGCACATCCGCGACGTCGGTCAGTTGCAGCGTGGCGAGCATCAGGCTGATGACCTCCACATCGCTGGTGGGGCTGGCATCGCCGTACAGCTCGGCACCCAGCTGGATCGGGCTGCGCGAGGTGGACAGGGCACGCGGCTGGGCGTGCAGCACGCTGCCGGCGTAGCACAGGCGGCTCGGGCCTTCGCGGCGCAGGGTGTGCGCGTCGATGCGCGCTACCTGCGGGGTGAAGTCGGCGCGGAAGCCCATCAGGCGGCCGGACTGTGGGTCGACCACCTTGAATGTGCGCTGGTCCAGGTCCTGGCCGGCGCCGGTGAGCAGCGACTCCAGGTACTCGATATGCGGGGTGACGACCAGTTCGTAGCCCCAACTCTGGAACAGGTCCAACACCTGGCGGCGCGCGATCTCGATGCGCGCAGCCTCAGGTGGCAGTACTTCCTCGATGCCATCTGGCAGCAGCCAGCGGTCTACCGTTGCCATTACGCCATT
Organism: Pseudomonas sp. NPDC089396; assembly: GCF_044749545.1. NCBI lineage: Bacteria > Pseudomonadati > Pseudomonadota > Gammaproteobacteria > Pseudomonadales > Pseudomonadaceae > Pseudomonas > Pseudomonas sp. NPDC089396. The sequence continues at coordinate 338,929 of NZ_JBIVIC010000005.1, read as the reverse complement.
TCCCCTCTGGTCCGGGCGGCTTGCCAGCAGGCGAGCCGTCAGTAAAGCAGGCATTGGCGCACAGCAGCGGGCAGCACTGATCCCAGCGCCACCACCGTACCCAATACCCTCGAATTGCCTTGCGACCTGACCAAGCCGTCAACTGGCCGTTTGCCAATCAACCTTGCAGACGCAAAAAAGCCGGGAAATTTCCCGGCTGCCGCATCATACACCCCTTTTCATTCAGGATGCACCCTGCCTGGAGTTTTAGCTGCCAGGCGGGGTGTTTCCTCAACAGAGCATCAGGGCTTGCTCTTGTCCAGGTAGCGGAAGAACTCGTTCTTCGGATCCAGGACCAGCACGTCGCTCTTGCTCGAGAAGCTCTCGCGGTATGCCTGCAGGCTACGGTGGAACGCATAGAAATCAGCGTCCTGGCTGTAGGCCTTGGCATAGATGGCGGCCGCCTGGGCGTCGCCGTCACCACGGGTTTCCTCCGCTTCGCGATAGGCTTCGGCCAGCAGTACACGGCGCTGACGATCGGCATCCGCGCGGATACCCTCGGCCAGCTCGTTACCCTTGGCACGATGCTCGCGAGCTTCGCGCTCACGCTCGGTGCTCATGCGGTCGAACACGCTGCGGTTGACTTCTTTCGGCAGGTCGATGGCCTTGACGCGCACGTCGACCACCTCGATTCCCAACTCTTTACTGGCCATGCGGTTCAGCGAGGCGGTGATGTCAGCCATCAGCGCGTCACGTTCACCGGACACCACTTCGTGCAGGGTACGCTTACCGAATTGGTCGCGCAGGCCGCTTTCCAGACGGCGCGACAGACGCTCGTCGGCGATCTGCTTCATGCCGGAAGTGGCAGTGTAGAAGCGCTCGGCATCCTTGACGCGCCACTTGGCGTAGGCGTCGACCATCACCGCTTTCTTCTCCAGGGTCAGGAACCGCTGGGTCGGGGCGTCGAGGGTCATCAGGCGGGCGTCGAACTTGCGGACCTGGTTCACATACGGGATCTTCACATGCAGCCCCGGCTGGACATCCGCCTGGACCACCTTACCGAAGCGCAGCAGTACCGCGCGCTCGGTCTGGGACACGATGTAGAAGCTGTTCCAGGCCACGATGGCCAGGACCACAGCGGCGATCAGGGCGATCAGCGATCTATTGCTCATCAGCGGCTCTCCCTAGTACGCATCTGCTGCTGTTGCTGTTGAAGGTCCTGCGCCGCACGCGCTGCTGCATCGTTGGCCGACGGGGTAACGCCGGTGACAGGTGCGGACGTGTTGCGGCTGCCTTCGACCATCTTGTCCAGCGGCAGGTAGAGCAGGTTGTTCTGCCCGTCCTTGGTCGCCACCATGACCTTGCTCGAATTGCTGTAGACCTCTTGCATGGTCTCCAGGTACAGACGCTGACGGGTCACGTCAGGTGCCTTGTGGTACTCGGCGACCAGCTTGATGAAGCGGTCAGCCTCACCCTTGGCGCGAGCGATGACTTCGTCGCGGTAACCGTTGGCGTCCTCGATGATGCGCTGGGCCTGACCACGGGCTTCCGGCACCACGCCGTTGGCGTAGGACTCGGCCTGGTTGCGGGCACGCTGCTCGTCTTCGCGGGCACGGATCACGTCATCGAAGGCTTCCTGTACTTCACGCGGGGCAGCCGCGCTCTGTACGTTGACCTGGGTAACGGTGATGCCGGTACGGTAGTTGTCGAGGAAGCGCTGCAGGCGTTCGCGGATATCCACGGCCATCTGCTCACGGCCTTCGGTCAGTACCTGGTCCATCGATGTGGAACCCACCACGTGGCGCAGGGCGCTGTCGGTGGCATGCTGCAGGCTCACCTCGGGCTGGTCGACGTTGAGCACGAAGTCCTGCAGGTTGCTGATCTTGTACTGGACGGTCAGGGGCACCTCGACGATGTTCTCGTCTTCGGTGAGCATCTGACCCTGCTTGGTGTAGGCACGCTCGCGCGTGACGTTTTCCATGTACTTGCGATCGATGGGCGGGAAGTAGATGTTCAGGCCGGGACCGACCGTCTCATAGTACTTGCCGAAGCGCAGCACGACGGCCTGCTCCTGCTCGTCGACCACGTACACGGCGCTGTACAGCCAGATTGCAGCCAGCACCGCCAGGCCGATGCCCAGCAGGCCGAAGCCGCCACCCTTGCCGACATTGCGGTCACCGCCGCCACGTTTCTTGCCACTGCCGAACATGCCATTGAGGCTGTCCTGCAGTTTGCGGAAGGCCTCGTCCAGATCAGGCGGACCTTTTTTATCGCCACCGCCGCCACCGCGTCGGCCGCCCCAGGGATCCTGATTGTTCGAGTTGCCACCCGGCTCGTTCCAAGCCATAGCGCTCTCCATCTGATAAAGCAAAGACGCGCCCACGGCGCGCCGTCCAATGCTACAGAATGCCTGCCACTGCCGCCCGGCGACCTCGCCGGGCATTTATTGCAAAGTGTGTTGCTCGACAAACACTTGCGGCTCCATGCCTTCACGGCTGACCAGGCGATTCAATTCGACCATGGGCAACCGAACACTCAGCAGGTAGCGCCCTTCTTCATCATGCGTTTCACTCTGCACGGCACCCAGGGCAAAGAATTGCGCGCGCAAACGGGCAAAACGCTGCTCCAGACACAGGGTACCGACAAACAGATCATCCCCCAGCAACTCGGCAATCGCCTGGCCAACCAGCTCCAGGCCACGCCCATCGCGTGCCGATACCCAGACCCGCTCCGGCTTGCCATCGGCATCGCGCTGAATCTGCGGCTCGACATCTTCTAGCAGGTCGAGTTTGTTATAGACCTCGAGGATCGGCAAGCCTTCGGCACCGATCTCGCCAAGTACCGCCAGCACCTGCTCGATCTGCTCCATGCGCTCTGGCTCATGGGCGTCGATCACATGCAGCAGCAGGTCGGCGTTGCTCGACTCTTCGAGCGTAGCCCGAAATGCCTCGACCAGCTTGTGCGGCAGGTGACGAATGAAGCCTACGGTGTCGGCCAGCACGATCGGCCCAAGGTCGTTGAGCTCGAGCCGGCGCAGGGTCGGGTCGAGGGTGGCGAACAGTTGGTCGGCGGCGTACACCTCGGACTCGGTCAAGGCGTTGAACAGCGTTGACTTGCCGGCGTTGGTGTAGCCCACCAGCGATACCGAAGGAATATCCGCGCGGCGACGGCCACGGCGAGCCTGCTCACGCTGGCTGCGAACCTTTTCCAGACGCCCCTTGATCTGCCGCAGGCGCACCCGCAACAGGCGGCGGTCGGTTTCCAGCTGGGTTTCACCCGGGCCGCGCAGGCCGATACCACCTTTCTGCCGCTCAAGGTGAGTCCAGCCGCGAACCAGCCGCGTGCTCATGTGCTCGAGCTGGGCCAGTTCGACCTGCAGCTTGCCTTCATGGGTACGCGCCCGCTGGGCGAAGATATCGAGGATCAGCCCGGTACGGTCGAGCACACGACACTCGAAGACACGTTCGAGGTTGCGCTCCTGACTGGGCGTGAGGGTGTGATTGAAAATCACCAGGTCTACCTGTTCGGCGTTGACCAGGTCGCGCAATTCCTCGACCTTGCCGCTGCCAATCAGGTATTTGGCGGTAGGCTGATGCCGTGCCACCGTGACCAGCGAAACGATGTCGGCGCCGGCCGACAATGCCAGTTCCTGAAACTCCTGCGGATCTTCGCGCGCCTCAGGGTTCTGACCTTCCAAGTGAACGAGCAGTGCTCGCTCACCACCACCGTGGCGCTCAAAGAACAATGCAGGCTCCTATCAGGCGTTGCCTGGCTCGCTGTCACCGTGTTCGGAATCGGACGGGCTAGGCAGGCGAACCGGACGGGCAGGAACCACGGTCGAAATAGCGTGCTTGTAGACCATCTGGCTGACAGTGTTCTTCAGCAATACCACGAACTGGTCGAAGGATTCGATCGAGCCCTGCAGCTTGATGCCGTTGACCAGATAGATCGAAACCGGGACCTTTTCTTTTCTCAAGGTGTTCAAGTAAGGGTCTTGTAGCGAATGCCCTTTTGACATATGCCGCACTCCTGTAAGGATAAATAATAGAAATTCAAAGAAATCGATAAGTTGTGCCGCCCCTTCGCAAGAATAGACGGCAATCAGCAGGGACTCAGCTCAATATGGAGACGGCCCCAAGGTATTTCAAGGTGCGGGACAGATTGTCGCAGGCCAGGCTGTCGAGCCAATGTACGTCGGCCCAACCACGCAACCAGGTGAACTGCCGCTTGGCCAGCTGTCGAGTGGCAATGATACCGCGTTCGCGCATCTCATTCTCAGTCAGCTTGCCGTCAAGGTAGTCCCAGACTTGCCGATATCCCACTGCCCGTATAGACGGCAGCCCGGCGTGCAAGTCACTTCTGGCCCGCAGCGATCGGACCTCATCGATGAAGCCCTGTTCCAGCATTTGCGAGAATCGTAGCGCAATTCGCTGATGCAAAATGTGACGATCTGTAGGAGCGATCGCCAAACTCGCGACAGTATAGGGCAAATGCGTGCCAGCGCCTGCGTCTGCGGCGCTACTTTCCGCGAATTGACGCTGGCGATGTGCCGTCATGCTCTCCCCGCTCACCCGGTATACCTCCAGCGCGCGGATCAGGCGCTGGGGGTCGTTGGGATGAATGCGCGCCGCCGACACAGGGTCCACTTCAGCCAGCTGCCGATGCAGTTCGGCCAGGCCCAGCGCCTCAGCCTGTGCCTCCAGTTCCGCCCGCACGGCAGCATCGGCCGCAGGCATGTCCGCCAGGCCATCGATCAGCGCCTTGTAGTAGAGCATGGTGCCGCCAACCAGCAGCGGGATCTTGCCACGTGCGGTGATCTCCGCCATCGCTTCCAGGGCATCGGCGCGGAACTGCGCGGCCGAATAGCTTTCGGCCGGGTCACGAATGTCGATCAAACGGTGCGGATGGGCGGCCAGGATCTCTTTGGAAGGCTTGGCCGAACCAATGTCCATGCCGCGATAGACCAGCGCCGAGTCGACGCTGATCAGCTCGCAAGGCAAGACTTTGGTCAGTTCGATGGCAAGGTCGGTCTTGCCGGCCGCTGTCGGGCCCATGAGGAATATTGCAGGGGGCTTGCCGCTCATTTCATCGACCGCGCAGGAAAAGTTTGTCCAGGTCGTCCAGGCCCATCTGGGTCCAGGTCGGTCGGCCGTGGTTGCATTGGCCGCTGCGCTCGGTGTTTTCCATGTCGCGCAGCAAGGCGTTCATCTCGGGAATCGCCAGGCGCCGGTTGGCGCGCACGGCACCGTGGCAGGCCATGGTGCCGAGCAGCTCGTTGAGGTGCGCCTGGATACGGTCGCTGGTGCCGTACTCCATCAGGTCGGCGAGTACGTCCTGAACCAGGCGATTGGCCTCGGCTTGCTTGAGCAAGGCCGGAATCTGGCGGATCGCCAGGGTTTCCGGGCCCAGGCGCTGCAACTCGAAGCCCAGGCGCTGGAACCATTGCCCATGCTCTTCGGCGCAATCGGCTTCGCGCTGGCTCAGTGCCAGCGTCTCGGGCACCAACAGCGGCTGGCCACTCAGGCCTTCGCTGGCCATGGCGACCTTGAGCCGCTCGTACATGATCCGCTCGTGGGCGGCGTGCATGTCCACCAGCACCAGGCCTACGGCATTCTCGGCGAGGATGTAGATGCCTTTGAGCTGGGCCAGGGCATAGCCCAGCGGCGGAATGTCGCCTTGGCTCTCGGGCAGCGTCGAAGGCGCCGTCGCCCCGTCGGCCAGTGGCTTGTAGAACTCGCGATAGACCGCTTGAGACTCGGCCGCCGGCAGCGGCTGGGACGGACGCGGGGTGTACTGGTATTGGTAGCCTGCGCCACTGCCACCATTGGAGATCGCAAACTGGGGTGCCTGGGGCTGCTCGAGCACCGGCGAGGCCAGGCGCATCTCACCTTGCGGGCCGAACTCACCGACCTGCTGACCTGTCGGGCGGACCATCTCGGCGGCCGCAGCGGGCGCTGCCAACTGGTCTTCCGGGCGAACATCGGCCAAGGCCCGGTGCAAGGTGCCATAGAGGAAGTCGTGCACCGAGCGCCCCTCACGGAAACGCACTTCGTGCTTGGTCGGGTGCACGTTGACGTCGACGCCATTGGGCTCGAGTTCGAGGAACAGCACGAAGGTCGGGTGGCGGCCATTGAACAGCACATCGCGATAGGCCTGGCGCACGGCATGGGCGACCAGTTTGTCGCGCACCGCGCGGCCATTGACGAAGAAGTACTGCAGGTCAGCCTGGCTGCGCGAGAACGTCGGCAGGCCGACCCAGCCCCACAGGCGCAGGCCGTTGCGTTCGACGTCGATGGGCAGCGCCTGCTCCATGAAACCAGGGCCACAGATGGCGCCGACCCTTCGCGCACGGGCGGTTTCGTCATGTGCTTCGTGCAGGCTGAGAATGCTCTTGCCGTTATGACGCAAGTGGAAGCCGACATCGAAGCGCGCCAGGGCCAGACGGCGGATGACCTCCTGCAGGTGGTCGAACTCGGTCTTCTCGGCCTTGAGGAACTTGCGCCGGGCCGGGGTATTGAAGAACAGGTCGCGCACTTCCACCGAGGTGCCGACCGGGTGCGCGGCCGGTTGCACCCGTGGCGTCATGTCACGCCCTTCGGTCTCGACCTGCCAGGCTTCGCCGGCGCTGGCGGTACGCGAGGTCAGGGTCAGGCGCGCCACCGAACTGATCGAAGCCAGGGCCTCACCACGAAAACCGAGGCTCAACACCCCTTCCAGGTCTTCCAGTTCGCGAATCTTGCTGGTGGCGTGGCGAGCCAGGGCCAGTGGCAAGTCATCGGCGGAGATACCACTGCCGTCGTCACGCACCCGCAGCAGCTTGACGCCCCCCTGCTCGACTTCGACGTCGATGCGCCGGGCACCGGAGTCGAGGCTGTTTTCCAGCAGCTCCTTGGCCACCGAGGCCGGGCGTTCGACCACCTCACCTGCGGCAATCTGGTTAGCCAGCCGCGGGCTGAGCAGCTGGATGCGCGAACCGCCACTCATTGCTGGGAGGCCAAGGTGGTGGCGGGGATAGTCAGGTGCTGGCCAACCTTCAGCTCATCGGTCTTGAGGCTGTTACTGCTGCGCAGGCTGGGAACACTGACCTGGTAGCGCACGGCGATCATCGCCAAGGTTTCACCAGGGCGCACGGTATGGTCGCGCGGGGCCTGGGCAATCTTGCCGCTGTCACGCAGCCAGGCCACGTAAGTGCCTGGCGGCGGGTTTTGCTGGAAGTACTGGCGCACACCGGTATGAATCGAGCGGGCCAAGGCCTGCTGGTGACTGGAGGTGGCCAGCTTGGCGGCTTCATTGTTGTTGGAAATGAACCCGGTTTCGACGAGGATCGACGGAATGTCTGGGGACTTCAGCACCATGAAGCCTGCCTGTTCCACCCGCTGCTTGTGCAACGAAGTGACCCGGCCCATGTTGCCAAGCACCTTCTGCCCGACATTGAGGCTGGAGCTGAGCGTCGCGGTCATCGACAGGTCGAGCAGCACGCCCGCCAGCATGCGGTCCTTGTCGTCGAGGCTGACATTGCCGGCACCGCCGATCAGGTCGGAGCGGTTTTCCGTATCGGCCAACCAACGTGCCGTTTCGGAGGTGGCGCCGCGGTCGGACAGGGCGAACACCGATGCCCCGAACGCGGCCCGTGACGGCGCGGCGTCGGCGTGGATCGAGATGAACAGGTCGGCGCCCTTCTTGCGGGCGATCTCGGTGCGCTTGCGCAGCGGGATGAAGTAGTCACCGGTTCGAGTCAGCTCGGCGCGGTAGCCCTTCTCGGTGTTGATCTGGCGCTGCAGCTCCTTGGCGATCTGCAGCACGATGTCTTTCTCGTGCTGGCCGCGCGAACCGGAGGCACCCGGGTCCTCGCCGCCGTGGCCGGCGTCGATGGCGACCACGATGTCGCGCTTGCCGGCAGGCACAGGCGGCAGCTTGATTGCGGGCTGCGCCGGGGTAACCGGCACGGCAGGCGTGGTGGCCGGGGTAGGTGCCGGCGTAGGGGGTGCCGAAGGCGCCGTGGCGGCGATGGCGTCGGATTCCTGGTCGTACAGGTCGACCACCAGGCGATTGCCATACTGGGCATTGGGCGCCAGGGTGAAGCTCTTGGGCGTGACTGACTTCTTCAGGTCGACCACCACGCGCAGGTCAGTCGGTGTGCGCTGGGCGGAGCGCACGCTGGTGATTGGCGTGTTCGACGTAGAGACACTCAAAGGCGCGGCCAGGGTCGCGCCATTGATATCAATGACGAGGCGATTGGGCGCGCTCAGGGTGAAGACGCTATGCTGCACCGGACCCGACAGGTCGAATACAAGCCGTGTGTTGTCCGGCGCGCGCCACAGGCGCATGCTCTTGACTTGTGTGACGGCCAGAGCGTCAACGGTCACTGCTGTCAGCAGCAGCCCAACGGCAGCGACCAGTGCGCGTATGCGCATACCTACCCCACTTACTGTTTATTGTGTTCGGCCAGTGCAGCGCACCAGGCCTCGCCGCGAGCCCCCTGCGGCGAAAGGTTGAGCGAGCGTCCGCTCGCTTGGGGGCTTATGGTAATGGTCAGGTCAGGCTTTGGCAAAACGCCCGCACCCTTTTGTGGCCACTCGAACAGGCACAGCGGGTCGCCCTCGAAGTAGTCGCGAATGCCCATGTACTCCAGCTCCTCCGGGTCGACCAGACGATACAGGTCGAAGTGGAAGGCACGCACCGTACCGATCTCATAAGGCTCGACCACGGTAAACGTGGGGCTTTTCACTGCACCCGTATGGCCCAGGCCACGGATCAGGCCCCGCGACAGGGTGGTCTTGCCAGCCCCCAGGTCACCTTCGAGGAAGATCACGCCGTGACCGCCGGTCACCTCGGCCAGTTTGGCGCCGAATGCCACCGTGGCCGCTTCATCGGCCAGAAACAGGGTTATGCCAGACACGCAGAATGCTCCTCCAACAACTCACGAATGACCGGCGCCAGATCGCTGGCCGCCAGGCCTCTACCTTTGCTCCCCAGGCGCTCGCCGGCGCAGGCGTGCAGCCATACGCCCAGGCAGGCAGCGCTCCAGGCATCCAGACCCTGGGCCAACAAAGCCCCCAGGACGCCGGTCAGCACATCGCCCAGCCCCGCCCCAGCCATCGCCGGATGACCGCGTTCGCACAGCGCCAGCTGCCCCGCAGGGTCGGCGACCAGCGTGCCGGCGCCCTTGAGCACGCAGATGCTGGCATAGCGCCGCGCCAGCTTTCGCGCAGCGCCGGCGCGGTCAGTCTGTACCGCCTCGGTGGAAATGCCCAGCAATCGCGCCGCCTCCCCAGGATGAGGGGTCAGGATACTGCCGCTGGGCAGGGCCAGCGGAGCATGCGCCAACAGGTTCAGCGCATCGGCGTCCCACACCTGTGGCCGTTCGGCATTGGCCACCGCCGACAGCAGGCTACGCCCCCAGGCGGCCTGGCCAAGGCCCGGACCAACCACCAGAACCGAGGCCCGCTCCAGCACACCCATCAGCTGGTTGGCCGAGCTCACGCCGAGGCACATGGCTTCCGGCATACGAGCAAGGCTGGCAGCAACGTGTTCGGGGCGGGTCGCCACGCTGACCAGGCCGGCGCCGCAGCGCAGTGCCGCCTCGGCACTCAGCAATACCGCACCACCGGTACCGAGGTCGCCACCGACCACCAGCACGTGGCCGAAGTCACCTTTCTGGGCGTGCGCAGGCCTTGCAGGCAGGCGCGCGACCGTCCTGCTGCCGAGCAGTTGCGGGGGGTGGCCGGTGTGTTTGGTCTGGGGCATGGGGTCAAAGGCTCCAATGTCTGGCAGAATTATACGCACCTGAGCCCGTATTGCCTTGCCCATCCATGTCCGCTTGCACACCTGACCTCGCCGCACTGGCCCAATCGATCAAGAATTGGGGCCGAGAACTCGGTTTTGCCCACGTCGGCATCGCCGGGGTAGACCTTGGCGAGCACGAACATCACCTGCAGCGCTGGCTCGACGCCGGTTATCAGGGCGAGATGGAATACCTCGGCGCGCACGGCAGCAAGCGCGCCCATCCCGAGCAACTGATCCCCGGTACCGTGCGCGTGGTATCGCTGCGCATGGACTACCTGCCTGGCGACACGCAGATGGCGCAGCGCCTGGCGCAACCGGAAAAGGCCTATGTGTCGCGCTATGCCCTGGGGCGGGACTATCACAAGCTGGTACGCAAACGCGTGCAACATCTGGCCGACCGTATCCAGGAAGACATCGGCCCGTTTGGCTATCGAGCCTTCGTCGACAGCGCGCCGGTGCTGGAGAAGGCGCTGGCCGAGCAGGCTGGGCTGGGCTGGATCGGCAAGAACACTCTGTTGCTCAACCGCAAGGCCGGCAGCTACTTCTTCCTCGCCGAACTGTTCGTCGACCTGCCGCTGCCGGTGGACGAGGCCCATGTCAGCGAGCATTGCGGGCGCTGCCAGGCGTGCCTGGACATTTGCCCCACTCAAGCCTTCGTCGGGCCCTATGTGCTGGATGCGCGGCGTTGTATTTCCTACCTGACGATCGAGCTCAAAGGCGCCATTCCCGTCGAACTGCGGGCGAAGATGGGCAACCGTGTGTTCGGCTGCGACGACTGCCAGATCGTCTGCCCGTGGAACCGTTTCGCACAGCCTACCCAGGAAAATGACTTCCAGCCCCGACACGGCCTGGAGAATGCCGAGCTGGCCGAAATGTTTCTGTGGGATGAGAGGACCTTCCTGCGCAAGACCGAAGGCGGGCCGTTGCGGCGGGCGGGGTATGAACGTTTCTTGCGCAACCTGGCGGTGGGGCTGGGCAATGCGCCCTCGACGATTCCGGTGCTGGAGGCCTTGAAGGCGCGCCGGGAAGACCCTTCGGAGCTGGTGCGTGAGCATGTGGAGTGGGCGCTGGCGCAGCATGGTCGCCGCTAGGGGGCGCTTCGCACCCCAATCGCCGGCAAGCCGGCTCCCACCCCACCTCACCTCACCCTACCCTACCCTTTGTGGGAGCCGGCTTGCCGGCGATTGGGCTGCAACGCAGCCCCCAGCCTCACTGCTGGTCGTTATAGTGGAACTTGGGCATTTCCCAATGGAAGCGGATGGCCAGCAAACGCACCAGGAACCCGCCGAACAGGGTCAGTAACATGGCCTGCTCCCCCGGCACCTTGAAGTACACGCATCCCAGGTAGAACCACGCTGCCGCGAACGACACGCTGGCATACAGCTCACGGCGGAACACCAGTGGAATGTCGTTGCAGAAAATATCCCGCAGGATCCCGCCAAACACTCCGGTGATCACCCCGCTGATCGACGCCACCAGCATGCCCTGCCCCATTTCCAGCGCAGTCATGCAGCCAATCAGGGTAAAGGCCACCAGCCCCAGGGCATCCAGCACCAGGAACAGCGAACGCAGGCGGCGCATCATCGGCGCGATGAAAATCGTCAGCAGCGCGGCAAGGCTGGTCAGCACCAGGTATTCCGGGTGCTTCACCCAGGTCAACGGGTAGTGCCCGAGCAAGACGTCGCGCACCGAACCGCCGCCCAGGGCGGTGACGCAGGCGATCAGCACCACGCCAAACCAGTCCATGCCGCGGCGGCCAGCGGACAAGGCGCCAGTCATGGCTTCGGCGGTGATGGCAATAAGGTAGAGCATCAGCAACATGGCGCAGGTCCGTGCGGGAAAGGCGCGCAGTCTAACCAGTTGCCCAAGGCACCAAAAGAGGGCGCCGATACAATATCTGCGCCCTTACGGCTCACACCTTGATGAAGTGCTCGCGGTAGTGGCGCAGTTCGGCGATCGACTCGCGGATATCGTCCAGCGCCAGGTGGGTGCCGCCCTTCTTGAAGCTGTCACGCACATCCGGCGCCCAGCGCGCGGCCAGCTCCTTCAACGTGGAGACATCGAGGTTACGGTAGTGGAAGTAGTTTTCCAGATCACGCATGTGACGATAGAGGAAGCGGCGGTCCTGGCAGATGCTGTTGCCGCAGATCGGCGACTTGCCCTTCGGCACCCACTGCTCGAGGAAGGCGATGGTCTGTGCCTCGGCCTCGGCCATGCTGACCTTGCTTTCGCGCACGCGCTGGGTCAGGCCCGAGCCACCGTGGGTACGGGTATTCCACTCATCCATGCGCGCCAGCACTTCATCGCTGTGGTGGATGGCGATCACCGGCCCTTCGGCCAGGGTGTTCAGTTCGCTGTCGGTGACGATGGTGGCCATCTCGATGATGACATCGCTATCCGGGTCCAGACCGGTCATTTCCAGGTCGATCCAGATCAGGTTCTGTGGGTTCTGCATGCAGGGCTCCTCGTATAGGCAGTCATATTAGCCTAGCGGGCGCGGCCCGCGCATTCATGGCGCAACGCTAAGCGCAATGGTCGGGCGCCTGGCGTGCTAAACTGCGTGCCGTTTTCATTCGTCCCACCACGGAACCTTCATGGCCAAACGCCAGCTCAATCGCCGCCAGAACTGGCGTATCGAAAAAATCCAGAACGAACGCGCCGCACGCGCCGCCAAACGCGAGCAGCATGCACTGCAGGAGCTGGAAGGTGGCGACCTGGGGCCGGAGCAGCTGGGGCTGGTGATCGCCCACTTCGGTGTGCAGGTCGAGGTCGAGGCGCAGGACGGAGAGGCCGCCGGCCAGGTATTCCGTTGCCACCTGCGAGCCAACCTGCCGGCGCTGGTCACCGGCGACCGGGTAGTCTGGCGCGCAGGCAATCAGGGCATTGGCGTGATCGTCGCGCAGATGCCCCGTAGCACCGAGCTGTGCCGGCCGAACAACCACGGCCAACTCAAGCCGGTGGCGGCCAACGTCGACCTGATCGTGATCGTGTTCGCGCCGGCGCCTGAACCGCATCCGAACCTGATCGACCGCTACCTGGTGGCGGCCGAGCATGCCGGTATCCGCCCGCTGCTGCTGCTGAACAAAGCCGACCTGATCAACGATGAGAACGGCCCGGGCCTGCACGCCCTGCTCGAAGTCTACCGCGAGCTGGGCTACCCGCTGCTGGAAGTCTCGGCGCACCACGGTGACGGCATGCAACGCCTGCAACAGATGCTCGATGGCCACATCAGTGTGTTCGTCGGCCAGTCGGGCGTGGGCAAGTCATCGCTGGTCAACAGCCTGCTGCCGGAAGCCGACACCCGCGTGGGCGATCTTTCCGAGTGGTCCGGCCAGGGCACGCACACCACCACCACCGCGCGCCTGTACCATTTTCCCAAGGGTGGCGACCTGATCGACTCACCCGGCATCCGCGAATTCGGCCTCGGCCATGTCAGCCGCGATGACGTGGAGGACGGTTTCATCGAATTCCGCGACCTGTTCGGCACCTGCCGTTTCCGCGACTGCAAGCATGACCGCGAGCCGGGTTGCTCCCTGCTCAAGGCACTGGAAGAAGGTCGAATCAAGCCGCAGCGAATGAACAGCTACCGCTCGATCATTGCCAGCCTGCCGGAAGAAAGCTACTGATCTGTAGGATTTGTTACCGTAACGCGTAGGACCGCTCCGGTTTTGCCGTCATCTATTGCTCCGCTCGCAGCTTTCCCTGATGGTCATGTCTTCTATCAGGGAGGGCAATCGCGATGCCGGTGTTCATCAGCTACCGCCACGAAGAGCGGCTTGACGCCTTCATTCTCAACGAGCGCCTGCTGCTCGAAGGCATCCCCGCACATTTGGTCCTGTTCGACTGCGACGGGCAAACCAACGAAGACCTGTATGGCAGTTTCTGCCAGCACGTGTGCGATGCAACCCACTGGATTGGCCTGTTGCCTGAGCATTTCGCCGATGACTGGTGGACGGCATGGCTGCTGGGGGCTGCGGTCATGGCCAGCCGAAGGGTGAGTTTTTACCAGCCGGATGGCGACGCCTTGCCGCCTCACCTTGGCAAATGGCCGGTAATGCGCGAGCGATCGCATATCGACCTGTTTGTCAGGGCCTATCACGACGAATGCACATTCGCCCGGGCCTTGACCTTACCGGCGCTGGGCGGGAGTTGGGCCGACAGGGACAATGCGGATTTCTTTCATGCCGATCTCAAGGCCAAGATACGGCGGGGGTTTTGAAAGCTCGGGGCCGCTGCGCGCCCCAATCGCCGGCAAGCCGGCTCCCACAGGATTTTGCTGCGCCGCAGACATTGTGGGAGCCGGCTTGCCGGCGATAGGGGCACAGCGGCCCCGCACGACCTACTGGTCCTTGGCCTCGTCCATCTTCAAGGTACCGTCCTCGAAGATGTTCAGCTTCTGGCGCAGCTCCCGTGGCTGCATCGGCGTATCACCTGCGCCAGGTGCCGCCGAAGCGCCAGGCGCAGCGGGCGCTGGCGCCTGGGCCGGCGGTGTCTCTGGCGTGCCCTGCTCGCCCTCGATGTTGCGCTGGGCCTTCTTGGTCAAGACGATGATGTCGATACGGCGGTTGACCGGGTTGAACGGATCCTTGCGGTCGAACAGCGAAGACGAGGCATACCCCACCACCCGCGCCACCTGTTCATCCGGGTAGCCCCCGGCCACCAGCGCCCGGCGTGCGGCATTGGCGCGGTTGGCCGACAGCTCCCAGTTGCCGAACTCACCGCTGCCCGAATAGGGCTTGGCATCGGTATGGCCGCTGATGCTGATCTTGTTCGGCACGGCCTTGATGGTGTCGGCCATGGCCAGCAGGATGTCCTCGAAGTACGGCTGCAAACGCGCGCTGCCAATGTCGAACATCGGCCGGTTCTCGGCATCCATGATCTGGATGCGTAGACCGTCCTGGGTAATCTCGAACAGGATCTGGTCCTTGAACTTCTGCAGCTGCGGGTTCTCTTCGACCTTGTTCTGCAACTCCTGCAGCAACAGCTCGAGGCGCTCGCGCTCGACCTGCTCGGCCATGGTCTCGACCTGCTCCTTGTTCATCTGGATGCTGGTATCAGGGGTAGGCTCGGCCTTTTGCTCCGGATTGATGGTCTTTTCCGGCGCCATTTGCGGCGAACCGCCCAGGTCGATGACATAGGGCGTACCGCTTTCGGAGAAGCCGATCGGGTCTTTGAAATAGCCGGCGATGGCGATCTTCTGCTCGGGCGTGGCCGTGGACAGCAACCACAGCACCAGGAAGAAGGCCATCATCGCCGTGGCGAAGTCGGCGAAAGCGATCTTCCAGGCACCTCCATGGTGCCCGCCGCCATAGCGTTTGACGCGCTTGATGATTATCGGCTGATTGTTTTCCATGACTCAGCGACCGCGAACTGCTTGTTCCAGCTCGGCAAAACTCGGGCGATGCCTTGGGTACAGCACCTTGCGCCCGAACTCCACGGCCAGCGAAGGCGGCATGCCCGAGGCCGAAGCGACCAGCGACGCCTTGATCGACTCATAAAGGTTGATCTCTTCCTTGGCATCGTGCTCCAGGCACTTGGCCAACGGCCCGAAGAAGCCATAGGCCGCCAGGATACCGAAGAAGGTACCGACCAGTGCCGCGCCGACGTGCAGGCCGATCGAAGCCTGGTCGCCCTCGCCGAGCGATGCCATGGTCACGACGATACCCAATACCGCCGCGACGATACCGAAACCAGGCATGCCGTCGGCAATGCCAGTGACCGCGTGCGACGGGTGCTCGAGCTCTTCCTTCATGCTCAGCAGCTCCATGTCGAACAGGCCTTCGAGCTCGTGGGGTGCCATGTTGCCGGTGGACATGATGCGCAGGTAGTCGCAGATGAACGCGGTCATGCGCTCATCGCCCAGTACGGCAGGATACTTGGCGAAGATCGGGCTGGCCGCGGCGTCTTCGATGTCGCTCTCGATGGCCATCATGCCTTCACGACGGCTCTTGTTGAGGATCTCGTACACAAGACCCAGAACTTCCAGGTAGAAGGTATGGGTGAAGCGGGTGCCGAACATCTTCATCGACTTCTTGATTACATGCATGGTCATGTAACCCGGGTTGGCCTGCATGAAAGCGCCAAAGGCCGCACCGCCGATGATCAGCACTTCGAACGGCTGGATCAGTGCCGCGATCTTGCCGTGGGAAAGCACATATCCGCCGAGCACACTCGCGAATACGACGATGATGCCGATAATTTTAGCCATAGGTTCAAAGCACTTGCTGTCGTGGTCAGGATGAGGGACGGGAGCTTTAAAACTCTTCTTCTACTTATCGGCAGAACTGCGCCAGACTATAGCCACAAAATGCGAAAAGCCAGTTCGGACTGATGTCAAAATGCCAATGGAATCCAAGGTGCCCACTCAGAATCCGCGTACGCTAGAAGCCTGGATAAAGCTGCTCGACGGTGTTCGTGTACCGGTGCCGAAGCAGAGTTACGACCGGGTCATGAGCGCCATCAACGATAACCGCCGCTCCTTGCGCGACATCGCCGAACTGATGCAGGACAGCCCGGCCCTGGTGCTGTCAGTGATGCGTGAGGCCAACCACCCGGCCAACGCCAGCCAGGCAGAACCTGCCGAAAGCCTGGAAATTGCCCTCAATCGCCTGGGCCTTGCGCGCAGCAAGGAATTGCTCAATCGCCTGCCGGCAGTGCCGGACGCCGACATCCCCCCCGTGCTGCGCCAGTTCCTGCTGATCAGCCAGCATGCCGCGCAACAGGCCAGCGGCTTGTTCGCCAGCCGCCTGGCACGGCTGTGGCAGGAAATCCATTGGGGCAGCCTGCTGTTTCTTTCGCCGCTGTGGCCCATGGCGCTGACCTACCCCAAGCTGCTGGACACCTGGGAACTGCGGGTTATCCACAAGGGCGAAGAGGCCGCTGAGGTCGAGGAAGAGCTCTTCGGCGTGCGCATCATGGCCCTGTGCCAAGCCGTCGCCGAGCAATGGCGCCTGCCGCAATGGGTGACCCAAGGCTACCGCTTGCTGCTGGAAGAGCGTGAGCAACTGGCCCAGGTACTGAGCATCGCCCGCGACGAAGACCTGCTCAGCCAGCAGCACCGCCTCGACGATGCGCCTGGTCTGCGCCGCTGGTTCAACCAGCCCGCCAATACCGTGCTGCTGGCCAACAACCTGGCGCTGGCAGCCCAGGTGGGCTGGGACAACCCGCATCTGCTGCGCTGGCAGTTGCTGACCGCGCTGTACCTGCAAACGTCACTGGAAGACGTGCAACAACAGGTCCACCAGCAGGCTGCCGCCAGTGCCCGACGCCACGCCAGGCACGCCCTGTTCCACCCGGCCGAAGCGCTGATCTGGCCTTGGCACCAGCGCCGCCCGCACCCCGACATGCTGGCGCCACCGCCGCCTTCGAGCGAGCAACTGAGTCGCTGGCGCACGCTGTGCCAGGATCTGCTGGCACAGCCCAGCCCGTTCACCAATGCCGTGCACCTGGCCACCCAGGCACGCCAGGCCCTGCAGGAATGCGGCATGCAGCGCGTGCTGCTGCTCAGCCTGGACAAGGCCAACGACCTGCTGCGCGTGCAGCAAACGGCCGGCCTGCCGAAAGAGGCAGCGGCCATTGCCCTGCCCATTGCACAGAACAAGTTGCTGCAGAAGCTGGTCAGCAAAGCCGGGCAACTACGCCTGACGCCGGAAAACCACAGCCAGTTCTCCGCGTTGCTGCCCTCCGCGCTGCGCGCACTCTTTCGCAGCGAACACGTGCTGCTACGTTCGCTGGCGGTCAATGAACAGGTGCTGATGCTGGCGGTGGCAGACCAAGGCGGCAAGCCCCTGGCCGAGGTCAGTGTGCAGGCCTTCGGCAAAACCGCCCAATGCATTGAACGCGCCCTGGCGGTGTTTGCCAACCGCAATGGCTGACCCTTGCGCTACAATCGCTCCCTCTTTCCACACTGGAGACCGTGGATGACAGACTTTTCCGGATTGCCCCTGGTAATCGAGGCCGATGACCTGCTGCCGCGCCTGGATTCACCACAGCTGATCCTGGTCGACCTGAGCAGCGCCAACCGCTATGTCAGCGGGCACATCCCTGGCGCGCGTTTCGTCGAGGGCAAGCGCACCCAGCTGGGCCTGCCCCCGGCGCCCGGCCTGCTGCCAGCCCTCGGCGACCTGGAGAAACTGTTCAGCGAGCTCGGCCACCGTGATGATGCCGTCTACGTGGTCTACGACGATGAAGGCGGCGGCTGGGCCGGGCGTTTCATCTGGATGCTCGATGTGATTGGCCACCGGGCCTATCACTACCTCAACGGTGGCATCCAAGCCTGGCCGGCAGACAAGCTCGCGACCGAAGTACCGGCGCCGGCCAATACGCCAGTGCACTTGCAGCTGCATGGCGAGCCGACCGCCACCCGCGAATACTTGCAAAGCCGCCTCGGCGCCAACGACCTGGCCATCTGGGATGCCCGTGCTCCCCAGGAGTTCAGCGGCGAGAAGGTCCTGGCGGCCAAGGGCGGACATATTCCCGGTGCCATCAACTTTGAATGGACCGCTGGCATGGACCTCAACGACCACCTGCGCATCCGCAAGGACATCGCTGAAGTCCTGAATCAGCTTGGCATCACGCCCGACAAGGAAGTGATCACCCACTGCCAGTCACACCGCCGCTCCGGCTTCACCTACCTGGTGGCCAAATCCCTGGGCTATCCCCGCATCAAGGCCTACGCCGGTTCGTGGGGCGAATGGGGCAACCACCCGGACACGCCTGTAGAAGTTTAAGGAACCTGCATGAAATCCCGTTTGTTCATCATTAGCCAGTACCTGCTGCCGCACCACCTGCTGTCACGGTTGGCCGGCTGCGTCGCCGAGTGCCGCGCTCGCTGGTTCAAGAACGCCTTCACCGCCTGGTTCGCCAAGCGCTACCAGGTGAACATGAGCGAGGCACTGGTCGAAGACCTGAGCGCCTACGAGCACTTCAACGCCTTCTTCACCCGCGCGCTCAAGCCGGGCGCGCGCCCGCTGGACGAAACCCCGGGGGCGATCCTCTGCCCGGCCGACGGTGCCGTGAGCCAGCTTGGCCCGATCGAGCATGGCCGCATCTTCCAGGCCAAGGGTCATGGCTTCAGCGCCCTTGAGCTGCTGGGTGGCGACCCGGCTCTGGCTGCACCTTTCATGGGCGGTGAGTTCGCCACCATCTATTTGTCACCGAAAGACTACCACCGCGTGCACATGCCGCTGGCCGGTACCCTGCGCGAGATGGTCTACGTGCCGGGCCGGCTGTTCTCGGTAAACCAGACCACGGCGGAGAACGTGCCTGAGCTGTTTGCCCGCAACGAGCGAGTGGTGTGCCTGTTCGACACCGAGCGCGGGCCAATGGCCGTGGTGCTGGTCGGTGCGATGATCGTCGCCTCGATCGAGACGGTCTGGGCAGGGCTGGTCACGCCGCCGAAGCGTGAACTGAAGACCTTCCGTTATGACGAAGGCAGCCGTGCACCGATCCACCTGGAAAAAGGTGCGGAGCTGGGTCGCTTCAAATTGGGCTCCACGGCCATCGTGCTGTTCGGGCCGGAGCAGGTGAAGTGGGCAGAAACCCTGGGTGCCGGTTCGGCGGTGCGCATGGGTGAGTTGCTGGCGGAGCCGGCGCAGGCTTGATCGCCTTTAGGATTTTGGGGCTGCTTTGCAGCCCTTTCGCGACACAAGGCCGCTCCTACAAGAAGACGCGTGATTCCTGTAGGAGCGGCCTTGTGTCGCGAAAGGGCCGCAAAAGCGGCCCCAAGCTTTCAGATCAAACGCGGGCGTCGCGGTCACGCAGCCCCAGCAGATACAGCACCCCATCCAGACCCAGCGTCGAAATCGCCTGCTTGGCCGACTGACGCACCAGCGGCTTGGCGCGGAAGGCGACACCCAGGCCAGCCAGCGACAGCATCGGCAGGTCGTTGGCACCATCCCCCACGGCAATCGTCTGCTCCAGCTGCAAGCCCTCCTCGCTGGCCAGCTGCTGCAGCAACTCGGCCTTGCGCTGGGCATCGACGATCGGCTCCACGGCAACGCCAGTCACCTTCCCATCGACCACTTCCAGCTCGTTGGCAAACACATAGTCGATGCCCAGGCGCGCCTGCACCTGCTTGGCAAAGTAGGTGAAGCCACCGGAGAGAATCGCTGTCTTGTAACCCAGGCGCTTGAGTTCGGCGAACAGGTTTTCGGCGCCTTCGGTCAGGCGCAGGGATGCGCCAATCTGGTCCAGCACGCTGACATCCAGCCCTTTGAGCAACGCCATGCGCTCTTTGAAGCTGGCCCGGAAGTCCAGCTCGCCGCGCATCGCCCGCTCGGTGATGGCCGCAACCTGCTCGCCGACACCCGCGGCCTTGGCCAGCTCGTCGATGACCTCGGCCTCGATCAGCGTCGAGTCCATGTCGAACACCGCCAGGCGGCGGTTGCGACGGAACAGGTCGTCCTTCTGGAAGGCAATGTCGATGCTCAGCGCTTCGGACAAGGCAAAGAAGTCGGCGCGCAGCGCCTGGGCATCGCTCGGCACACCGCGCACGGAGATTTCGACGGCTGCCTTGCCGTTTTCGCTCTGGGTATCCAGCGCTACCCGGGCGGACAGGCGCTCGATACGCTCGATGGTCAGGCCGTATTGGCTGATGATCGCGCTGACCCGCTGCAGCTGCTCGGGGGTGATCTTGCGGCTGAGCAAGGTGACGATGTGGCGCGCCTCGCCGTGGCCATCGGCCCAGTGCTGGTAATCCGCCTCGGAAATCGGCGTGTATCGGGCCTGCAGGTTCAGCTCGTGGGCCTTGGATTGCACACTCTGCAGCAGACCTGTGGCCACTTCATTGTCCGGGATGTCGACCAGAATGCCGAACGACAAGGTGCCGTGCATGACCGCCAGGCCGATGTCGAGGATGTTCACACCGCCCTGGAGCAGGACGCCGGTGATAGCGGCGGTGAGACCGGGACGGTCCTCACCGGTGATGTTGATCAGGACGATTTCGCGCACAACCTGGCTCCGACTTCGATGAAAAATGCGCATTCTACCGATTTTCCATGACCATCGGGCGCCAACGATACTTTGCCGACAAAACACGGGTCGCTATACTGCGCAACACTTTTCCGCCACTAAGAGCCGCGCTCTGTGAACCGGCCCACGCCCGTCAAACCAGACAACTTCTTCCTCATGATCTTCCGTGCCCTGCGCCAACGTCGCGTTCCCCTGGCACTGCGCATCGCCAGCACCAACATATTCCTGGTGGCGCTGGCGCTGGTGATCTATGCCTGTGTGATGGGCCTGCAGTTCAAGCAGGCCATGCACGAACAGGCGGACGCCCTTGGCCAGAGCCTGACCACCCAGACCGCCACCTCGGCGACCGAGCTGCTGGTGTCCAACGACATCCTCAGTCTCAACGTGTTGCTGGGCAACCTGGTGAAGAACCCATTGGTGGCCCACGCGGCGATCTACAGCGTGGACAACCGCATCCTCGCCGAAGCCGGTCAGCGCCCGCGCAACAGCCTGCTGGGTGAAGCGCAAGGTCTGTACCAGACCAAGATCACCTTCCAGGACGTCACCGCCGGGCAGCTGCGCATCAGCCTGGACATGAGCCAGTTCCAGCAGCCGATGCTGATCAGCCTGCAGAGCATGGGCATCCTGGCCGCGATCCTGCTGGCCCTGGCGCTGAGCCTGAGCCTGCGCCAAGGCCGCCATATCACCCTGCCCTTGCTGCAACTGCGCGTATGGCTGCGCGACCCGCACCCTTACACCCCGGCGATCGATCGCCAGGATGAGATCGGCGATATCGCCCGCCAGTTGCACGCCCGTCTGGCCCCGCCGCCCCCGCCGGAGCCAGAAGAAGACGAAGTAGAGGAAGAAGACCAGTTCGACGACGTGCACGAGGCCGCGCCCGCGCCGAAAGCCGCGCCACGCGCCAAGATCACGTCCCAGGCCGAAGAGGACGACGATGAGGCCTTCGCCGGACTGATGGATGAAGACAGCGCGCACCCTGTGGCAGCCGTGGTCAAATCCAACGAACCGCAGAACACGGCGGTACTGGCCGTTCAGCTGGGCTCCCAGGAACAACTGCGCCGCCTGCCGCGCACACGCCTGACCGAACTGCTGGAGCGCTACCGCGACTGCCTGGAACAGGCGGCTTCGCTGTATGACGGCGAAACCTTCACGTTCAATGACGGCAGCACCCTGGTGCTGTTCCACAGCGGTGACAGTGGCGAGGACTACCTGACCAACGCCATTTGCTGTGGCGAGTTGCTGCGCGCCTTGGGCCACGCCCTGCAAATCGAGGTGGCCGACAGCGGCATTACCCTGCAACTGCAGCTTGGCCTGACCCAGGGCGACGATCTGCAGGGGCTGGAGCAGGCGGACCTGCTGACGACCGAAAAGGCCCAGGACGCCTTGGCGCTGTCCCAGCACAGCCGCAACCTGCTGTTGGTTGAGCGGCCGATCAGCGATGACGCACTGGTTCGCCAGCGCGCTCGGATTCGGCCAATTGCCAGCCCGGAGGGTGCCTGCTGCGTGGAGCGGTTGATGGAACCTTACCCGTCGATGCTGGAGCGGCAGTTGGCGCGGATGCACGAGCGCAGGGCGTAAGATCAAGCGCCGCTTCTTGTAGGAGCGGCCTTGTGTCGCGAAAGGGGCGCGCAGCGGCCCCAGGTTATTCGCGGTGCTGCATAAGTTGCTGGGGCCGCGTTGCGGCCCTTTCGCGACACAAGGCCGCTCCTACAAGAGATAGCGGTGTGCCAGACACAAAAAAAACCCGCACATGTGCGGGCTTTCTTGTATCTGGCAAAACCATCAGAACCGATAGACTTCCATATCGGTACGAATCGGCGAAGCCATCGGGATCTTCGACTTCTCCGGCTCTTTCTTGACCTGCACCGGGGCCGCAGCCTTCTTCCGCGTGTCCTCGGCGATCGCCGGCTGGTTGGCCAGTGGCTTGACTGCAGTGCTCAACTGTTCGGCCAGCTTCTGCAACAATTGCCCCTGAGCCTGCACCTGGGACGACTCGGTGCCCTCATGCTGCTGCTCGAGGTGGACGATACGGTTGTCACGCACATGGCCACGACGGTCCAGCAGACGCCATTGGGCGTCGAGAATAGCCGGCTGGTTCTTGCCCGAGTCCAGACGCGTAATCGACAGCAGCACCTGCACGTCTGGCGAGAAGCCAGTGCTGGCAGGGGCCAGGACCACGCGCTGGCTGTCCAGGCGCCAAGCCAGCTGGCGTACCAGCAGTTGATCGATGTCCGCCGACAGGCTACCGGCCCAACGACCGTCGGTCGCCGAACTCAGGCTGCCATCGGCCTGGCGCTGCAAGAAGGTTTCGCGCTGCAGGTAATCGGCGATCGACACCGGGCCGAGTACCACGGCCATGCCCGCACTTTGCGAGGGCTGGCCAGGATCACCGCTGTCGAGCTGATACAGGGCAACCGGCTGATGCATGCTGCATCCGCTCAGGCCCAGCAAGCCCGTCAACAACAGCGCAAATGGAAGGCGCAGAAATTTCATTCATCCCATCCAGGCGGTCGCCACCAAGCAAACCGCAGTGATACTGATATTCATTCATTTGGGCACACGGCCACGCCGGCACCGCAGGGGCACTATCATCCGCGAAATGCTGGTCCGACTCCAGCATTTCCGCCTGGAACGGCGCTGAAAATGCCGTCCCAGACCATTCATCGGGTCAGGCGGGCCCCTCCACCTGCAACCCATCAACCCGCTGGAACCCGCGTGGCAGCTTGCTACCGCGCCGCCCCCGCTCGCCCTTGTAATGCTCAAGGTCGTCCGGTTTCAGGGACAGTGTACGTTTGCCCGCCTGCAACACAAGCGTCGCACCCTCGGCAATCACCGCCAGGTCGGTGACATATTCTTCCCGACTGGCCACCCGATCGCCAGGCACACCGATGATCTTGTTGCCCTTGCCTTTGCCCAGTTGCGGCAGATCGGCCACTTTGAACACCAGCAAGCGGCCCTCGGTGGTCACTGCCGCCAGCCAGTCCTGTTCGCGATTGGCCACTAGGCGCGGGCTGATCACCTTGGCACCGTTGGGCAGGCTGAGCAGGCCTTTGCCGGCCTTGTTCTTGGCCTGCAGGTCTTCACCCTTGACCACGAAGCCGTAGCCGGCGTCGGAGGCCACCACGTACAGGGCATCGTCCTCGGGCAACAGCACGCATTCGAAAGTGGCACCCGGTGGCGGCGTCAGGCGGCCGGTCAGCGGCTCGCCCTGGCCACGTGCCGAAGGCAAGGTATGCGCAGCCACCGAATAACTGCGCCCCGTGGAGTCGATGAGCACGGCAAACTGGTTGGAGCGGCCGGCGGCCGCAGCCTTGAAGCCGTCGCCGGCCTTGTAGGAAAGCCCGGTGGCATCGATATCATGGCCCTTGGCGCAACGCACCCAGCCCTTCTCCGACAGCACCACGGTGACCGGCTCGGTTGGCATCAATTCGTTTTCGGACAGGGCCTTGGCTTCGGCGCGCTCGACGATGGGCGAGCGGCGGTCGTCGCCATAGGTCTCGGCGTCCTTGATCAGTTCGCTGCGCACCAGCTTGCGCAGCTTGGCATCGCTGCCGAGCAGCGTTTGCAGCTTGGCCTGTTCCTTCAGCAGTTCGTCCTGCTCACCACGGATCTTCATCTCTTCCAGGCGCGCCAGCTGCCGCAGGCGAGTCTCGAGGATGTACTCGGCCTGGATCTCGGACAGCTCGAATCGGGCAATCAGTGCCTGCTTGGGGTGTTCCTCGGTGCGGATGATATGAATCACTTCATCCAGGTTGAGGAACGCGGTGAGCAAGCCTTCCAACAGGTGCAGGCGCCTCTCGACCTTGTCCAGGCGGTGCTGCAGGCGGCGACGAACGGTACCGATGCGGTACTCCAGCCACTCCAGCAGCAAGACGCGCAGGTTCTTCAACTGCGGCCGGCCGTCGAGGCCGATGATGTTGACGTTGACCCGGTAGCTGCTTTCCAGGTCAGTGGTGGCGAACAGGTGCTGCATCAGCTCGGCGGCATCCACCCGGTTGGAGCGCGGGATGATGACGATACGACAAGGGTTCTCATGGTCCGACTCGTCACGCAGGTCGGCGACCATCGGCAGCTTCTTGGCCTGCATCTGCGCGGCGATCTGTTCCAGTACCTTGGCCCCGGAAACCTGATGCGGCAGCGCGGTGACGACGATGTCACCGTCCTCGACCCGGTACACGGCGCGCATGCGAATCGAACCACGGCCACTTTCGTAGATCTTCAGGATCTCGGCACGGGGCGTGATGATTTCGGCTTCGGTCGGGTAGTCGGGGCCTTGAATGTGCTCGCACAACTGCTCGATGGTCGCCTTGGGCTCGTCGAGCAGGCGCACGCAGGCGCTGGCCACTTCGCGCAGGTTGTGCGGCGGTACGTCGGTGGCCATGCCCACGGCGATGCCGGTGGTGCCATTGAGCAGGATGTTCGGCAGGCGCGCCGGCAGCACTGCCGGTTCCTCCAGTGTGCCGTCGAAGTTCGGCACCCAGTCCGCAGTGCCCTGGCCCAGTTCGCTGAGCAGCACCTCGGAGTAACGCGACAAGCGCGCTTCGGTATAACGCATGGCGGCGAACGACTTCGGATCGTCCGGCGCACCCCAGTTACCCTGGCCATCGACCAGCGTGTAGCGGTAGCTGAACGGCTGCGCCATCAGCACCATGGCCTCGTAGCAGGCCGAGTCGCCGTGGGGGTGGAACTTGCCGAGCACGTCGCCGACGGTACGCGCCGACTTCTTGTGCTTGGCGTCGGCATCGAGCCCCAACTCGCTCATGGCATAGACGATGCGTCGTTGCACAGGCTTCAGGCCATCGCCGATGTGCGGCAGGGCCCGGTCCATGATCACGTACATGGAGTAGTTGAGGTAGGCCTGTTCGGTGAAGTCAGCCAGCGAACGGCGTTCGACGCCGTCGAGGCTGAGTTCCAGTGGGTCGCTCATGCGGGCCTCGTCATTTCAAGTTCTGGCGCAACAGCATGGTGCCGCCGCGCTGGGTAAATTCAAGTTGTTTCAAAGCGCTCATGCCGAGCAGCACGGTTTGCCCATCCAGCCCGGGCACCACCAGCGCGCGCACGTTGTGCAGGCGGATATCACCCAGCTGCAGACTGTCCAGGCGGGTGCGGTAGCCTTCGGTGCGGCCATTGGCGGTGCTGAGCGTCACCGAAGTGCCGCGCTGCAGGTCCAGGCCACGGGCCAACGACTCGGGGATCGCCACGTCGGTCGCGCCGGTGTCGAGCATGAAGTGCACCCCCTGGCCATTGATCGCGCCATCGGCGACGAAGTGGCCCTGGCCGTTACTCAGCAGGCGCACCTCGATGAAGCCTTCGCCATGCTCGGACTGTACCTGGATATTGGGGTTGCGCTCGCGTTCCTCCCACTGCCCGAAGAAGCGCGTGGCGAGGAACAGCGCCGCCGCCCAGGCGACGATCATCAGTACCCTGCCCACGCGCTTGCCGGGTGCCTGGCTCATGGCTTGGCGCTCCAGCCACCTTGCGGGGCGTCGAAACGCCAGACCACCGGCCGGCTTTCGCCATCGGCACGATCACCGTTGTTGTTGTCGATACCTACCCAGGCGCCCTTGGCATCGACCACCAGTGCTTCGGCGAGGCCGAAGGGCTGATCGTAGAGGCGTTCCGGCTTCAGGGTATCGGCTGCGAACGACCAGCAGCGCTCGACGTTGCCACTGTCGGCGTCACGCCGGCAGAGGCGGTATGCATTGCGCTCGAGGGTAAACAGCTTGCCCTCGAACCAGGCCAGGTCAGCGAAATCACGCGATAGCGCGCGGGCATTGGGCATTTGCGGCGGCTGCATCTCGACCCCGGCCTCGCTGAGCACTACGCACGTGCGCCCGCAGGTCCACACCGAGTGCTGGCGCTCTATCGCCACCAGGCCGCGGCGCTCACGCTCGGCCGCCAGCCACAGGCGGTCGCCGGCCGGGTTGATTGCCAGGCCTTCGAACAAGGCGTTGAAGTGCAGCAGCATGCCGCTGGCCCGGGCCTGGCGAATCATCGCCGGGTCGATTTTCAACCAGTCTGGCTCACCTTGGACCGGCAGTTGCAGCACCGCCGCATGGGCTTCGCTGACCACATAGAGGTTGCCCGCCTGATCGCAGGTGATGCCTTCGTAATCCAGCTCGCCACCGCGTATGTACGACGCGACCCAGTTGCGTGTTTTCAAGCCCCAGGGCAAGCCGCTCTCCGGCGCCAGCGGCGGGGTGAAGGCCAGCGGCTGGGCGCGCCACACCGCGTTCTGCTGATCGAGTTGATAAATTCGGTCGTCGTCGCGGTCAGAAACGCCCCACAGCGCACCTCGGCAAAAGGCCAACCCGGAAAGGTTGCCGCCGCGCATGCCGTCGATGGGGTGCTCGGATGCCAGTTTCAGTTCTGGCCAGTTCCCTGCCAGGGTAGGCAGGGCAATCAGGCTCAGCAGAACCGCGACCAACAGACGAATCAAACCAGGACCTCAGCCAGATTGCCTTTGGTTTCCAGCCAGTTCTTGCGATCACCGGCGCGCTTCTTGGCCAGCAGCATGTCCATGATCTCGGTGGTGCCCGCCAGGTCGTCCAGGGTCAACTGGACCAGGCGCCGGGTGTTCGGGTCCATGGTGGTTTCGCGCAGCTGCGGCGGGTTCATCTCGCCCAGGCCCTTGAATCGGGTGACCTGTGGCTTGCCGCGCTTCTTCTCGGCCACCAGGCGGTCGAGAATGCCGTCACGCTCGGCTTCGTCGAGGGCGTAGTAGATTTCCTTGCCCAGGTCGATGCGATACAGCGGCGGCATGGCGACGTAGACGTGGCCGGCCTCGACCAGCGGGCGGAAGTGCTGCACGAACAGCGCACACAACAGGGTCGCGATGTGCAGGCCGTCGGAGTCGGCGTCGGCGAGGATGCAGATCTTGCCATAGCGCAGCTGCGTCAGATCGGCGGCACCGGGGTCGACCCCGATGGCCACGGCGATGTTATGCACTTCCTGACTGGCCAGGACTTCACCACCGTCGACTTCCCAGGTGTTGAGGATCTTGCCGCGCAGCGGCAGGATTGCCTGGAACTCCTTGTCCCGTGCCTGCTTGGCCGAACCACCGGCGGAGTCGCCCTCGACCAGGAACAGCTCGGCACGCATGGGATCCTGCCCGGCGCAGTCGGCCAGCTTGCCTGGCAATGCCGGGCCCTGGGTGATGCGCTTGCGTTCGACCTTCTTGCTCGCCTTGAGGCGCCGCCCGGCGTTGCTGATGGCCAGTTCCGCCAGTTGCATGCCCAGCTCGGGGTGGGCATTGAGCCACAGGCTGAAGGCATCCTTGACCACACCCGAGACGAAAGCCGCAGCTTCGCGGGACGACAGGCGTTCCTTGGTCTGCCCGGAGAACTGCGGCTCCTGCATTTTCATCGAGAGCACGAAGGTGATGCGCTCCCAGACGTCTTCGGGCGCCAGCTTGACCCCGCGCGGCAGCAGGTTGCGGAACTCACAGAACTCGCGCATGGCATCCAGCAGGCCCTGTCGCAGGCCGTTGACGTGGGTGCCGCCCTGGGCGGTGGGAATCAGGTTGACGTAGCTTTCCTGAACACTGTCGCCGCCTTCGGGCAGCCACAGCAGTGCCCAGTCGACGGCCTCCTTGTTGCCGGCCAGGCTGCCGCAGAACGGCTCGTCGGGCAGGCGCAGGAACTCGCTGACCGAGTCGACCAGGTAGGAACGCAGGCCGTCCTCATAATGCCACTCGACCTTCTCGCCGCTGGCCTTGTCCTCGAAGCTCACCAGCAGGCCTGGGCACAGAACGGCCTTGGCCTTGAGCACGTGCTTGAGGCGGCTGATGGAGAACTTCGGCGAGTCGAAATACTTCGGGTCAGGGCTGAAGTACACGCTGGTACCGGTGTTGCGTTTGCCGACCGTACCGACCACTTCCAGCTCGCTGGCCTTGAAGCCATCGGCGAAGCTCATCTGGTACTCGTTGCCGTCGCGCTTGACGCGTACGCGCACCTGGGTCGACAGGGCGTTGACCACCGAGATGCCAACACCGTGCAAGCCGCCGGAGAACTGGTAGTTCTTGTTGGAGAACTTGCCGCCGGCGTGCAGTTTGGTAAGGATCAGCTCGACCCCCGACACGCCCTCTTCGGGGTGAATATCCACGGGCATGCCGCGGCCATCGTCGCTGACTTCCAGCGAATGGTCGGCATGCAGGATGACCTGGACCGAACGGGCGTGGCCTGCCAGGGCTTCGTCGACGCTGTTGTCGATGACTTCCTGGGCCAGGTGGTTCGGCCGGCTGGTATCGGTGTACATGCCCGGCCGCTTGCGGACCGGGTCAAGGCCCGAGAGGACTTCGATGGCGTCTGCGTTATAGGCGCTAGCGCTGGGATTGGCCATGGGTTCTCGTCGTCAGTCTGGTGAGTGCGAAAAAATCAAAATACAGAAAAATCGAGCGCCGCGTACTGCTGCCGGGCAATCCCGGCGAACGCCAGCAGGGCCGGCAGCTGCGCGGCGAAGCCCTGGTAGCTGTGGTCGCCGCCGGCCTGGATACGCAGGGCGCAGGCCCGGTAATAGCGTTCGGCGTGGCGATAGTCCAGGGTTTCATCGGCGGTCTGCAACCACACTTGATAGCGGCTGGGGTCCTTGGGTGCCGGCACTTCCAGCTCGGCCAGCGCCTGCACGTGGTCGTGGGTCAGCTCCCAGGTTTCACCCGTGTAATGATTGCGCTGGCTGCCCAGGTAGCCGTCGAACCGCTTGTGCGGGGTTACCGCCGGGTTGACCAGCAATGCCTTCAGGCCATGGCGCTCGGCCAGATGGGTGGCATAGTAGCCGCCGAGCGAGCTGCCGACCAGCAGCGGCGCGCCCAGCTCGGCGATGGCGGCTTCGAGCTGCACCATGGCCTGGCGTGGGTGATGGTGCAAGGCTGGTGCACGCAGGTGGCCGGACAGCCCCAGTTGCTGCATCACCGCTTCGAGCTGACGCGCCTTGGTGGACAGCGGAGAGCTGTTGAAGCCATGGATATAGAGGATGGAACCCGACATGCTGCCCCCGGAAATCTAGGCTTCGCACCCGAGGGTACGGGCGCAGGGATGCGCAGTGTAGCGTGTTCGCCGGGTTTTGGTGCCGCGGCTGGTTTTTCGCAACAATTTCAGCGGCCAATCGCCGGCAAGCCGGCTCCCACAGGGGGGTGGGAGCCGGCTTGCCGGCGATTGGGCTGCGAAGCAGCCCCACAAACATCAGTACCCCGGGCTGTCGAAGTCGAGCCTGACCTCGAAGTCCGTGGCCCGCTCCACACCGGTTTCCAACCGCCCGTCGCCATGCAGGCGCAGCCAGCGATAACCGGGCTGCTCCTCGCTCACCTTGAAGTCCTCGCTGGCGGCGGCGAACTGGATACAGGTGGACGGTGTGGCCAGCAGGCGCACGCCATCGCGCACTTCATCCCATGGCTGATGGATATGGCCCCAAAGCAACCCTTTGACCTGTGGATAACCCGCCAAACGCTGAAACAGCTCATTGGCATTGCGCAAGCCGATGGGCGCAATCCACGCACAGCCAATGTCTACCGGCTGATGGTGGCAGCACACCAGGCAATGGCGCTCGCCTGCCGATGCCAGCGCCTCGTCGAGCAGTGACAACTGGTCCTGCTCAAGCAGCCCATGGGTAGCCCCTGCCACCGCCGTATTGAGCATCACCACTCGCCAGGCACCCACGTCGGTGACCGCCTGCACCAGCTGCGGCGCCACTTCGGCCATCACCCGCGCTTCGTCATGATTGCCCGGCAACCAGCGCGCGGGAGCACCCAGCCCAGCGGTCAAGGTACGGAAAGCTTCATAGGAAGCGACACTGGCGTCCTGTGACAAATCACCTGTACACAGCAGCAGATCGATACGCGGTTGCTCGCGCCGCACCTGCTCGATCACATGGCGCAGGCTGTCACGGGTGTTCAGGCCCAGCATGGTGCCCGCCGGGTCGGCGAACAGATGGGCGTCGGTCAGTTGCACCACATGCACGGGTGCCGGGGAAAGATCTGGGTGCGGCAACGGCCGTCTCCTCGAGCGGATTCAGCAGGGATTATCGCGCTGCAGCCGTGGCGAGCAAACAGGCGAAACCGACCGGCGTCACATTTCAGCGCACACTTGCCAGTTCATGGCCACACGCCAGGCAGTGGCTCAGCCATTCGCCGAGGAAAAGATTGAGCTGGGCTTTCTCGTCCGGCTGATGCATCGCTTCATTGGGATACGGGTAGATGCTGCGCAGGCGCCGGGTATGTTCGGCGCTGATCACTTCGGCCATGCGCGCATCGTGGTACACCTGCACCTCCAGGTGCGGCACCGGCAGCCAGGGTAGGCTGTGCTCCTGACGTACGCGCAAGGTGGTGGTGTATGGGCAGGCCAGCACGACGTCCAGCACCAGCACGCCGAGCATCTGATCGCCCTGGGTCATGCCGATGCGCCGCGAGCTCTGGCTGGTGCGCATGTCGGGTAGAAGGCGCATGAGCCGGGCATAGTTGGCCTCGCAGGCTGCTTGCAGCCCGGCCAGGTCGACCCGATAACGCTCACGCAGCAGGTTCACTTCCACATACCTCGAACTTCGTCACGGTTCAGTGCCAACCATTGCAGGCCGATGATGGTCGCCGCGTTGCAGATGCGCCCGTCGCGCACGGCCTGCAAGGCATCCTCGAACGACCAGATGCGCACCCGGATATCTTCGCCTTCTTCTTCCAGACCATGCAGGCCACCGGCGCCTTCGCTGCTGCAGCGCCCGAGGAACAAGTGCACGAATTCATCGCTGCCACCCGGCGACGGGAAATAGCGGGTCATCGGCCACAGGGCGCTGAAGGTCAGGCCGGCTTCCTCTTCGGCTTCGCGGTGGGCCACTTCTTCCGGCTGTTCGTCCTTGTCGATCAGCCCGGCGACCATCTCGATCAGCCAAGGGTTGGCAACCTTGTCCAACGCGCCGACCCGAAACTGCTCGATCAGCACCACTTCATCGCGCAGCGGATCGTAGGGCAACACGCATACGGCATCGTGCCGCACGAACAGCTCACGACTGATTTCACGCCCCATGCCCCCAGCGAACAGTTCATGGCGCAGCCGCAACTTGTCGAGCTTGTAAAAGCCCTGGAAGCAATTGGCCCGCTCGATGATCTCGAAGCCCTTGGGCACTGAATTCAACGCGTCTGACATGGAAATCCTCATTACCTCGAATACCGCATCGCGCCATCCTACTCTGCACGCTTGCCGGTTTCATCCCTTTCCGGCAACCGTTCGTGCAGTCGGGACAGCGCGTCTTCTCTCTGTTAGCTTAGTGGCGAACTGAAGGCCGCGCAGACGGTCAAAGGCCGACTTTTCCCCGTTCTGCAAGGATCATCATGACACTTGTCAAACTGACTTCCGTGGCTGTGCTGGCCTTGGCCCTAGGTGCCTGCCAGAGCCTGTTCACGCCCAATTACCGGGCTCCGCTAGAGGTCAAGCGCGATGCCTGGGAGCACGTCAAACCCGGCTGCAGCGCCAGTGACTGCCCGTTGGTCAACATCGATACCATCCACTTCCCGGACCTGCCGAAACTCGACGCCATCGTCGAGAAACGCCTGCTGCAACTGACCGAAGACAACCAGCGTGGCACTGCGCCAAGCACCTTGCAGGCCTATGAGCAGCAATACCTGGCCAGCGCCGACAAGCGCAACAGCAGCTACCTGCAGGCCAAGGTACGTGAACAGCATGACGGACTGGTGATCATCGAGCTGTCCAGCTACCTCGACAGCGGTGGTGCCCACGGCATGCCCGGGCGTGGCTTCATCAACTACTCGCGCAAGCTGGACAGGGAGCTGACCCTCCAGGACATGCTGGTGCCGGGCCAGGAGGACACCTTCTGGAAGACCGTCGAGGAATCGCACCGCGCCTGGCTGATCAGCGTGGGCATGGACAAGGACGCCCAGTTCGTGAAGACCTGGCCGTTCCAGAAGTCCCCGCACATCGCCCTGACCTACGGCGCGGTAGTGGTCAAGTATGAGGTCTATACCATCGCGCCCTATTCCATGGGCCACGTGGAACTCAAGCTGCCCTACCCGCGCCTGAATGGCGTCATCAAGCCTGAACTGTTTCCCGGCCGCGGCTGAGGCTCAGTAGCGCATGCAGCCCACCTGCCAGCATCAGTGCTGGCAGGGTGGCCCCCAGCGCTGGCGCTTGCGCGGCGATCAAATGGTAGGCCGCGACACCCACTACCCAGGCCAGCAGCGCCTGCCAGTGCAGCCCGTCGACCTGAGCTGGCGCGCGGCGGCGGCGGATCACGTAGTGGTCCATCAGCACCACGCCGAACAGCGGCGCGAACACCGAACCGATCAGCAGCAGGAAGTTTTCGTACTGGGCCAACGGCGCCAGCAGGGCGATCAGGGTGCACAGCACGCCGATGGCCAAGGCCAGGTGTTCGACTTTCACAGGCACCAGCAAGCCGCTGGAAACCGCAGCCGAGTGGATGTCGGCAAAGGCTTTCTCCGACTCATCCAGCAGAATCAACAGCAACGGAAGGCCCATGCCGGCACCCGCCAGGGCCAGCAGCAGGGCATTGGCCTCGCCGCTCGGGGCGAATGCCAGGGTGTAGGCCACACCCAGGCTCATCAGCCAGGTGTTGCCAATGAAGTAGCCCAGCACGGTCCCGCCGAAGACGCGCTTGCCGTTGCTGGCGAAACGCGAGTAGTCGGCGATCAGCGGCAGCCACGACAGCGGCATGGCAATGACGATGTCAAAGCCCACGGCCAGCGACATCGAACCGTCACCACTGCGCGTCCACAGCTCGGCCAGGTCGGCCTTGGCGAACAGGTTCCAGGTCAGCCACAGGCAAGCCCCCATCAGTACCCAGATGCCCCATTTGCGCAAGATCTTGCGCACGAAGGCCAGCGGCCCGCTGACCGCTAGCAGGGTCGCCAGGCCGCCGAAGCAGAGGGTCCAGAGCATCGGGCTGTTCCACAGACTGTCTTCGCCGAAGGTACGTGCGCCGAGCAGGCTGGCCGCATCACGCATGACGATGATCTCGAACGCGCCCCAGCCCACCAGTTGCAGGAGGTTGAGCAGCGCCGGCAAGCGTGCGCCGTGGCGGCCCAGGCTCAGGCGCAGGGTGGCCATGGCCGACAGGCCGGTGTCGCTGCCGATGACGCCTGCTGCGCCCAGCAGCAGCACACCCACGCCGGTGCCGAGGGCGATGGCCAGAACGGCGCCTGCCAGGCCAAGGCCGGGGGCAAGCATGGCGCCCACCTGCAGGACCATCAGGCCGATGCCGAGGGAGAACCACAGCGAGAACAGGTCACGGCCGCCAAACGGGCGCTGGCTGGAGGGGACCGGGTAGTCGGGGGAGAAATGGCTGGGGATGGTCATGCTGATTCGTGCTCGCCAGAAAAAAGGGTGGGTCCAATCGCCGGCAAGCCGGCTCCCACAAGGATCGCGCAATCGCAGTACCTGTGGGAGCCGGCTTGCCGGCGATGCGGTGCGCATCGCGCACCGCCCGATTATTGTTTTTACACCTTGTGGTACAGCTGGCTGCCTTCCTGGCGGAACCGCTCGGCCTGCTCGCGCATGCCATCCTCGACCGCGACATCCACCGCCTCGATGCGTTGGTTGGCGGCGTATTCACGGACTTCCTGGGTGATCTTCATCGAGCAGAACTTCGGCCCGCACATCGAGCAGAAGTGCGCGACCTTGGCCGACTCCTTCGGCAGCGTCTCGTCGTGGTAGGCCCGCGCGGTGTCCGGGTCCAGGCCCAGGTTGAACTGGTCTTCCCAGCGGAATTCGAAACGTGCCTTGGACAGCGCGTTGTCACGAATCTGCGCGCCCGGGTGGCCTTTCGCAAGGTCGGCAGCATGCGCGGCGATCTTGTAGGTGATGATACCGGTCTTGACGTCGTCCTTGTTCGGCAGGCCCAGGTGCTCTTTCGGCGTGACGTAGCACAGCATCGCGCAACCGAACCAGCCAATCATCGCCGCACCGATACCCGAAGTGATGTGGTCATAGCCCGGTGCGATGTCGGTGGTCAGCGGGCCGAGGGTGTAGAACGGCGCCTCGTCACAGCACTCCAGCTGCTTGTCCATGTTCTCTTTGATCAGCTGCATCGGCACATGGCCGGGGCCTTCGATCATGCACTGCACGTCGTGCTTCCAGGCGATCCTGGTCAGCTCGCCGAGAGTTTCCAGTTCACCGAACTGGGCCGCGTCGTTGGCGTCGGCGATCGAGCCCGGGCGCAGGCCGTCACCCAGCGAGAAGCTGACATCGTAGGCCTTCATGATTTCGCAGATCTCATCGAAATGCGTGTACAGGAAGTTCTCCTGGTGATGCGCCAGGCACCACTTGGCCATGATCGAACCGCCGCGGCTGACGATGCCGGTAACCCGCTTGGCGGTCATCGGCACGTAGCGCAGCAGCACGCCAGCGTGGATGGTGAAGTAGTCCACGCCCTGCTCGGCCTGTTCGATCAGGGTGTCGCGGAACAGCTCCCAGGTCAGGTCCTCGGCGACGCCACCGACCTTTTCCAGGGCCTGGTAGATCGGCACGGTGCCGATCGGTACCGGCGAGTTGCGGATGATCCACTCGCGGGTTTCATGGATGTGCTTGCCGGTGGACAGGTCCATGACCGTGTCCGAACCCCAGCGGATACCCCAGGTCAGCTTGGCCACTTCTTCCTCGATCGAGGAACCCAGGGCGCTGTTGCCGATGTTGCCGTTGATCTTCACCAGGAAGTTGCGGCCGATGATCATCGGTTCCAGTTCCGGGTGGTTGATGTTGGCCGGGATGATCGCGCGGCCGCGGGCGATCTCTTCGCGCACGAACTCGGCAGTGATCTCTTTCGGGATGCTCGCGCCGAAGCTGTGGCCGGCGTGCTGTTGGCTGAGCAGGCCGGCGGCGCGGGCCTCCTGCAGCTTCATGTTTTCGCGGATGGCGACGTATTCCATCTCGGCGGTGATGATGCCCTGGCGCGCATAGTGCATCTGCGTGACGTTGGCCCCGGCCTTGGCCCGGCGCGGGTTGTTCACGTGGGCGAAGCGCAGCTTGGCCAGTTCCGCGTCGTTCAGGCGCTGCTGGCCGAAGTTGGAGCTCAGGCCGGCCAGGCGCTCGGTGTCGCCGCGGGCGTCAATCCAGGCCGAACGCACATCGGCCAGGCCTTTGCGCACGTCGATGATGACCTCAGGATCGGTGTACGGGCCGGAGGTGTCATAGACCAGCACCGGCGCGTTGCTTTCGCCACCGAAGTCGGTGGGGGTGTCGTGCAGGCTGATTTCGCGCATGGGCACGCGGATGTCAGGGCGCGAGCCTTCGACATAAACTTTGCGCGAGCGCGGGAACGGTTGCACGGACTGCTGGTCGACTTGTGCCGACTCGCTGAGGTTGATCGATTTTTCTTGTTTGCTCATCACAGGCTCTCCAGACGTCTTCCTTGCGGGCGAATGTCGGGGAGAACCTGAAAGGCATGAACGCACCCCTTGACGGGTGTGCAGTGCCGGATGTGGGGTGCCTTGAGCTGCATGCAGCTGCGACATTCCCGGATCTGGCACAAGAGGCTCCCCGGGAAGGCGAGCAATCTTGTTCCCTACGCAGGCGCTAACCTGATCAGGTTCAACGGGATCCGGAACTCTCCGATCTCAGCCTTTGACTCAAGGCACCCCGACAAGAACATGCGCAGTCTAGACTGGAGTGGTCCGCAAAGCCAAGCGGGTAAAACAAGGCGATGATGAAAGGCAAACTCGGCGATTGTTGCCAGGGGCCCACGGCACTACACTGGCCCGTCGTTCGATACTCAACAGTTCAGAAATTACAATCTCGTACAAGGATTGCCTCTATGCTGCGCAAACTCTCACTGGCGATTGCCGTGTCTTGTGCGTCCAACGGTGTGGTCTGGGCAGCGCAAGTGCCCCCGACGGTAAAGACCGATCTGGTCAGCGTCTACCAGGAAGCGGTAGACAACAACGCCGATCTTGCTGCCGCACGTGCCGATTACGGTGCCCGCCGCGAAGTGGTGCCCCAGGCCCGCGCCGGCCTGCTGCCGAACCTGTCGGCCGGTGCCGAGATGCAGAACACGCGCACCAAGTTCGACGAGCCGTCGGCCACCACCAACCGCAGTGGCAATTCGTGGAATGCAACCCTCTCGCAGCCGATCTTCCGCGCCGACCGCTGGTTCCAGCTGCAGGCAGCCGAGGCCGTCAACGAACAGGCCGCGCTGGAACTGTCGGCCACCGAGCAGAACCTGATCCTGCAGACCGCACAGAACTACTTCGCCGTGTTGCGCGCCCAGGACAACCTGGCCGCGACCAAGGCCGAGGAAGCCGCGTTCAAGCGCCAGCTGGACCAGTCCAATGAACGTTTCGACGTCGGCCTTTCCGACAAGACCGACGTGCTGCAGTCCCAGGCCAGCTACGACACCGCCCGGGCCAACCGGATCATTGCCGAGCGCCAGGTGCAGGACGCCTTCGAGGCCCTGGTGACCCTGACCAACCGCGAGTACAGCGCGATCCAGGGCGTGGTCCACACCTTGCCGATCCAGGTTCCGATTCCCAATGACGCCAAGGCCTGGGTAGAAACGGCTGGACGCCAGAACCTCAACCTGCTGGCCACCAACCACGCGGTCGACGCCGCTGAAGAAACCTTGCGCCAGCGCAAGGCCGGCCATGCACCGACCCTGGATGCGGTGGCGCGCTACGACAAGGGCGACAACGACAATCTCGGATTCTCCAACCCCTCGCCCTTCCCCGGCCAGCGCTACAGCGGTGATGTGGAACAGACCACCATTGGGCTGCAGCTGAACATTCCGATCTACAGCGGCGGGCTGACCAGCTCGCAGGTGCGCGAGGCGTACCAACGCCTGAGCCAGAGTGAGCAGCAGCGCGAGAGCCTGCGCCGCCAGGTGGTGGAAAACACCCGCAACCTGCACCGTGCGGTGAACACCGATGTCGAACAAGTTCAGGCGCGCAAACAGTCGATCATTTCCAACCAGAGTGCGCTGGAAGCCACCGAGATCGGCTACCAGGTCGGTACCCGCAACATCGTCGACGTGCTCGATGCACAGCGCCAGCTGTATACGTCGGTGCGTGACTACAACAACAGCCGCTATGACTACATTCTCGACAACCTGAGCCTGAAGCAGGCGGCCGGGACCTTGAGCCCGCAGGACCTGATCGACCTGAAGCGCTATCTGAAGGCGGACTACAACCCGGACAAGGATTTCCTGCCGCCGGACCTGGCCGCCGCTGCCGCTAAGAACTTCGAACGCAAGCCTTGATTCAGGAGCACGGTCGTTGTTGTAGGAGCGGCCTTGTGTCGCGAAAGGGCCGCAAAGCGGCCCCCAGATATCAGCAGCGATGCACAAATTGCCGGGGCCGCTTCGCGGCCCTTTCGCGACACAAGGCCGCTCCTACAGGGATCGCATCGCTTAGCGAATGAGTGCCCCCAGCCCATCGAGCAACCGCTGCAAGGCCCCCTGATTGGCCCGCATCACCGCCCTGCCCGCCTCGCCCATGCGCTGCGCATCCTGGGGCAACTCCACCAGTCGACGCACCGCCTCGGCCAGCCCCTCGGCATCGTCGATCTGCTGCAACGCGCCCGCCTCACGCAGCATTGCCGTGATCTCGAGGAAGTTGAACACGTGCGGCCCCATGACCACCGGTAACGCCAAGGCCGCCGGTTCCAGCGGGTTGTGGCCACCGGTGGCGACCAGGCTACCGCCGACGAAGGCGATGTCGGCCAGCGCATAGAGGAACAGCAACTCACCCATGGTGTCGCCGAGCAACACGCGGGTCTGGCCATCGACCGCCGTGCCGGCCGAGCGACGCACCGTGGCGAACTGCTCGCTGCACAAGGCATGCACCGCATCGAACCGTTCGGGATGGCGCGGCACCAGAATCAACAGCGCATCGCCATGCACCTGCAGCAACTGCCGATGGGCCTGCAGGATCAACGCATCTTCCCCTTCGTGGGTGCTGGCCGCGATCCATACCGGGCGCTGATCGGCTCCCCATTGCTGGCGCAAGGCCTTGGCACGCGGCAGCAACTGCTCGTCGATCTTCAGGTCGAACTTGATCGAACCGGTCACCTGCACACACGCGGGCCGCGCGCCCAGGTCGCGGAAACGCTGCGCCTCGGTTTCGGTCTGCACCGCAATCAGGCTCATCTCGGCCAGCATTGGCCGGGTCAGCTTGGCAAAGCGCGCATAACCACGCGCCGAGCGCTCGGACAACCGCGCATTGGCCAGGGCCACGGGAATACCCCGCTTGGCACACTGGTGGATGTGGTTGGGCCACAGCTCGGTTTCCATGATCACGCCCAGGCACGGGCGCACATGATCGAGAAAGCGCCCCGCCGCCCACGGCAAGTCGTAGGGCAGGTAGCAATGCTGGATGCGAGGTTCATCGGCGAACATTGCACGAATGCGCTCGGAGCCGGTCGGGGTCATGCAGGTGAGGGTGATCGGCAACTGCGGGTAAGCCTTGAGCAGCGCGCGCACCATCGGCGCGGCGGCGATGCTTTCACCGACCGACACCGCATGCACCCAGATGCCGCCCTGACGCATGGCCGGCAGGTTGCGGGCAAAGCGTTCGCCAATGCGCTGACCATAGGCCGGCGCCTTGCGGGCACGCAGGTACAGGCGCAGCGCGACCAGCGGCAGGCCCAGGTGAAACAGCAGGGTATAGAGGGTTCTGTTCATGGCGGCGAAGTTTAACCGATCGCGCGCAGGTGCACCGCAAAGCGCTCGGCCAACCATTGTGCGGCCGGCCCCAGCGGCTCATCCCGGCGCCAGGCGAGCTCCACCACCAAGGCCGGGGGCCGCCACTCGCTGTCCAGCTCGACCATCTGCGCCTGGTAGGTCGGGTACTGCACCACATGTCGCGGCAACCAGGCCCAGCCCAGGCCACGCATCAGCAGCTCGGCCATGGCGTAGAAGCTGTCGGCACGCCAGACCTGCGGGCTGATCGCCTCGCCGCCGGGGTAGCCGCTTTGCTGGGGGGTGATGAGCAATTGGCGGTGAAGCGCCAGTTGCTGGCGGGTGACCCGCGCTTCACGCGCCAGCGGGTGATCGACCGCGCACACCGTGACCATCTCCACACTGCCCAGGGCACGCCGCTCCAGCGATGCGGGAATGCTTTCGTGATGAAAGAACAACCCCAGGTCAGCGCGCCGCTCCGCCAGCTTGCGCGCCACATCGCCCTGGGCACCACTGGCCAGTTGCACCTCCAGAAAGGGGTAGCGGCTGGCCAGTTCGTCGAGGCTGTCGATGACGGGCTGATAGGGCATGGCCTCGTCCTGGGCAACCCGCAACATGGCTTCCTGACCCCGCATCAGCGCCAACGCTCGACCATCCAGGCGTTCGCACTGACGCAACAGCTCGCGGGCATCCTCCAGCAAGGCCGTGCCATTTTCGGTCAGCCTGGGCTGCCGACCGCTGCTGCGTTCGAACAGGGTGACGCCAAGGTCTGCTTCCAGCAAAGCAATCGCGTTACTGATCGCCGATTGCGCCCGACGCTGCTCACGGGCAACCGCCGAGAACGAGCGCAATTCGGCGACCCGCGCGAACAGGCGCAGTTGTTCGAGATCCCAACGCTCTGCCATCAACCTATCTCCCATGCTGATAGGTAATGACTTTACCCCATCCGAGGGACGTCTAGAATGCTCGACCAGTAACCGGAGAACCCCCCATGAACGCCTATACCTACCTCGCCATCGCCATCTGCGCCGAAGTCATCGCCACCGCTTCCATGAAAGCGGTCAAGGGACTAAGCACGCCGCTGCCGTTGCTGCTGATGGTCGTTGGCTACGGGATCGCGTTCTGGATGCTGACCCTGGTGGTGCGCAGCATTCCGGTGGGCATCGCCTATGCGATCTGGTCGGGGTTGGGGATAGTACTGATCAGCGTGGCGGCCCTGGTGATCTATGGGCAGAAGCTGGATGTGCCGGCGATGCTGGGCATGGCGATGATCGTGGGCGGCGTGGTGGTGATTCAGCTGTTCTCGAAAACTGCCGGGCATTGATGTTTGCCTGAGAGGGCCTATCGCCGGCAAGCCGGCTCCCACAGGGGCTCAGCGCTGTACCGGTGGGAGCCGGCTTGCCGGCGATAGGGCCGTCGCAGATATAGCCTGTATACTTGCCTGCTGTCCCAGTCTTCGAGGTACCGCCATGCCATCCGCCATTTCCACTGACGTGTTGATCGTCGGCGCCGGGGTCGCAGGCCTCTGGCTCAATGCCCGGCTGCGTCGCCTGGGATACTCCACCGTGCTGGTGGAACGCGCCAGCCTCGGCGGCGAGCAGACCATCAAGTCCCAGGGCATCATCCACGGTGGTACCAAGTACGCCTTGCACGGCGCCCTGACCGGCGCGTCAGAGGCCATCGCCGACATGCCGCGCCGCTGGCGCGAAGCCATTGGCGGCAGCGGCGAGCTGGACCTCAGTCGCACCCGCCTGCTTTCCGACGCCCACTACCTGTGGTCGCCGGGCACGCTGGCCGGCAATATCACCAGTTTCTTCGCCAGCAAGGCCGTGCGTACCCGGGTCGAACAAGTCAAAGGGGAGCAACTGCCGCCTGCGCTGCAGGATCGAGCCTTCAAGGGCAAGGTGTATCGCCTGGCCGAACTGGTCATCGACGTGCCCAGCCTGCTGGCCAACCTGGCCGAACTGGCAGGTGACAGCCTGCTGGCCGGCCAGCGCATCGAGCCGCTGCGCGAAGGCGACGAACTGGTTGGCCTGCGCGTCGACGAGCGCGAAATTCGCGCCCAGCGCGTTGTGCTGAGCGCAGGCGCTGGCACCGAGGACTTGCTGCATGCCTTGGGCTTGCGTCAACCCGCCATGCAAACACGCCCCTTGCACATGGTCATGGCCAAGGGCGCCAACCTCAAACCGCTCTATGCTCACTGCCTGGGCGGCGGGCCGAAGCCACGGGTGACGGTCACCACTCATCCGGCCGCGGACGGGCAATGGGTGTGGTACCTGGGTGGCGACCTTGCCGAAGCCGACGGGGTAGCCCGCGAGCCTGCGGCGCAGATTGCCGCGGCACAAAAGGAAATCGCTCAGTTGCTGCCATGGGTCGACCAGAGCCAGGTTAGCTGGGCCACGTTGCGCGTCGACCGCGCCGAGCCCGCACAATCCGGCCTGGTACGCCCGGACAACGCCTTCCTCGCCGATCAGCAGCGCTTGCTGGTGGGCTGGCCGACCAAGCTGGCGCTGGCCCCCGACTTCAGCGACCGGGTCATCACCCACCTTGAGCGCGAGGGCATCCGCCCGCAGGCGCAGGCCGACCTGTCCGACCTGCCACGCCCACCGCTGGCCGTGCCGGCCTGGGAGCAACTGCTGCCATGAGCCTGCCGACCCTGCATGACTTTCACCGCCCCCTGGGCAGCACCGGCCTCAGGGTGTCGCCCCTGGGCCTTGGCACGGTCAAGCTCGGCCGCGATCAAGGCGTGAAATACCCCACCGGCTTTACCATCCCCGGTGACGACGAAGCCCGCCTGCTGCTGGCCCAGGCCCGCGAACTGGGCATCAACCTGATCGACACCGCGCCGGCCTACGGCCGCAGTGAAGAACGCCTGGGCCCGCTGCTGCGGGGCCAGCGCGATGAATGGGTGATCGTCAGCAAGGTCGGTGAAGAGTTCGAGGATGGCCAGTCGCACTTCGATTTCAGTGCCGCCCATACCCGTCGCTCGGTCGAGCGCAGCTTGCAACGGCTGGAAACCGACCGCATCGAACTGGTACTGGTGCATTCCGATGGCAACGACTTGGCGATCCTGGAGCAGCAAGAGGTCTACCAGACCCTCGCCGCGCTCAAGCAGGAAGGCAAGATCCTGGCTTATGGGCTCTCCGGCAAGACCGTGGCCGGTGGCCTGAAGGCGCTGGAACAGGGCGACTGCGCCATGGTCACCTACAACCTCAATGAGCAGGCGGAACGCCCGGTGCTGGACTACGCTGCCGAACACGGCAAGGCCATTCTGGTGAAGAAGGCCTTGGCCAGTGGGCATGTCTGCCTTGCGCCAGGCGTCGATCCGGTACAGGCCAGCTTCGAGCTGCTGTTTTCTCACCCTGGCGTGAGCAGTGCTATCGTCGGCACCATCAATCCGTTGCACCTGGCCCACAACGTGGCCACCGTCGCCCGTATCCTGGGCCAGCATTGAGTTGTCGCCACCCCTAGGGCCTGGAGACTGACCCGACGCAAGGAGGAGCCTCGTGCCGCGTACCCTGATTCGCAAGAACCCGAGCAACTTCAAGACACTGCCGCTGCATGTCGAAGCCACCGCCGAGGGCCTGGTCTACCAAAGCATCGGGATGCCGCTGAACTTTGCCCAGACCCAGCAGCGGCGCCGGGCCATCCAGCTGCCCGACAACCAGCGTTTCGTGGTGGAACTGGCCAACCTGGGCGTCTCGGTGCGCTTGACCTTGCACTGGCAGCAGCGTGACTACTGGGTGCTGGTACGGCAACGCCGCCAGGACCGGGGCGATGTGGTGCTGAAGCTGATTTCTGGCTATGTCCCCGCCCAGGAGCTCAACCTGCCGCTGCATACTGCCGTGCAGGAAGTGGCCGAGGAATGCTTGCTGGAAACGCCCGAAGGCTGGCTGGGCGGGCGCTTCAACGATACCTGGCTGCCGGCCCCCTACGCTGCAGCCCTGCATTACCGCGAGGCATTGCCGTTCGTGCTGACGCCACAGTCGGGCGCTGCCCGGCCCGTGCATTGCGGCAACCTGACGCTGCTGGAGCGCCCGCGAGCCTATGTGCACCTGCCTACCGCATCGTTGCAGTTG
This sequence comes from Pseudomonas sp. NPDC089396, assembly GCF_044749545.1. Taxonomy (NCBI): domain Bacteria; kingdom Pseudomonadati; phylum Pseudomonadota; class Gammaproteobacteria; order Pseudomonadales; family Pseudomonadaceae; genus Pseudomonas; species Pseudomonas sp. NPDC089396. Next base: position 295,493 of record NZ_JBIVIC010000005.1, on the reverse strand, counting down.
ATCTACGACATGCGCCTGCACGTGCCCCGGGAGGCGAAGAAGCTGAGCCTGTTCCACGTCGACGAACGCCTCGAAGGCGGTCAGTTGGTGGCCCGCCTCAACCGCAAGCGGCCAGACCTGTACCTGATGCCACTGCAGGACGGCCAGCCAGTGGCCGAGCTGTATACGCTGAAGAAGGACGAATTGGTGCCGGCGAGCACCCGCGGGCTGTACCTGGCCGAGAGCTTTGCCCGGCAGAACGGTTGGGTGGTCACGGATGAGCGTATTCGCTGGAAGGACTGGGTGAAGCAGCAGGGCCTGGTGGAGCGCAAGGCTACGCCGGCTTCACATCTGCAGCGTTTTGGCGACAAAGCGCGGGCGCTGTTGGAGCGGGCGCGTACCTCACTGCACAAGTGAAACGGGGGCTGCTCTGCAGCCCATCGCCGGCAAGCCGGCTCCCACAGGGTTTTGCAGCGCTGCTGGCCCCTGTGGGAGCCGGCTTGCCGGCGATTGGGCCGCGCAGCGGCCCCCGCTACCTCAGTTCTTGCGGATTTTCTCGACAATCGCCGTGGTCGAGCTGTTCTCGACCAGCCCCAGCACCTTCACCGTACCGCCGTAGGCGCGGACGATATCGGCTCCGACCACCTGGTCGATGCCATAGTCACCGCCCTTGACCAGCACGTCCGGCTTGACCTGGCTCAGCAGGTTTTCCGGGGTACCTTCCGGGAAGCTGATTACCCAGTCCACCGCCCCCAGCCCCGCCAGCACAGCCATGCGCCGGTCGACACTGTTGATCGGCCGACCCGGCCCTTTCAAGCGACTGACCGAAGCGTCGTCGTTGACCGCAACGATCAACCGATCACCTTGGGCGCGGGCCTGCTCCAGGTAGGTCACATGCCCGGCATGCAGGATGTCGAAGCAACCGTTGGTGAACACGATCTTCTCGTTGTGCGCACGCGCGTCGTCGATGGCCAGCAGCAGTTGCTCCAGCCCCAGCACACCACGCTCGGAACCTTCTTCGCGCTGTATTGCACGGCGCAGTTCAGGCGCACTGATGGCCGCAGTACCCAGCTTGCCGACCACGATACCCGCAGCCAGGTTGGCCAGGGCCACCGCGTGAGGCAGGTCTTCACCCGCCGCGATGGCAGCCGCCAAGGTGGAGATGACGGTATCACCGGCACCGGTCACATCGAACACTTCGCGGGCACGGGCCGGTAGGTGTAGCGCCGGCTGGCCGACGCGCAGCAGGGTCATGCCATGCTCGCCACGGGTCACCAGCAGCGCACCCAGGTCAAGGTCCTGCAGCAGTTGCAGGCCCTTGGTGACCAACTCCGCTTCATCGGCGCAGCGGCCGACGATGGTTTCGAACTCGCTGAGGTTCGGGGTAATCAGGCTGGCGCCACGGTAGATCGAAAAATCCTTGCCCTTGGGGTCGGCCAGCACCGGGATGCCCTTGGCACGCGCGGCCTGGATCAGGCTCTGGTGATTTTTCAGCGCGCCCTTGCCGTAGTCGGACAAGACCAGCACCTTGACGCCTTCGAGCAGGCTGTCGACTTCCGTGCCAAGCGACAGCGGGTCAGTGGCGAACGGCTCTTCAAAATCGATGCGCAGCAGTTGCTGGTGGCGACTCATGACCCGCAACTTGACGATGGTCGGCTGGTGGGCGATGCGCTGGAACACCGAACGCACGCCGGCAGCCTGCAGGCTGTTGGCCAGGCTGTCGGCGGCCTCGTCCTGACCGGTAACGCCGATCAGCGAAGCCGGTGCACCCAGCGCGGCAATGTTCAAGGCAACGTTGGCCGCGCCGCCTGGGCGATCTTCGATCTGATCGACCTTGACCACCGGCACTGGCGCTTCCGGCGAGATACGCGAAGTACCACCATGCCAGTAGCGGTCGAGCATGACATCGCCGACCACCAATACCGGGGCTTGATCGAAACGCGGCATGGATAACTTCATGGGCAACCCATATGAAAATAATGAACAGGGGCAGGATATTAGCACAGGGTAGACGACGGCTTTATGGCCAGATCGGACCCTGGAAAATTCCGGTGACAATCGGGGCCGCAGGCCCCGATCACAGAGGACTCAGGTGATATCGGCCTTGGCCGGCTCATCCAGGCCCATGGCATGCAGGCGGGCATAATGGCCATTGGCGGCCAGCAGCTCGGCATGGGTGCCACGCTCTACCAGGCGACCCTGGTCCATGACCAGAATCATATCGGCCTTCTCGATGGTCGACAGGCGGTGAGCGATCACCAGCGTGGTACGGCCTTGCATTACGTGGTCCAGGGCGGCCTGGATATGCCGCTCGGATTCGGTGTCCAGGGCCGAGGTCGCCTCGTCGAGGATCAGCAACGGTGCGTTCTTCAGCAAGGCCCGGGCAATCGCCAGGCGCTGGCGCTGGCCGCCGGAAAGCAGCACACCGTTCTCGCCAACCTCGGTATCGAAGCCTTTGGGCAGCTGGTCGACGAACTCCTTGGCATAGGCATCGGCTGCCGCCGCTTCGATGTCCGCGCGCGGCGCGCCGGCCAGGTCACCATAGGCAATGTTGTTGGCCACGGTGTCGTTGAACAGGGTGACATGCTGGGTCACCTGCGACACGTGCTTGCGCAGGTTGCGCAGGCGGTAGTCCTCGATTTCCACGCCATCGAGCAGAATCTGCCCTTCGTTGTGGTGGTAGAAGCGTGGGATCAACGCCGCCAGGGTCGACTTGCCGCTGCCCGAGCGCCCCACCAGGGCAATCATCTGCCCAGGTTCGGCAACGAAGTTGATATCGCGCAGCACTTCGCGCTCGGTGCCAGGGTAGGTGAAGCTCAGGTTGCGCACTTCGAGGCGCCCCTGCACCCGCTCTTTCTCGACCGTGCCGGTATCGATCTCGGGCTCTTCGTCCAACTGCTCGAAGATGCTCTCGGCACCGGCCAGGCCTTTCTGGATGGTCGAACTGACTTCCGAAAGCTGGCGGATCGGCTTGGGCAGCAGGCCCGCCGCAGTGATGTAGGCCACCAGATCGCCGGCGGTGGACTCACCGCGCAGGAACAGCACCAGGAACATCAGCGCCGCCATGGCGCTGTAGATCACCAGCTGCAGCATCGGCGTGTACAGCGAACCGGTCTTGGTCATGCGCAGTTGCTTGTCGGTGTTGCTCTGGCTGGCGCGACCGAAGCGCTGCTGCTCGTAAGCCTCGCCGCCGAAGCTGCGGACCACGCGGTAACCCTGGATAGTCTCGGAAGCAACGTGGGTGACATCACCCATGGCCACCTGGATCTTCTTGCTCTGCTTGCGAAATTTCTTGCTGGCGACGCTGACCATCACCGCGATCACCGGCAGGATGGCCACCATCACCAGGGTCAGGTGCCAGTTCATCCACAGCAGGTAGGCAAACAGGAACACCACGGTCAGGCCTTCGCGGATGACCACCTTGATGGCGTCGGTAGCGGCGCCAGTGACCATGGTCACGTTGAAGGTGATGCGCGAGATCAGGTGCCCGGAGTTGTGGTTGTCGAAGTAGCGGTTGGGCAGGACCAGCAGCTTGTTGAACAACTCGACGCGCAGATCGTGCACCAGGCACAAGGAGACCTTGGCCAGAAAGTAGTTACCCAGGAAAGAGCCCAGCCCCTGCCAGGCGGCGATCAGGATGATCAGCAGCGGTACCGCCTGCAGCAGCTGCAGGTCACGCAAGTACGGCACGGTGGGGAACAACACCGCTTCGGGGTTGCTCAGGCCATCGACGAAGTACTTGAGAATCCCGGCCAGCATGGGCTGGGTCGAGGCAAAGATCACGAAACCGATGATGCTCAGCAGGAAAATGCCGACATAGGGTTTCACGTAGCTCAGCAGCCGGAAGTAGATCTTCAGGCTGGAGGTGTGCTCCGCCGGTAGCGGTGTTTCGGCCATCATCGAGCTCGCTGTTCAGGTTGAACCGGAAATTTTACCACAGGCGCCATTTTCGGCACGCCCCCAGGGTAACAACATGGCCAGGCCGACCGTCAGCCAGCTGACGAACCACTCGGCGCGCGGCGTGCCGGTCAGGCTGGCGGCATCGAACTGCATGGCCATGGTGGAGTAAACCCACAACGCGAGCAGGATCTTGCCGAGCACGGTATCCCGGGCGCGAACGATTTCGCCCAACGTGAACAACCACACCGCGATCCATAGCAGCATGCCCGGCAGGCCGAGCTCCATCGCGACATGGGTGAACATGTTGTGCGAATGATCGAACAGCAGGCCCGCCGCACTCACCTTGTACTCTGCGCCCAAGCCCAGCCCTGTCCAAGGGTGCTCGCCAATCATCTGCAGCACCGACTGGAAAATTTCCGGGCGGAACGAGGAGCCACGAGCAGTGATAACGTTGTAGAGCATGTAGAAGGCCAAGCCGGAGGCAAGCATCGCCGCCATTGCAATCAGCCGGCTGTGGCGGTCACGGAACCACAGCGGCGCGAGCACGGCGGTGAGCACCAGCGCCAGCGCCGCACCACGGCTCTGGCTGAGCAAGACGAACGCCCCCAGGCACGCCAATGCCAGGAACCAGGCAAGCTGCGCACCGCGCTTGTGAGGCACCTGATAAAGCAGCATCAGTACCGCGGCCCCCGCCACATAGGCACCGAGAATCGGGTGGGAAATTTCGCCAATGCCTTCCAGCCGCCCCATCAACGGAGTGCCCAATACGACATAGAAGTGGATGATGGAGATCAGCGCGGCGACGGCCAGCAAGCCGCCACCCAGCTGCAGCAAGTGGCGAATCCGCACAAGGCCGGCCTGGGCCAGCAAGGGGAACGCCATCAGGAACACCAGGATGTACACCAGGCGCTTGACCTCCCGCCCAGGCTCCTCGCCTGATGACCAGGACAAGCTGAGCCCTGCCCACAGCATCAACGCCAGCAATGCTCCCCAAAGTGCTGGCTGGCGCCGCCAGGCCTCCATGAACGCCCCGCGGGCAGACCAGGCCAAGACCAGCGTCGGCAACCACAAGAACAGGACCAAACCCTGTTGATAGAGCTTGTTGCTAGGCGCCAATGCAATCGCAGCAATGAACCAGACCAGACCAAAACCCAACCAGGCCCGTGCCCAGCTTTTTTCGTACAACATTCATTCCCCCGGTCAATCAAAGACACCGTCATGGTGCTACCGCATTATTTTCGGCATTATTGCCGTCATTTTGATCGCCAGACGACAAGGCTCAATTCATGCAATGCTCCCCGCTCAACCAGGTCGACTTCGATCAGCTGACACGTGGCGCCCAGGTTCTAGAGGCAGACAGCCATGGTGCCAAAGTCTACCTGCTCGAGGATGGCAATTTCCTCAAGGTTTTTCGTCGTAAACGTTTGATTTCATCTGCGCTGCTACGCCCCTACTCCCAGCGTTTCGTCGACAATGCTGTGCGCCTCGCGCAAATGGGCATTCCCACGCTGCAGGTGATCAGCCAGCACAAACTCGACCTGCCAGGCCGAACTGCGGTGCTGTACCGCCCGCTTCCCGGGCGCACGCTGTTGCAGATGTCTCGCGATGCCGACTTCAGCTGGGCCACCTACCTGCCCCGCCTGATCGAACTGATCCGCCAGCTGCACCGCAGCGGCATCTACTTCCGCTCGCTGCACCTGGGCAATGTGGTGGTAACGCCTGATGAGCGCCTTGGCCTGATCGACGTGGCGGACATGCGTTTCCTGCGCCCGCCCCTTTCCGCACGCATGATCCGGCGTAATGTGCAGCACATGGTGCGTTACATCGAGCGGGAGAAACTGGGTGACCGCTTCCCCCTCGCCGACTTCGAGGCGGCCCTGCTGGCGCGCTGAACCTCAGCCGCGCAGCAGGCTCGCCGAGCCATTCTGGAAGGCCCGCCAGGCCGCTTCCGGCGCCAGCGCCTGACGCTGCCGGGCGGCCAGGGTTGCCGCGCCGAGTGCATCGCAGCGCGCTATCGCTTCGGCCCAGGCGTCCATGTCGCCAACCGGCAGGTAGCAACCAGCCCCTTCGAGCTGCTCGTGAAACACCGGCAAGTCACTGCAGATGACCGGCACATCGGCCATCACCGCCTCCTGAACCACCAGGCCCAGGCCCTCGGCACGCGATGGCACCAGCAACCAGTCGAACGCACAGTACAGCTGCCGCAGGTCATCGCGGTGGCCGCACAAGTACACGCGGTCACTCAGTCCCAGTGCATGGACACGCGCCTGCAGATCCGCGCGCAACGGACCGTCACCAATGATCGCCAGGTGCATGTGCGGATGCCGGGCAGCGCCTTTGGCGAACGCGTCGATCAAGATCTCGAAACCTTTGCTCTCCACCAACCGGCCCACGGCGCCAAGCACCTGGCCGTCGGTTTGCGGCAAGGCCAGGGCCTGTCGCGCCTGTTCGCGGCTCATCAAGGATTGACGGAAAGCTTCTGGCTCAAGGGCGATACGCAGCGTCTGAACCGGCCGACCGAGATCCTGCTCCAGCGCCTGAGCGAGCGTCTGCGAAACCGCTGCGATGCTCAGGCGTTCGGCGGGCAATTCGCGCAACAGGCGAATGTCACTGGCGTTCAAACGCGTCCGGCCATGGAACAGCACCTTGGCCCGCACGTCAGGAATCTGCTGCAACAATGGCAGTACCAGGCGGGCAACGCCGACACCGTCCAGCAGCAGCACATCGACCTCGGCCTCGGCCAGCGCCTTGCGCAGACGCATGCGCAACCATGGCCGCAACAGGCGCCACAGGTGCCGTCCTTTCAGCGCCCGCTGCGGCATGTGCCATTCACGCGTGGAGCCAAGCCCACAGCACAAGCCACTGCCCAGTAGCAGCCAGTTACTAATGCGGGCATCTGCGCCAGCGTGCGACAGTACCTGCCGGTGAACCTGATGGATGGACATATATGGCGAACCGCCAGCCCACATCATGTTGACGATGTTCATGGGGATAGCGCCCCTCTCCCGCTCAAGCCAGGTGGGACAGTGAATTCAGTGAACAAAAAGTGATATTCCCATGCCTACCAAGGCCCCCATAAGCAGCGTCAATGCCAGCTTTACCCGATCCCTTTGGCGCCGTTTGGCCTTGCGTTGAACCTCTTCAGGCAAGGTTACGTGGCTGCCAAAACCCGTGTGCAACACTGCATCACCTTCCAGCGTCACGGCTGTAAGATTTAACTCAGCATAGCGACGGGAAAGCGCCTTTTCACCAGCATAGGCGGCAAAAGGCGCACAACGCTGATAATCACTGAGGCGACGCAAGCCTGGATTGAGCGAAAACGCCTGCCACTCGGCTTTTTCCGAAAGCAGCGGGTAGCAAGGCACCCCCGCCACCACCTGGCGATCGCCCAAGTGAATGTAGGGACTGTGGATGGCCAAGTCGTGGGCGTAGCTGCGCAGCCAGACTTGCAGCAGTTCGGGCCGCTCCTGCAGGACCGCCCGGGAGTCCTCCACGAATGCCTGGCGGTAGAATTGCCAGTCATCTTCGCAATGAAAGATATAGGGCGTCTTGACCCGGCTGTAGGCCAGGTCGATGGACGCCAACTGCCCGAGCTTGGGGCGGTTGACGAATACCGTGCAATACGGCTTCCAATGCTCAGGCACGGCACCGTGCACGGCATCGTCACCCGAGTCTTCGGTAATGAACACTTCACGTATCGGCGCGGTGTTAAAGCGATCGAAACTCTCAAGGGTATCCTTGAGCAGGTCGAATCGACCGCAGCTGGTCACGACAAGCGTGACATCACTTTCTTCAGAAAAGCGCACCGGACTCCCTCCGCGTTGCGACAATCGACTTCCCGTTCCCGGTCCGTGAGCACGAAAGTTCTGTTGGTTATAAACCCAACTTCAACCGCAACCGCTGCCATGCAGACAGGGGTGGATGCGGCCTCAGTGCCGGGCGCATGTGGTCGACGATGCTACGGCCAACTTCGGCAAAACTGAAACGAGAAACTGCCAAGTGGCGCCCGTTTTCAGCAATTTGTCGTGCCAACGCAGGATCGCCTCGCAAGGTTTTCAGCTTCGCCTGCAATGCAGGAATGCTGTCGTAGAACACCACGTTGTGCATGTCCTGCAGGCCCAGGGCGCGATTTTCCTCTTCGCCCTGGTCGAACGCCAGCAGCACACAGCCGCAGGCCATGGCTTCGAAGTTCTTGATCATGTACTCGCCCATGCCGACATCGGCACTGACGAAAAATCGAATGCGGTTGAGGGTGTTGCAGTAGTCCTCACCCGACTTGGTGCGGGTAACCACCAGGTCCTCCACCCGCCCCAGTTCGTCCAGCAGCGCCTTGCGCCCGCTATAGGCGACACTGTTGGTACTGCCGACGAAGGCCAACTCGATATCACGCTCGCGGCCTTGGTCGGTGAGCAGTTGTTCATCGTAGCCCTTGGGCACGAATACTGCGTCGAAACCTTCCTGACGCAAGCGCTCGCTGACCATGTAGCCGGAGCTGATAACCCGCGCCCACGGCAGTTTGCGGTAGTGGGCGCTGAACTTGCCGGTGTATTTGCAAGGGATGTAGTTCTGGTACGCGTCGTGCTCGAGGATGACCAGGTTCGGCACCGTGCGGATGAACGCGACCTGACGGATTTCCTGCTTGAAGCGCAGGAAGAAGACGATGCGGTCATAGCGCTCGACCTGCACTTCGCGCTTGAAGTAGCGGCGCAGATTGCGTTGGTCTTCGCTGGTCAACCAGCGCAAGTCACATTCGCAGTTGGCCGCGACGCCGTCGTACAGGCGATCGAGGATCGCCCGCTGTTCCTTCTGCACCAGAAATAGGACTTTCATTGCTTTCCTTGGGCGCTCTGCGCCATCGCGGTCAACCATGGGCATTGTTACAGCTCACGGCGCCAGAACAGTTCATGGCGGCGCACGGCCTTGCGGAAGAACTCGTTCTCCCCGTAAGGCGACGGCCGCCGCCCGGCCAGCCAGCGCTGCAGCAGGCGACGCAAACGGCGCTTGAACGGTGCCGGAGGCTGCAGGTCGTGCATCATGCCCAAGGCCATGGCCTTGTCGCGCTGGGTTGGCAGGTCCAGCACCAGCGCGCATGGTGCCCAGGCCTGGTCGGCCGTCATCTGCGGCGGCAGGGCCACGCCATCACCGCTGTCACCCATCGGCCAGCGGTCGTTGTCATGCAAGTGGTTGGCGTAGCACAGGAGCGTTTGCGGCTGCCATTCCAGGCCCTGCAAGGCCTCGAGCACGGCTGCCTGGGCACAGATATGGTCAGGGTGTGGGTCGAGTTGCGGGTGCGGCATGACCAGCACCTCTGGCTTGGCCAATGTCAGCAGCGCACGGAGGTCGGCCAGCAGGTTGTGCCAGGTCGGCGCACCATCGCTATCGCCCGGCAGCGTGAACGGATTGAACTGACGGAATGGGCGGATATCGGCCATGTCGGCTTCGCGGGAGGCCGCAGGTAGATCCGGCGCAGCCTGCATGGCCGGCAGTTGCAGACAGAAATAGCCCAACTGCAGACAACGCGCCTCCGGCACGCCGGCCCAACGTGGTACGGCAATGCTGTCCCAGGCGCGTAGGCGGCCTTTCAGGCGTGCAGCCTCGGCCTTGCCCAGCCCCATCTGCTGATAGTGCTCGGCCTCGATTTCGCCAGCGGTCAGGGTCACCACCCAAGTCTCGTCAGCCTGGCTGTACAAGCCGTAGGCAGCCAGTTCGGCATCATCGGCATGGGGGGCGATGACCATCACGCGGCGACGCCGCAACTCGACGCTGGGTGTGATCCACAGACGCGGCTCACCCAGCAACCGGCAGTGGCGCCCACGCACGCGCAACGTACCTGCCTGCAGCGGCGCGGCCAGGCCGGTCAGGTTGAGAAAGCGCACCCCGTCGACGCCACGCTCGAACGTCTGGCGATCGCTGAGCGAGTCGGCCAGCAGCTGCACACAAGGGTCCAGGAACCGCCCCAGCCACCCGCTTTTCACCCGCACTTCGAGAATCAGTGTTTCATTCCCTTGCAGCAGGGCGTCGGCCTTGAGCTGCCCGTCACGCCAGCTGACTGCACCCTCACGGGTCTGCTCGCCAAAGCGATAGGCGTAGTCTTCATTCGGCGCATAGAACAGGTGATCGGCGAACCAGGCCTCGTGCGCGGCCCAGAGCAACGGCAGCAGCAACAGCGGCAGCCACCACCAGGCAAATACCCCGAGGCAGACCAGTGCGACCAGACCTGCAAGCAGGCCCAGGCGCTTGTTGCGCCGGTGGCGCTTGAGCAACTGCTGCTTGCGACTCACGCCTGGAACACCGGCACAGGGTTGCACCAACGGTCCTTGTACTCGCGATCGGCTCGACCGAACGAGAACCGCAGTGGCTTGTTGCGCGCGCGGGCGTCCTCCCAGGCAGCCTGGGTATTGAGGAAGCTCAGCACGCTGCCGGGACTGAAGGCTTTGGTTTCAGGGTCGACGCCGCCGTTGACGTATTCAACGCTGATCCACTCTGGTGCTTCGACCCGATACACCAACTGAATGGCGATGGGTTTGTCGTCCAGCAGCAGCACCGAGCCGATCAACAGTTCACGCAGGCGCTCGAGCACATCGGCCATACGCTCCGCACCGGTAGCGGGAAACCCCCAGCGGCGCTGGAACAGGTCGCAGTACATCGCTGCGATTTCGCTGCTATTGAAGTCGCTGATCGGGCGCACCACGCCGCCCGCCTCTTCCAGCAGGCGCAATTCGCGGCGCTGGTTGTAGCGGAATTTTTTCGACAAGTCTTCGTGCGCCCTGGCCATGGCCAACTGTTCTTTCTGCACCTTGAGGCCGGTGAAGCGCCCCTGGTTCAGTTCGGACAGGTAGCGCCCGGCATGGCGCAAGGGGGCAGCGGCATCGGCGGCGGCAGGCAGAATGATCTCGGCATTGCCCAGATCGAACAGCCCTTTCTTGCCGGCGCGCTTGAGCACTTCCTTGGACAGCGCCAGATGACGCCCCCAGGCAGGAACGACAGCCTTCAGTTCACCCGACTGATGCCAGCCCAGGTAGCGCACGGGGATCTGCGCAAGATCGGCCAGTTGTTCGATCACCAAAGGATGCGTCGCAACACTGCCACCAAAGCGCGCCCAGGCCTCGGCATAGGCGGCTGCATCGATGACCTGCCAACCGCGTTCGCGGAAGGCCTGAATAGGATTGAGCATCACGCCTGCGCCACCAACGCGCGAACTTGTGGCAGCTGCCAGAAGGCCTCGCGTACTGCCTGGTCGGAAAACCGCTGGTGCAGGCGCTGCAGCATGTGCGTGGCACACGCCTTGCGCTGCTGCGCATCCAGCTCGCCCATGTGTTCAAGGCCCTGCGCCAGCTGCCCGGCATCACCGAGCGGGAACAGCATGCCGACACCCTCGACCACTTCGCGGGCACCGCCGCAGGCAGTGGCCAGCAGCGGCACGCCAGCGACCATGGCTTCGAGCAGGACCATGCCGAACGGCTCATGGTCGGAGCTCAGGGCAAACACGTCGAATGCCTGGAAGTAGCGTCGGGCATCGGGCACCTGGCCAAGGAAGTCGACCTGCCCGGCGATGCCCAGCTCTGCGGCCTGCGCCTTGAGCTTGTCTTCCAGACGCCCTTTGCCAAGGATCGCCAGGCGTGCGCCGGCAGGCAGCGTTGGCAGGGCCTGGGCAAAGCCACGCAGCAAGGTGGCCTGGTCCTTGTCTGGATGCAGGCGTCCGACGTTGCCGACGACCCAGGCCTGTGCGTCCAGCCCCAGGGCCTGACGCGCTTCGGCACGAGGCACCAACGCTGCTTGCAGCGCCTCGATGTCGATGCGGTTGTACAGGGTCTGGATACGTTCGGCGGGCCACTGCGGCAAGCAACGGCGCATGTCGTCACGCACCGCATCGGACACGCCGAGCAGGCTCAATCGTTTGCTGAACAGGCTGGCGAACAGCCGCCGCCCCTTGCGCTGGTAGTCACCAAAGGCATGGTGCACACCAATGACCGGCAGGTTGGTGCCCAGCAAGGCCACATAGATCGGCTTGAACCGGTGAGCGATGCAGAAACTGAAATGGCGCTCGGCCGCGATCCGACGCATCGCGCGGATGGCACCCAGTTTCAGGCCGCGCACAGCCTTGGAGCTGAACTCCAGGAACAGCACCTCGTCCGACGCGCAGCCGGCCGCGACCTGCGGGTCGCTGGCGCCGGTGAGAAAGACCGTGGTGACCTTGTAGCCACTACCCTGAAACAGGCTGGCGTACTGACGGGCACAGTCGAGGAACGGCCCGTCATAGCCATGGCAGAACTGCAGGACACGCTGTTCAGAGCGGCTGGTCATACGCGGCGGCGCCGTCCTTCACGACCAGGATGTCTTCCATGATCAGGTACTGCAGGTCCGAGCCGAAGAACATGTTCAAGGCATCGGTCGGCGAGCAGATCATCGGCTCGCCACGACGGTTGAGCGAGGTGTTCAGCGACACGCCGTTGCCGGTCAGGTCTTCCAGCGCCTTCATCATGTCGTAGTAGCGCGGGTTGTACTCGCGCTTGAGCACCTGGGCCCGCGAGGTGCCGTCTTCGTGGACCACTTCGGGCACACGGGTCTTCCACTCTTCAGCCACTTCGAAGGTGAAGGTCATGAACGGCGCCGGGTGATCGACCTTGATCATCTGCGGGGCGACGGTGTCGAGCATCGACGGGCAGAAGGGTCTCCAGCGCTCGCGGAACTTGATCTGGTGGTTGATGCGGTCAGCCACGCCCTCGACGCTCGGGCAGCCGATGATCGAACGACCGCCCAGCGCACGCGGGCCGAACTCCATGCGGCCCTGGAACCAGGCCACCGGATTGCCGTCGACCATGATCTTGGCGATCTGCTGCGGCATGTTGTCGAGCTTGCGCCACTTGGGCTGGTTCGGGTGACGGGCGCAGGCCGCGATCACGTCCTCGTTGGAGTACGACGGGCCGAGGTAGACGTGTTCCATCTTCTCGACCGGTACGCCACGGGCGTGAGACACGTAGGCCGCAGCACCGACCGCGGTACCGGCGTCGCCGGAGGCCGGCTGGACGAACAGTTCCTTGACGTCGGAACGGGCGATGATCTTCTGGTTGAGCTTGACGTTCAGCGCGCAGCCGCCAGCGAAGGCCAGCTTGCCGGTTTCACGCAGGGTATCGCCCAGGTAGTGGTCGATCATCTGCAGGGCGAGCTTCTCGAACAGCGCCTGCATGCTCGCCGCATAGTGGATGTACGGCTCGTCGGCGATATCGCCTTCGCGCTTGGGGCCCAGCCATTCGATCAGCTTCGGCGAGAAGTAGAAGCCCTTGCCCTTTTCTTTATAGCGGCGCAGGCCAATCACGTTGGCGTATTCGGTGTTGATCACCAGTTCGCCGTTCTCGAAGCTGGCCAGACGCGAGAAGTCATATTTGCTGGCATCGCCGTAAGGCGCCATGCCCATGACCTTGAACTCGCCGTCGAGCATTTCGAAGCCGAGGAACTCGGTGATCGCGCCATACAGGCCGCCCAGCGAGTCCGGGTCGAAGAACTCTTTGATCTTGTGGATCTTGCCGTTTTCGCCGTAGCCGAAGAAGGTCGTGGCGTACTCGCCCTTGCCGTCGATGCCGAGGATCGCGGTTTTTTCCTTGAAGCCCGAGCAGTGGTAAGCACTGGATGCGTGGGCCAGGTGGTGCTCGACCGGCTCGATCTTGACCTTTTTCGGGTCGAAACCGAGTTGCTCCAGGCACCAGACGATCTTCTTGCGGTAGCGCTTGTAGCGGCGGTTGCCCATCAGGATGGCGTCGAGCGCGCGGTCCGGGGCGTACCAGTAACGCTTGGCATAGTGCCAGCGGGCTTTGCCGAACAGGCTGATGGGCGCGAACGGGATGGCGACCACGTCGACATCGGACGGTTTGATACCTGCCTGCTCCAGGCAGAACTTCGCCGACTCGTAGGGCATGCGGTTCTTCGCATGCTTGTCACGCACGAAGCGCTCTTCTTCGGCGGCGGCAATCAGTTTGCCGTCGATGTACAGGGCCGCGGAAGGGTCATGGCTAAGGGCGCCGGACAGGCCAAGAATCGTCAATGCCAAGGGTTTAGCCTCTTCATTCGGTAGAGATGCGCCAGCGGCCTCGTAGGCGGGTGGCGGCTAAAGGGCGAGATTATAACGCAAAGAATTCCAACTGACCCTATCGCCGGCAAGCCGGCTCCCACAGGTACGGCGCTACCCCTCAGAGCAGCACCCTACCTGTGGGAGCCGGCTTGCCGGCGATGAGGCCGGTACAGGCAACCAATGATTATTCGGCGATCAGCCAGTCCATGCGGTAGCTGCCCGCAGTCTGCGCCAGCTCCTTGGCCAGCCAGGGCAGCAGCTCCTTGAGCTCCTCCTCCAGCCCCCATGGCGGGTTGGCGATGGCCAGGCCCGAGCCATTGAGGCCCTGCGGGCTGTCCTGGTGATGCACATAGAGTTCGACCCGCAACAGCTTGGGCGCACCCGTGCTGGTCAGGTCCTGATAGAAGCGGGTCAGCGAGCGCTGGTCCTTGATCGGGTACCAGATGGCCGCGACAGTCTGGCGCATGCGGCCGATCGCCTCTTTCATCGATGTGGTGCAACGCTTGAGTTCATCGGCCTGCTCGAACGGCGGGTCGATGAGCATGATCGCGCGCTTCTCCGGCACCGGCAGCAGCGCCCTCGGCACGTGCCAGCCCTCGCCCAGATGGACCACTACGCGTGGGTCCTTCTTCATGTTTTCCTTGAGCAGCGGCCCGTCTTCCGGGTGCTTTTCGTTCAGCAACGCGCGATCTTGCTGACGCATCAGGCGGCGAGCCAGCTCAGGCGAGCCCGGGTAGTAGCGCAGCTCTCCATCGGCATTGAGGCGCTTGATGATGCGCAGATAATCGGCAGCCATCGCTGGCAGGTCATCACGGTTCCACAGGCGCGCGACACCTTCCAGGTATTCACCGGTACGGGTCGCCTGATCACCTTGCAGGTCGTACAGACCAAGGCCTGCGTGGGTATCGATGTAGGCGAACGGCTGCTCCTTGCGCGACATCAGGGCGATGAGGCGGGTCAGCACGATGTGCTTGAGGACGTCGGCGTGGTTGCCGGCGTGGAAGGCGTGACGATAGTTCATGGAAACTCCTGCGGGGGCGACAAGTTTACCTTGCCTTGCGCACGGAGTCAGGCCTGACTGTCGATCGGCAGCGCCGCCGTCGCCGGCATGCCGGCTCCCACAGGGATTTCACATGCCTTGAGTGCTGTGGGGTACCTGTGGGAGCCGGCTTGTCGGCGATGGGGCCAGCCCATTCGCCCAGTGTTACTTGTCGGCGTGATACGCCGCATCAGCCGTTTCAAAACGCTGAACCATACCCTTGGACGGGCTGCCCAGCTTGCTCACCAGCACGATGGCGATACTGGCGAACAGGAAGCCCGGGATGATTTCATACAGGCCCCAGGTATCGAACTGCTTCCACAGGATCACGGTCAGTGCACCGACCACGATACCGGCCAGTGCGCCGTTACGGGTCATGCCCTTCCACAGCACCGAAATCAGCACCACCGGACCGAAGGCGGCACCGAAGCCAGCCCAGGCGTAGGCCACCAGGCCCAGCACGCGGTTTTCCGGGTTTGCGGCCATGGCGATGGCGATCAGGGCCACGGCCAGCACCATCAGACGACCGACCCAGACCAGCTCACCCTGGGAAGCATTCTTGCGCAGGAATGCCTTGTAGAAGTCTTCGGTCAAGGCACTGGAACACACCAGCAACTGGCAGCTCAAGGTGCTCATTACCGCCGCCAGGATGGCCGACAGCAGCACACCGGCAACCCACGGGTTGAACAGGATTTTTGCCAGCTCGATGAACACACGCTCGTGGTTCTCGGTGACCGGGCCCGCCAACTCGGGGTGCGCCGAGAAGTAGGCGATACCGAAGAAGCCCACGGCACAGGTACCGGCCAGGCACAGGATCATCCAGGTCATGGAGATGCGACGGGCCTTGGCGATCGACTTGACGGAATCCGCGGCCATGAAGCGCGCCAGAATGTGTGGCTGGCCGAAGTAGCCCAGGCCCCAACCCATCAACGAGATGATGCCGATGAAGGTCGCACCCTTGAACATGTCGAAGTTGGCAGGGTTCTGCGCTTCGATGGCGAGGAAGGTGGTGTCGATACCACCAGTGGAGATCAGCACGATGATCGGCGTGAGGATCAGCGCGAAGATCATCAACGAGGCTTGCACGGTGTCGGTCCAGCTGACCGCCAGGAAACCACCGATGAAGGTGTAGGCGATGGTCGCCGCAGCGCCTGCCCACAGCGCGGTTTCGTAAGACATGCCGAAGGTGCTCTCGAACAGACGGGCACCGGCAACGATGCCGGAAGCGCAATAAATGGTGAAGAACACCAGGATGACGATGGCCGAGATGATCCGCAGCAGGCCGCTGGCGTCTTCGAAGCGGCTGGAGAAGTAGTCCGGCAGGGTTAGCGCATCACCGTTGTGCTCGGTCTGCACGCGCAGGCGGCCGGCGACGAACAGCCAGTTGAGGTAGGCACCGACGGTCAGGCCGATGGCGATCCAGGCTTCGGACAAACCGGAGAAGTAGATAGCGCCCGGCAGGCCCATCAACAGCCAGCCACTCATGTCGGAAGCACCGGCGGAAAGCGCGGTGACCACGCTACCTAGGCTGCGCCCGCCGAGGATGTAGTCGGAAAGGTTGTTGGTGGAGCGATAGGCGGCGAAGCCGATCAGCACCATTGCCGCGATGTAGATCACGAAAGTGATCGTTAGTGGATTGCCCATGCGTGTGCCCTGGCGTTTGTTTTTATCTCATGCGCACCCGTAGCAAGACGGTTGCACCCAGGCGGCGAATCCTATGCAACAACGCAAAGCAGGTGCAACCATTTTTCATTTGCAAGTTGCACCCGGCCGTGCTTTTTCAGAACTCATGCCTTTTTTGCTCCCTTTTGGAGCAAAAACTGCAGTTTTCATAAGAAAACGCATCGAATAAACACGCATTTATCCAGTGAGGAATTTCGCCAGACGAGTTGCACCTTTTGTAGACGAAAAACGGGTTGCACCTGGTTGCACCCGAATTGTCCTACAGATACTCTTGACACTAGCTTAGGCCACGCCCGTGGCAATAACGAGGATAAGAAATGGCGACGACCACCCTGGGGGTCAAACTTGACGACCCGACCCGTGAGCGACTCAAGGCCGCTGCGCAGTCCATCGACCGCACGCCGCACTGGTTGATCAAGCAAGCGATCTTCAACTACCTGGAGAAGCTCGAGGGTGGTGCCACCCTGACCGAACTCAACGGTCAAGCCAACAGCGTCGCCGACGATGCTGGTGAAGTGCAGCCAGACCACAGCCACCAGTGCTTCCTGGAGTTTGCCGAAAGCATCCTGCCGCAGTCGGTGCTGCGTTCGGCCATCACCGCCGCCTACCGCCGCCCCGAGCAGGAAGTGGTGCCTATGCTGCTGGAGCAGGCACGCCTGAGCGCACCGCTGGCAGAAGCCACCAACAAGATGGCCGCAGGCCTCGCAGAAAAACTGCGTAACCAGAAGAGCGCCGGTGGCCGTGCCGGTATCGTTCAGGGCCTGCTGCAGGAATTCTCGCTGTCGTCCCAGGAAGGCGTCGCCCTGATGTGCCTGGCCGAAGCCCTGCTGCGCATCCCCGACAAAGGCACCCGTGATGCCCTGATCCGCGACAAGATCAGCACCGGCAACTGGCAGCCGCACCTGGGCAACAGCCCATCGCTGTTCGTCAACGCCGCCACCTGGGGCCTGCTGCTGACCGGCAAGCTGGTCTCCACCCACAACGAATCCGGCCTCACCTCCTCGCTCACCCGCATCATCGGCAAGAGCGGCGAGCCGATGATCCGCAAGGGCGTCGACATGGCCATGCGCCTGATGGGCGAGCAGTTCGTCACCGGCGAAACCATCGCCGAAGCCCTGGCCAACGCCAGCCGCTTCGAATCCAAGGGCTTCCGTTATTCCTACGATATGCTCGGTGAAGCCGCGCTGACTGAGCACGATGCGCAGAAGTACCTGGCCTCCTACGAGCAGGCGATCCACTCGATCGGCAAGGCCTCCCACGGCCGTGGCATCTATGAAGGCCCGGGCATCTCCATCAAGCTGTCGGCCCTGCACCCGCGCTACAGCCGCGCCCAGTACGAGCGCGTGATGGAAGAGCTGTACCCGCGCCTGCTGTCGCTGACCCTGCTGGCCAAGCAGTACGACATCGGCCTGAACATCGACGCCGAGGAAGCCGACCGCCTGGAGCTGTCCCTCGACCTGCTCGAGCGCCTGTGCTTCGAGCCGTCGCTGGCCGGCTGGAACGGTATCGGCTTCGTCATCCAGGCCTACCAGAAGCGCTGCCCGTATGTGATCGACTACGTCATCGACCTGGCCAAGCGCAGCCGCCACCGCCTGATGATCCGCCTGGTGAAGGGCGCCTACTGGGACAGCGAGATCAAGCGCGCCCAAGTCGAAGGCCTGGAAGGCTACCCGGTGTATACCCGCAAGGTGTACACCGACGTTTCCTACGTCGCCTGTGCCCGCAAACTGCTGGCGGTCCCGGAAGCCATCTACCCGCAGTTCGCCACGCACAACGCCCACACCCTGTCGGCCATCTACCACATCGCCGGCCAGAACTATTACCCCGGCCAGTACGAGTTCCAGTGCCTGCACGGCATGGGCGAACCGCTGTACGAGCAAGTCGTGGGCAAGGTCTCCGAAGGCAAGCTGAACCGCCCGTGCCGCGTGTACGCGCCGGTCGGCACCCACGAAACCCTGCTGGCCTACCTGGTCCGTCGCCTGCTGGAAAACGGCGCCAACACCTCGTTCGTCAACCGCATCGCCGACCACTCGATCTCCATTCAGGAACTGGTCGCCGACCCGGTCGCCAGCATCGAGCGCATGGGCACCCAGGAAGGCAGCATCGGCCTGCCGCACCCACGCATTGCGCTGCCGCGTGACCTCTACGGCAGCGAGCGGGCCAACTCGGCCGGCATCGACATGGCCAACGAGCACCGCCTGGCGTCGCTGTCCTGCGCCATGCTGGCCACCGCTCACAACGACTGGAAAGCCACCCCGCTGCTGGCCTGCGCCGCCAGCGAAGCCGCTGCCGCGCCGGTGCTGAACCCAGCCGACCTTCGCGACGTGGTGGGTCACGTCCAGGAAGCCACGGTCGCCGACGTCGACAACGCCATCCAGTGCGCGCTGAACGCGGCCCCGATCTGGCAGGCCACCCCGCCCGCCGAGCGCGCCGCGATTCTGGAGCGCACCGCCGACCTGATGGAAGCCGAGATCCAGCCGCTGATGGGCCTGCTCATCCGCGAGGCGGGCAAGACCTTCGCCAACGCCATCGCCGAAGTGCGCGAGGCCGTAGACTTCCTGCGCTACTACGCGGTGCAGGCACGCAACGACTTCAGCAACGATGCCCACCGCCCGCTGGGCCCCGTGGTGTGCATCAGCCCGTGGAACTTCCCGCTGGCGATCTTCAGCGGCCAGGTGGCCGCAGCACTGGCCGCCGGTAACCCGGTACTGGCCAAGCCGGCCGAGCAGACCCCGCTGATCGCCGCCCAGGCCGTGCGCCTGCTGCTCGAAGCGGGCATCCCGGAAGGCGTCCTGCAACTGCTGCCAGGCCGCGGCGAAACCGTCGGTGCCGGCCTGGTCGGTGACGAGCGCGTCAAAGGCGTGATGTTCACCGGCTCCACCGAAGTGGCTCGCCTGCTGCAGCGCAATGTCGCCGGCCGTCTGGACAACCAGGGCCGCCCGATCCCGCTGATCGCCGAAACCGGCGGCCAGAACGCGATGATCGTCGACTCCTCGGCGCTGACCGAGCAGGTGGTGATCGACGTGGTGTCTTCGGCCTTCGACAGTGCCGGCCAGCGTTGCTCGGCCCTGCGCGTGCTGTGCCTGCAGGAAGACTCCGCCGACCGCGTGATCGAAATGCTCAAGGGGGCCATGGCCGAAAGCCGCCTGGGCAACCCGGACCGCCTGGCTGTGGACATCGGCCCGGTGATCGACGCCGAGGCCAAGGCTGGCATCGAGAAGCACATTCAGGGCATGCGTGAGAAAGGTCGCTCGGTCTACCAGGTGGCCATCGCTGATGCGGCCGAGGTCAAGCGCGGCACCTTCGTCATGCCGACCCTGATCGAGCTGGAAAGCTTCGACGAGCTCAAGCGCGAGATCTTCGGCCCGGTGCTGCACGTGGTGCGCTACAACCGCCGCAACCTCGACCAGTTGATCGAGCAGATCAACAATTCCGGCTATGGCCTGACCCTCGGCGTGCACACCCGCATCGACGAGACCATCGCCAAGGTCGTGGAAACCGCCAACGCCGGCAACATGTACGTCAACCGCAACATCGTCGGTGCGGTGGTGGGCGTGCAGCCGTTCGGTGGTGAAGGCCTGTCCGGCACCGGCCCGAAAGCCGGTGGCCCGCTGTACCTGTACCGCCTGCTGTCGACCCGCCCGGCCGACGCGATTGGCCGCCACTTCCAGCATCAGGATGGCGAAGGCAAGCCAGACCGCACCCTGCACGAGCAGCTGGTCAAGCCGCTGCACAGCCTCAAGGCCTGGGCCGAGAGCAACCAGCAAGCTGACCTGGCCGCGCTGTGCAGCCAGTTCGCCGGCCAGTCGCAGAGCGGCATCGCCCGTCTGCTGCCAGGCCCTACCGGTGAGCGCAACAGCTACACCATCCTGCCGCGCGAACACGTGCTGTGCCTGGCCGACAACGAGGCTGACCTGCTGGCGCAGTTCGCAGCCGTGCTGGCCGTCGGCAGCTCGGCGGTGTGGGCCGATGCAGAGCCGGGCAAAGCCCTGCGCGCTCGCCTGCCGAAGGAGCTGCAGGCCAAGGTCAAGCTGGTGGCGGACTGGAACAAGGATGAAGTGGCGTTCGACGCCGTGATCCACCATGGCGACTCGGACCAGCTGCGCGGCGTATGCCAGCAGGTGGCCAAGCGTGCCGGGGCGATCGTGGGTGTACACGGGCTGTCCAGTGGCGATCATCAGATTGCATTGGAGCGGTTGGTGATCGAGCGGGCGGTGAGCGTGAATACCGCTGCGGCGGGGGGGAACGCCAGCCTGATGACTATTGGCTGATGGCTAATGGTTGAAGAAAAAGGAGAGCTTAGGCTCTCCTTTTTTTGTGTTGGCTGCGGGAGCCTGTCTTGGGAGTTGCAGCGCCTATGAGATCGATCTCATGACCACCACAAAGGTCGTGGCGAGCAGTCAGTGCGTCATCCCACCACGACGCAACCACCACAAGCTCAATGCCTTGGCGAACTCTGAAGCCACTAACAGGCATGCCCACATCCAGTTACTCAGGCCAGCAACCAAAGTCGGCACCATCAACAAAATGGATACGGACGGAACAATAAATAACGCTCGAAATGGAATTTGCACGGCTGCAAAGTAGATAGCTGACCTGCCACCCCTGTAAAACAGCACACAGCTAACAACCACAGAAAGCTGTATGGCAAGGCCGAGCCATATCATCACCTCCAGACCACCTCCCCAATTCCTCATGTTGGTGAGCGCGTCATTCAGGTCGGTCCAAAGCGGTATCGCACCTCGGCGCAGGCTGCCAAACAACACAAAGCAAATATAGAAAGCATCCATAGCACTCCAGAACAACAGCGTGGAACGCCTTGTGTTAAATACCGGCATTTATGAAATTATCCTTTCTTAAATTCGTAGACCTCATTGGCCAGCACAGGACGCCAATGCCAGGACGCACCGGAAATGTCCCAGTGATCGTCAGCCTCCACATAATGCTGCTGAGTCTTTCGTTCCGTTCCGTATTGATGAACTGCGGAAGATCGCGAAAACTCTCGCTCGCCTTCCGATAAAGGAACCCATCGCTGAGTGACGGTTCTTGTTGTGTTTGCAAAGTCTTTCCCGGAGGACAGAAATACTCGACCTTCATCTCCGCGAGAGGTCAAGAAGTTAGCAAGAAAAGCCGCTCCAGATGCCACCTTGTTGAGTTCAATATTGACAATCTTCCATTTGCCAGCCCCTTCACCGCATACGCTTGACGCAGCGAACTGTTGCAGCTCCACCTTAGACTTGCAAAACCTTGATCCACTGTAACGCTCAGGGTCAATTGGCCGAAAAGGCTTATCTTTTAACAGAAGCCACTCACCCCTCTCTACAGGCCGTAGCACCATCATTATTTGATCTCGCGTGAGTTTTTCAGCTTGAAAAAAACCGCAGTCTTTCAGGAGCTCTCTCAACCCGGAAAGGTCGCACCTTCCTTGAAGGTTGTCGAAAACATAAGAAGTGGCAAAGAATGGATCTTCAACTCTATCCAACTCCTCCTTCCAAATACCGCTCCAGCGAGACAGCCTTTCCATAGCGCTACTCCATAGTAAAAGAACAATGTCTAACCAAAACGGCTCACTAACGCACCATCGAAATTTCCTATTTGGAAGTAGGAAATTTCCTTTTTCATCTTTGAAATCTCAGGCACGGGCAGACCTGGATCAAAAAGGGCCGCAAGGCGACCCCGATACTTCATGTAGTCGCTCAAAAAGCGTCGCGAAGACTCAGTGCTTCATCCCCAGCTCGGCATCATCCAGCAGGGCCTTGGCCAAGCCACTCAGGTAGTGGGAAGCCCAGATCAATTTCTGGTCGCCTTCCATCAGCCCAGTCAGGGTCATGTCCCGCACATAGCCCATCAGCTCAGAAGCCTGTTCACGAGCAGCTTGGCAAGGGATGCCGGGGGCTATGCAAAACAATGGCTGGGTCATGCCTTCGCCTTGGAAGAACTGGGTCTTGCCCACCGTTGTGCAGGTTTTTGTGTCGCCTGTGCTCATTGTTGGATCTCCCTGAAAGTTCTCTATTGGCCGGTCTGGCCCTATCGCCGGCAAGCCGGCTCCCACAGGGGGGGGCGGCACAGACTTCGAATGCTGCGCCGTACCTGTGGGAGCCGGCTTGCCGGCGATAGGGCCAGACCAGGCAACACATGACTCGCGGCCTAGTGCAGTACCCGCGGCTCGGCCGGCATCTGCGCCTGGATCAACGCCGTCTCTAGCAACACCCGCAGCGTTTCGAGTTCATGCATGGAGGCCATCATCAGGATCGATGCCGGAGATTTGGGCTGCAGCAGCAAGGCCTGATGCACCACGGTGTGTGCGCACTGGGCGTACTCCGTGGCCTGGATGATGGTGTCTTCGAGGGAATGGAAGTTGTGAGGTGGATCGGGGACGATCTTAAGCATTGGTATTTTTCTCGATGAGGGCCGCCACCATCTGCTGTCAAACAAAAGGGTGGCGGCTGTGTATGGGTTGACAGACCGGTAGAAAAATCCAAAAAACCCGGCGCACACGAAGTGCCCCACACACAGCCGCCATAAAGGCGAAAACCATGAGAATTTTCTGGACGGCCTGTCAAAGCCGGTCGCTGATGCGCAACGACCGCCCGAGACTAGAGCGCCACCCAGAACATCGCAATGGCTTGGAAGGGCTAAGAGTATGTTTGGGAAATGGACTACAATAAAGCGGGAAATTCCTACAATTTACACACAAATCGCAACAACTTACGCTTTCGCCAACTCCCTCCCCGCCACCCCACCTTCTAAACCCATATCACCCACACCAATTAACCTTCTTCCCTCCCCGTTCAAACCCTAGACTCGGTCCAACCCCGCAAAGGACCGCCCCCATGCCCGAGACTCTGCTCAGCCCCCGCAACCTCGCCTTTGAACTCTACGAAGTCCTCGACGCCGAAGCCCTGACCGAGCGTCCGCGCTTCGCCGAGCACAGCCGCGAAACCTTCGACGCCGCGCTGACCACCGCCCGCACCCTCGCCGAGAAGTACTTCGCCCCGCACAACCGCAAGGCCGACGAAAACGAGCCGCGCTACGTCGACGGCCGCGCCGAGCTGATCCCCGAGGTCAAACCCGCTGTCGACGCCTTCCTCGAAGCCGGTTTCCTCAACGCCAACCGCGACTTCGAAGTCGGCGGCATGCAGCTGCCCAGCCTGGTCTCGCAAGCCTGCTTCGCCCACTTCCAGGCCGCCAACGCCGGCACCACGGCCTACCCGTTCCTGACCATGGGCGCAGCCAACCTGATCGAGAGTTTCGGCAGCGACGAACAGAAACGCCTGTTCCTGCAGCCGATGATCGAAGGCCGCTACTACGGCACCATGGCCCTGACCGAACCCCACGCAGGCTCGTCGCTGGCCGATATCCGCACCCGCGCCGAACCCGCCGGCGACGGCAGCTACCGGCTCAAGGGCAACAAGATCTTCATTTCCGGCGGCGACCACGAACTGTCGGAAAACATCGTGCACATGGTCCTGGCCAAGCTGCCGGATGCCCCCGCCGGGGTAAAAGGCATTTCGCTGTTCATCGTGCCCAAGTACCTGGTCAACCAGGACGGCAGCCGTGGCCCGCGCAACGATGTGCTGCTGGCCGGCCTGTTCCACAAGATGGGCTGGCGCGGCACCACCTCCACCGCGCTGAACTTCGGCGACAACGGCCAGTGCGTCGGCTATCTGGTGGGCCAGCCGCACCAGGGCCTGGCCTGCATGTTCCAGATGATGAACGAGGCACGCATCGGCGTCGGCATGGGCGCGGTGATGCTCGGTTACGCCGGCTACCTGTATTCGCTGGAATATGCCCGGCAACGCCCCCAGGGCCGCCTGCCGGACAGCAAGGACCCCTTCAGCCCGGCCGTGCCGATCATCAACCACACCGACGTGAAGCGCATGCTGCTGGCGCAAAAGGCCTACGTCGAAGGTGCGTTCGACCTAGGCCTGTATGCTGCGCGCCTGTTCGACGATACCCACACAGCCGCCGACGAAAGCGCACGCAAACAGGCGAAGGAGCTGCTCGACCTGCTGACCCCGATCGTCAAGTCCTGGCCCTCGACGTTCTGCCTCAAGGCCAACGAACTGGCCATCCAGATCCTCGGCGGTCACGGCTACACCCGCGAATACCCAGTCGAGCAGTACTACCGCGACAACCGCCTGAACCCGATCCACGAGGGCACCGAAGGCATCCAGTCGCTTGACCTGCTCGGTCGCAAGCTGGCGCAGAACAACGGTGCCGGCCTCAAGCAACTTATCCGGCTGATCGCCGGCACCGGCGAGCGCGCCAGCCACCATCCGAACCTCGACCCCCTGCGCCAGCCCCTGGAGCAACTGGTCAATCGCCTGCAAGGCGTAACCCTGGCCCTGCTTGGCGACCTGGCGCAAGGCAGAATCGCCGGCACCCTGGCCAACTCCGCCCTGTACCTCAAGGCCTTCGGCCACTGCGTCGTCGGCTGGCGTTGGCTGGAACAGGCGATCCACGCCGAACTCGGCCTGCTCAAGGGCAATGCCGCGGACCGCGACTTCTACCTGGGCAAATTGCAGGCCGCCCGTTATTTCCTGACCTGGGAAGTACCTGGCTGCCATAATGAGCTGGCATTGCTCGAGGCACGCGACGACACTTGCCTCGCCATGCAAGAGGGGTGGTTCTAGGGGGAGCCACCGTGTAGACGGAGGCTTCCACATGTTCGATTGCAGCGCCCTGCTGCGCCAGCGCTTTGCCGCGCTGCGCAGCACGGCCGAGTTGTTTTCCCTGCGCCATGTAAAACAGTCGCACCAGTCGCTTTCGGTACGGCGCAACGTCGCCGAGCCGCCTTGCTTCAGCCAGGACGAAGGCGCCATGCTGACTGTGCGGGTCAATGGCGTGGAGGCCTATGCCGCCACCGCCGACCTGTCCCAGCAGGGCCTGCAGCGCGCCTTGGAACAGGCCGAATCACTGGCCCGGCAAATCGCCCGGCAGAGCCTGCTCGACCTGCGCGAGCAACCGGTGCCCAGCGCGCGTCATGACCATGTCTCGCCCAACTTCGACCAGCCGCTGCCGAGCCTCGCCGACTGCCTGGGCCTGCTCGCCGCCGAATCGGCCAGCGTGCCCAAGGACAGCCGCCTGGTGGATTGGCAGGCCAGCCTGAGCATGAGCCTGGTCGAGCAGACCTACCTGAACTCCGCCGGCGCCGAACTGCGCCATGCCCAGCGCTTCCTGTTCCCGGGCCTGGGCGTGACCGCCAGCGACGGCCAGGACAGCCAGAGCCGCAGCCTGGGCCGGGACAACTTCGGCCAGCAGGGTGGCTTCGAGATCGTCGAGCGCTGCGGCCTGCTCGGTGCCGCCAGCCGCGTTGCCGACGAAGCCCTGCAACTGCTGCAGGCACCCAACACCCCGAGCGGCCCGCGCGACCTGCTGCTGATGCCCGACCAGATGATGCTGCAGATCCACGAGTCCATCGGCCACCCGCTGGAGATGGACCGCATTCTCGGCGACGAGCGCAACTACGCCGGCACCAGCTTCGTCAAAACCAGCGATTTCGGCCATCTGCAGTACGGCTCGAAACTGCTCAACGTCACCTTCGACCCAACCATTGGCGAAGAACTGGCCAGCTACAGCCATGACGACGACGGCAGCCAGGCCAGCAAGCAGTTCCTGATCCGCGATGGCCTGTTGCTGCGCCCGCTGGGCGGCGCGCTGTCGCAGTTCCGCTCCGGCCTCGACGGCGTGGCCAACAGCCGCGCTTGTGGCTGGAACCGCGCGCCGATCGACCGCATGGCCAACCTCAACATCGAGCCGGGCGATCAGTCGCTGCAGCAACTGATCGAAGGCATCGAGCACGGCATCCTGATGCGCACCAACCGCTCCTGGTCCATCGACGATGCGCGCAACAAGTTCCAGTTCGGCTGCGAATGGGGCCAGCTGATCGAAAACGGCGAGCTCAAGGGCATCGTCAAGAACCCCAACTACCGCGGCATCTCCGCGCAGTTCTGGGGCAACCTGGCGGCGGTCGGCGACCGCAGCACCTTCCAGGTACTGGGCACACCCAACTGCGGCAAGGGCGAACCCAACCAGGTGGTACGGGTCGGCCACGCCTCGCCGGCCTGCGTGTTCCGCCAGATCGACGTATTCGGGGGAGACGCCTGATGAGTGCCACACCACAGCAACGCTTCGAAGGCCTGGTCAGCGCCCTGCGTGATGCCCTGCAACCCGGCGAACAGTTCACCCTCGGCTACAGCGCCGAACAGTCGCAGTTCGTGCGTTTCAACCACGCCAAGGTGCGCCAGGCCGGCGCAGTCAGCCAGGCCAGCGCACACCTGCGGCTGATCCGCGACGGGCGCCAGGCAGAACATCAGGTGACCTTGAGCGACGATGCGCAACTGGACCGTCAGCGCCTGAACGATGCCTTGGCGCAACTGCGCCAGACCCTGCCGTTGCTGGCCAAGGACCCCTACCTGCGCCTGGACGAAAACGCCTGGCACAGCCACAGCCTGCAAGCGCAAGCGCTGCCAGAGCTAAGCGACGTCCTGGCGCTGCTCGACCGCGAGGCCGGCGACCTGGACCTGGTCGGGATCTATGCCGCCGGCCCGATCAGCCGGGGCTTCGCCAGCTCCTTTGGCGCCTTTGGCTGGCATCAGGCCAACAGCTTCAACTTCGACTGGAGCCTGTTCCACGACAATGGCCAGGCCGTGAAGGCCAACTATGCCGGCCAGGTGTGGAGCGACGACGATTTCATCGCGCGCCTGCGTCTGGCCCGTGAACAACTGGGCTTCCTCGGCCGCCCGGCGATCACCCTCAAGCCTGGGCGCTACCGCGCTTACCTGGCACCAGCCGCCATGGACGAAATCGCCGGCATGCTGTGCTGGGGTGGGTTTTCCGCCCAGGCCCTGGCCACCGGCAACAGCGCCTTGCAGCGCCTGTACAGCGGCGATGCGCAGCTGAGCCCGCAGGTCAGTTTCAGCGAGCAGGTCAGCGGTTCGTTGAGCCCGGCGTTTTCCGATGAGGGTTCACCGCGCCTGGATGTGGCCTTGATCCGCCAGGGGCAAGCCGTGGACAGGTTGGTCAGCGCCCGCAGTGCGGTGGAGTTCGAGCTGCTGGCCAATGGCGCCGACAGCTACGAGTCACCCTGCGCGCTGAGCCTGGCCCCAGGGGAGCTTGCCAGCGAGCAGATTCTCGAACGGCTTGGCACCGGGCTGTACATCAGCAACCTGTGGTACTTGAACTATTCGGACCTGCCAGCGGCGCGTATGACCGGGCTTACCCGCTTTGCCACCTTCTGGGTGGAGAACGGGGAGATTCAGGGGCCGGTCAGCACCATGCGCTTCGATGACAGCTTGTACAGCCTGCTGGGCGACCAGCTGGAAGACCTGACGCGCGAGCGCGAGATGATCTTGTCGACCAGTACCTATGGGCAGCGCAGCACCGGGTCGAGTCATTTGCCGGGGGCGCTGGTCAAAGGGCTGACCCTGACTTTGTGATTGGCCATTCGGGCCTCATCGCCGGCAAGCCGGCTCCCACAGTGTCCGCGGCGAAGCGGAACTTGTGGGAGCCGGCTTGCCGGCGATGAGGCCCGGACAGACGGAAGAGGAAGCCATGCCAGAACGCACCCCGCTGGACCCCACCACCGCCCGCTGGATCCCCTGGGTAGTGGCGATCGCATTCTTCATGCAGTCCCTGGACGGCACCATCCTCAACACCGCCCTCCCGGCCATGGCCCGCTCCCTGGAAGAAGACCCGCTGCGCATGCAGGGCGTGATCATCGCCTACATGCTCACCGTGGCCCTGCTGATTCCCGCCTCGGGCTGGATCGCCGACCGCTTTGGCACCAAGCGCATCTTCTTCAGCGCCATCCTGTTGTTCAGCTTCGGCTCGCTGCTGTGCGCCATGGCCAACAGCCTCGGTTTCCTGATCTTTGCCCGCGTGGTGCAAGGCCTGGGCGGCGCACTGATGCTGCCGGTCGGGCGCCTGGTGGTGCTGCGCGCCTACCCCCGTACCGAGCTGGTGCGGATCATGAGCTTCATCACCATCCCCGGCCTGCTCGGCCCGCTGCTCGGCCCGACCCTGGGCGGCTGGCTGGTGGAAATCCTCAGCTGGCACTGGATCTTCCTGCTCAACCTGCCGGTGGGCGCCGTGGGTTGCTATGCGGTGTGGAAGTTCATCCCCGACCTGCGCGGCGCCGAGCGCACCACCTTCGACGGCCCGGGCTTCATCCTGTTCGGGGCGGCGATGGTGCTGATCACCATCGCCATGGAAGGCCTGGGCGAACTGCACCTGCCGCACTTGCGGGTGATGCTCTTGCTGTTCGCCGGCATGGCCTGCCTGGCCGCCTACTGGCTACGCGCCGGGCGCGACCCGGAGCCGCTGTTCTCGCCCAGCCTGTTCCGCGTGCGCACCTTCGCCATCGGCATTCTCGGCAACCTGTTCGCGCGCCTGGGCAGTGGTGCACTGCCCTTCCTGGTGCCGTTGCTGCTGCAGGTGGCGCTGGGCTACTCACCGGCTCAGGCCGGCATGAGCATGATCCCGCTGGCGGCGGCGGCGATGCTCGCCAAGTCCGTCGCCAGGCCGCTGATCGAACGCCTTGGCTACCGCATCGTGCTCACCGGCAACACCCTGTTGCTGGGCTTGCTGCTGGCCAGCCTCGGGCTGGTCGACGAGCAGACGCCGTATGTCCTGCTGCTGGTCCAGCTGGGCCTGCTCGGCGCGGTCAACTCGATGCAATTCACGGCCATGAACACGGTGACCCTCATCGACCTCGACGATGCCGCCGCCAGCAGCGGCAACAGCTTGCTGTCGGTGGTCGCGCAGCTCTCGCTGAGCCTGGGCGTGGCCTGCGCTGGCGCCTTGCTGGGCGGTTTCACCGCAGCCGGCAGTGCTGAAGGCGTGGAAACCACACTGGAAGCCTTCCAGCTGACCTTCGTGACCATCGGCATCATGGCCATGCTGGCCGCCGCGATCTTCCTGCAACTGGCGCCGACGGACGGAAGGCGTGCCCGTCGTCCGGAACAGCACGTGGAATCGTAGGGCGAATGGCCACGGGGCTGGTAGACTGTGCGGCATTTTTCGCTTCGCACCGCAGGCCCGCCTCGTGACCACCGATTCCACCGCCTTTGCTACCTTGCCGCTGTCCGCCGCCATGCTGGCCAACCTGGACGCCCTCGGCTATGCCTCGATGACGCCGATCCAGGCCCAGAGCCTGCCGGTCATCCTCAGAGGCCAGGACCTGATCGCCCAGGCCAAGACCGGCAGCGGCAAGACCGCCGCCTTCGGCATCGGCCTGCTCAACCCGATCAACCCGCGCTACTTCGGTTGCCAGGCCCTGGTGCTGTGCCCGACCCGCGAGCTCGCTGACCAGGTGGCCAAGGAGCTGCGCCGCCTGGCCCGCGCCGAGGACAACATCAAGATCCTGACCCTCTGCGGCGGTGTTTCGCTGGGCCCGCAGATCGCCTCGCTGGAGCACGGTGCGCACATCATCGTCGGCACCCCGGGCCGCATCCAGCAGCACCTGGACAAGGGCACCCTGGTGCTCGACGGGCTCAACACCCTGGTGCTGGACGAAGCCGACCGCATGCTCGACATGGGCTTCTTCGACGCCATCGCCAGCATCATCGGCAAGACCCCGTCGCGCCGCCAGACCCTGCTGTTCTCGGCTACCTACCCGGCCGGTATCGAGCAGCTGGCCGCCGACTTCATGCGCAAGCCGCAGCAGGTCAAGGTCGAAAGCCTGCACACGGACAACCAGATCGAGCAGCGCTTCATCGAGATCGACCCGCAGCAGCGCCTGGAGGCCGTCACCCGTGTGCTCGGCCACTACCGCCCGCAGTCGTGCGTAGCGTTCTGCTTCACCAAGCAGCAGTGCGAGGACGTGGTTGCCCACCTGACGGCCAAGGGCATCGTCGCCCAGTCCCTGCATGGCGACCTGGAGCAACGTGACCGCGACCAGGTGCTGACCATGTTCGCCAACCGCAGCAGCTCGGTGCTGGTGGCCACTGACGTGGCCGCCCGCGGCCTGGACATCGATGGCCTGGACATGGTCATCAACGTCGAACTGGCGCGCGATGCGGAAATCCACGTGCACCGCGTCGGCCGTACCGGTCGTGCGGGCGAGAAAGGCATCGCTGTCAGCCTGGTGGCACCGGCCGAAGGCCATCGCGCCCAGGCCATCGAAGCGCTGCAGAAGAGCCCGCTGCGCTGGGATCAGCTGGACGGCCTGAAGAACAAGGGTGGCGAGCCGCTGCTGCCAGTGATGACCACGCTGTGCATTGCCGCTGGGCGCAAGGACAAGCTGCGCCCGGGTGACATTCTGGGTGCGCTGACCGGTGATGCCGGTATTCCGGGCAAGCAGGTGGGCAAGATCGCCATCTTCGACTTCCAGGCCTTTGTTGCCGTGGAGCGGGCGCTGGCCAAGCAGGCCATGCAGCGGCTCAACAGCGGCAAGATCAAGGGCCGCGCCCTGAAAGTGCGCATTATCTGAAGTCTTTTGGGGGCTGCTTTGCAGCCCATCGCCGGCAAGCCGGCTCCCACAGGATCTCCACAGCCTTCGGGCATCGTGCAGACCTTGTGGGAGCCGGCTTGCCGGCGATTGGGCCGCAGCGCGGCCCCTGTTACTTGAAAGAGGTTACCCCGTGCACACCACCGACGTGATCATCCTCGGCGCCGGCGCCGCCGGCCTGATGTGCGCCCAGCTCAGCGCCCGCCGTGGCCGCCGGGTGCTGCTGCTCGACCACGCCAACAAGCCAGGCAAGAAGATCCTCATGTCTGGCGGCGGTCGCTGCAACTTCACCAACATGTACACCGAGCCGGCCAACTTCCTGTCGCAGAACGCACACTTCTGCAAATCGGCCCTGGCCCGCTACACCCAGTGGGACTTCATCGAACTGGTGGCCAAGCACGGCGTGCCTTACCACGAGAAGAAGCTCGGCCAGCTGTTCTGCGACAACAAGGCCAGTGACATCCTCAACATGCTGTTGGCCGAATGCGACGACGCCGGTGCCGACCTGCGCATGGAAACCAGCATCCAGCACGTCGAAAAGACCGAAAACGGCTACCTGCTGCAGACCAGCGCCGGCCAGTTCGCCTGCCAGTCGCTGGTGATCGCCACCGGCGGCCTGTCGATCCCGACCCTGGGCGCGACCGGTTTCGGTTACCAGGTGGCGCGCCAGTTCGGCCATACCCTGCTGCCGACCCGCGCCGGCCTGGTGCCGTTCACCATCACCGAGCCCCAACTCAAGGCACTGTGCACCGAGCTGTCGGGCACTTCGCTCGATTGCACGGCCAGCTGCAACGGCACCAGCTTCCGCGAAAACCTGCTGTTCACCCACCGGGGCCTGAGCGGCCCGGCGATCCTGCAGATCTCGTCGTTCTGGGAGGCTGGCGACACCGTCGAAATCAACCTGCTGCCTGACCGTGATGCGCTGACCTGGCTGCAACAGCAACAGAGCGAGCGCGCCAATGCCGAGCTCAAGACCGTATTGGGCGAGGTGTTCACCCGCAAGCTGGCCAACCTTTTGGCCGAGCAGTGGTTCGAGTCCAAGCCGATGAAGCAGTACACCCCGGCGGAACTGGCGCAGATCGCCGACAAGCTGGCGGCCTGGCAGGTGGTGCCGGCCGGCACCGAGGGCTATCGCACCGCCGAAGTGACCCTGGGCGGCGTCGATACCCGCGAAGTGTCCTCCAAAACCATGGAATCGCTGAAGACCCCTGGGCTGTACTTCATCGGCGAAGTACTGGACGTGACCGGCCACCTGGGCGGCTTCAATTTCCAGTGGGCCTGGGCATCGGCCAACGCTGCGGCGCAGTTCGTGTAGAGTAGAATCCATTCAGCACGGAACGCTTCTTGCTGGTCCGTGCGGCAATGCATTCATTCGATCACTGCCCAAGGCCATCATGTCATCGAGCTCGTTCCGTCAGTCACTGCGTCGCCTGTGGGGCCAAGACAAGTTCAGCTACAGCATCCGGGTCACGATTGCCCTCACCGGCAGCCTGGCCTTGTGCTGGTACCAGAACGAGATGGGCCTGCTGATTCCGCTGTTCCTGGGCATCATCGCCAGCGCCCTGGCCGAGACCGACGACAGTTGGCAGGGCCGTCTCAGCGCCCTGGCCGTGACGCTGGTGTGCTTTGCCATTGCCGCGCTGGCCGTCGAGCTGCTGTTCCCCTACCCCTGGGTCTTCGCCATCGCGCTGGCCCTGGCGGCGTTCGGCCTGACCATGCTCGGCGCCTTGGGCGAGCGTTATGGGGCGATCGCCTCGGCAACGCTGATCACGGCGGTGTACACCATGATCGGTGTCGACCAGCGCGGCGGCCAGGTGACCGACTTCTGGCACGAACCGATGCTGCTGGTGGCAGGCGCCGCGTGGTATGGCCTGTTGTCGGTGCTCTGGCAGGCGCTGTTCTCCAACCAGCCGGTGCAACAGAGCCTGGCCAAGCTGTTCTTCGAACTGGGCCGCTACCTCAAACTCAAGGCCAACCTCTTCGAACCCATCCGCAACCATGACCTGGAAGCCCGGCGCCTGGAGCTGGCCCAGCAGAACGGGAAGGTGGTCGCCGCACTCAACGCGGCCAAGGAAATCATCCTGCACCGGGTCGGCAACAGCCAGCCCAACTCCAAGGTCAGCCGTTACCTGAAACTGTACTTCCTGGCCCAGGACATCCATGAGCGCGTCAGTGCCTCGCACTACCCCTACAATGCCCTGGCGGAAGCGTTCTTCCACAGCGACGTGATGTTCCGCTGCCAGCGCCTGCTGCGCCATCAAGGCTCGGCCTGCCAGGACCTGGCGCGCTCGATCCGCCTGCGCCAGCCGTTCGTGCTGGACAGTCGGTTTGCCGACACCCTGGAAGACCTCAACGCCTCCCTGGAACACCTGCGCAACCAG
This sequence comes from Pseudomonas sp. NPDC089396, assembly GCF_044749545.1. NCBI lineage: Bacteria > Pseudomonadati > Pseudomonadota > Gammaproteobacteria > Pseudomonadales > Pseudomonadaceae > Pseudomonas > Pseudomonas sp. NPDC089396. The sequence goes on along the minus strand of NZ_JBIVIC010000005.1, from coordinate 261,993 downwards.
AACAACCCCGCCTGGCGCGGCCTGCTGCGCTCGCTGCGCGCCCTGGCTGCCAACCTGGCCACCCTCGACCGCCTGCTGGGCGCCGCCAGCAACCCGGACAGCCTGGCCGATGCCAGCGACAGCAGCCTGCTCGACCGCTCGCCGCACAACCTCAAGGACGTCTGGAGCCGCCTGCGCACCCAGCTTACACCGACATCTCTGCTGTTCCGCCACGCCTTGCGCCTGCCGCTGGCACTGTCGATCGGCTATGGCATGGTGCATCTGATTCACCCGACCCAAGGCTACTGGATCATCCTCACCACGCTGTTCGTCTGCCAGCCCAACTATGGCGCCACCCGGCGCAAGCTGGTGCAGCGGGTGTTCGGCACGGCGATCGGCCTGACCGTCGGCTGGGCACTGTTCGACCTGTTCCCCAACCCGCTTATCCAGTCGTTGTTCGCCGTGGTCGCGGGGGTGGTGTTCTTCGTCAACCGCACAACCCGTTACACCCTGGCCACGGCGGCGATCACGCTGATGGTGCTGTTCTGCTTCAACCAGATCGGCGATGGCTATGGCCTGTTCCTGCCGCGGCTGTTCGATACCCTGGTGGGGAGCCTGATCGCCATTCTTGCGGTGTTCCTGTTCCTCCCCGACTGGCAGGGCCGACGCCTGAACAAGGCACTGGCCAACACCCTGACCTGCGCCAGCGTGTACCTGCGCCAGATCATGCAGCAGTACGCCCACGGCAAGCGCGACGACCTCGCCTACCGCCTGGCCCGGCGCAACGCCCACAACGCGGACGCCGCGCTGTCCACCACGCTGGCCAACATGCTCATGGAGCCGGGGCATTTCCGTAAGGAGGCCGATGTGGGCTTTCGCTTCCTGGTGCTGTCGCATACGTTGCTCAGCTACCTCTCCGGGCTGGGCGCGCACCGTGACAGTGCCTTGCCGGCCGAGGTCCAGGAACACTTGATCGAGGGGGCCGGGCAAAGCCTGGCCAACAGCCTGGACGAAATCGCCAATGGCCTGGCGGCACGGTTGCCGGTGGCGATACACAGCGATGCCGAGGAAGCCTTGGCCAATGCCCTTGAGCAGATGCCGGATGAAGTGGATGAGCATCAACGCCTGGTGCAGACGCAGCTGGCCTTGATCTGCCGGCAGCTGGGGCCCCTGAGAACGTTGGCGGCGCACCTGATCAAAGAGGGATCGGCGGCCTGAGTAGGTTGTGCCTGTACGGGCCCTATCGCCGGCACTCGTCGCCGACCGGCAGATTTGCGATGATCGACGATCTTTTTCAGGAGTCACCCGCCATGTCCATCGACTGGATCTGCAAGCACCACTCTGATCTGACCAAAGATCAGCTCTACGCCATCCTGCAATTGCGCACCGAAGTGTTCGTGGTCGAGCAGCGCTGCGCCTACCAGGACGTCGATGGCCAAGACCTGGCGGGCGACACCCTGCACCTCATGGGCTGGCAGGATGACAAGCTGATGGCCTATCTGCGTGTGCTCGATCCGCAATCACAGGGTGGCGATGTGGTCATTGGCCGTGTGGTGACTGCACCGCAGGCGCGCGGGCTGAAGCTGGGTCACCCGTTGCTGCTCAAGGGCCTGGAGGCGGCTGCGCACTGCTGGCCGGGGATGCCGGTGTACCTGTCGGCGCAGGCGCACCTGCAAGGTTTCTATGGCCAGCATGGCTTCGAAGTGGTGGGCGAGCAATTCCTGGAAGACGACATCCCCCACATCGGCATGCGCAAGGTCTGAGCTTGCGCCCCGCGGCTCACGGGTAACCAAGCACCTCTCGCATCTGCCGCAGGTGCTGGATGATCCACTGCTTGTCGATCGCCCCCCAGTCATGGATGCGGTAATGCCCGGCATGATTGCGTGCGCCTTCCTGCTGCTCGAACTCGCAGACGATATCCAGGTCGGCCAGCGCGGCGATGGTGTCCTGCGCCGTGCGCCGCGGCATGCCGGTGGCCTCCATCAAGGCCGGTACGCTGGTGGCGGTCTGGCTGTCGATGAGCCAGGCCACGTACAGGCGACGATAGAAGCTGCTCTTGGTCTTGCTCACTTCCATGCTGCGTGGTCCTTACAGGTTGCCTGGCAGTTCCCGGTAGGTCAGGTAGACGCGCAGGTCGAATTCCAGTTGGTGGTAGTCCGGTTCCATGTGCTGGCACAGCTGGTAGAACGCCTTGCTATGGTCGCGCTCGCGCAGGTGCGCCAACTCATGCACCACGATCATGCGCAGAAACGCCGGCGCCGCCTCCTTGAACAGCGAGGCGATACGGATTTCCTTCTTGGCCTTGAGGTTGCCGCCCTGCACCCTCGACACCGCCGTATTGAGGCCCAATGCGCGGTGGGTGAGGTCCAGGCGGTTGTCGAACAGCACCTTGTCCAGGCTTGGCGCGGTACGCAGGTACTGCTGGCGCAGCTCCTGGGCATAGGTGTACAGCGCCTTGTCGCTTTGCACGTCATGGCGGCCTGGGTAGCGACGCTGCAGGTACTCGCCCAGGCGGTCGCTGTCGATCATTTGCTGCACCTGCTGCTGCAGGTGCGGCGGGTAGGCTTGCAAGTAGCGTAATACGGTCATGGCACGGCTTTCGGCGTAACGAAAGGCGATTCTAGCCAATCAGGGCCGTGGCCAGGAAAAAATTGACGGGAAGCCGCTGGCATCGGCCGCCGTCATCGGGTGAGCGACCAGGAAACCTTGCACGTAGGCACAGCCATTGGCTTTCAGCCAGGCCGCCTGGGCCGGCGTTTCCACACCCTCGGCGATGAGCGTGATGCGGTAATCCGCACACAGGCCGATGACGCTGCGCACCAGCGCCGCGTCCTGGGTCGAACCCGGCAGGCGTGCCACCAGGTGCCTGTCGAGTTTCAAGGTATCTATCGGCAAATCACGCACCATGCGCAGCGAGCAGTCGCCAGAACCAAAGTCGTCCAGCGCGACCCGCACACCCAGTTCGCGCACGCGCTGTATCTGCTTGATCGCCGTGTCGAGGTTGGACATCAGCGAGGTCTCGGCGATTTCCACCTCCAACTGCGCCGGGTTCAGCCGGTATTCCTGGATCACCCGCTGCAGCTCATCGGCCAGGCTGGGCATGGCGAACTGCGCCCGGCTCAGGCTGATGCCCAGTACCAGGTCCGGGCCGAAGCGCTCGTCCCAGGCCAGGCGCTGGGCCGCGCCCTGGCGATAGATCCAGCTGGCCAGACGGTTGATCAGCCGGGCTTCTTCCAGCAATGGAATGAACAGGCCCGGCGGCACGTCGCCGACGCTGGGATGCTGCCAGCGGAGCAAGGCCTCGAAGCCGCGCAAATGGCCATCGGTGAAACTGACCTGGGGCTGATACACCAGGCTGAAGTCGTGCGCCTCGACAGCGGCGCGAACACTGTTTTCGAGCATCAGCCGCGAACGCGCCCGGCCATTGAGCTCCTGGTCGTAGAAGCGGTACTGCTGGCGCCCTGCCTGTTTGGCCGCATACATGGCGGCATCGGCCGACCGCAGCAGGCCTTCGACAGTGGCTCCGCAGTCCGGGTAGGTGGCGATACCGATACTCACCCCCAGGCTCACGTCCAAGCCCTCCAACTGCTGCTGGATGGAGACGCGTTCCAGCAGCTGTTCGGCATACCGCCCGGCCTGCTCGGGATAAGGCAGGCTATCGAACAGCGCGGTGAACTCATCACCGCCCATGCGCGCCAACAGCGCCTCGCTGCCCAGGCAGTCCTTGAACTGCTCGGCGACCCAGCGCAGTACCCGATCGCCGGCCTCGTGCCCCAACGAATCGTTGATCCGCTTGAAGCCATCCAGGTCCATGTACATCAAGGCCCGGGCCTTGTCAGGGCGGTCATTGCGCAGCAGCACGCCTTCGACAGCCTGGTAGAAGCCACGGCGGTTCAACAGCCCGGTGAGGGGATCGGTGACTGCCTGGTGTTCGAGCTGCTGGTGCAGGTTGCGCACCACCGACATGTCGAGCACTGTCACCACCATCGCCTGCTGATCGGCAGGCAGCGGTGCACAGGACAGCGCCACCGGCACCAGGTGTCCGCCCACCGTGCGCAAATGGGCATCGTGAACGCGGAAAATGCTCCGTGCCAGGTAGGCTTGATGGAAGTCGCAGTCGTGCCACAGGGTGGCATTGGGCAATTGCACCAGGTCCAGCAGGTGCGCGCCCTGAAGCTGCTCCACCGGCGCCTGCAGCAAATGCGAAATCGCCGGGTTGGCGAAGCTGATGCTGCCCGAGGCATCGACCACCAGAATGCCCTCGGCGGCATTCTCCAGGATCGATGCATTGAACGCCCGGGCAGCCTCCAGTTCGCGGGTCAGGCGCTGCAGCATGCGGCGGTTGCGCTGCTGGTCCAGCTGCGCCTGTACCTTGGGCTTGAGAATCTGCGGGTCGAACGGCTTGAACAGGTAATCCACCGCGCCACTGGCATAGCCCTTGAGCACGGCGGCATCGGACTGTTCGTTGGCGGTAAGGAAAATGATCGGGGTGAGCCGGGTACGCTGGCTGCCACGCATCAGCCGGGCGACTTCGAAGCCGTCCATTTCCGGCATCTGCACGTCCAGCAGCACCAGGTCGACATCGTGTTCGAGCAAGGCACTCAGGGCTTCCATCCCTGAGCTTGCCGTCAGCACCAGCCAATCCTTGCGGGCCAGGAGCGCTCGCATGCTGATGAGATTTTCCGGGTAATCGTCTACCACCAGAAGTACGGAGTTGCTCTCCAGTGGTTGAGGGTAAGCGCCATCCATGCTGCTTCTCTTGTCTGACCGACGTCAACGAACGATTGGATCCGATTAATACTCTAGACATGAGGTTACAACAAACAATGCAATCAGAACGCTATCAGTGAATAAATCCAAGGGTAGTCGACTAACGGTCACTTGCCGTTTATTCAGGCATAAAAAAACCCGCATTTCTGCGGGTTTTTCGTCAGCACCAAAGGATCAGTTGACCTTGGCGGCCAGCTCACCCTTCAGGTAACGCTGGAACATGCCTTCCAGGGAGATCGGTTTGATCTTGGAGGCATTACCGGCGGTGCCGAAGGCTTCGTAACGGGCGATGCACACGTCACGCATGGCTTTGACGGTTTCACCGAAGAACTTGCGCGGGTCGAACTCGCTCGGGTTCTGCGCCATCAGGCGACGCATGGCACCGGTCGAGGCCAGGCGCAGGTCGGTGTCGATGTTGACCTTGCGCACGCCGTGCTTGATGCCTTCGACGATCTCTTCGACCGGCACGCCGTAGGTCTCTTTGATGTCGCCGCCGTACTGGTTGATGATCGCCAGCCACTCTTGCGGTACCGAGGAAGAACCGTGCATCACCAGGTGGGTGTTAGGGATGCGCTTGTGGATTTCCTTGATGCGATCGATCGCCAGCACGTCACCGGTAGGCGGCTTGGTGAACTTGTAGGCACCGTGGCTGGTGCCGATGGCGATGGCCAGGGCGTCGACCTGGGTCTTCTTGACGAAGTCGGCGGCCTCTTCCGGGTCAGTCAGCATCTGGCTGTGGTCCAGCACGCCTTCGGCGCCGATACCGTCTTCTTCACCGGCCATGCCGGTTTCCAGCGAACCCAGGCAGCCCAGCTCGCCTTCTACCGAAACACCGCAAGCGTGCGCCATGGCAACGGTCTGCTGGGTGACACGGACGTTGTACTCGTAGTCGGTCGGCGTCTTGCCGTCTTCGCCCAGCGAGCCGTCCATCATGACCGAGCTGAAGCCCAGCTGGATCGAGCGCTGGCAGACGTCAGGGCTGGTGCCGTGGTCCTGGTGCATGCACACCGGGATGTGCGGGAATTCTTCGATCGCTGCCAGGATCAGGTGGCGCAGGAACGGAGCACCGGCGTATTTGCGAGCGCCGGCCGAAGCCTGGACGATTACCGGAGAGTCGGTCTTGTCGGCCGCTTCCATGATGGCGCGCATCTGCTCGAGGTTGTTGACGTTGAAAGCCGGAACGCCGTAACCGAACTCGGCGGCGTGGTCCAGCATCTGGCGCATGCTAATGAGTGCCATTGTGTATCTCTCTCCCGACAAGCGTCGTTTGTTTCGTGCAAGCCTGCCGCAGGGGCGGTTGCTGTTCAAGTAGTGTGGGCCGCCTATGCGGCCCGGCCAGTCACGGTGCCTTGCAGCCCCGCCCTATCAGATCGTTGGTTGCCACCCAGTACACCAGGCCTTCTTCGCCCTTGGTGTGGAAGGCCAGCACGCCATCGCTGTACATCGCACCCGACGCACTCGGCTCGGACTTGAGCCGGTAGACCTGGTCACCGCCACCGAGGCGGACGTCGACCGAATCCTGTTGCGCATCTGCGAAGCGCCAAAGCACTTCGGTCTGGGTGTCGCAGACCCAGCGGGTCCAGTTGTCTGCCGGGGCGGGTTGCGCCGGCTGCAGCAGCGAGCATCCTGCCAGTGTCGCCAGGGCCGTCACGGCCAAGAGCGCTTTCATCACGTTACTCCGCTAGGGGTCGCTGCGCGACCCAATCGCCGGCAAGCCGGCTCCCACACAGGCAGTGCAGCCCCATCTGTGGGAGCCGGCTTGCCGGCGATTGGGCCGCACAGCGGCCCCTTGTTCAAGACCACAAAACAGCCTTCAGGTTGCCTGCCACCCGATCAAGGGCAGCCCGGCGCCATGCGCTGGTGGTCTTCGTCATACTTTTCCAGGCCTTCCGGGCCCACGCGCTTGCTGATCACCGGCACGGTCTCGGCTTGCCACTCGGACTGGTAGCAACCGCCCTTGGGCGCTTGCGCCGAATCGCCGTCCGGGGACGGGCTGCTGGAGCAGGCGCCCAGCAAACCTGCCACGATCATCACAGGCAATCGCTTGACCATCAGGTCGCTCCCTTTGCCAGGCGCCGCCATTGTCAGGCTTTTGCCCGCTCTTCCAGGATCGCCACGGCCGGCAGTACCTTGCCTTCGACGAACTCGAGGAATGCACCGCCACCGGTAGAAATGTAGGAGATATCTTTGCTGACGCCATATTTATCGATGGCTGCCAGGGTGTCGCCACCACCGGCGATGGAGAACGCGGCGCTGTCGGCGATGGCCTTGGCCAGCACCTGGGTGCCGTTGCCGAACTGGTCGAACTCGAACACACCGACCGGGCCGTTCCACAGGATGGTCTTCGACGACTTCAGCAGCTCGGCGAAGTTGGCGGCGGTTTGTGGGCCGATGTCCAGGATCATGTCGTCAGCCGCAACGTCAGCGATGGCCTTGACGGTAGCTTCGGCGCTTTCGGCGAATTCCTTGGCGACCACCACGTCGACCGGCAGCGGTACGCTGACCTTGGCGGCGATGGCCTTGGCGGTGTCGACCAGGTCAGGCTCGTACAGCGACTTGCCCACCGGGTGGCCGGCAGCGGCGAGGAAGGTGTTGGCGATGCCGCCACCGACGATCAGCTGGTCGCAGACGGTGCTGAGGCTGTTCAGCACGTCCAGTTTGGTGGACACCTTGGAACCGGCAACGATGGCCGCCATCGGCTTGGCCGGGGCCTTCAGGGCCTTGCCCAGGGCATCCAGTTCGGCAGCCAGCAGCGGGCCGGCAGCGGCGATCTTGGCGAACTTGGCAACACCATGGGTGGAGCCTTCGGCGCGGTGGGCGGTACCGAAAGCGTCCATGACGAACACATCGCACAGGGCGGCGTACTTCTGCGCCAGCTCGTCGGCGTTCTTCTTTTCGCCTTTGTTGAAGCGCACGTTCTCGAACAGCACCAGGTCACCGGCCTTGATCTCGACACCGTCCAGGTAGTCGGCGACCAGCGGCACGTCGCGGCCCAGGGCCTTGCTCAGGTAATCGGCTACCGGCTTGAGGCTGTTCTCGGCCGAGAATTCGCCTTCGGTCGGGCGACCCAGGTGCGAGCAGACCATTACCGCCGCGCCCTTTTCCAGGGCGAGCTTGATGGTCGGCAGCGCTGCCAGGATACGCGCGTCGCTGGCTACCACACCGTCCTTCACAGGCACGTTGAGGTCTTCGCGGATCAGTACGCGCTTACCTTGCAGGTCGAGGTCGGTCATCTTCAACACGGTCATGAATGCAGTCCTTCAGGGCTGTTTGCTGCGGGTTGGGTGAACGACGTGCAGATAGTGTTCGGCAACGTCGAGCATACGGTTGGCGAACCCCCATTCGTTGTCGAACCAGGCCAGCAGGTTCACCAGGCGGGGGCCTGAGACGCGGGTCTGGCTGGCATCGACGATCGCCGAATGCGGGTCATGATTGAAATCACAGCTGGCGTGGGGCAGCTCGGTGTAGGCCAGCAGGCCTTTCAGCGGGCCTTCCAGCGCCGCCTCGCGCAGCACCCGGTTGACTTCGGCCGCGCTGGTGTCGCGGGCGGTCTGCAGGGTGATGTCCAGGCACGAGACGTTGACGGTCGGCACGCGTACCGCTTTGGCCTGGATTCGCCCGGCAAGTTCCGGGAGCAGGCGCTCGATACCACGCGCCAGCCCGGTGGACACCGGGATCACCGACTGGAAGGCCGAGCGCGTGCGGCGCAGGTCTTCATGGTGGTAGGCGTCGATCACCGGCTGGTCGTTCATGGCCGAGTGGATGTTGGTGATCTGCACGTATTCGATGCCGAAGGCCTGGTCCAGCACCCGCAGCAGCGGCACACCGCAGTTGGTGGTGCAGGAGGCGTTGGACACCAGTCGCTCAGCGCCCGTCAGGCAATCCTGGTTGATACCGTAGACCACCGTGGCATCCACATCGGCCTCGCTGGCCATGGGCTGGGAAAACAGCACCCGCGGTGCGCCGGCATCGAGGAAACGCTGGCCATCGGCGCGGGTGTGGTAGGCGCCGGAGCATTCCAGCACCAGGTCGATATCCAGGGCTGCCCAGTCGACGCCCTCGGGGGTGGCGCTGCGCAAGACCTTCACGCAGTCGCCATTGATGTGCAGACAGTCGCCGTCGACCCTGACCTCGCCGGGGAAACGCCCGTGGGTGGAGTCGAAGCGCGTCAGGTATTCCACGCTGGCCTGGTCGGCCAGGTCGTTCAGCGCAACGATCTCGAAACCAGCCTTCGCCCCACGCTCGAACAGTGCGCGCAGGACACAGCGGCCGATGCGGCCGTAACCGTTGAGTGCAACTTTGTAGGGACGCGGGTGGGGCATTCGGTGGCTCGCTAACGCATGATGGCTGTTAGGGCCGCTTCGCGGCCCATCGCGACGCAAGGCCGCTCCTACAGGGTACGGTGTACGCCATACCTTGTAGGAGCGGCCTTGTGTCGCGAAACGAGGGCAACGCCCTCGCCTCGCACAGTCGGTATCAGTCTTCCAGCAGCTCTTCGGCGGTGCCCAGGATGTTTTCCAGGGTGAAGCCGAATTCCTCGAACAGCGCAGCGGCCGGAGCCGACTCACCGTAAGTGGTCATGCCGATGATACGACCTTCCAGGCCGACGTACTTGTACCAGAAGTCGGCGTGGGCAGCTTCGATGGCAATACGCGCGCCCACTTCCACCGGCAGCACGGACTGCTTGTAGCCAGCGTCCTGGGCGTCGAACACGCTGGTGCACGGCATGGAAACCACGCGCACATTGCGGCCCTGCTCGGTCAGCTTGGCATGTGCCTGAACCGCCAGGCCCACTTCGGAACCGGTGGCGATCAGGATCAGCTCAGGCTCGCCTGCGCAGTCCTTGAGGACGTAGCCGCCGCGGCTGATGTCGGCGATCTGCTGAGCGTCGCGCGCTTGGTGCTGCAGGTTCTGGCGCGAGAAGATCAGCGCCGACGGGCCATCCTTGCGCTCCAGGGCGTGCTTCCAGGACACGGCCGATTCGACCGCGTCGGCTGGGCGCCAGGTGTCCAGGTTCGGCGTGCTGCGCAGGCTGGTCAGCTGCTCGATCGGCTGGTGGGTCGGGCCGTCTTCGCCCAGGCCGATGGAGTCGTGGGTGTAGACGTGGATCACGCGCTGCTTCATCAGCGCGGACATGCGCACTGCGTTACGGGCGTATTCCATGAACATCAGGAAGGTCGCGCCGTAAGGCACCAGGCCGCCGTGCAGGGCGACGCCGTTCATGATCGCGGTCATGCCGAATTCGCGCACGCCGTAGAACACGTAGTTGCCGCTGGCGTCATTGGCTTCGACACCCTTGCAACCTTTCCACAGGGTCAGGTTGGAACCTGCCAGGTCCGCCGAACCACCGAGGAACTCAGGCAGCAGCGGGCCGAAGGCGTTCAGGGCATTCTGGCTGGCCTTGCGGCTGGCGATGGTCTCGCCCTTGGCAGCCACTTCATTGATATAGGCCTGGGCCTTCTCGCTGAAGTCGGCCGGCAGCTCACCGCTGTCACGGCGCTTGAACTCGGCAGCCAGCTCCGGGTAGGCCTTGGCGTAGGCGTCGAAGCGCTGGTTCCAGTCGGCCTCGGCCGCGGCACCGGCAGTCTTGGCGTCCCACTCGGCATAGATGTCGGCAGGGATTTCGAACGGACCGTGGTTCCAGTTCAGTTCCTTGCGGGCCAGGGCGATTTCGTCGTTGCCCAGCGGTGCGCCGTGGCAGTCTTCCTTGCCCTGCTTGTTCGGCGAGCCGAAGCCGATGATGGTCTTGCAGCAGATCAGGGTCGGACGGTCGCTCTTGCGCGCCGTCTCGATGGCCATCTTGATTTCTTCGGCGTCATGGCCGTCGACGTTGCGGATCACCTGCCAGTTGTACGCTTCGAAGCGTGCCGGGGTGTTGTCGGTGAACCAGCCGTGCACTTCACCGTCGATGGAAATGCCGTTGTCGTCGTAGAAGGCGACCAGCTTGTTCAGGCCCAGGGTGCCGGCCAGCGAGGCGACTTCGTGGGAGATACCTTCCATCATGCAGCCATCGCCGAGGAACACGTAGGTGTTGTGGTCGACGATGTTGTGGCCTTCACGGTTGAACTGGGCACCCAGTACTTTTTCAGCCAGGGCAAAGCCCACGGCGTTGGCCAGACCTTGGCCCAGCGGGCCGGTAGTGGTCTCGACGCCCGGGGTGTAACCGTATTCCGGGTGGCCCGGGGTACGGCTGTGCAGCTGGCGGAAGCCTTTGATGTCATCGATGGTGACGTCGTAGCCGGTCAGGTGCAGCAGCGAATAGATCAGCATCGAGCCGTGGCCGTTGGACAGCACGAAGCGGTCACGGTCGGCGAAACTCGGGTTGCTCGGGTTGTGCTTCAGATAGTCGCGCCAAAGTACTTCAGCGATATCCGCCATGCCCATAGGGGCACCTGGGTGGCCGCTGTTAGCCTTTTGCACGGCATCCATGCTGAGGGCACGAATGGCGTTGGCACGTTCACGACGGCTGGGCATCGCTTATCTCCTGGGCTTGAATAGGTGGTGTTACGAAAAAAGGCGGCCATTTTCGCCCACAGGCGGGCCCGGGGGCAATGACGTATGGTCGCAGTTGGGGATTTTTCCTGTGATTGGACGCCAAATCGGGTGAAAACCGGGAATGCCAAGCGCCCAACCGCCCGCCCATCACCCAATATCAAAACTTTTTGATATTGACCTTGCGAGGGCAACGTCGCCTGTCTAGACTGCCGCCTCATGAATCAGCGCGCGCAATCGATCCCGTCCCAGCAAAGCGACACCCTGGCAGCCCTGTGCAAGGCCAGCGGCGACGAGCTGCGCCTGAATGTTCTGCGGGTGCTGGCCAGCGACTCGTTCGGCGTGCTGGAACTGGCGCAGATCTTCGACATCGGCCAGTCGGGCATGAGCCACCACCTCAAGGTGCTGGCCCAGGCCGAGCTGGTGGCCACGCGCCGCGAAGGCAATGCCATTTTCTATCGTCGTGCCCTGCCGCACGGTCGCCTGCACACGGCGCTGCTCGAAGAGGTCGACGAACTGGCGCTGGCGCAGGATGTCCAGGCCCGCATCGCGCAGATCCAGCAGCGTCGTGCGGCCACCAGCCAGGACTTCTTCCTGCGCGTGGAAGAGAAATTCCGCGCCCAGCAAGACTTGATCGCCGGCTTGCCGCAGTACCGCGAAAGCCTGCTGACCCTGCTCGACAAGTTGAATTTCGCACCAAGCGCCAGTGCGCTGGAGGTAGGCCCCGGCGACGGTGGCTTCCTGCCCGACCTGGCCCGGCGCTTCGCCCGCGTCACGGCCATGGACAACAGCCCGACCATGCTCGAGCTGGCGCGCCAGGTCTGCGAGCGCGAAGGCCTGGACAATGTGAACCTGCAGTTGGCCGATGCACTGGGTGCAACGGATGTGGAAGCCGACTGCGTTGTGCTGAACATGGTCTTGCACCATTTCAGCGACCCGGCCCAGGCCCTGCGCCTGCTGGCCAAACGGGTGAAAGCGGGCGGCAGCCTGCTGGTCACCGAACTGTGCAGCCATGACCAGGGGTGGGCGCGGGACGCCTGCGGCGACCTCTGGCTTGGCTTCGAACAGGACGACCTGGCCCGTTGGGCCAATGCGGCCGGGTTAGCCCCCGGGGACAGCCTCTACGTAGGCTTGCGTAACGGTTTCCAGATACAGGTCCGCCATTTCCAGCGGACGACTGGCGACACACACCATCGGTAAATTTTAGGAACCCTTCGAGATGAGCGAATACTCCCTTTTCACCTCCGAGTCCGTGTCCGAAGGGCATCCGGACAAGATCGCCGACCAGATTTCGGACGCGGTCCTGGATGCCATCATCGCCCAGGACAAGTATGCCCGCGTGGCCTGCGAAACCCTGGTCAAGACCGGTGTCGCCATCATCGCCGGTGAAGTCACCACCTCGGCCTGGGTAGACCTGGAAGAACTGGTGCGTAAAGTCATCATCGACATCGGCTACAACAGCTCCGACGTCGGCTTCGACGGCGCCACCTGCGCCGTGATGAACATCATCGGCAAGCAGTCGGTGGACATCGCCCAGGGCGTCGACCGCTCCAAGCCGGAAGACCAGGGCGCGGGCGACCAGGGCCTGATGTTCGGCTACGCCAGCAACGAAACCGACGTGCTGATGCCGGCGCCGATCTGCTTCTCGCACCGCCTGGTCGAGCGCCAGGCCGAAGCGCGCAAGTCCGGCTTGCTGCCATGGCTGCGCCCGGACGCCAAGTCGCAGGTCACCTGCCGCTATGAAAACGGCAAGGTGGTCGGCATCGACGCCATCGTCCTGTCGACCCAGCACAACCCTGAAGTCTCGCAAAAAGACCTGCAGGAAGCCGTGATGGAGCTGATCGTCAAGCACACCCTGCCTGCCGAACTGCTGCACAAGGACACCCAGTACCACATCAACCCGACCGGCAACTTCATCATCGGTGGCCCGGTGGGCGACTGCGGCCTGACCGGCCGCAAGATCATCGTCGACTCCTACGGCGGCATGGCCCGTCACGGTGGCGGCGCGTTCTCCGGCAAGGACCCGTCCAAGGTCGACCGTTCCGCCGCCTACGCCGGTCGCTACGTAGCCAAGAACATCGTTGCCGCCGGCCTGGCCGAGCGTTGCGAGATCCAGGTGTCCTACGCCATTGGCGTGGCCCTGCCGACTTCGATCTCGATCAACACCTTCGGTACCGGCAAGGTTTCCGACGACAAGATCGTCCAGCTGGTGCGCGAGTGCTTCGACCTGCGTCCGTACGCCATCACCACCATGCTCGACCTGCTGCACCCGATGTATCAGGAAACCGCTGCTTACGGTCACTTCGGCCGCACCCCGCAGCAGAAGACTGTCGGCGACGACACCTTCACCACCTTCACCTGGGAGCGCACCGACCGCGCCCAGCAGCTGCGTGACGCTGCCGGCCTGTAAGTTTCCTACAGCGGTAAACGAAAGCCCCTGCCGAGCGATCGGCAGGGGCTTTTTTGTGACATATCACCTGACAACTGTGCCGTGCAGGGTCGAGGGCACCTGCCTAGGCTGAGGCGCTTCACTCCGCCACGCAAGGATGCTGGCCATGCCATGGATGCTGTTCTTCACGCTGCTGATACTGCCCGCTTTTCCTTCCCATGCCCGCGAATGCCCGGCATGGTCCGCTGCGCGGGCAACCGCCGAAGTGGCCGCCTTGCGCGACACCCTGGGCCGCTGGGACGACCACTACCACCGCCTCGGCAAGGCGCTGGTGGCCGACGAACTGTACGACCAGAGTCGCCAGCGCCTGCTGCAGCTGCAGCGGTGTTTCGCACTGGACGGCGAATTGAACTCACTGGCCAGCGCACGTGGTCCGATAGCCCATCCGGTTCCCCATACCGGCGTCGACAAACTGCCTGATGAGGCGGCTGTGGGTCGCTGGATGGCGGGCAAGCCAGGCGTGTGGATCCAGCCGAAGGTCGATGGCGTTGCGGTCTCGTTGAGCTACCGGCAAGGCCAACTGGTGCAACTGCTCAGCCGCGGCGACGGCCTTCAGGGGCACGACTGGAGTCGTCACATCCCCTACCTGGAGGCGATCCCTCGGCAACTCTCCCGGCCAGTGGACCTGACGCTGCAGGGCGAGCTGTACCTGCACCTGGAGGCTCACGTGCAGTCCCAGGCAGGCAGCGTCAACGCCCGTGGCACGGTGGCCGGCTTGCTGGCGCGCAAGCAACTGGGCCGTGAACGCGGTGCCAGCATCGGCCTTTTCGTCTGGGACTGGCCGCACGGCCCGACCCGCCAGGCCGAACGCCTGGTACAACTGAGCGCGCTGGGTTTCCCGGACAGCCAGCACTACAGCAAAGCCATCGACACCCCCGAGCAGGCCGCCTACTGGCGGCTGTACTGGTATCGCTCACCCCTGCCCTTCGCTACCGACGGCGTGATCCTGCGCCAGGACAGCCGCCCACCTGCCGAGCGCTGGCAAGCCAATGCACCTTACTGGATCGCGGCCTGGAAGCACCCGTTTGCCCAGGCGCTGGCAGAGGTCCGCGATGTGCATTTTCGGGTTGGACGCACCGGCAAGATCACGCCGCTGCTGAAACTTCACCCGGTCGAACTGGACGATCGACGCATCTCCCAGGTCAGCCTGGGTTCGCTGGCCCGCTGGCAAGCCGTCGACGTTCGCCCAGGGGACCAGGTGGCGATCAGCCTCGCCGGCCTGACCATCCCACGCTTTGAACAGGTCGTGCACCGCGCAACCGAGCGCCAGCCCGTCGCACCGCCCGCGCCGGGCCGCTTCGACGCCCACAGTTGCTGGCAGGCCAGCGCAGGTTGCGAGGAGCAATTCATCGCCAGGCTTGCCTGGCTCGGTAGCAAGCATGGCCTGGCCATGCCCGGTGCAGGCCCCGGCACCTGGCGACGATTGGTGGAAAGTGGGCGGGTGGCTGCCATCAGCGATTGGCTGGCACTCGATGCCGATCAATTGATCACAGTACCCGGCATCAGCGAAGCCACGGCCAACCGCTTGCTGTACAGCTTCGCTGTGGGCCGCTCTCGACCTTTCGAGCAGTGGCTTCGCGCGCTCGGCGTACCCGCACCGCGCGCACTGTCGCTGCAGGGGGATTGGCCGACGCTGGCCAAGCGCTCGACGGCTGATTGGCAAGCCCTGCCTGGAATAGGCGAAACACGGGCGCGGCAGCTGGCCAACTTCTTTTCCACAACGGATGTTCAGCGCATCGCCGAGCGATTGAGTGACTACGATATAGACGGATTCCAATTGCCTCGACCAAGCGTGGAGCAATGAGTTTTCACAAAAAAACAGGTACGAAACGTCTTGGTTTGTTCTAGAAAAGTCCAACAAGGGTTTCTAAATCAACAAAACCAAGGCAGCATTTGTCCCACTTTTTGCTGCCCCCCCGTCAAGGAGGCCCTTATGAAACGTATTTCCACTCTCGTTCTGCTGGCAACGCTCGGTTTGAGCGCAGGTGTCGCCCAGGCTGCGCAACCGGATGACGGCCTGACTGGCTGCGCCGCCAAACGCAGCGCCATCGAGAACCAGCTCAAGATTGCCCGTGACCACGGTAACAGCGACCAGGTCGCGGGCCTCGAAGAGGCGCTGCGTGGCGTCGACAACTGCACCGACGCGAGCCTGCGCAAAGAGCGTGAGCAAAAGGTCCTCGATGCCCGTCACGAAGTGGCGCAGCGCGAGAAAGACCTGAAGAAGGCCGAGAAGAAAGGCGACGCGGAAAAGATCAACAAGCGCAAGGACAAGCTGGCCGAATCGCGCAAGGAACTGCAGGAAGCGGTCGACGAACTCGACCGTTGAAGACGTGAGGGCCCTATCGCCGGCAAGCCGGCTCCCACAGGTACTGCGCAGCGCTCAGGGGCGGTGTTTTCCCTGTGAGCTCCCACAGGTACTGCGCAGCGCTCAAGGGCTGTGTTTTCCCTGTGGGAGCCGGCTTGCCGGCGATGAGGCCCTCACAGGCGATCAATGATTGCGGAACTCGGTATGGCAGGCCTTGCACGCGGCTTCGACCTTGTCCATCGGTCCCTTGAGCTGTGCCACGTCCAGCGGCTGGCTGCGCGTCACGTCGACCAACTCGCCGGTGACATCTTCCAGTTGCCGTGCAAGGTCATGAAAGCGCGCCTGCCGCTCCCACACTTCAGGCCGTGCGCTGCTGTCGCCTTCATCCCGGACCTGGGGGAAATGCTGCCATGGCTCATGGGACAAGGCATCCAGCGTCGCCGCGCCGCCGGCGAACTTCACGCCGTCGAACGGCAAACGTCCGCGCAGCATACCGCCCAAGTCCTCGCTGGTCTTGAGCATGTCCTTGAAGATCGCCTTGCGCTTGCCCAGTGGCGAGTTCGGGTCGACCCGGTCACAGGCAGTCATGGCAAGGGCGGCGAGCAGTACTACGGTCAATCGCTTGAACATCACGGTCACTTGGGCCTTCGCAAATGGGCGGCCAGTATCGCCGCCCACCGGACAAAGACCAATAGCCACATAAAACACAGGGGTGAATCTTCATGTTCACCCCTGACAGGAACCCTCCGATGAAATCTGCCCTGCGCCACCTGGCCTGGACACTCCCGGCCCTGGCCCTGCTGGCCGGCTGTAACGGCGGCGAAACCGCCAAGCCCGAGCCACATGCCATCGCCACCTATGCGCCGGCCACCTGGAACGACCTGCCCAGTGTCAGCGACAGTGATCTGCTGGCAGGTTTCGCTGCCTGGCGGGTTGGCTGTGAAAAACTCAAGCGCGACCCCGCGTGGGCTCCCACCTGTGAAGCCGCGCAATCCGTTCAACAGGATCCCGCCCAGGTACGCACCTTTCTGCAGCAGCAACTGCAGGTCTACGGCCTTCGCTCTGCCGAAAACAACGCCAATGGCCTGATCACTGGCTACTACGAGCCGGTCTACCCTGGCAGCCTGAAACGCACCGAAACCGCGCAGGTTCCGGTGTACGGGGTGCCAGAGGACATGATCGTGGTCGACCTGGCCAGCGTCTATCCCGAACTCAAGGGCAAGCGCCTGCGCGGTCGTCTCGAAGGCCGCATGCTCAAGCCTTACGACACTGCCGAGGTGATCTACCGCGACGGCGCCAAGGCGCCTGTGCTGGCGTGGCTGACCGACCCGATGGACCTGCAGTTCCTGCAGATCCAAGGTTCGGGGCGTGTGCAGCTGGACAATGGCCGCCAACTGCGACTGGGCTACGCCGACCAGAACGGCCACCCCTACCGGCCGATTGGCCGCTGGCTGATCGAACAGGGTCAGTTGAAGAAGGAAGACGTGAGCATGGGCGCCATCCATGCCTGGGCCCAGGCCAACCCGCAGCGCGTACCGGAGCTGCTGGCCAGCAACCCCAGCTACGTGTTCTTCGGCACGCGCCCGGACAGCAACGAAGGGCCACGCGGCTCGCTGAACGTGCCGCTGACCGCGGGTTACAGCGTGGCCATCGATCGCAAGGTGATTCCGTTGGGTAGCTTGCTGTGGTTGTCCACAACGCGCCCGGATGGCACGCCGGTGGTGCGCCCAGTCGGGGCCCAGGATACCGGCGGCGCGATCACCGGTGAGGTGCGCGCAGACCTGTTCTGGGGGACTGGCCCGCAGGCCGGGGAATTGGCTGGCAACATGAAGCAGCAGGGGCAGATCTGGATGCTGTGGCCCAAGGGCAAGCCATTGCCAGAGGTGCCAAAGGTTCCGTGAACCTGTACCGGCCTCATCGCCGGCAAGCCGGCTCCCACAGGGAAATCTCAGGGCTCAAGACCTGTGCCGAACCTGTGGGAGCCGGCTTGCCGGCGATGAAGGCGACACAATCTCAGATGGAAACCACAAAGAACGAAACGATCAACGCCAGGCCGGCAAACCACACCAGCGAGCGCAACGCCGCCCAGTCCGCCAGGTAGCAGATGATGTACAGCAGGCGACTGGTGACATACATCACGCCCAGCACATCCTGCGTCACCTGTTCGGCATTGCCGACGACATCCGCCACCAGCACCGCCGCCGCGAATGCCGGGAACGCTTCGTAGCCGTTCTGCTGCGCGGCATGGGCACGGCGCGGCAGCCCCGACAGTGTGTCGAGGAAGGCACGCGGATCATGGTTGTCTTTCAGGCCAAAGCGGCCGCTACTGACTTTGGCGATCAGCGCACAGAGCGGTGGCAGCACCAGCGCGATCAGGATGCACCACAGGGCAACGGTCATGCTCATGACTCCTTGTTCGAAAGTGGGTTAGAGCTTCATCACCAGCATGCCTGCCAGGACCAGCCCGCAAGCTAGGAGTCTTGGCCCGCCAAAAGGTTCTTTGAGGTAGCGCATGCCCAGCAGCACCACCAGGATCACGCTCAGCTCCCGCAGCGCCGCCGCCTCGGCCACCGACCCCAGGTGCATGGCCCACAGCACCAGCGCATAGCTGAGCAGCACGCACACACCCACCGCCACGCCCAGCCGCCACTGCGTGCGCCAGAACAGCACGAACGGTGCCCGCCGCGCCACGCTGGCCAGCAGCGGAAATGGCCAGGCACTGAGCAAGGTCAGCCACACCAGGTAGTCCCAGGGCTTGCCCCATAGCCGCACCGCTTGCCCATCGAACCAGGTGTAACAGCCGATGCACAGGCCGATCAGCGCCACTACCGGCAACATCGACCAGGGCAACCGATCCCCGCCGCCGCCCTGCCACAACAAACAGGCCATGCCGCAAGGAATCAGCAAAATGCCGATGATCTGCTGCTGGCTCAGCGACTCGCCGGCGAAGGCCAGGGTCAGCCCCAGCACCACCAGCGGCGACAGCCCGCGCATCAGAGGATAGACCAGGCCCAGGTCGCCCACCCGATAGGCCTGGATCAGCAGAAAGCGGTACAGCTGCTCGGCCAGCGCCGAGGCCAGCAGCCAGGGCCAGATTTCGGCGGGGGGAAAATCGACGAACGCCACGGCGAACACAGCGAAGGCCAGTGCCACGCTGTCCATGCTGGCAATGACCAGCAGGCGTTCGCCGCTGAATTTGATCAGGGTGTTCCAGGTCGCGTGCAGCAGGGCGGCGATCAGAACCAGGGAAGTTGCCAACACGCGGGGCGCTCCTTGCAGTCAGAGCAGGCAACGATACAACGCTTCTTGCCCGCAGGGTGCCATTGAACGAAAAGAACAAATCCGGTCAAACCTGTGCCCCGAAGCCGTCGCCAGGTCATCAAACCACTGCCCGATGCCGTTCGGGTACGCCTTGGAAGCCATTGCTACAGGACTCAGGATGCTTGAATTAGTTGCCGCGTTTATCTGCCTCACCACCCTCCTCACCTACGTCAATTACCGCTTCATCGGCCTGCCACCCGCCATCGGCGTGATGGTCACGGCACTGCTGTTTTCCCTGATGCTGCAGGGCCTGAGCCTGATTGGCTTCCCTGGCCTGGAAGAACGTGTCGAAGGGCTGATGAGCCAGATCGATTTCAATGACCTGCTGATGCACTGGATGCTCGCGTTCCTGCTGTTCGCCGGCGCACTGCACGTCAACCTTGCAGACCTGCGCAGCTACCGCTGGCCCATCGGCCTGCTGGCGACCCTTGGCGTACTGATTGCCACCGTGGTCATCGGCTACCTGTCGCACTGGGTTTTCACCCTGTTCGGCTGGCAGGTGCCGCTGATCTACTGCCTGCTGTTCGGCGCACTGATCTCCCCGACCGACCCGATCGCCGTGCTGGGCGCCCTGCGTACCGCCAACGCCTCCAAACCGCTGAAAACCACCATCGTCGGCGAGTCGCTGTTCAACGATGGCACTGCTGTCGTGGTATTCACCGTGCTGCTGGGGATCATCCAGTTGGGCGAAACGCCGAGCTTCTCCGACACCGCGCTGCTGTTCGCCCGCGAAGCCGTCGGCGGCGTGATGTTCGGCGGGCTGATCGGCTACGCCACCTATCGCATGATCAAGAGCGTCGAGCAGTACCAGGTCGAGGTCATGCTGACCCTGGCACTGGTCATCGGTGGCTCGGCGATGTGCTACGAGTTGCACGTCTCAGCACCGATCGCGATGGTGGTGGCCGGCCTGATCATCGGCAACCTGGGTCGCAACCTGGCGATGAACGACATGACCCGCCGTTACATGGACGGTTTCTGGGAACTGATCGACGACATGCTCAACGCCCTGCTGTTCGCCCTGATCGGCCTGGAGCTGTTGCTGCTGCCGTTCAACTGGCTGCACCTGGCGGCGGGTGGCGTGCTGGCGGTAGCGGTGCTGCTGTCACGCTTGCTGACGGTGGCGCCGGCCATCTTGCTGCTGCGCCGCTGGCGCAGTGTGCCGAAAGGCACCGTGCGGGTGCTGACCTGGGGTGGTTTGCGCGGCGGGGTTTCGGTGGCGCTGGCGCTGTCGTTGCCGCAGGGGAGCGAGCGTGACTTGCTGCTGTCGATCACCTATATCGTCGTGCTGTCTTCGATTCTGGTGCAGGGGTTGAGCATTGGGCGGGTGGTGCGCAAGGTCAGCGTGCAACCCTGACATTTGGGGGCCGCTTTGCGGCCCAATCGCCGGCAAGCCGGCTCCCACAGTTACCCCCTCAGCCCTTGAAGCTTGTGCACTTTCTGTGGGAGCTGGCTTGCCAGCGATTGGGCTGCAGAGCAGCCCTAATGCCATCACTCGACCGCCGAATCCGGGAACTGGTCCTGCACGTACTTGATCTCGGTCCGCCCGTGGGCGGCCGGCATGCCATCTTCGCCCAGGTTGACGAAGACCATGCGGTCTACCGTGAGGATGCTCTTGCGGGTGATCTTGTTGCGCACTTCGCAGCGCAGGGTGATCGAGGTGCGGCCGAACTCGGTGGCGGTAATGCCCAGTTCGATGATGTCGCCCTGGCGCGAGGCACTCACGAAGTTGATTTCCGACATGTACTTGGTCACTACGCGCTGGTTGCCCAGCTGGACGATGGCGTAGATCGCCGCCTCTTCGTCGATCCAGCGCAGCAGGCTGCCGCCGAACAGGGTGCCGTTGGGGTTGAGGTCTTCGGGTTTTACCCATTTGCGGGTGTGAAAGTTCATCAGTACTCCTGACCTGCTTGGCTAACGTGAAGTCATGATGGCAGAGACGCGCCGGGCGCTCCATTGAACATCGACTATCGTCTCGATAAATCGACAGAAAGCCTTGGGTGTGTCACACAGCCACGGCTATAATCCCTGCCGATTCACATGGCAGCCATTCGCGGTGCCATGCCCGCCACCTGTCCGAGGGGCGCTGCAGCAGGCTCGGCCTGTCAGGCTCGGATGGGGCGTTGTCCGCTCAAGCGGACGCTTAACGCACAACGGCGCCCATTCGCACACTACGAATGGAGGCTCTCAATGAGCGCTGTAAACACGCCTGCAGGTTTTACCGATTTCAAAGTCGCCGACATCTCCCTGGCCGCCTGGGGCCGTCGCGAAACCATCATCGCCGAATCGGAAATGCCTGCCCTGATGGGCCTGCGTCGCAAGTACCTGACTGAGCAGCCGCTCAAGGGTGCGAAGATCCTGGGCTGCATCCACATGACCATCCAGACTGCCGTGCTGATCGAAACCCTGGTTGCCCTGGGTGCCGAAGTGCGTTGGTCGTCCTGCAACATCTTCTCCACCCAGGACCAGGCGGCGGCTTCCATCGCTGCCGCCGGTATCCCGGTCTTCGCCTGGAAAGGTGAAACCGAGGAAGAGTACGAGTGGTGCCTGGAGCAGACCATCCTCAAGGATGGCCAGCCATGGGACGCCAACATGATCCTCGACGACGGCGGTGACCTGACCGAGCTGCTGCACAAGAAATACCCGGCCGTGCTGGACCGCGTCCACGGCGTCACCGAAGAGACCACCACCGGCGTGCACCGCCTGCTGGACATGCTGGCCAAAGGCGAGCTGAAAGTCCCGGCGATCAACGTCAACGACTCGGTCACCAAGAGCAAGAACGACAACAAGTACGGCTGCCGTCACAGCCTGAACGACGCCATCAAGCGCGGTACCGACCACCTGCTGTCGGGCAAGCAAGCCCTGGTGATCGGCTACGGTGACGTGGGCAAGGGTTCGGCCCAGTCCCTGCGTCAGGAAGGCATGATCGTCAAGGTCACCGAAGTTGACCCGATCTGCGCCATGCAGGCCTGCATGGACGGCTTCGAGCTGGTCTCGCCGTTCATCGACGGTATCAACGACGGCACCGAAGCCAGCATCGACAAGGCCCTGCTGGGCAAGATCGACCTGATCGTCACCACCACCGGTAACGTCAACGTCTGCGATGCCAACATGCTCAAGGCCCTGAAGAAGCGTGCCGTGGTCTGCAACATCGGCCACTTCGACAACGAGATCGACACCGCCTTCATGCGCAAGAACTGGGCATGGGAAGAGGTCAAGCCGCAGGTGCACAAGATCCACCGCACCGGCGCTGGCGACTTCGACCCGCAGAACGACGACTACCTGATCCTGCTGGCCGAAGGCCGCCTGGTGAACCTGGGTAACGCCACTGGCCACCCAAGCCGCATCATGGACGGCTCGTTCGCCAACCAGGTATTGGCGCAGATCTTCCTGTTCGAGCAGAAGTACGCCGACCTGTCGGCCGAGAAGAAAGCCGAACGTCTGACCGTTGAAGTGCTGCCGAAGAAGCTCGACGAAGAAGTGGCCCTGGAAATGGTCCGCGGCTTCGGCGGCGTGGTCACCCAACTGACCAAGCAACAGGCCGACTACATCGGTGTGACTGTCGAAGGCCCGTTCAAGCCGCACGCCTACCGCTACTAAGCGACAAGCGCCCGTCGGATGCCGCCGGGCGCTTGTAGTCGTTGAATCTTGATCGATGCCCAAGCCAGGCCGGCCCCACCGTCCTGGCTTTTACTTGCAGTTTGCAGGAAACAGAGATGTCACAAGAACGCCGCTACAGTTTCGAATTCTTCCCGACCAAGACCGATGCCGGTCACGAAAAGCTGATGGGCGTTGCCCGCCAGCTGGCCGCCTGCAACCCGGACTTTTTCTCCTGCACCTACGGTGCCGGTGGCTCGACCCGCGACCGTACGCTGAACACCGTGCTGCAGCTGGAAAGCGAGGCGAAGGTACCTGCCGCGCCACACCTGTCGTGTGTCGGCGATTCCAAGGACGAGTTGCGCGCACTGCTCACCCAGTACAAGGCCGCCGGTATCAAGCGCATCGTCGCCCTACGTGGCGACCTGCCCTCGGGCATGGGCATGGCCAGTGGCGAACTGCGCTATGCCAGCGACCTGGTCGAGTTCATCCGCCAGGAAAGCGGTGACCACTTCCACCTGGAAGTTGCCGCCTATCCGGAAATGCACCCGCAGGCACGCAACTTCGAAGTCGACCTGGCCAATTTCGTGCACAAGGTCAAGGCCGGTGCAGACAGCGCCATCACCCAGTACTTCTTCAACGCCGACAGCTACTTCTATTTCGTCGAGCGCGCGCAGAAGCTGGGCGTGGACATTCCGGTGGTGCCCGGCATCATGCCGATCACCAACTACAGCAAGCTGGCACGCTTCTCCGATGCCTGCGGCGCTGAGATCCCGCGCTGGATCCGCAAGCAGCTGGAAGCCTACGGCGACGACACCGCCAGCATCCAGGCGTTTGGTGAAGAAGTGATCACTCGCATGTGCGAGGAGCTGCTGCAAGGCGGCGCTCCGGGCCTGCACTTCTATACCCTGAACCAAGCCGATGCCAGCCTGGCGATCTGGAACAACCTGAAGCTGCCTCGCTGAAACTTTTTGGCAAGATCTCATTCAGAAATGATTAAGGCTTTAGTCATAGACTAAGGCCTTATTTCCTTTCTGGATCAAACAGGTCTTGCCTGAAATGCAGTCGCGCTCTCCTTCCCGTCCACAACTGGTCTACCTGGCCTTTGGCCCAGCCACCTATCACCAGGAGGCCTGTTTCAGCATCGTCAGCGCCTTGGCGCACCTGGACGTGCAGGCAAGCGAGACCCTGGACATCCAGGTCTACACCGACAACCCGCAGCCCTATGGCAAGTTGCCGGTCACCGTGCACGTGCTCGACGAAGCCACCCGCAACGCGTGGAACGCACCGCACGGCTATCACTTTCGCAGCAAGCACGTACTACTGCGCCAGATCCTTGGGCAGCATCCCCTGGCCGTACTGATCGACACCGACACCTTTTTTCGCACCTCGCCCCTGCGGCTGTTCCAACGCGTCCGCCCCGGCCACCTGCTGTGCAACTTCGTCGGTGCGCGCTATGGCGCCAACCAGACGTGCCTGCTGTACAAGAACCTGCTGGGTATCCTCAAGCAGCGCGGCCTGGCCGACTGCCAGATGCCGCTGGTGAACTCCGGGGTCATCGGGCTTACCGCCGAAGACGCTGCAACGCTCGACCAATCCATCGCCCTGATGGACGAGCTCTACCCGCTGGCCCGCGCGGCCTACACCCTGGAAGAGTTCTGCCTGGCAGTGGCGGCGTACCGCAAGCTCGAACTGGCCGAATGTACCGATGTCATCCATCACTACTGGAGCCGCAAGGCCCAGTTCCGCGCCAAGATCCAGGCCTGGTTGCGCAAGCATGGCGACGATCCGCTGAGCGCGGCGGCGCTGGCCGATGTACTGCTGGTCAATGATCAGTTGCCACGGCCACCCGCGCTGCACCGTCTGGGCTACAAGGCTTTGAGCCTTACGCTGCCAAGCCGCGAGCGGCAGTTCGCGCGTGAGTTGCTGTATGGCTGCTACCCCTACCCCAACGAATTCGACCGCGCCTGCGCCCCGGCCTGGTGGGACAAGGCGCTGGAAAATCTCAATGAGCGCAACGGCCGCATCGCGCCGGAACAGTTGCGCCAGTGCCTGCGCCATCCGGGCTTGCGTTTGTCGCTGGGCGAGCGACGCAAGGACATCGAGGCACATCTTCTGAGAACCGCTTCCCACTGAGCCAGACTGGCCTTGCCCTGGCCGAGCGCGTAATCTCGCGCCATGCCTGCTATCAACCGCCTGCTGTGTATCCTGCTGCTCGCCTGCCTGAGCCCGATGGCGCTGGGCGAGCGGTTGCGCCTGGTCAGCGACGACTGGGCGCCGTACATCTACCGGGATGCCGGGCAACCCAAGGGCATTGACTACGAAGTCACCAGCGAAGTGTTCAGGCGGCTGGGGGTCGAAGTGGAATGGCAGTTCCTGCCCTGGAAGCGCTGCCTGGCGATGGTCGAACAAGGCCTGGCCGACGGCGTGATGGATATTTTCCAGACCGACGCGCGCAAGGCCTACATGGTCTACCCCATGGAGCCCATGTCGGATGTCGAATTCGTGCTGTACCAGGCCAGCCGCCGGCGTCATGTCATCAGCCAGCTCAGCGACCTGCGCGACCTGACCGTGGGTACCTCGCCGGGCTATGCCTATGGCCCGGCATTCGAACAAGCGTCAGGTTTCAGGCGTGAACCGGGCCCCAGCCATGAAGCCAACTTCGGCAAACTCATGCTCGGGCGTATCGACCTGCTGGTGACTGACCGCAGGGTGGGGCGCTACCTGCGCCAGCAACTTGGCCTGGAACAACAGGTCGAAGAACTGCCCCTGGTGATCAGCCGCCAATCCCAATACCTGGGGCTGGCACGAAAGCCCGGGCGCGAACAGCTGGCCCAAGCCTTTGCAAATGAGCTGCGACGGTTCAAGCAAGAGCCAGCCTTTGTCGCGATAATCGAACGCTATATTGGCGACTCCGGCCATCTTCCTCACGCCGTTGAGCAGCAGGAAAGCAGCACGCTGCAATAGCTCTGTTATACTCGGGCCTTCCCGCCCGGCTCACGCCCGGACGCTCGGCCTCGCAACAAGCATCCCGATCGGCATTGACGCCCCTTGGCGTCTACCCCCCGCTTCCCGGATGCGCAGTGTAAGCCCAGCTGGACCGGACGCGATCGCATCCCACCGATGCCCGTCGCGCCAGGCAGAATATCCCAACGGGCCCAGCCCACACGAGAACAGGATTGCCCATGTCCTTTGCTTCCCTCGGTCTCTCCGAGGCACTTGTCCGCGCTATCGAAGCTGCGGGCTACACCCAGCCGACTCCGGTGCAACAGCGGGCCATTCCCGCCGTGTTGCAAGGCCGCGACCTGATGGTTGCCGCACAGACTGGTACTGGTAAAACCGGCGGCTTCGCCCTGCCGATCCTCGAGCGCCTGTTCCCGGCCGGTCACCCCGACAAATCCCAGCGCCATGGCCCGCGCCAACCGCGTGTGCTGGTGCTGACGCCGACTCGCGAGCTGGCAGCCCAGGTGCACGACAGCTTCAAGGTGTACGCCCGCGACCTGCCACTGGTCAGCGCCTGCGTCTTCGGCGGCGTTGGCATGAACCCCCAGGTCCAGGCCATCGCCAAAGGCGTCGACGTGCTCGTCGCCTGCCCTGGTCGCCTGCTCGACCTGGCCGGCCAAGGCAAGGTAGACCTGGCCCACGTCGAAATTCTGGTGCTGGACGAAGCCGACCGCATGCTCGACATGGGCTTCATCCATGACGTCAAGAAGGTCCTCGCCCGCCTGCCGGCCAAGCGCCAGAACCTGCTGTTCTCGGCGACCTTCTCCAAGGACATCACCGACCTGGCCGACAAGCTCCTGCATAACCCGGAGCGTATCGAGGTCACCCCGCCGAACACCACGGTCGAGCGTATCGAGCAGCGCGTCTATCGCCTGCCCGCCAGCCACAAGCGCGCCCTGCTTGCGCACTTGATCACCCTGGGCGCCTGGGAGCAGGTGCTGGTATTCACCCGCACCAAGCATGGCGCCAACCGCCTGGCCGAGTACCTGGAAAAGCACGGCCTGAGCGCCGCCGCGATCCACGGCAACAAGAGCCAGAACGCCCGCACCAAGGCCCTGGCCGACTTCAAGGCCAACGCTGTGCGCGTGCTGGTCGCCACCGACATCGCCGCACGCGGCCTGGATATCGACCAACTGCCCCATGTGGTCAACTTCGAGCTGCCAAACGTCGAGGAAGACTACGTCCACCGTATTGGCCGCACCGGCCGTGCCGGGCGTTCGGGCGAGGCCATTTCCCTGGTCGCGCCGGATGAAGAGAAGCTGCTCAAGAGCATCGAGCGCGTCACCAAGCAGAAGATCGCCGACGGCGACCTGATGGGCTTCGACCCAAGCCAGGTGGAAGCCGAGAAGCCTGAAGTACGCGAGCGTCCGCAAAACAGTGGCCGTGGTGGTCGCAACCAGCAGGCCCGTGGCGACGGCGGCAAAGACGGCAGCGGTGGCCGCAAGGACAAGGGCAAGGACAAGGGCAAGGCCAAGCCGCAAGCGGCGGAAAAGGCTGGCGACAAGGAAAAGGCTGGCGACAAGCAACAGCCGCGCAAGCCGCGTGACAGGAAGCCGCGCGAGCAGCAAGCGAGCCAGGCCGGCGCACCGAAGGCACCCGCCAACCGTGACCCGGAAGAGTTCCTGGACGACGACGTCGACAACTTCGGTAACCGCGCCGACTACGTCAGCCCCTACCAGAATGCCAAGAACCAAGGCCGCAACCGTCGCCCAGGTGGTGGTGCCGGCCAAGGTCAGCAAGGTCAGGCCAATGCCCCACGCAGCAGCGGTGGCGGTCAGGGGCAGGGTCAAGGCCGCAATGGCGGGCAGCCCCGCAGCGCCAGCGGCGAAAAACGCCCGCCGCGCAACAACAATGGTGGTGGTGGCCGTCGCGATGGCGGCGGTCGCAACCGCCCGGCTGGTCGCGACGATGCATTGCGCCAGGAACCGGCAGTGCGCAGCTCGCGTGAGCCGCAGAACCAGCCGGTGATCATCCGCAAGGAGTCCAAGCTCGACCGTTACCCGACGCCAGAGCAACTGGATGACCTGCCGAGCCGCCCGCGTGGCGAGCGCCCTGCGCTGCTGACCCGCAAAGGCTGAGTCTGTACCGGCCTCATCGCCGGCAAGCCGGCTCCCACAGGGAAATCACAGGGCTCAAGATCTGTGCTGAACCTGTGGGCGCCGGCTTGCCGGCGATGAGGCCCGAATAGACAAACGAAAACGCCGCCCGATTGGGCGGCGTTTTTTATTGCCAAGGCAAAAGCTTACTTCTGCTTCACACCTTCGACACTGATATCCAGGTCCAGGGTCTGTGAGGTCGCACCCGGGCCCTTGATGCCGAAGTCGTTCAGGTTCAGCGTGGTGGTAGCGTTGAAGCCGGCACGCTCACCGCCCCATGGGTCCTTGCCTTCACCGTTGAAAGTGGCCTTGAAGGTCACCGGCTTGGTGACACCGTGCATGGTCAGATCACCCGTCACATCGGCGGTTTTTTCACCGGTGGACTTGACGCTGGTGGAGACGAACTTGGCATCAGGGTACTTCTTCACATCCAGGAAGTCGGCGCTGGCGATGTGCTTGTCACGCTCGGCATGGTTCGACCACAGGCTGGCGGTATCCAGCTTGACGTTGATCTTGCTGGCTTCAGGCTTGGCGCTATCCCAAGTGAAGTCGCCGCCAAACTTCTTGAAAGTGCCGTGGATGAAGCTGTAGCCTAGGTGGCTGATTTTCCAGTCGACAAACGCATGCTGACCTTCTGTGTCGATCTTGTAGTCGGCGGCCATGGCCTGGCCAGCGGAGATCAGAGCGGTACCGAGCGCCAGAGCGGCAAAAGTCTTTTTCAACATCCTTACTTCCTTCCTTTGCAATTGAGGTTGTGAGTCAAGCTTTGCGGCCCAGCATACGAGTCAGGGTCGCGTCACGGTCGATGAAATGGTGTTTCAAGGCTGCCAGGGCATGCAGCACGGCAAAGATCACCAGGCCCCATGCCAACCAGAGATGAACGACACCCGCCACGTCAGCCTGGTCGGGCAGGTCGCTGATCAGGGCCGGCACTTCGAACAACTCGAAGACCGGAATGCCAACGCCATCGGCGGTCGAAATCAGGTAACCGGCGGCCATCACTGCAAAAAGCCCCAGATACAGCGCCAGGTGGCCCAACTTGGCGGCCACGCGAGTGAGCGGCCCGTGGTTGGCCGGCGCCGGCGGTGGTGGGCTGATGAAGCGCCAGAGCACACGCAACAGCATCACAGCCAGCAGTACCAAGCCGATGCTCTTGTGCAGGTCAGGGGCCGATTTGCGCCAAGGGCTGTAGTAGTCGAGCCCGACCATCCACAAACCCAGGCCGAACAGGCCAAAAACTGCCAGTGCCACGCCCCAGTGCAGGACGATGCTGACGACGCCATAGCGAGAAGGTGAGTTGCGCAGTTGCATGATGCAGTGTTTCCCCGTGAAAGCTGTGCACAGACTATCGCGAAACGTATCGAAGAAAAGCGGAAAAAATCGCTTTGGATTATCGAGAAAACCGATAGGTAGTGTGTGAGATTGCTATTAAGGAAACATTAACGATAGCGGGGAATTTGAAGTTGTCAGCACCGGCCTCTTCGCGGCACAAGCCCGCGAAGAGGCCACTACGGCCAGGACCTTAGCTGGCCTTTGCCTGGGCGTTGGTCACCGCTTTCTTGGCCGGCTCGGTCTTGGCGGTGGCTTTTTTCGGCTCGGCTTTGTGCGCCTGTTTTGCAGCAGGCTTGTGCGCGGGCGCCTGCTTGACCGGAGCCGCTTTGCTGGCGGCAGGTTTGGCAGGCTCTTCCTTGGCAATCGACGCGGGCACAGCAGCCGCAGCAGGTGCCGGCGCTGGCGCCGCTTCCTCCACCTTGGCAACCGGTACAGCCTTCACCTCAGGCTTGTCAGCGCCGCCAAACAACCGCGAGAAGAACCCGCCCTTGTCCTTCGCCGCCACCGCGCCTGCGGTTGCAGCGGCCGCCACCGGCAACGCCTTGGCCGGGTCGAACGATTTGCCGGCGAGCAAGTCCTGTACCTGGCTGGCCGCACGCTGGCCACTGCGCAGGGCGCCTTCGAGGGTGCCTGGATAAAGGGCATCGGTGTGCTCACCTGCGAAGGCAATGCGCTGCACCGGGCGCTCCCACAGGCGCCAATACTTGCTGATCTGTCCCGGACCGTAGGCCAGGTAGGCACCGCCCGTACCGGCGTCGGTGCTGTAGCGCTTGAGCTCGTAGCCGGTGAACGAGCCACGGGCCTGTGGGTAGAAGGCATGCAGGCGGATCAGCACCTGATCGACCATCTGCTTGTCACCGAAGGCCTGCAGCAGGCGCGCGTTGTCGCCGGACAGGTTGATCACCACATTGGCGCCGCCCTTGAGTGCAGGCTCGATCCACAGCATGCCAAGGCCCACGTTGCTATAGATCTCGCCACTCATGCGCGAACGGCTTTCCCAGACCGGCTGCTTGAACTTGAGCATCAGCTGGTCGCGCCAACCGTAGTTGGTGCCCCTGAGCGCTGCCACATGCTGGGTATCCAGGACCGGCGTCATCTGGATCTTGGCCAGGGCTCGCAGGGGCACGGCCATGACCACGTAATCGGCCTGGTAGCTGGCACTGCCGGCCTTGACCGTGACGCTGTCCTTGTCCTGGACGATGGAGGTCACCGGCGAGTTGGTCTTGATGGTTTTCAGCTGTTTGACGAACGCCTGGGCCAGCACCGGGCTGCCGCCTGGCAAACGCGCGGCACGCAGGTCACGGTCGCTGACGCCACGGTATACCCGGTTCTGCTGGGCGAAGTAGAGCAGCGACAGGCGCGACGGCTCATCATAACGGGTACGGATCTGCTGGTTGATCAGCTGCCGTGCGGTGGTCGGCAGCTGCAGCTTGTCCAGCCAGGTGGACACGTTCATCTGGTCGAGGGCAAACAGCGTACTGGTCGCCTGCGGGTTGAGCGGGTCGTCGATCGAGCGGGCCAGGTCGTCGAGGGTCTTCTCGTAACGCTTGATCGCCTCGGCGGTTGCGGGTTGCTTGGTAGGCAGGTCCGTGGCGCTGAAATACTCGCCATCGATCAGGTAGCCAGGGGTTCGCACGAACTCCGGTGCCGCCAGTGTCTCCAGCTTGAACCGATCCAGGTACTGGTTGAGTACCGGCTGGGCCTTGCTGTTGCCGATCCATTCGCTGTTGGCCAGACCCGAGCGACCGCCCATGCCCGCTTTGGCTTCCAGCAAGGTCACCTGCCAGCCCTTGTTCTGCAGTTCGTAGGCCGCAGTCAGGCCAGCCAGGCCACCACCCACGACGATCGCCGTAGGTGTCTTGTCCTTGGCCAGCGTGGCGCCGCTGGACACACCGATCAATACCAACGCGCACAGGCGCACCCAAGCAGCAGCCATGATGGCGAACTCCGAGTCAAACGTTACAGAAATGGGAAGAGGCAGGAATGCCCCGAGACGATGCGTTAAGAATACGTCAGGTCTGCATACCCTGCCACTACAGCGACATCAAGTTCCCTTGGCTACTGACATTTTTGCCAGTAGCCAAGGCTTGCGCCGCTACGCGATGCTTTCGCACGTAGCTAGAAAACCGACAAAAGGAGCTGCGGCATGATCTATGAGGAGCACTTTGCGCACGTCGACAGGCAATTCCTGTCACACAAGCAGTTGTTTCGTACCCCATCCGGCTTGAGCATCTGCTCCAACGGCACCTCCTGGACCGGTTTTCATGAAGCCTTCAAAGGCGAGGACGGCACCGAACTGGTGATCGGCGAGCACAGCGATGTGGAAATCGCCTTCAACCAGGAGGTCGAGCGCCTTCGCCTCGAATACTACGTGGTCAGCGATCAGTCGTTCGACAATGTGCAAATGCTGCTGGACACCGATGGCTACGACATCGACTTGATCGCCCCGATCCCGCGCAACTTCTACTGGCTCACCCTATCGGGCAGCGGCTACACCGAATTCAGGCCTGGCCCCATCGCCACCCAGCCCTACCACCAGGACATCGACGGGCCGTTTCGACGCCTGACGATCTCCACTTCGCAAGCCGGCACCGTGCACATTCGCAAGCTCGAATGGACCCGTACCTGTCGCCATTGACCCTTAGCGGTTGTCCTGCCTCCTGGCATTGCTTAGGCTTACGCGGTCAAACCAAGCCGCAATGCCAGGAGAAGTGCCGATGGGCCTCAACGATCAGTGGATGCAACGCGACCTCAAGGTCCTGTGGCACCCCTGCACCCAGATGAAAGACCACGAGCAACTGCCACTGATCCCGATCAAGCGCGGTGAGGGCGTGTGGCTCGAAGACTTCGATGGCAAACGCTACCTGGATGCGGTCAGCAGCTGGTGGGTCAATGTGTTCGGCCATGCCAACCCACGCATCAACCAGCGCATCAAGGATCAGGTCGATCAGCTGGAGCACGTGATTCTGGCCGGCTTCAGCCACCAGCCGGTCATCGAGCTGTCCGAGCGCCTTGTCGCCATGACGCCGGCGGGGCTTGACCGTGTGTTCTATGCCGACAACGGCTCTTCGTGCATCGAAGTGGCGCTGAAAATGAGCTTCCACTACTGGCAGAACATCGGCAAACCTGCGAAAAAACGCTTCGTCACCCTGACCAACAGCTACCACGGCGAAACCATTGCCGCCATGTCGGTCGGCGACGTGCCTCTGTTCACCGAAACCTACAAGGCATTGCTGCTCGACACCCTCAAGGTGCCCAGCCCGGACTGCTACCTGCGCCCCGAGGGCATGAGCTGGGAAGAACATTCTCGCAACATGTTCGCGGCCATGGAGCAGACCCTGGCCGAACACCACGAGACCGTTTCGGCAGTGATCGTCGAGCCGCTGATCCAGGGCGCCGGCGGCATGCGCATGTACCACCCGGTCTACCTCAAGCTGCTGCGCGAGGCCTGCGACCGCTATGGCGTGCACCTGATCCACGACGAGATCGCCGTCGGCTTCGGCCGCACCGGCACGATGTTCGCCTGCGAGCAGGCCGGTATTCGCCCAGACTTCCTGTGCCTGTCCAAGGCCTTGACCGGCGGCTACCTGCCGCTGGCTGCCTGCCTGACCACCGACACCGTGTACCAGGCGTTCTACGACGATTACCCGACCCTGCGCGCCTTCCTCCACTCGCACAGCTACACCGGCAACCCGCTGGCCTGCGCCGCCGCCCTGGCGACCCTGGATATCTTCGAGCAGGACAACGTGATCGAGGCCAACAAGGCGCTGTCGGCACGCATGGCCAGCGCTACTGCGCATCTGGCCGACCACGCCCATGTCGCCGAAATCCGCCAGACCGGCATGGCGCTTGCGATCGAGATGGTGCAGGACAAGGCCGGCAAGGTCGCCTACCCCTGGCAGGAGCGTCGTGGCCTGAAGGTGTTCGAGCACGCCCTGTCCCGTGGCGCTCTGTTGCGCCCGCTGGGTAGCGTGGTGTACTTCCTGCCACCGTATGTCATTACCCCGGAGCAGATCGACTTCCTTGCCGAAGTGGCCAGTGAAGGCATCGATATCGCCACGCGGGAAAGCGTCAGCGTCGCCGTGCCGGCGAACTTCCACCCTGATTTCCGCGATCCGGGCTGACCGAACAACCCTCGCACTGCCTTGTAGGAGCGGCCTTGTGTCGCGAAAGGGCCGCTAAGCGGCCCCCGGCATGTTGCAGCGCCGCCGAAACCCTGGGGCCGCCCTGCAGCCCTTTCGCGACACAAGGCCGCTCCTACAAGGGCCGATGTCCAACTTTTTCCTGAGCAGAACCATGAGACTGTCCCGCTTCTTCATCGACGCCCCCCTGAGCCTTGGCGAGCACGACCTGCCCGAAGCCCAGGCCCACTACATCGGCCGCGTACTGCGCATGGCCCCCGGCGATGCCGTGCAGCTGTTCGACGGCAGCGGCCAGGAATACCTTGGCCAGTTGCTCGAAGTGGGCAAGAAGACCGTGCGCGTCAGCCTCGACCAGGCTCTGCCAGGCCAGGCCGATTCGCCGTTGCATATCCACCTGGGCCAGGGCCTGTCCCGCGGCGAGCGCATGGACTGGGCCATCCAGAAGGCCACCGAGCTGGGCGTCAATGAAATCACCCCGATCGTCAGCGAACGCTGTGAAGTGC
Organism: Pseudomonas sp. NPDC089396; assembly: GCF_044749545.1. Taxonomy (NCBI): domain Bacteria; kingdom Pseudomonadati; phylum Pseudomonadota; class Gammaproteobacteria; order Pseudomonadales; family Pseudomonadaceae; genus Pseudomonas; species Pseudomonas sp. NPDC089396. Next base: position 228,007 of record NZ_JBIVIC010000005.1, on the reverse strand, counting down.
GCCTCAAAGACGAGCGCGCCGACAAACGCCTGGCCCACTGGCGTCAGGTAGCCATCAGCGCCTGCGAGCAGTGCGGCCGTTCGACCCTGCCGGTGATCCACCCGCCAGTGACCCTGGCCGAGTGGATCAAGGGCAGTGAAGCCGACCTGAAACTGGTCCTGCACCCGGTCGCCGAACCGCTGACCAGCCACGAAAAACCAGCGCGCCTGGCTTTCCTCATCGGCCCCGAAGGCGGCTTGAGCGAAGCGGAAGTCGACCAGGCCAAGGCGGCCGGCTTCCACGCCGCCCGCCTCGGCCCCCGTGTGCTGCGCACCGAGACTGCGCCCGTGGTGGCACTCGCGGTGGCTCAGCAGTTGTGGGGCGATTTTTCGTAACTAGCGCACGTAGAACGACACCGCGACGAAGTGCATGAGGCTGCCGGCAATCACGAACAGGTGCCAGATGCCATGCCAGTGGCGGAAACGGCTGTCGAAGGCGAAGAAGATGATGCCCACGGTGTAGAACACCCCGCCGGCCGCCAGCCAGGTGAAGCCGGCGGTGCCGAGGCTGTTCAGCAAGGGCTTGACCGCCACCAGGACGATCCAGCCCATCACCGCGTAGATGATGATCGACAGGACCCGCGCTTCCGAACGCGGTTTTATTTCCTGCAACATGCCGATCACTGCAAGGCCCCAGACCACGCCGAACAGGCTCCAGCCCCAAGGGCCGCGCAGGCTGACCAGACAAAATGGTGTGTAGCTGCCAGCGATCAGCAGGTAGATCGACAGGTGATCGAGCTTGCGCATGATCACCTTCGCGCGGCCGCGGGTGCTGTGGTAAAGGGTCGAGATGCTGTAGAGCAACAGCAGCGTGGCGCCGTAGATGGAGAAACTGACGATCTTCCAGGGGTCGCCCTGCAGGCCTGCGACGACGATCAGCCAGATGGCACCGATACAGGCCAGGACGGCACCGACCAGGTGGGTCCAGGCGTTGAAGCGTTCACCGTAATACATGCAAACACAGACCTCCTTGGGTGGGCTGGGTTCCTTATTGGGGCCGCTTTGCGGCCCAATCGCCGGCAAGCCGCTCCCACAAGTACCGCGCAAAGCCCATGTGGGAGCCGGCTTGCCGGCGATAGGGCCATCAGCCTCACATCCTACCCAACCCCAGGTTGCAATTGCGCGTCACGCACCAGCCTTTCCAGTGCGCCCAGGTCCGGCACCCGCGCCACCTGATCACCCACCTGCACCGCCGCCAGCTCCAGGCTGCCCAGCGCCACATCCACATAGTTGAGCTGGCTGTCGAGCTTGCACGACCGGGGAATGTCCTGCAGCAGCACCGCCAGATAACGCAAGCCGGTATCGCCCAGGGCATTGAGCACCACGATGCGCGCTCGCTCGCCACACGGCGTCTCGCCGCCGCAGGCGGCCTCGAAACCGATCAGCGGCAGGTGTTGCTGGCGCCAGTCGATCCAGCCCAGGTGCCACGTGGGCTCGCCCGGCTGGCAGAACAGGTTGCGCTGGCCAATCAGTTCGGCCACGGCCACATTCGGCAACACCAGGGTTCGGTCGCCCAACGGCAACAACAGGCCCGTCAGGCTGCTACGCTGGCCTGCGATCAGTTCAAGCATGGTGCTGGCTCCAGTGGGCGATGCTCTGCAGCAACACCGACTCCTGGTACGGCTTGCCCAGGTAGTCGTTGACGCCGATGGCCATGGCCCGGTCGCGGTGCTTCTGCCCGGTGCGTGAGGTGATCATGATGATCGGCAGGTCCTTGAGCCGCTCATCGCGGCGAATGCGGGTGGCTACTTCGAATCCATCCATGCGGGGCATCTCGATATCCAGCAGCAACACGTCGGGGCGGTGCTCTTCCAACAGGGCCATGGCGTCGACCCCGTCCTTGGCAGTCAGCACGCTCATGCCATGGCGTTCGAGCAAGCGGCTGGTGACCTTGCGCACCGTCACCGAGTCGTCCACCACCATCACCAGCAAGGCGCGCCGCGGTGCCGGCCCGAACAGGGTGCTCTGCACCCCGCTGCCGCCCGGCAGGCGCGCCAGGCGGCGTTGCTGGCCGCGCAGCTGGCCGAGCAGATCGAGAATCAGCACCACCCGACCATCGCCCAGCAGGGTCGCGCCCGACAGCCCCGCCACGGCGGCGAACTGTGGTCCGAGGCTCTTCACCACGATCTCGCGGCTCGGCGAGAGGCTGTCGACCTGAATCGCGAACGATTGCTCCTGGGAATGCACCAGCAGCACCGGCAGCGGCACGCTCTGCCCGAGCAGCCCAGGCCGTGGCAGCCCTTGCAGCAGTTCGCCCAGGTAACGCAGCTCGTATTCATGGCCGGCATACACGTAACGCGGCACCCCCAGCTGGTAGCAGGCGGCCAGCTCGGCCGGCGGCACGCGGACGATGCCCTCGATGGTGTTGAGCGGGATGGCGTACTGTTCCTCGCCCATGTGCACCATCAGGGCGCGGTTGATCGACACCGTGAACGGCAGGCGAATCAGGAAGCGCGCACCCTTGCCCTGGGCCGATTCGATCGTCATCGAGCCGCCAAGCTGCTTGACCTCTTCGTGCACCACGTCCATGCCCAGACCACGCCCGGAAATCTGGGTGATCTTCTCGGCCGTGGAAAAACCGGGGCGCAGGATGAACTGAAGGATTTCGTGATCGCTCAAGTTGGCCTGCGGGTCCAGCAGGCCCCGCTTGATGGCTTTGCGTCGCACCGCGTCCAGTGGAACGCCAGCGCCATCGTCAGTCATTTCGATGACGATATCGGCGCCTTCGTGCAGCAGGTTCAAATGGATGGTGCCGTGCTCCGGCTTGCCGGCGGCCAGACGCACTTCGCGGCCCTCCAGGCCATGATCGACGGCATTGCGCAGCATATGTTCGAGCGGTGCGACCATGCGCTCGAGCACGCTGCGGTCCAGCTCGCCTTCGGCGTTGCCGACCACCAGTTCGACCTGCTTGCCCAGCTCGCTCGCCACTTGCCGTACCACCCGCTGCAGGCGCGGCACCAGGCGCTCGAACGGCACCATCAAGGTCGCCGTCAGGCCTTCCTGTAACTGGCTGTTCACCCGCGCCTGCTGCTGCAGCAGGCTGTAGGCCTCCTGGGCGCGCTGGGTCAGTGTCTCTTTCAAGTCGAGCAAGTCGGAGGCCGATTCGAACAAGGCCCGCGACAACTGCTGCAACTGGGAATGGCGGTCCATCTCCAGCGGGTCGAAGTCTTCGTAGGCGTCGCCTTCGAAGGGTTGCCGGCTGGTGATCCGTCCCTGGGTCTCGTTGTCCAGGCGCAACAGCTGGTCGCGCATGCGCTCCAGGGTGGTTTCCATCTCGTTCAGGGCGAACTGGGCGTCGTTGACCTGCTGTTCGATGCGCCCGCGGATGACCGAATGCTCGCCGGCCAGGTTGCCCAGGTCGTCGAGCAGCTCGGCGTCGACCTTGACCATATCGCCAGCCGCGCGCTCCGGCGCAGCGCTGGGCAGCTCGGCGGGCGCCGCTTCGGCCGGAGCCTGCCCGGCGACACTGTCGGTCAGTGCGGCGCTGCTGAAGTTGCGGATGTAGTCGATCAGTGCGGTGGCCGCATGCAGCGGCTGGCCCAGGCGCGCGGCATCGAGCATGTGCGCCAGGCGGTCGTGGCAGTTCTGCAAGAGTGCGAACAGCGGTGCGCTGGGCGGCAAGCGCCCGGCAGCCAGCAACTCGTAAAGAAACTCAAGTTCGTGGGCAAGATCGCCGATGGCGGCGATCTCGACCATGCGTGCTCCCCCCTTGAGGGTGTGCAGGTCACGCAGCAGGTTATCCACCTCGACGCTGTTGCGCGGTTCTGCCTGCCAGCGTGCCAGCGCGGCTGCGGCGCTTTCGACGATGTCCGAGCTTTCTTCGAGGAAGACTTCCAGCAGTTCCTTGTCGTCCGGGCTGTCGACCTCCTCGGTCTGTTCCACGGATGCCGGCAGCGGCGTCACCGAGCCCGGCGCCACCAGGCCCGTGGCATCCGGCGCCAAGGCACCGGCCAGCAAGCCGCGCAGGCTGTCGACGCAATCGGCGCGGGGCGTCAGCTCCTGGCCGGCAGCGACTTGGTCAAGCATATCGAGGAGCGCTTCATGGGCCTGGTGGGCCTGGGCGAAAAAGTGCGCATCGGCCCCCAGGCTGCCCTCTTCCACTGCGCCATACACGTCCAGCAGTGCTTCGCAGACATCGTCCATCTGCCAGAGGTCGGCCAGGTGGGCCGAATGGCACAGCGTGGTCAATTCATCGAGCAGGCTGTCCAGCGACTGGCGCTGGCCCGGTTGCTCTTGCCAGCGCGACAGCAGCGACTCGGCATCCAGCAGGATGTCCATGGCCTGGGCCAGGAAGCTGGCTGTGCGCTGTGGGTCGCGCGCGTTGCGCCGTGCGTGGGACTGCTCGTCATGCAGGGTTGCCAGGCGCTCGTCCACCGCCTCGCCGACCTGCTCGATCAACTGCGCCGCGCCCGCGATAACGGCCAGCGGCGTGCTGCCCAATTGCGCCAGGCCCTGCTGGAACAAGGCGCGCGCCGCGTCCAGCCAGGTGATTTCGGCGCTCTGCAAGGGCAATTGGTGACTGCGGTATTCGCGAACCAGGCGATCGAAAGCCGTGGCCAGTTCGGCGATCGGCATCACGCCGGCCATGGCGGCACTGCCCTTGAGCGTGTGCAGGGCGCGCTGCAGTTCATCGCTGACGGGCGTGTCCTGGCCATTGGCCGCCTGCAGGTAGGCGCTCAGGCTGGCCAGATGGCCCTGTGCCTCATTGCGGAAGATGTCCAGCAGCTGAGGATCGAGTCCCTCGATTTCGGCACTGACGGGGGTGTCGCTCTCGGCAAGCGCATGCAGATGGCTCGCCAACTGCTCGATCTCGGTCACTTGCGGCATCTGCCCGGCGGCGAAGTCGGCCAGCAGGTCCGGCAAATGCACGACCACCTGCTGCAGCGCCACGGCCCCCTCTGGCGCAAGGGCGATACGCCGTTCGAGCACGCGATTGAGCAGGTGTTCGCCCCCCCAGGCCAGCTCGGCGACGGCCTGGGCATGCACCATGCGACCGCTGCCCTTGAGCGTGTGCAAATCGCGGCGCAGCGCAACCAGGGCTTCGTACAGGCTGTTGTCGGCGCGCCAGCGCAACCAGTGACGCTCGATTTCCGGCAGCAGCTCGCCGGCCTCTTCGAGAAACACCTCACGCAACTCGTCATCGATGCCATCGCTGTCGCCGTCATGGCTTGGCTGCGCTTCGCCATGGCTGCACTGCACGCCCAGCGCCGCCAGGCTGGCACGGGCCATGTCGAGGAACGGTTGGCCATCGGCCAGCGGGTCGGCGACCCGCCATTGCAGGTAGCACTCGCCGGCACTGAGCGCCTGCGCCAGATGATCCAGCTCATCCGCTGGCGGCTCCACGTCCAGGTGCTGCAACCAGCCCTGTACATACGCGGCGCTTGCACCAAACACCTGCGCAGCGGCCGGCAGCATCAGCATCGCCAGCGCCCCGCGCACCTGCTGCAACAAGCCCGGCAACGGCTGCAGGCGTTGCCGCGGCCAGCCGGACTCCAGGCAATCGCCTATCAGGTCCTTGGCCTGCTGCAACACGGCCAGCGATTCGTTCAGCACCAGCTGGCGGATTTCTGCCAGGTCCGAACCCGGCAGCCCGTTTTGCCCGCCCTCCTCCAGAGGGCCGACCATGCCATTGAGGCTGGCCTCCACGTACAGCAGGGCGCCCGCCACATCCATCAGCACCGGGTCATCCACGGCGCGCTCGCCCTGGGCCAGGGCCTGCAGCGCCAGGACCTGGTCGATGATGACGCGCCGAGGTTGCTGGAAACCCAGCACCGCCAAGGTGTCGGCAACATGCCGCAACGGCGCCAGCAATGCGTCAAGCTGTTCGATGTGCTGGCGATCGCCCCTCACGAACTGGTCCAGGCGCTCCTTGATCCGCACCAGGTCGTCGCACAGGGCCGTCACCACCGAACGCAAGGCATCACGGCCTGGCCCTGCCTGCACCTGCTCACGCCAGTTCCCCAGCGACAGGTCGAGGTTGGCCAGGTCGTCGGACCCGGCGAAGCGTTGCGCCGCGCCGCTGATCAGGCTGCCCTGGGCCAACGGCTCGACGCCACGGCAGGCGCGCAGCTGGTTGAGCAGCGGCAGCATCACCAACGGCAGGTCATGGCGCGCCCCGCGCAGCCGCTCCAGGTACGAGGGCAGTTGTTCGAGCCCGCGAAACAACGGGCCCAGGCAGTCGCCGCGCGGGCTCACCTGGCCATCGGCCAAGGCCTTGGCCAGCAGCTCCAGCTCTTCGGCCAGGCGCGTGGCGCCACGCAGTTCGAGCATGCGCAGGCAACCATGCACCTGGTGCAGGTTGTCCACCACAAAGGCCAGGATGGAGCGGTCATCGGTCTCGCCGGCAAAGCGTTCCAGGGCCTGGCGCGCCTGGCCCAGGCAGTCGAGGATCGCCGCCCGGGTCCAGGCCAGGGCGACCGTGTCGTGGCGCTCGGGGCTCACTGCTGCAGAAGCCATGGGTAGGTCCCTCAACGCCGTTCTGCCGGGGCCGGCAAGGTAAAGCCAGACACCGACCGGCGCATCTCGCTGGCCATGCGCGCCAGGTGCCGGATGCTGTCGGCAGTGGCGCCGGAGCCAGCGGAGGTCTGCGCGGTAATCTGCTGGATGACCGCCATGGTGTGGGAAATCTGCCCCGCCGAGGAGGTCTGCAATTGGGCGGCGTCGGAGATGCTGTGGATAAGTTCGGCCAGGTTCTGCGACACCCCTTCGATCTCGGCCAGCGCCACTCCGGCGTCCTGGGCCAGGCGCGCGCCACGTACCACTTCGGCGGTGGTCTGCTCCATGGAGATCACCGCCTCGTTGGTGTCGGCCTGGATGGTCCGCACCAGCGCCTCGATCTGCCGCGTGGCCGAGGACGAACGCTCGGCCAGCCGCTGGACTTCGTCGGCCACCACGGCAAAGCCACGACCGGCCTCGCCGGCCAGGGATGCCTGGATCGCCGCGTTGAGCGCCAGGATGTTGGTCTGGTCGGCAATGTCGTCGATCAGGTTGACGATGTCGCCGATCTCCTGTGACGACTCGCCCAGACGCTTGATGCGCTTGGCGGTGTCCTGGATCTGCTCACGGATGTTGTCCATGCCGTTGATGGTGTTGTGCACCACTTCGTTGCCCTTGTTGGCGATGGCCACCGAACGTTCAGCCACCTTGGCCGACTCGTAGGCATGGGCCGAAACCCGGTCGATCGATTCGACCATGTCGCCCACCGCCTCCGACGCCTCGCTGATCTGGTCGGCCTGGTGCTCCGAGGCCTTGGCCAGCTGGCGGGCAGTGTTCTGCGTGTCCTGCACGGCCGCTGCCACCTGCTCGGCACTGTGGTTGATGGTCGCCACCAGGTCGCGCAACTGGTCGACCGAATAGTTGATCGAGTCGGCGATGGCGCCGGTGAAGTCCTCGGTGACCGATACGGTGACAGTCAGGTCGCCGTCGGCCAGTTCCTCGATTTCATCGAGCAGGCGCATGATCGCCTGCTGGTTGCGTTCGTTCTTTTCAGCGGTCTCGCGCAGCTGGCGGTTAGTGGTACGCACCATCACCAGGCCGATCAGGATGATCGAGGCCAGCGCCAGCAGGCCCAGGACGTAGCCGCCAACCGTATCCAGGGTACGGCCACCGGCCAGGTTCTCAAAGCCGTTGGCCAGGTGCGAGGCCTCTTCGAGCAGGGTCTGCGACAGGCTGAAGATATTGCCCGCGGCCTCGCGCACGCGGAACAGCTCGGGCGAGGTTTCGAGGATTTCATCCACCGAGCCTGCGACGAACTGGAACAGCTCGGCGATTTCCGCCAACCGCGCACGGGCGTCGGCGTCCTCGACACGGGTGACCTGAATGGCCGGGTTGCCCGCGAGCATGCCTTCAAGCACCTGGCCGAAACGGCTGGCGTCGCGGCCGAAGGCATCGGCCGCCTGGGCGGCGGTGTCGTCACCGGCCAACACCGTATTGACCGAGCCGAGGATACGTTCGGCAAGCAGCAATTGGCGCTGGGCCACCACCACCTGGTTGGCCGGTGCACCGCTCTGCAGCAAGATCTCGACGACCTTTTCGTACTCCACCTGCAGTTGCGGCACGGTTTCGGCGAGGGTCGCCGCCACCTGGTGCAGCGACAGCACGGTCTGTTCGCTGGCGAGGATGGTGTCGGTGTTCTTGCGCAGGTTTTCCCAATCCTGGCGCACCGCCTCCATTTCATCGCGCACGGTGACCGGTGCCGCCGGCAGGCCGGTGGACTTGTCACCTTCGCGCAGGTAGCTCCAGCGCCGCTCGAAATCGTTGCGCGCATCCGACAGCAGCTTGAAGGCCAGGGCCTTCCCCGCCGCCGCCTCGGTGGCGTTCTTGGCGATGCGCTGGGACAGCACGCGCAGCTCGCCGGCATGGCCGATGTACTGCTTGTCGTGGTTGGACTGGGTGTTGAGGTAGGCGAAATTGGCGAACAGCAGGATGATCGACAGGATCAGTACCACGAACAGCACGGTGATCTGCACGATGCTGCGCGTGCGCGGGGTCATGCTGTTGGGGGCGACACTGGTGGCCGGCTTGTTCACGTTCGAAAGTCCTATAGCGCCACATCGAGAAACCCCGGCGCCTGGGCCAGGGCGAAGGGGCTGAAGATCGCCCAGTTGCGTTCACGCGGGAAGTGCCCCTGCACGAAACGGGCGGCGGCGCGCAGCAGCGGCTGGGGCGGCGACAGTTCCAGGCTGCTCAAGGCGAAATGCTGCAGGCCCAGGACTTCGTCCACCAGCAGGCCGACGAACAGGTCTTCGTGGTCCAGCACCAGCACCCGTCGCTGCTTGCCCGGGGCCGCCGGGCCGAGGCCGAAGAAACTGCTCAGGTCCATCACCGGCAACAAACGGCCACGCAGGTTGGCCACCCCGCAGACCCATGGCTGCACGCCCGGTACGCGACTGCTGCGCGGCTCGCGCAACACTTCGGCGACTTCGCCCATGGGCGCCACGAACCACTGCCCGGCGATGCGAAAACCGATGCCGCTCCATTGCTGCAGGCGGGTGTCCTGCGGGGGCTGGTCGGCCACCAGCAGGCGGCAGCGCCGGTCGATGTCCAGCAACAGCTCGAAGGCGGTCAGCGACGCGCCTTGGGGGCGGGTGGTCAAGCGCCGAGCACTTCGTTGAGCTTGGCGATCAGGGCGTCTTCTTCCACCGGCTTGGTGACGAACCCACGCGCGCCCTGGCGCTGCGCCCAGATACGGTCGGTTTCCTGGTCCTTGGTGGTCACGATCAGCACTGGAATCGCGCTGGTTTCCGGGTCCTTGCTCAATTGGCGGGTGGCCTGAAAACCGTTCATGCCGGGCATGACGATATCCATCAGCACCGCATCGGGCTTCTCCTGGCGCGCCAGGGCCACCGCGTCGGCACCGTTGTTGGCCTTGAGCACCTGGTGCCCGTGTTTTTCCAGCCAGGCGGTCAGTTTGTACATCTCAGTCGGCGAGTCGTCGACAATCAGAACTCGGGCCATGCTGTTTCCCCATCAGGAAATAGAGAGGCCGCGCCACCTCGGGCGCGGTCAGGGTGCGTGTTGTTCCTGCGCGGCGAAACCGGGCACATGGGCCCGGATCGCGTCGAGCAGTTCGTCCTTGCCAAAGGGCTTGGTGAGGAACTGGTCGGAGCCGACCACCCGGCCGCGGGCCTTGTCGAACAGGCCATCGCGTGACGACAGGAGAATCACCGGGATGTCCTTGAAGGCACTGTTGTGCTTGATCACGGCGCAGGTCTGGTAGCCATCCAGGCGCGGCATCAGCACATCGACGAAAATGATCTGCGGCTGGTGGTCGACGATCTTGGCCAGGGCATCGAAACCGTCACTGGCGGTGATCACCTCACAGCCCACTTCGCCGAGCAACATCTGCGCGGTGCGGCGGATCGTGCGTGAATCGTCGATCACCATCACCTTCAGGGGTTGTTCCATAGATGCCTACCCGTCGGAATTAACTGTACGTTGTGCAGCCCTCGCGGCCGCTCTGCGGCCTATCGCCGGCAAGCCGGCTCCCACAGGTACAGCACATTTCTGCAGATTGGCGCCGTACCTGTGGGCGCTGGCTTGCCGGCGATGGGCTGCGCAGCAGCCCCAAAGGCCTGTCATACCGCACTGTGACTGGCATTTTTAGCACACTCCGGATAGCCATTCCATCTGCCACACCCCTTGACCCGCGGCGTTCGCGGCGCCACCCTGAGCCACTTTTCTTTCGATTCGTCGCGGCCACCGCCGCCAAGAGGAACCACCCATGAGCGTTCGCCTCGGCATTGTCATGGACCCCATCGCGTCCATCTCCTACAAGAAGGACAGCTCGCTGGCCATGCTGCTGGCCGCCCAGGCCCGCGGCTGGAGCCTGTTCTACATGGAGCAGCGCGACCTGTACCAGGCCCAAGGCAAAGCCCGCGCGCGCATGCGCCCGCTCAACGTGTTCGCCGACCCGGCGCGTTGGTTCGAGCTGGGTGAGGAGCAGGACAGCCCCCTGGCCGAGCTGGACGTGATCCTGATGCGCAAGGACCCGCCGTTCGACATGGAGTTCGTCTACAGCACCTACCTGCTGGAACAGGCCGAGGCTGAAGGCGTGCTGGTGGTCAACCGCCCGCAGAGCCTGCGCGACTGCAACGAAAAGCTGTTCGCCACGCTGTTCCCGCAGTGCACGCCGCCGACCCTGGTCAGCCGCCGCCCGGACATCATTCGCCAGTTCGCCGCCGAGCACGGCGACGTGATCCTCAAGCCGCTGGACGGCATGGGCGGTACCTCGATCTTCCGGCACCGGGTGGGCGACCCCAACCTGTCGGTGATTCTGGAAACCCTGACCGCGCTGGGTGCCCAGCAGATCATGGCGCAGGCGTACCTGCCGGCGATCAAGGACGGCGACAAGCGCATCCTGATGATCGACGGCGAGCCGGTGGATTACTGCCTGGCGCGCATCCCGGCCAGCGGCGAGACCCGCGGCAACCTGGCCGCCGGTGGCCGCGGCGAAGCCCGCCCGCTGAGCGAGCGCGACCGCTGGATCGCCGCCCAGGTCGGTCCGACCTTGCGCGAAAAGGGCCTGCTGTTCGTTGGCCTGGATGTGATCGGCGACTACCTCACCGAAATCAACGTCACCAGCCCCACCTGCATCCGCGAGATCGACGCGGCCTACGACACCGATATCGGTGGCAAGCTGATGGATGCCATTGATCGCCAGCTCAAGGCGCGCTGACCGCCAACGCGGAGCAATGACGCGGAGTGGGGTATGATGCCGGTCCTATTCGACTGAGCTGCTGCCCCGCCCCGCGGTTGCTGGATACCTGATGACGCTGCCCGCCGACATCCCCGCCGACTTCTTGCCACCCCGCGTTCGCCCGGTGGACCGGCTTGGCTTTACCCTGTTTCTGGCTGCCCTGGTGCACCTGGCGCTGATCCTTGGCGTGGGCTTTACCGTGGTCAAACCGGCTGAAATCCGCCAGACCATGGACATTACCCTGGCCACCTTCAAGAGCGAGAAAGCGCCCGAGAAGGCCGACTTCCAGGCACAGGAAAACCAGCAGGGCAGCGGTACCCTGGAGAAGAAGGCGGTGCCCAAGACCACCGAGGTGGCGCCCTTCCAGGACAGCAAGATCAACAAGGTCACGCCGCCACCGGCCGCCAAGCCCGAGGTGGTGCCGCCGCCGGCGCCGGCGAAGTCCGCCGTGGCCACCAAGGCCCCCAAGCCGCAAAAGGTCGAGCCCAAGCCCAAGGAAAGCAAGGCGCAGCCCAAGCCTGCGGCCGCCACGCCGGACTTCGACAGCTCGCAGCTGTCGAGCCAGATCGCCAGCCTTGAAGCCGAGCTGTCCAACGAACAGCAGATGTACGCCAAGCGCCCACGCATTCACCGCCTCAATGCGGCCTCGACCATGCGCGACAAGGGCGCCTGGTACAAGGAGGAGTGGCGCAAGAAGGTCGAGCGGGTGGGTAACCTCAACTACCCCGACGACGCGCGGCGCCAGCAGATCTACGGCAACTTGCGGATGATGGTGTCGATCAACCGCGATGGCTCGCTGTACGAGGTGCTGGTGCTGGAATCGTCCGGGCAGCCGGTACTCGACCAGGCAGCGCAGCGCATCGTGCGGCTGGCGGCGCCGTTTGCGCCGTTTACCGGGGATTTGGCGGAGTTTGACCGGCTGGAGATCATTCGTACCTGGCGGTTTGCGCGTGGGGATCGGTTGTCCAGTAACTGACGGGGCTGCTTTGCAGCCCATCGCAGGCAAGCCGGCTCCCACAGGGACGGCGCTGCCCTTGAGCTGGGTGTGGGAGCCGGCTTGCCGGCGATGGGGCGCGAAGCGGCCCCCAAACTACCCCCACAGCACCTTGTCAGCCTCGCCACCTGGCGCCACACTATCCCCCATGAAAACCCTCGCCCCGAGCTATCTCAAGCATCAGTTCCTGATCGCCATGCCGCACATGGCCGATCCGAACTTCGCCCAGACCCTCACGTACATCGTCGAGCACAACGCCAATGGCGCCATGGGCCTGGTGGTCAATCGGCCCCAGGAGCTGAACCTGGCCGACATTCTGGAGCAGTTGCGCCCGGACGAGGAACCACCCGCCAGCACCCTGCAGGTGCCGATCTATCTGGGTGGCCCGGTGCAGACCGACCGCGGCTTCGTGCTGCACACAAGCGAATGCAGCTACCAGGCCACCGTTGAGCTTCAGGGCCTGTCGCTGTCGACCTCCCAGGACGTGCTGTTCGCCATCGCCGAAGGCGCAGGGCCGCAAAAAAGCCTGATCACCCTGGGCTACGCCGGCTGGGAAGCGGGCCAACTTGAAGCAGAGCTGGCCGACAACGCCTGGCTCAATTGCCCGTTCGACCCGGAAATCATCTTCGGCCTGGCCAGCGACCAACGCCTGGAAGCGGCGGCGGCCAGCCTGGGCATCAACCTCAGTCTGCTGACCAGCCAGGCGGGCCACGCCTGATGGCCGAGCTGCGCCTACTGCTGGGCTTCGACTACGGCAGCAAACAGATCGGTGTGGCCGTCGGCCAGGTGGTCACCGGCCAGGCCCGCGAGCTGTGCACCCTGAAGGCACAGAACGGTGTACCGGACTGGGCCCAGGTGGAAAAACTGATCGCTGAATGGAAACCCGATGCCATCGTCGTCGGCCTGCCCCTGAACATGGACGGCACGCCCAGCGAGATGAGCGCCCGCGCCGAGAAGTTCGCCCGCCGCCTCAATGGCCGTTTCAACCTGCCGGTGCACACCCACGACGAGCGCCTGACCACCTTCGAGGCCAAGGGCGAACGCCTGGCCCGCGGCGGCCAGCGCGGCAGCTACCGTGACAACCCGGTCGATGCCATCGCCGCCGCCCTGCTGCTGCAAGGCTGGCTGGAGGCCAACACCTAAACTTTCCGCCTCATCAAGGGGCCAACCCGGCGCCCTCAGGAGACACGCAATGAGCCTACCCAATCCCGCCGACCTGATCCGGCAGATGGCTGTCGACCTTCGCGCCCATCTGGCCCGCCGCGGCATCACCGAGCCACGCTTCATCGGCATCCGCACCGGCGGTGTCTGGGTAGCCCAGGCCCTGCAGGCGGAAATGGCCGATAGCAGCCCGCTGGGCACCCTTGACGTCTCCTTCTACCGCGACGACTTCAGCCAGAACGGCCTGCACCCGCAAGTGCGCCCCTCGGAGCTGCCATTCGAAGTCGAAGGCCAGCACCTGGTGCTGATCGATGACGTGCTGATGAGCGGTCGCACCATCCGCGCCGCGCTCAACGAACTGTTCGACTACGGGCGCCCGGCCAGCGTGACGCTGGTCTGCCTGCTCGACCTGGATGCCGGCGAACTACCGATCCGCCCCAACGTGCTTGGCGCCACGCTGTCGCTGGCCGCCCATGAACGGGTAAAATTGACCGGACCCGCACCGCTCGCCCTCGAGCGCCAGGACCTCGCCACCGCTTCCGCCCTTTAAGAGTCCCCTCGCGATGACGCCAATCGACGCCAAGCGCCCGCTGCAGCTCAATGACCAGGGCCAGCTGCGCCACTTCCTCTCGCTCGACGGTTTGCCCCGCGAACTGCTCACCGAGATCCTCGACACCGCCGACTCGTTCCTCGAAGTCGGCGCCCGGGCCGTGAAGAAAGTCCCGTTGCTGCGCGGCAAGACCGTGTGCAACGTGTTCTTCGAGAACTCGACCCGTACCCGTACCACCTTCGAACTGGCCGCCCAGCGCCTGTCGGCCGACGTGATCAGCCTGAACGTGTCGACCTCCTCGACCAGCAAGGGCGAGACCCTGTTCGACACCCTGCGCAACCTCGAAGCCATGGCCGCCGACATGTTCGTAGTGCGCCACTCCGACTCCGGTGCTGCGCACTTCATCGCCGAGCACGTGTGCCCGGACGTCGCGGTGATCAACGGCGGTGACGGCCGCCATGCGCACCCGACCCAGGGCATGCTCGACATGCTGACCATCCGCCGCCACAAAGGCAGTTTCGAAAACCTGTCGGTCGCGATCGTCGGCGATATCCTGCATTCGCGCGTGGCCCGTTCCGACATGCTGGCGCTCAAGGCGCTGGGTTGCCCGGACATCCGCGTGATCGGCCCGAAAACCCTGATTCCGATCGGTATCGAGCAATACGGCGTGAAGGTCTACACCGACCTCGCCGAAGGCCTGAAGGACGTCGACGTGGTGATCATGCTGCGCCTGCAGCGTGAGCGCATGGCCGGTGGCCTGCTGCCCAGCGAAGGCGAGTTCTACCGCCTGTTCGGCCTGACCACCGCGCGCCTGGCCGGCGCCAAGCCCGACGCCATCGTCATGCATCCTGGGCCGATCAACCGCGGCGTGGAGATCGAGTCGGCCGTGGCCGACGGCAAACACTCGGTGATCCTCAACCAGGTCACCTACGGTATCGCCGTGCGCATGGCCGTGCTGTCCATGGCCATGAGCGGACAGAACGCGCAACGTCAATTCGACCAGGAGAACGCCCAGTGACCCTCAGCATTCTTGGCGCCCGGGTCATCGACCCCAAGACCGGCCTGGACCAGATTACCGACCTGCACCTGGATGGCGGTCGCATTGCCGCCATCGGCGCGGCCCCGGCGGGTTTCAGTGCCAACCGCACGATCCAGGCCGACGGCCTGATCGCCGCACCGGGCCTGGTCGACGTTGGCGTTTCCCTGCGCGAGCCGGGCTACAGCCGCAAGGGCACCATTGCCAGCGAAACCCGCGCGGCCGTGGCCGGTGGGGTCACCAGCCTGTGCTGCCCGCCGCAGACCAAGCCGGTGCTGGACACCTCGGCAGTGGCCGAGCTGATCCTCGACCGCGCCCGTGAAGCAGGCAACAGCAAGGTCTACCCGATCGGCGCCCTGACCAAGGGCCTGGAAGGCGAGCAACTGGCGGAGCTGGTGGCCCTGCGCGACACCGGTTGCGTGGCCTTCGGCAACGGCCTCAAGGAAATCCCCAACAACCGTACCCTGGCACGCGCTCTGGAATACGCCGCCACGTTCGATCTGACCGTGGTGTTCCACTCCCAGGACCGCGACCTGGCCCAGGGCGGCCTGGCCCACGAAGGCGCCATGGCCAGCTTCCTCGGCCTGCCCGGCATCCCCGAAACCGCCGAAACCGTGGCCCTGGCGCGCAACCTGCTGCTGGTCGAACAGAGCGGCGTGCGCGCCCACTTCAGCCAGATCACCAGCGCCCGAGGCGCACGGATGATTGCCCAGGCCCAGGAACTGGGGCTGCCGGTGACCGCCGATGTGGCCCTGTACCAGCTGATCCTCACCGACGAGTCGTTGCGCGAGTTCTCGAGTCTCTACCACGTGCAGCCGCCACTGCGTACCGCTACCGACCGCGACGGCCTGCGCGAAGCGGTCAAGTCGGGCGTGATCCAGGCGATTTCCAGCCATCACCAGCCCCACGAGCGCGATGCCAAGCTGGCCCCGTTCGGCGCCACGGAACCTGGCATCAGCAGTGTCGAGTTGCTGCTGCCGCTGGCCATGACCCTGGTCGACGATGGCCTGCTCGACCTGCCTACGCTGCTGGCGCGTTTGACCAGTGGCCCGGCTGCGGCCCTGCGCCTGCCGGCGGGTGAACTGAAGGTGGGTGGCGCGGCCGACCTGGTGCTGTTCGATGCCAAGGCCTCGACGGTGGCGGGCGAGCAGTGGTTCTCGCGCGGCGACAACTGCCCGTTCATCGGTCACTGCCTGCCGGGTGCGGTGCGTTATACCTTGGTCGATGGGCATGTCTGCCACGAGGGCTGAGTAGACACGCTTCTCGTTATGTAGGAGCGGCCTTGTGTCGCGAAAGGGCTGCGAAGCGGCCCCGGGATCTGCGCCTCCCCGCACAGATTGCTGGGGCCGCTTTGCGGCCCTTTCGCGACGCAAGGCCGCTCCTACAACGGTTGTGCTCGACCTCAAGTAACAACAACCATTCATCCCCCCCGGTTGAAATCCTTCCCCCCACCCCCATATGAGTCTGCATCAGGCATTTTCGCCCCGCTGCGTGGAGACTCTCCCCTTGACCACCATCGTTTCTGTCCGCCGTCACGGCAAAGTCGTCATGGGCGGCGACGGCCAGGTATCCCTCGGCAACACCGTCATGAAAGGCAACGCCAAGAAGGTCCGTCGCCTGTACAACGGTGAAGTCATCGCCGGTTTCGCCGGCGCCACCGCCGACGCGTTCACCCTGTTCGAGCGCTTCGAAGCGCAACTGCAGAAACACTCCGGTCACCTGGTGCGCGCCGCCGTCGAGCTGGCCAAAGAGTGGCGTACCGACCGTTCCCTGAGCCGCCTGGAAGCCATGCTGGCAGTCGCCAACAAGGACGCCTCCTTGATCATCACCGGCAACGGCGATGTGGTCGAGCCAGAAGACGGCCTGATCGCCATGGGTTCCGGTGGCGCCTACGCCCAGGCCGCAGCCCGCGCCCTGCTGAACAAGACCGACCTGTCGGCGCGTGAAATCGCCGAAACTGCCCTGAACATCGCGGGCGATATCTGCGTGTTCACCAACCACAACCTGACCATCGAGGAGCAGGACCTGGCCGAGTGATCAGCTGTTCTGGCGCCCCATCCCGGTGATGGGGCTTTTCCACGCTGACACCACTCCGTCCAAGGACCATTTTTGATCATGTCCATGACCCCCCGCGAGATCGTCCACGAACTCAACCGCCACATCATCGGCCAGGACGACGCCAAGCGCGCCGTGGCCATTGCCCTACGCAACCGCTGGCGGCGCATGCAGTTGCCTGCCGAGCTGCGTGTCGAGGTAACCCCGAAGAACATCCTGATGATCGGCCCCACCGGCGTCGGCAAGACCGAAATCGCCCGTCGCCTTGCCAAGCTGGCCAATGCGCCGTTCATCAAGGTCGAAGCGACCAAGTTCACCGAAGTGGGCTATGTCGGCCGCGATGTCGAATCGATCATCCGCGACCTGGCCGACGCCGCGATGAAGATGCTGCGTGAGCAGGAAATCGTCCGCGTGCGCCACCGCGCCGAAGATGCCGCCGAAGACCGCATCCTCGACGCCCTGCTGCCGCAGGCGCGGGTGACCAGCTTCAGCGAGGAAGCCGCGCAGACCAGCAGCGACTCCAACACCCGCCAGCTGTTCCGCAAGCGCCTGCGTGAAGGCCAGCTGGACGACAAGGAAATCGAGATCGAAGTCGCCGAGAACATGGGCGTCGAGATCGCCGCGCCACCCGGCATGGAAGAGATGACCAACCAGCTGCAGAGCCTGTTCGCCAACATGGGCAAGGGCAAGCGCAAGGCCCGCAAGCTCAAGGTCAAGGACGCGCTGAAGATGGTTCGCGATGAAGAAGCGAGCCGTCTGGTCAATGAGGAAGAGCTCAAGGCCAAGGCCCTGGAAGCTGTCGAGCAACACGGCATCGTGTTCATCGACGAAATCGACAAGGTGGCCAAGCGTGGCAACGTTGGCGGCGCCGATGTGTCCCGCGAAGGCGTGCAGCGCGACCTGCTGCCGCTGATCGAAGGCTGCACCGTCAATACCAAGCTGGGCATGGTCAAGACCGACCACATCCTGTTCATCGCTTCCGGTGCGTTCCACCTGAGCAAGCCAAGCGACCTGGTGCCTGAACTGCAGGGCCGTCTGCCGATCCGCGTCGAACTCAAGGCGCTGACCCCGGAAGACTTCGAGCGCATCCTGCAGGAGCCGCATGCTTCGCTGACCGAACAGTACCGCGAGCTGCTCAAGACCGAAGGGCTGAACATCGAGTTCCAGGCCGACGGTATCAAGCGCCTGGCCGAGATCGCCTACCAGGTCAACGAGAAGACCGAGAACATTGGTGCCCGCCGCCTGCACACCCTGCTGGAGCGACTGCTCGAAGAGGTGTCGTTCAGTGCCGGTGACCTGGCCAGTGCCCATGATGAAACGCCGATTCAGATCGATGCGGCTTATGTGAACGGCCACCTTGGTGAGCTGGCGCAGAACGAAGACCTGTCGCGTTACATCCTGTAAGACCTTAGGGGGCCGCTTTGCGGCCCAATCGCCGGCAAGCCGGCTCCCACATTGGCTGCAGCGCTGCAGAACCCTGTGGGAGCCGGCTTGCCGGCGATTGGGCTGCGCAGCAGCCCCTTGCGCATTAACCCGAATCGCTCGAAGCTTGCACAATCAGCTCCCGAGAGATTCAGCCCATGGCCCGCCTGCCCACCGCCATCAATTTGCACAAAGCTTCTAAAACCCTCAGCCTCACCTACGCCCCCGGCGAGGTCTACCACCTGCCCGCCGAATTCCTCCGCGTGCACTCCCCCTCCGCCGAGGTCCAGGGCCACGGTAATCCCATCCTGCAATTCGGCAAGATCAATGTCGGCCTTGCCGGCCTGGAACCTGCCGGTCAATACGCACTAAAACTGATCTTCGACGACGGCCATGACAGTGGTTTGTTCACCTGGGAGTACCTGGAACAGCTGTGCCTGCGACAGCAACCGCTCTGGGACGAGTATCTCGACGAGCTGCACAAGGCCGGCAAATCCCGCGACCCCGCCGAAGCCGTCGTCAAGCTGATGCTCTAGCTCGGGCCTCTCAGCGTTTAGAGCGCATTTTCTAATCTCATCTGTTTGAATGCCCTATAGACAGCTCGAAAATGGGCTGTCTTGCGCATTACTTGAAAGTCGGGTAACCAATGGTGCTGGCAAGGTCCCTGCATCGTTATCAAGGCAATCAGGGCATGGCCGGTTTGTACAAGTCGCGAGCGAAAGCAGGCAGTCTTCACACGCAGATTCCCCCGCAGCTCATCGCCGAATGCATCCGGCCGGCAGCACCGCTGTTTCTTATCACTGGTCACCCGAGTAGCAGTACCGGGCTGTCGACTGTGCACGTGCCACAGCAAACCGGTACTCGTCTCAGGACAACGGAGCGTCGTAGATGAGTAGCAAGAACAACGATGAGTTGCAGCGGCAAGCCTCGGATAACACCTTGGGGCTTAACCCGGTCATCGGCATTCGCCGCAAGGATCTGCTGAGCTCAGCGCGGACCGTACTGCGTCAGGCCATGCGCCAGCCGCTGCACAGTGCCAAGCACGTGGCGCACTTCGGCCTGGAGCTGAAGAACGTGCTGCTGGGCAAATCCACCCTGGCCCCGGCAGGCGACGACCGTCGCTTCAACGACCCGGCCTGGAGCAAGAACCCGCTTTACCGCCGCTACCTGCAGACCTACCTGGCCTGGCGCCATGAGCTGCAGGACTGGATCGGCAACAGCGACCTGTCACCTCAGGACATCAGCCGCGGCCAGTTCGTCATCAACCTGCTCACCGAAGCCATGGCGCCGACCAACACCCTGTCCAACCCGGCAGCGGTCAAGCGCTTCTTCGAAACCGGCGGCAAGAGCCTGCTCGACGGCCTGTCCAACCTGGCCAAGGACCTGGTCAACAACGGCGGCATGCCCAGCCAGGTCAACATGGAAGCCTTCGAAGTGGGCAAGAACCTCGGCACCACGGAAGGTGCTGTGGTGTACCGCAACGATGTGCTGGAACTGATCCAGTACAGCCCCATCACCGAACAGGTACATGCCCGCCCGTTGCTGGTGGTTCCTCCCCAGATCAACAAGTTCTACGTCTTCGACCTGAGCCCGGAGAAGAGCCTGGCGCGCTTCTCCCTCCGCTCGCAGCAACAGACTTTCATCATCAGCTGGCGCAACCCGACCAAGGCCCAACGCGAATGGGGCCTGTCGACCTACATCGATGCGCTCAAGGAAGCGGTCGACGCGGTGCTGGCGATCACCGGCAGCAAAGACCTGAACATCCTCGGCGCCTGCTCCGGCGGCATCACCTGCACCGCGCTGGCCGGCCACTACGCCGCACTGGGCGAGAACAAGGTCAACACCCTGACCCTGCTGGTCAGCGTG
Source organism: Pseudomonas sp. NPDC089396 (assembly GCF_044749545.1). Classification (NCBI taxonomy): domain Bacteria; kingdom Pseudomonadati; phylum Pseudomonadota; class Gammaproteobacteria; order Pseudomonadales; family Pseudomonadaceae; genus Pseudomonas; species Pseudomonas sp. NPDC089396. The sequence continues at coordinate 207,688 of NZ_JBIVIC010000005.1, read as the reverse complement.
CTCGACACCACCATGAACACCGATGTCTCTCTGTTCGTCGACGAGCAGACCCTCGAGTCGGCCAAGCGCCACTCCTACCAGGCCGGCGTGCTCGAAGGCAGCGACATGGCCAGGGTGTTCGCCTGGATGCGCCCCAACGACCTGATCTGGAACTACTGGGTCAACAACTACCTGCTCGGCAATGAGCCACCGGTGTTCGACATCCTGTTCTGGAACAACGACACCACGCGCTTGCCGGCCGCCTTCCACGGCGACCTGATCGAGCTGTTCAAGAACAACCCACTGACCCGCGCCAATGCCCTGGAAGTGTGCGGCACCCCCATCGACCTGCAGAACGTCAAGTGCGACATCTTCAGCGTTGCCGGCACCACCGACCACATCACCCCCTGGCAATCGTGCTACCGCTCGGCGCACCTGTTCGGTGGCAAGATCGAGTTCGTGCTGTCCAACAGCGGCCACATCCAGAGCATCCTCAACCCACCCGGCAACCCCAAGGCACGTTACATGACCGGTGCCGACCGCCCGGGCGATCCCGTCGCCTGGCAGGAAAACGCCGACAAGCACGCCGATTCCTGGTGGCTGCACTGGCAAAACTGGCTGGGCGAACGTGCTGGCGACCTGAAAAAAGCGCCGACCCGCCTGGGCAACCGCGCCTACGCCGCTGGCGAGGCCGCGCCGGGAACCTACGTTCACGAACGTTGAGTTGTAACGCCGTGGCCGCCCACTGGCGCGCCACGGTGCTTATTGACACCACAGAGCCACGCGCATGCCGCAACCCTACAAATTCAGGACCGTCGAGCTGGGTGATCAATCCATCCGCACCGCCGTGCGCCCGGGCAAGCCGCACCTGACACCCTTGCTGATCTTCAACGGCATCGGCGCCAACCTGGAGCTGGTGTTTCCGTTCATCGAAGCGCTGGACCCGGACCTGGAAGTGATTGCCTTCGATGTGCCAGGCGTGGGCGGCTCTTCGACCCCGCGCCATCCTTATCGCTTCCCCGGTCTGGCCAAACTGACCGCGCGCATGCTCGACTATCTGGACTACGGCCAGGTCAACGTCATCGGTGTTTCCTGGGGCGGCGCCCTGGCCCAGCAGTTCGCCCATGACTACCCCGAGCGCTGCAAGAAGCTGGTGCTGGCGGCCACGGCGGCCGGCGCGGTGATGGTGCCGGGCAAGCCCAAGGTGCTGTGGCTGATGGCCAGCCCCAGGCGCTATATCCAGCCGTCCCATGTCATCCGCATCGCCCCGCTGATCTATGGCGGCGGCTTTCGCCGCGACCCGGAGCTTGCCATGCACCACGCGGCCAAGGTGCGCTCCGGCGGCAAGCTGGGCTATTACTGGCAGCTGTTCGCGGGCCTGGGCTGGACCAGCATCCACTGGCTGCACAGGATCCAGCAGCCCACGCTGGTGCTGGCCGGCGACGACGACCCGCTGATCCCGCTGATCAACATGCGCCTGCTGGCCTGGCGAATTCCCAATGCCCAGCTACACATTATCGACGACGGCCACCTGTTCCTGATCACCCGGGCCGAAGCCGTCGCACCGATCATCATGAAGTTTCTCCAGGAAGAACGTCAGCGCGCGGTCATGCATCCGCGCCCCGCCTCCGGCGGTTGATAGTCGCTGCCCGCGAATCTGGTAAGACGAGGGAGTGTTGCCATGAAAGAAAAACCGGACCGAGGAACGACAACGCTTCCCGCCACCAGCATGAACGTGCAGAACGCCATTCTCGGCCTGCGCGGCCGCGACCTGATATCGACACTGCGCAGTGTCGGTCGCCAGAGCTTGCGCAACCCGCTGCTCACGGCGCGGCATCTGCTGGCCCTGAGCGGTCAACTGGGTCGCGTGATGCTGGGTGACACACCCTATCAACCGAACCCGCGTGACAGCCGCTTCGACGACCCTACGTGGAGCCAGAACCCGTTCTACCGGCGCAGCCTGCAGGCGTACATGGCCTGGCAGAAGCAGACCCGCCTGTGGATCGAGGACAGCCACCTGAAGGACGACGACCGGGCCCGTGCGCATTTCCTGTTCAACCTGATCAACGATGCCCTGGCGCCCAGCAACTCGCTGCTCAACCCGCTGGCGGTCAAGGAGCTGTTCAACACCGGAGGGCAGAGCCTGGTGCGCGGCGTAGCCCACCTGCTCGACGACTTGCGCCACAACGACGGCTTGCCGCGTCAGGTCGATGAAGGCGCCTTCGAGGTTGGCGGCAATCTGGCAGCCACCCCAGGCGCTGTGGTGTTTCGCAACGAGCTGCTGGAACTGATCCAGTACAAACCGATGAGTGAAAAACAGCACGCCCGGCCCTTGCTGGTGGTGCCGCCGCAAATCAACAAGTTCTACATCTTCGACATGCAGCCGACCAACAGCTTCGTCCAGTACATGCTCAAGAACGGTTTGCAGGTGTTCATGGTCAGCTGGCGCAACCCGGACCCACGCCACCGCGAATGGGGTTTGTCGAGCTATGTGGAGGCCCTGGAAGAGGCACTCAACGCCTGCCGCAGCATCAGCGGCAACCGTGACCCCAACCTGATGGGCGCCTGTGCGGGCGGCCTGACCATGGCCGCGCTGCAAGGCCACCTGCAGGCCAAACACCAGCTGCGCCGAGTGCGCAGCGCCACCTACCTGGTGAGCCTGCTCGACAGTCAGTTCGAAAGCCCTGCCAGCCTGTTCGCCGACGAGCAGACCATCGAAGCCGCCAAGCGCCGCTCGTATCAGCGCGGTGTGCTCGATGGCGCCGAGGTGGCGCGGATCTTCGCCTGGATGAGGCCCAACGACCTGATCTGGAACTACTGGGTCAACAACTACCTGCTGGGCAAGACACCACCGGCGTTCGACATCCTCTACTGGAATGCCGACAGCACCCGCCTGCCGGCCGCCCTGCATGGCGATCTGCTGGATTTCTTCAAGCACAACCCGCTGGCCCACCCGACCGGACTGGAAGTGTGCGGCACGCCCATCGACCTCAAGCAGGTCGACCTGGACAGCTTCACCGTGGCCGGCAGCAACGACCACATCACGCCGTGGGATGCGGTGTACCGCTCGGCCTTGCTGTTGGGCGGCGAGCGGCGTTTCGTGTTGTCCAACAGCGGCCACATCCAGAGCATCATCAACCCGCCCGGCAATCCCAAGTCCTATTACCTGGACAACCCCAAGCTGTCGGGCGACCCCCGTGCCTGGTTCCATGATGCGAAGCGCAGCGACGGCAGCTGGTGGCCCTTGTGGCTGGAGTGGATCACGCCGCGCTCCGGCCCGCTCAAGGCGCCGCGCCTGGAGCTGGGCAACGCAACCTACCCACCGCTGGGCCCCGCGCCAGGCACCTACGTCCTGACTCGATGAGCACCACTGCCCGGATGAAAACCCGCGACCGTATCCTTGAATGTGCCCTGCAGCTGTTCAACCAGCAGGGCGAACCCAATGTCTCGACCCTTGAGATTGCCAACGAACTGGGAATCAGCCCTGGCAACCTCTACTACCACTTCCACGGCAAGGAGCCGCTGGTAAACGGCCTGTTCGAGCGTTTCGAAGAATCGCTGATGCCATTGCTCGACCCGCCCCTGGGGGTGCGCCTGGGTGCCGAAGATTACTGGCTGTTCTTGCACCTGATCGTCGAGCACATGGCGCAGTACCGCTTCTTGTTCCAGGACTTGTCGAACCTCACCGGGCGCTTGCCCAAGCTGGCCCGAGGCATGCGCAGCCTGATCAATGGGCTCAAGCGTACCTTGGCAGCGTTACTGGCCAGCCTCAAGGCCCAGGGGCAGGTGGTCAGCGAAACGCAGGCATTGGGACAGCTTGTGGAACAGATCACCCTGACGCTGATGTTCTCGCTGGACTATCAACGCGTGCTGGGACGTGAGGGCGATGTGGGGGTCGTGGTGTATCAGGTGATGATGCTGGTGGCACCGCATCTGCAGGAAAAGCCAAGGGCGGCGGCGCAGGAGTTGGCGCAGCGGTATCTGGAGGGTTAGGTAGTCAAGTTTGAGGGGGCTGCGGCTGGCCCCATCGCCGGCAAGCCGGCTCCTACAGGAATCGCGTCAACTTCTGGAAAGTGAGCAAGACCGTTGCTCCCACAGGGACTGCGCTGACATTGAAGCCAGCGCAGTACTTGTGGGAGCCGGCTTGCCGGCGATGGGCGCGACGCGGTATCAGATCAGCGTGGCCGTAACCGGTGCCGAAGGTGCGCTGCTGACCGGAGCCGCGCTTGGCGCCGGTGCTGCGGTAGCAGCCGGGGCGGCGCTGGCGGCAGGAGCTGCCGGTTTGGCCGCTGCAGGTTTGGCCGCTGCAGGTTTGGCCGCAGCAGGCTTGGCCGGCGCTTTCTTCACTGCAGGCTTCTTCGCTGTAGCAGGCTTGGCAGCGGCAGGCTTGGTTGCCGGTTTTGCCGCAGCGGTTTTAGCCGCAGGCTTGGCTGCAGCCTTGGCCAGTGGCTTGGCTGCCGCTTTGCTGGCAGCAGGCTTGGCCGCGGCAGCGCGCGAAGAAATCGGCGTAACCGAAGCGCCGGTCAGCTTCTCGATCTGCTTGGTCAGGCTGTCGACCTGCTGGTGCAGGGCCTTGATCTCGTTGCGGCTTGGCACGCCAAGGCGCGAGATGGCGCTGTTCAGGCGCTTGTCGAAGGCTTCTTCGAGCTCGCTCCACTTGCCCAGGGCACGGTCTTTCACGCCGGACACACGCGAAGTGGTCGAGGACTTGGCATTTTCCGCCACGTCTTCAGCCGTTTTCTTCGCTTGCTTCTCGGCCTTCTCGCCGTCCTTCACCAACGAGTCGAACAGCTTCGGGCCGTCCTGGTCGACCTTGGAATAGATACCCAGCCCCGCCAGCCAGATCTTGCGCGAGTACTTCTCGATCCCGCCGATCCAGGAGCTGCTTTCTTTGTCGGAATTCTTCTTGCCAGCCATCCTGCTCTCCTTATGGTTTGTGCGCGACACGCTCAAGCAGCTCATGCAGCTGTTCAAGCTTGATGGACAACGCTTCAACGTCATGTTTAGACGGAATGCCGAGGCGATTCAAGGCGCGACCGACCCGTGCGTCGAAAGCCTTTTCGATCTTGTCGAGTTGGATCTCGACCTTGCCACGTACACGGCTGACTTCCTGGGTAACTTCCTCGGTGGCTTCGTCGATCTGGTTGTTGGCGGCATCGAGGTCCTGTTCGATGCGTTTCTTGCCACGCTTCTCGACACCTTCACCGGCTTTTACCAGCTCCTGGAAATACTCGGAGCCTTCGTGGCCGACGCGGGCATACGCGCCAATACCGGCCAGCCAGATCTTGCGCGCATAACCGCGCACTTCGCCCAACGTACTCTGGGCATCATCCTTTTTCTTCACATTCACTTTGGCCATGCTCTGTACCTCATGCTCATGAGTGGAGGGAGGAACCGCCCATGGAGGTTGGGCTTGGAGCATAAGGTAGAGAGGCAAATTAGAATCTTCACCCTAAGGTGTCGGCTCAGGCCAGGGCTTTGTCCAGGGCGCGTTCGATTTCGCCCTTGATGGTGCCGCTCATCATCGACAGCATCATGCCCAGCTTCAGTTCGACGCGAATGCTGTCATCGAAGATCTGCACGCTGCCATTGGCGCCACTGCGCGTCACGTCGACGCGGTCACCGCTCCAGGTGGCCTTGAGGTCGTATTCGCGGGTCAGTTTGTCCACCAGCGCCTCGGCCTTGGCACGGGCGGCTTCGCGGCCGAGGGTGTGTTTGCGTTCGACGCTGATCTGGGTCATGCGGGCAATCCTGGGTATGTAGACATAATTGGCATTATGCCCGCCCCTGCCCTACGGCACACCCCGCCAAGACAAATCCGCCCGTTCGCCCTAGAATGGCGGTAATTTTTTCCGGTGAAGCGATATGAACGACCAGCGCAAAGGCGACCACGCCGAACCCACCACGCATTTTGGCTACAAGGACGTCCCCGAGAGCCAGAAGGCGAAGAAAGTCGCCGAAGTCTTCCACTCGGTGGCCGCCAAGTATGACCTCATGAATGACGTGCTTTCCGGCGGCATGCACCGCCTGTGGAAGCGCTTCACCATCGAGCTGTCGGGCGTGCGCGCCGGCAATCGGGTACTGGACATCGCCGGCGGCACAGGCGACCTGGCCGCCAAGTTCTCGCGCCTGGTCGGCCCGACCGGGCAAGTGGTGCTCGCCGACATCAACGAATCGATGCTCAAGGTTGGCCGTGACCGCCTGCTCGACCGTGGCGTGGCCGGCAACATCGAGTTCGTCCAGGCCGATGCCGAGAAGCTGCCGTTCCCCGACAACCACTTCGACTGCGTGACCATCGCCTTCGGCCTGCGCAACGTCACCCACAAGGACGAAGCCATCCGTTCGATGCTGCGCGTGCTCAAGCCGGGCGGTCGCCTGCTGGTGCTGGAGTTCTCCAAGCCGACCAACAAGCTGATGTCCAAGGCCTACGACGCCTACTCGTTCGCCTTCATGCCACTGGCCGGCAAGCTGATCACCAACGACTCGGAAAGCTACCGTTACCTCGCCGAGTCGATCCGCATGCACCCTGACCAGGAAACCCTCAAGGCCATGATGGTCGATGCCGGCTTCGACCGCGTCACCTACCACAACATGACCAGCGGCATCGTCGCCGTGCACCGGGGAATCAAGCCCTGATGCTGCTGGCAGGGCTGCTCGCCAGCGTCGAACATGGCCTGAACCGCGTCCTGCGCATGGACAGCACGGCGCTGCCGCGTCTGGCTGCGCTGGAAGGCAAGGTCATCGAGATCGATTGCCGCCAGCCGGCCCTGCAGGTCTTCATCCTGCCCGATGAAGAGGGCCTGATGCTCGCCGCCCACTGGCAGGGTGAAGTCGACTGCAGCCTGCGCGCCCCTGCCGGCAGCTTGCTGCAACTGGCTGTGGCCAAGGACAAGACCGGTGTACTGCACACCCCGCAGGTCGAGCTGCATGGCGACAGCGCGGTGCTGCTCGACCTGTTCGGCGTGCTGCAGGACCTGGAGCTGGACTGGGAGCACGAGCTGCAGCGCTGGCTCGGCCCGGTCGCCACGGCGCTGCTCGCCGGCCACGTGCGCCTGCGTGCACGCTGGACCCGCCAGGGCCTGGCGCGCTTTCAGCAGAACCTGTCCGAATACCTGGCCGAAGAATCGCGCACCCTGGTGGGCAAGCGCGAAGCCGAAGCCGCCTTCAGCGAACTCGACAGCCTGAAGGTCGATATAGAACGCCTCGAGGCGCGCCTGCAGCGCCTCTCCCGATCCCTTGATACCAGCGATAACGCATGAAGCTGCTCGCCGTCCGCCGTCTCTTCCGCATCCAGCGCGTGGTGATCCGCTACCGTCTCGATGACCTGCTGTTCGAACTGCCGCTGCCCTGGTGGCTGATGAGCCTGCGCCTGCTCATGCCCTGGCGCTGGCTGCCGCGCAAGCCCTCCGAGCTCAGCCGGGGTGAGCGCCTGCGCCTGGCCCTGCAGGACCTGGGGCCGATCTTCATCAAGTTCGGCCAGTTGCTGTCGACCCGCCGCGACCTGCTGCCCACCGACATCGCCGACGAGCTGATGCGGCTGCAGGACCGCGTGCCACCGTTCGACCCGCAAAAGGCCGTGGCGCTGATCGAGTCGCAGCTTGGCGCCAAGGTCGGCGAAGTGTTCAGCCGCTTCGACGTCGAACCACTGGCCTCGGCCTCGGTGGCCCAGGTGCATGCCGCACGCCTCAAGAGCGGCGAAGAGGTGGTGGTCAAGGTGGTGCGCCCGGGCTTGAAGCCGGTGATCGCCCAGGACCTGGCCTGGTTGTTCCTGATCGCCAAGGCCGCCGAACGGGCCTCGGCCGATGCCCGCCGCCTGCACCCGGTGGAAATCGTCGGCGACTACGAAAAGACCATCTACGACGAGCTCGACCTGCTCCGCGAGGCGGCCAACGCCAGCCAGCTGCGACGCAACTTCGAAGGCTCGGAGCTGATGTACGTGCCGCAGGTGTACTGGGACCACTGCCGTCCCAAGGTGCTGGTGATGGAGCGCATCTACGGCGTGCCGGTCACCGACATGGCGACCCTGGCCGACCAGCGCACCGACATGAAGCTGCTGGCCGAGCGCGGTGTGGAAGTGTTCTTCACCCAGGTGTTCCGCGACAGCTTCTTCCACGCCGACATGCACCCGGGCAATATCTTCGTCAGCACCGTCAAGCCGTGGAGCCCGCAGTACATCGCCATCGACTGCGGCATCGTCGGCAGCCTCACCGCCGAAGACCAGGACTACCTGGCGCGCAACCTGATCGCCTTCTTCAAGCGTGACTACCGCCGCGTCGCCCAGTTGCACATCGACTCGGGCTGGGTGCCGGCGCATACCAAGGTCAACGAGTTCGAAGCGGCGATCCGCACCGTGTGCGAACCGATCTTCGAAAAACCGTTGAAGGACATCTCCTTCGGCCAGGTGCTGATGCGCCTGTTCCAGACCGCTCGGCGCTTCAACATGGAGGTTCAGCCGCAGTTGGTGCTGCTGCAGAAGACCCTGCTCAACATCGAAGGCCTGGGCCGCCAGCTGTACCCCGACCTCGACCTGTGGAGCACTGCCAAGCCCTTCCTGGAACGCTGGATGCGCGATCGCATGAGCCCCAAGGCCGTACTCGGCAACATCTACAGCCAGGCCGAACAGTTGCCGCACCTGGCCGGCATGACCCGCGACCTGCTCGAACGCCTGTCGCAGCCGCACCTGCAAGACCTGCCACTGCCGGAGCGGCGTCGCAACCAGGGCGACCGTTGGGCGCTACGCCTGCTCGGCGCCGGCCTGCTCGGTGGCGGTGCGGTGCTGGCTGCGGGGGCCGCCGAAGCCGCTAGCCTGGCCGCCCCCGCCGCTTGGCCGGCGTGGCTGATGCTGGCCGCCGGCCTGTACCTGATCGTGCGCCAATAGCCAGCCGCGCTGCTGGCTGGCACACTAGCGCAAAGGGCCCGACACAGAAGCGGGCCCGGTTTTGGAGTCGACGATGAAAGACTGGCTGGACGAGATCAAGTGGAACAGCGACGGCCTGGTGCCGGCGATCGCCCAGGACCACAAGACCGGACGCGTACTGATGATGGCCTGGATGAACCGCGAGTCGCTGGCGTTGACCGCCGCCGAGCAACGCGCCATCTACTGGTCGCGTTCGCGTGGCAAGCTGTGGCGCAAGGGCGAGGAATCGGGGCATGTGCAGAAACTGCACGAAATGCGCCTGGACTGCGATGCCGATGTGATCATCCTCTGCGTCGAGCAGCTCGGCCATATCGCCTGCCATACCGGCCGTGAAAGCTGCTTCTACCGCGTCTTCGAAGACGGCCAGTGGAAAACCGTCGACCCGGTGTTGAAAGACCCGGATGCCATCTATAGCGCAGGACACTGACATGAGCGACACCCTCAACCGCCTGGCCGAAGTACTCGAAGCGCGCAAGCACGCAGCGCCCGACAGCTCCTACGTGGCCAGCCTGCACCACAAGGGCCTGAACAAGATCCTCGAGAAGCTCGGCGAAGAGTCGGTCGAGACCATCATTGCCGCCAAGGATGCCGCGGTCAGCCAGGATTACAGCGATGTCATCTATGAAACCGCCGACCTGTGGTTTCATAGCCTGGTCATGCTCAGCGCGCTGGGCCAGCATCCACAAGCCGTACTTGATGAACTGGAGCGCCGTTTCGGCCTCTCCGGGCATGATGAAAAGGCCGCTCGCGCGCCTTCTGTCTGACGTATTCTGGGGGCGCATTGCGCCCCTTTCGCGACGCAAGGCCGCTCCTACAGGCGCCGCGTCGCAAGGTAGATTGGTGACACTGTAGGAGCGGCCTTGTGTCGCGAATGGGCTGCAAAGCAGCCCCAAAACCAGATGACCAACACACATTTTTCAGGAGTACGAAATGGGTATTTTTGACTGGAAACACTGGATCGTCCTGCTGGTTGTCGTGGTCCTGGTCTTCGGCACCAAGAAGCTGAAGAACCTCGGCGGCGACCTGGGCGAATCGATCAAGGGCTTCCGCAAGGCCATGAACGACGAAGAAACCAAGCCGGCCGAGCAGACCCCGCCGCCTGCGCAGCCGATTCCGCCGGTACAGACCACCCAGCAGCAAGCCGCAGCGCCGCAAGCGCAAGGCCACACCATCGAGGGCCAGGCCCAGCCGGTCCAAGAGCCGCAGCGGAAAGACTGAGCCATGTTCGGCATCAGCTTCAGCGAACTGCTGCTCGTCGGCCTGGTAGCCCTGCTGGTGCTCGGCCCCGAGCGCCTGCCTGGCGCCGCGCGTACCGCGGGGCTGTGGATCGGCCGGTTGAAACGCAGCTTCAATGCGATCAAGACGGAGGTCGAGCGCGAAATCGGTGCCGACGACATCCGCCGCCAGCTTCACAACGAGCACATCCTGCAGATGGAGCAAGAAGCCAAGCGCATCCTCAACCCGCTGACGCCGCCTGCCCAGCCGCCTGCCACTGCGCCCACATCAGCAACCGCAGCGCCTGCGGCGACGCCTGAACAGCCCGATCAGCCTCAACCGCCGCGAGCCCCATGAGCGAAATTCCGCAAGACGACCAGCCCATGCCGCTGGTCTCGCACCTGACCGAACTGCGCACCCGCCTGCTGCGCTGCGTGGCGGCCATCTTCCTGATCTTCGCCGGGCTGTTCTCCTTCGCCCAGCAGATCTACACCCTGGTCTCGGCCCCCCTGCGCGCGCACCTGCCGGCCAACGCGACGATGATCGCCACCGACGTGGCCTCGCCGTTCCTGACGCCGTTCAAGCTGACCATGATCGTTTCGCTGTTCCTGGCCATCCCGTTCATCCTGCAGCAGATCTGGGGTTTCATCGCGCCGGGGCTGTACCGCCACGAAAAGCGCATCGCCATCCCGCTGCTGGTGTCGAGCATCCTGTTGTTCTACGCCGGCATGGCGTTCGCCTATTTCCTGGTGTTCCCGCTGATGTTCAGCTTCTTCGCCGCCGCCACCCCGGAAGGCGTGTCGATGATGACCGACATCGCCAGCTACCTCGACTTCGTCATGACCCTGTTCTTCGCCTTCGGCGTCGCCTTCGAAATCCCGGTGGCGGTGGTGCTGCTGGTGTGGATCGGCGTGGTCGATGTGCAGTCCCTGAGGAAGATGCGCCCCTACGTGATCATCGGCTGCTTCGTGGTCGGCATGATCCTTACCCCGCCGGACATCTTCTCCCAGACCTTGCTCGCCGTGCCCATGTGGCTGCTGTTCGAGGTCGGCGTGCTGTGCGGCGGCCTGATCCGCAAGCGCAGCCATGACGCCGATGAAGCCACCGACGACCACAACGACCAGCCGCCTGCGACCCAACCGTGAACCTGTTGCTCCTCGAAGAGGCCGACTTCGTGTCGGCCGACCGCGTCGTCCTCGCTGATCGGCGCTTTACCCACATGCAGGACATCCACCGCGTCGCGGTGGGTGACACGTTGCGGGTGGGCCGCATCAATGGCCTGATGGGCAGCGCCACCGTGGTGCGCCTGGAACAGCACGAAGCCGAGCTTGCAGTCGCCTTCGACCAACAGCCGCCGGCCAAGCTGCCGCTGACCCTGGTGCTGGCCGTGCCGCGCCCGAAGATGCTGCGCCGGCTGTTCCAGACCGTAGCCACCCTGGGCGTGCCACGGCTGATCCTGGTCAACAGCTACAAGGTCGAGAAGAGCTTCTGGCAGACCCCGTTCCTGCAGCCGGAAGCGATCCGCGAAAACCTCATCCTCGGCCTCGAACAGGCCCGTGACACGGTGCTGCCCGAGGTGATCATCGAGAAGCGCTTCAAGCCGTTCGTCGAAGACCGCCTACCGGCCATCGCCGAAGGCAGCCTCGGCCTGGTCGCTCACCCAGGTTCCTACCCCGCTTGCCCGCGTGCCGTCGATGGCCCGGTAACGCTGGCTATCGGCCCTGAAGGCGGCTGGATCCCCTACGAAGTCGAGCTACTGGGCAAGGCAGGTCTTGCGCCTGTGCAGTTGGGCGATCGCATCCTGCGGGTGGAAACCGCCGTCACCGCGTTGCTCTCGCGGATTTTCTGACAGGCGGGTCAACTTTCCCCCATCAAGTTTCCCCGGCCCGAGCCGATGGCCTTGGCAACACAGCAAAATTCCGTGCTGCCAAGTTGCCGGGGAGTCGACAATGTACCAATGGGTATCCCAATCGCTGGGTAATGTGAGCGTCAATCGCAAACTGGGGCTGGGTTTCGGCCTGGTGCTACTGCTGACCCTGGCCATCACCTTGACCGGGTGGATGGGCATGGACAGCATCATCAACCGCGGTGACAAGCTGGGCAATATCTCGGTCATCCAACAATACACCCAGGACCTGCGCATCGCCCGGCAGCACTATGAGCGCAAGCAGGACGCCGCCTCGATCAGCGAGTTGGAGCAGGTCCTGGGCAACCTCGAACGGCAAGTGCAACTGATGCTCGGCCAGATCGAGCAGCCCGCCGATCATCAACGCCTGCAACAGCAGCTCGAAGCCGTGCGCCTCTACCGCCAGGCCTTCAGCGAGCTGAAGCAGGGCCGCGTCGAAGCCGCGCTGCAGGGCATGGCCGAGCAAGGTACCGTGCTGCTGCAGACCAGCCAGGCCATGACCGCTTCGCAAACCCAGGTGCGTGACGAAGGCGCCCGCCAGGCCAAGGCCATGCTCGCCGGTGCCACCGGCCTGGCCATGCTCCTGGGCCTGCTCGCGGCCTGGGCCATCACCCGACAGATCATCATCCCCCTGCGCCAGACCCTGGCCGCCGCCGAGCGCGTGGCCAACGGTGACCTGCGCCAGGACCTGCAGACCACCCGCCGCGACGAGCTGGGCCAGCTGCAGGCGAGCATGCAACGCATGACCCAGGGCCTGCGCGAGCTGATCGGTGGCATCGGCGACGGCGTCACCCAGATCGCCAGCGCTGCCGAAGAACTGTCGGCGGTCACCGAGCAGACCAGTGCCGGGGTCAACAACCAGAAGGTCGAGACCGACCAGGTGGCCACGGCGATGAACGAAATGGCCGCCACCGTGCATGAGGTGGCGCGCAATGCCGAACAGGCCTCCGAGGCGGCGCTGATGGCCGACCAGCAGGCCCGTGAAGGTGATCGCGTGGTCGGCGAGGCGGTGGCGCAGATCGAGCGCCTGGCCAACGAGGTGGTCAACTCCAGCGAAGCGATGAACCAGCTCAAGGCCGAGAGCGACAAGATCGGCAGCGTGCTCGATGTGATCAAGTCGGTGGCTCAGCAAACCAACCTGCTGGCCCTCAATGCCGCTATCGAGGCGGCCCGTGCCGGCGAGGCAGGCCGCGGCTTCGCCGTGGTGGCCGATGAGGTGCGCAGCCTGGCCCAGCGCACCCAGCAGTCCACCGAAGAGATCGAGGAGCTGATTGCCGGCCTGCAGAGCGGTACCCAGCGCGTGGCCAGCGTGATGGACGCCAGCCGCCAGCTCACCGACAGCAGTGTCGAGCTGACCCGCCGCGCAGGGACTTCGCTGGATACCATTACCCGCACGGTGTCGTCGATCCAGGCGATGAACCAGCAGATCGCCACGGCGGCGGAGCAGCAGAGCGCCACGGCCGAGGAGATCAACCGTAGTGTGATGAATGTGCGGGATATTTCCGACCAGACGTCGGCGGCGAGCGAGGAGACGGCCAGCTCCAGCATCGAGCTGGCGCGGCTGGGGACGCATTTGCAGGGGTTGGTGGGGCGGTTCAGGCTCTGAGATCGCAGGGGGCCGCTCTGCGGCCCAATCGCTGGCAAGCCAGCGATTGGGCTGCAAAGCAGCCACAGCGGTTACAGCACTTGGCGCAGGAAGGCCTGGGCCCGCGGATCTCTAGGCGAATCGAAGAACGCCACCGGCGCCGAATCTTCCAGCAGCTTGCCGTGATCGAAGAACAGCACGCGGTCCGCCACTTCCCGGGCAAAGCCCATTTCGTGGGTCACGCAGACCATGGTCATGCCTTCCTGGGCCAAGGTCTTCATCACATCCAGCACCTCGCCGACCATTTCCGGGTCGAGCGCCGAGGTCGGCTCGTCGAACAGCATCACTTTCGGGTCCATGGCCAGGGCACGGGCGATCGCCACCCGCTGCTGCTGGCCGCCGGACAGGCGCGACGGATATTCATTGGCCTTCTGCGAAATACCCACCTTCTCCAGCAACGCACGGGCCTTGGCCTCGCGGTCGGCCTTGCTGCGCTTGCGCACCACCTTCTGCGCCAGGCACAGGTTCTCCAGCACGGTCATGTGCGGGAACAGGTTGAAGTGCTGGAACACCATGCCGACTTCACGGCGGTAGGCGTTGATGTCGGTCTTCGGGTCGTCCAGGCGCAGGCCGTCGATGGCCACATGGCCCTCGTCGAAATGCTCCAGGCCGTTGAGGCAGCGCAGGAAGGTCGACTTGCCCGAACCGGACGGGCCGAGCACCACAACCACTTCGCCCTTGGCCACCTGCGTGGTGACGTTATCCACCGCGCGCACCACATGGCCACGGGTGTCGAAGACTTTCAGCAGGTCACGGACTTCAATCACTTTGCGCAAGCCTCCGCTCGAGCCGGCTGGCCATGTGCGACAGCGGCAGGTTGATCAGCAGGTACAGGCCTGCCACACAGAACCAGATCTCGAAGGTCGAGAACGAGGTGGTGATGGCCTCGCGGCCACTCTTGGTCAGTTCGGTGATGGCGATCACCGACACCAGCGAAGTGTCCTTGACCAGGCTGATGAACTGCCCGGCCAGCGGCGGCAGCACACGCTTGAACGCCTGGGGCAGGATCACATGGCGCATCGACTGACCGGCATTCAGGCCCAGGGAGCGAGCTGCCTCGTTCTGACCCTTGGCAATCGACTGCACGCCGGCACGCACGATTTCCGCCACGTAGGCTCCGGTGAACAGCGCCAGCGCCGCCACGCCGGCAAACTCGCGGGAGAGGTTGAGCACGGTGCCGATGAAGAAGTAGAAGATGAAGATCTGCACCAGCAACGGCGTGCCACGCACCAGCTCGACATACACCGTCGACAGATCGCGCAGCGTCGGGTTGTTGGAAAGCCGGCACAACCCGGCGAACAGCCCGATCACCAGGCCCAGCGCCCCGGAAACCACCGAGATCCACAAGGTCGTCCACAGGCCCCACGCCAGCGGACCGGCAGCCCAGTGGCGGGTCACGCCGACCTGGTCGCCTTCGGAGACGTCGTCGCCGCGGCTCAGTTGCAGGCTGTCCTTGGCAACGTCGAGTACTTGCTCGTCACCGTTTTCGTCCTTCAGCGTGACGCGCGCGTTGTCACCGGAAACGACGATGTCCTGCACGGTGCCGTAACCGGCCGCACGCTGCGCTTCCTCGGCCTTGTAGGCGAAGTATTGCGGCACGCGGTTCCAGCGCCACTCGTAGGAAATCATCGAAGTGGCCATGTACAGGCTGAATGCCAGGCCCACCAGGACCAGCGCGGTCAGCGCATGCCAGGGCCACTGGGCTTTCTTGTGTTTGATCACGTGGGTACTTCCGTAAATGCGAACGCGCAGGGTTTGCCTGCGCGTCGGGGTCAAAGCCTGGGCTGGTGGCCTGGGCCTTATTCCATTTCCTTCAGCCAGTCCTTGTTCTTGAACCACTTGTCGTGGATACGATCGTAGGTCCCGTCATGCTTGATCTGGTGCAGGAAGTTGTTGATGAAGTTGATGCTGTCGTAGTCGCCCTTCTTCAGGCCGAAGGCCAGCGGCTCGTAGGTGAAGGGTTCTTCGAGGAACAGCAGCTTGCCAGCGCCGGCCTTGTCCACTGCCACCACGTTGTACGGCGCGTCGTAGACAAAGGCGTCAGCCTTGCCGTTGACCACGTCCATCACCGCTTCCTGCTCGTTGTCGTAGCCGTGGTACTGGGCCTTGGCGATCAGCTTCTTGGAAACCATCTCGCCGGTGGTGCCGAGCTTGGAGGTAATGCGGTACTTCTCGTTGTTCAGGTCCTTGTACGACTTGATCTCGCCTGCCAGCTCCTTGCGGATCAGCAGGGTCTGGCCGACCACGATGAAGGGTTCGCTGAAGTTCAGGCGCAGGTTGCGTTCCTGGGTCAGGGTCATGCCGCTGCCGATGATGTCGAACTTGTCGGTCAGCAGGGCCGGGATGATGCCGTCATAGGCGGTGGAGACAGCCTCGAACTTGACGCCCATGGACTTGGCCATGGCTTTGAGGACATCGACTTCGAAGCCGATGATCTCGCCGCGCTTGTTGGTCATCTGGAACGGCATGTAGGTGGGGTCCATGCCCACCCGCAAGGTGCCACGCTTGACCGCGTCGTCGATGGCGCCGGCCTGGGCGGAAGCGACCGCGACCAGCGCGGTGACGCCCACCAGCAGGCGCGAAAGGTATTTCTTCATCATCACCAAGTCCCCTAGCAAGAAAAGTAGCGAATCTTATCGTTGGCTCGGCCGTGGCGGCCGGCGTGTTTTATCGGAGAAGGATGCTAACGCATGGCGGCTCCGGGACCTAGAGCCGGGGGGGACTTTGTTGGCCAAAATCCACTAGACAGGAACATTGCAGGCGAGGGCTTTGCCCTCGTTTCGCGACACAAGGCCGCTCCTACAGGGATTTGCGTATTCCTGTAGGAGCGGCCTTGTGTCGCGAAAGGGCCGCAAAGCGGCCCAAGGCTGGATCAGGCGCCGACGAGTGCCGGTTGGCCTTCATTCTCCGGGTGCAGCGGCAGCAACGGCGAATGCGGGTCGTTGTCGATCGAAGCGCGCCACACGTCGATCCAGGCAGAATGGTGCCCCGCCCAGACCTGCTCGTGCAGGCGTGCCAGGGCCACCGGATCGCTCAGCAAGGCCAGGCGGGTATTGAGGTCCAGCCCTTGCGGCCCAACCTCCAGCGCCTTGGCCACACGCTCGGCGCGCAGCGCTTCGATGGCTGCTGCCTGACCATGACGAGCAGTGGCCATGGCGCAAGCCAGGGCGTTCTGCCGCGGGTCGACCACGGCCCGCACGAAGCCGTCGTGCAGGGCATGCCAACGGTTTTCATGGGTGTACTGATCGGTTGCCAGCAGTTCCTGCGGGGTAGCGTACTCCTCGGGAATCAGGAACAGCTTCTCGTCCTTGGCCGCCAGACCCAGTCGGGTACGGCTGGAAATCACCGAAACCGGGATCGACAGCACCAGCGAACCCACGATCGGCGCCAGCCACCACAGGAAGCTCGGGTTCAGCCATGCGACCAACCCGGCCCAGGCAAAGCCCAGCAGGGTCTGCGGGCCATGGCGACGCACCGCCTCGCTCCACGGGGTGGAGTCGTCGTCACGCTGCGGCGAATTCCAGGTCGCGGCCCAGCCGAGGAACGCAGCCAGCACGAAGCGGGTGTGGAAAATCATCCGCACCGGCGCCAGCAACATGGAGAACAGCATCTCCATCAGCATCGACAAGGTGACCTTGATGCGTCCGCCGTACTCGACCGCGCCCTTGGCCCAGATCAGCACGATACTGAGCAGCTTGGGCAGGAACAGCAGCACGATGGTGGTGGAGAACAGCGCAACCGCCTTCTCCGGGTGCCACTGCGGCCACAGCGGGTAGAGCTGGTACGGCTCGATGAAGTACTGCGGCTCCATCAGCGTGTTGGTCGCCAGCAGCGCAGTCGACAGCACCAGGAACAGGAACCACAGCGGCGCCGACAGGTACGACATGACGCCGGTGAGGAACACCGCACGGTGCACCGGGTGCATGCCCTTGACCAGGAACAGGCGGAAGTTCATCAGGTTGCCGTGGCACCAGCGACGGTCGCGCTTGAGCTCGTCGAGCAGGTTCGGCGGCAGCTCTTCGTAGCTTCCCGGCAGGTCGTAGGCGATCCACACGCCCCAGCCGGCACGGCGCATCAGCGCGGCTTCGACGAAGTCGTGGGAGAGGATGGCCCCGGCGAACGCGCCCTTGCCCGGCAACGGCGCCAGGGCGCAGTGCTCGATGAACGGCTTCATGCGAATGATCGCGTTGTGGCCCCAGTAATGCGACTCGCCCAGCTGCCAGAAGTGCAGGCCGGCGGTGAACAGCGGGCCGTACACGCGGGTAGCGAACTGCTGCATGCGCGCATACAGGGTGTCCATGCCCGAGGCCTTCGGCCCGGTCTGGATAATGCCGGCGTCCGGGTTGGCCTCCATCAGGCGCACCAGGCTGCTCAGACACTCGCCACTCATCACGCTGTCGGCGTCGAGCACGACCATGTACTTGTACTCGCCACCCCAGCGACGGCAGAAGTCGTCGAGGTTGCCGCTCTTGCGCTTCACGCGGCGGCGGCGGCGGCGGTAGAAGATGCGGCCGAAGCCCTTGGTCTCGCGGCACACGTCCAGCCAGGCCTGTTGCTCGGCCACGGCGATGTCGGTGTCGTTGGTGTCGCTGAGCACGAAGAAGTCGAAGCGGTCGAGGTTGCCGCTGGCTGCCACCGACTCGAAGGTGGCGCGCAAACCTGCGAACACCCGCGGCACGTCTTCGTTGCAGATCGGCATCACCAGCGCGGTGCGCGCCTCGGGAGCAATCGGCTCGTTGCCAGCGCTGCTACCCGAAATCTTGTACTTGTCACGCCCGGTGAGCAGCTCGAGGAAGCCCATCAGCGCGGTCCAGAAGCCCGCCGACACCCAGCAGAAGAGGATACCGAAGAGGATCAGGATGGACGTCTGCAAGGCATACGGCCAGACCTGCACCACGGTGTCCCAGAGCGGCTGGTTGACCACCTCGGCGAGGTCGACGAACGACCAGCCCTGGTACGGCAGGATGCCCTTCATGTACCAGCCGGCGACGATGGTCTGACCGATCATCAGGGCCAGCAGGATATAGCGGCGGATCGAGCCGACCGTACGCCAGCGTGCCTTGGGCAGCTCGCGCTGGGCCGGCTGCGGGGCGTTGGGGCGGCCTGTCATGCGCCGCCACATGCGGATCAGCACGTTGGTGCGCCACGGCTCGGGAACGACCTTGGTGCGCTTGATCGGCGGGGCGATCTTCAGGCACAGGCGGCCGCTGCCGTCGACGCCGAGCATTTCGGCATCTTCCAGCTCGGCGGCGCTGCCTACGGTCAGGCGCGAGCCCACCGAGGCCTGTACGGCCTCGGTGGAATCGGCGGCCGGTCTGGCCGCCAGGCGTTGGTGCAGCTCACCGAACGACGTGCAGCTGGCGAGTTCCGCACGCTGCTCGTCGCTCAGTGGGAGGTGGGCCAGGTACTCGCCAAGCGATTCCGGCCTTGCGCTTGAGTTACTCATCGGCAGGCAACTGATAGCTCCAGGTCTCGGTCAGCACTTTTTCCGTGGTGGCCGGTGTCCCGTTGGTGGACGCCGCATCGGCGGCTGGTTGTTCGGCCTTGGCTGGCTCCTGCGCCTTGGCAGTTTTGTCGTGCTTGGCGTGCTTGGCAGCGGCCTTGTCCTGCTTGCTGTCCTGGGCAGGCTTGGCCGGCTCGACCGGTACGTCACGTACCAGCGCGGCGCGCATCTCGGTGGCCTTGTTGGCTTCCTTGACCTTCAATCGCAGGGTCAGGCGCCAGCCTTTGGTTTCCGGGTTATAGCGCAGATTGTTCTCGACCACCTCGGCGTTGTCACCCACGCTGACCTGGCTGCGCACTGCGGTGTCTTCCGGCAGCGCGGCCAATGCCGGGCCTGCGAAGTCGACCAGGAAGGCAACGCTGCCGTCTGGCTGGCGGATCAGGTTGGACTGCTTGACGTCACCGGTGGAACGCAGGGTCTGCTTGACCCAGCCCAGGTCCGGTGCCTGGAACTTCGGCTCGTCGAGGGTCCAGTGCAGGCGGTAGGCGTATTCGACCGGCTTGCCTGGCTCCGGCAGTGTCTCCGGGCTCCAGAAAGCAACGATGTTGTCGTTGGTCTCGTCGGCGGTCGGGATCTCGACCAGGTCGACGGTGCCTTTGCCCCAGTCGCCCTTAGGCTCGATCCAGGCGCTCGGGCGCTTCTGGTAGTTGTCGTCGAGGTCTTCGTAGTCGCTGAAGGCGCGCTGGCGCTGCATCAGGCCGAAACCACGCGGGTTCTCGACGCTGAAGTTGCTCACGGCCAGGTGTTTCGGGTTGTTCAGCGGGCGCCACAGCCACTCGCCGTTGGCGGCGTGGATCGACAGGCCTTCGGAATCGTGCAGGGCCGGACGGTAGTTCAGGACCTTGGACGGCTGGTTGGGGCCGAACAGGTACATGCTGGTCAGCGGCGCGATACCCAGGCGGCTGACGTGGTCACGCAGGAACACGCGGGACTGCACGTCGACCACGGTGTCGTTGCCCGGACGCAGGATCAGCTTGTAGGCGCCGGTGGAGCGTGGCGAGTCCAGCAGGGCGTAGATCACCAGGTGCTTGTCGGCAGGCTTGGGCTTCTCTACCCAGAATTCGGTGAAGCGCGGGAACTCCTCGCCGGACGGCAGTGCGGTGTCGATCGCCAGGCCACGGGCCGACAGGCCGTACACGTGGCCCTTGCCGACCACGCGGAAGTAGCTGGCCCCCAGCAGGGTCATGATCTCGTCCTGCTTGTCGGCCTTGTTGATCGGGTAGAGCACGCGGAAACCGGCGTAACCCAGGTTCTTGGTGGTTTCCGGGTCGTGCGGCACGTCACCGAACTCGAAGCGGCTCGGGTCGTACTTGATTTCCTCGACCGTGGAGGCAGTGACTTCGTTGATCTTCACCGGCGTGTCGAAGTGCATGCCCTGGTGATAGAAGGACAGCTTGAACGGGGTCTTGTCCTTCGCCCACTCGGCCTTTTCCTGCAGGAAGTGAATCTTCTGGTAGTCGGCGAACTTCATGTCGCGGAAGACTGCCGGCAGATTGCTTTTCGGTGCTTCGTACTTCTGGCCGGCCAGATCCTTTGCCTTGGCTGCAACATCGTCAAGATTGAATGCCCACAGCTGGCCCGCGCTCATCAGACCAACCAGGGCGACGCTGGCCATCAGGGCCTTGCGCAGCCGAGTGCCGGGGATACTTGATGCTTTTTGGGGACTTACAATCACGAGCAACCCTCGCCGAAAACAGATCATGAAACCAACGGCCAGCGACAAATGCCGGGTTGGCGAGCACTGTTCGGACCCCGTGAGGGCGTAATGATTCCCCAAACGGATCCAGACAATGCTCGAGTCAGAGTGAAACGAACCTGCGAACGCAGGTTCATGCAGCGCGCGATTATCCAGCACGTCGCGTTACAACGCATCAGGCAGCACCAACTATTTATCGTACAAAACCCCTTGTTTTCCTATAAACAGGGGGTTTTTTTACCTCATATTTGTAACAGGAATGTCACCGGGCCATCATTGACCAGGTGCACCTGCATGTCCGCACCGAATTGCCCGCTTGCCACAGCAGGGTGCTGGCCCTGGGCTTGCTGCAACAGGTAGTCGAACAGCTCGGCGCCCAGTGCCGGCGGCGCGGCTGTCGAGAAGCCCGGGCGCATGCCGCTGCGGGTATCTGCAGCCAAGGTGAACTGGGACACCAGCAGCAAGCCGCCGCCGACATCCTTGAGCGACAGGTTCATCTTGCCCTGCTCGTCACTGAACACACGATAGTTGAGCAACTTGTGCAACAGCTTATCGGCATGCTCGCGCGTATCTTCAGGCTCGACTGCCACCAGCACCAGCAGGCCCTGGTCGATGGCGCCGACGATGTCCCCCGCCACCTCTACCCGCGCGCCGCGCACGCGCTGCAACAGCCCCTTCATGCTTCTTCCAGGGGCAGGTCGAGCAAGCGCCGGGCCATCTGGTCGGCGGCGCGTACCAGGGCATCGGTGATACCCGGCTCGGAGGCGGCATGCCCGGCGTCGCGGATCACTTTCAGTTCGCTGTTCGGCCAGGCCTGGTGCAGCGCCCAGGCGTTTTCCAGCGGGCAGATCACGTCGTAGCGGCCATGCACGATCACCGCCGGCAGGTGGGCGATCTTGGGCATGTCGCGGATCAGCTGGTCAGGCTCGAGGAAGGCATCGTTCATGAAGTAGTGGCATTCGATGCGCGCGATCGACAAGGCCCGCTGCGGCTCGGAGAAGCGGTCGACCACCAGCGGGTTGGGACGCAGGGTGGCGGTACGGCCTTCCCAGGTAGACCAGGCTTTGGCGGCATGCATCTGGGCGATCTGGTCGTTGCCGGTCAGGCGCTTGTGGAAGGCCTTGACCAGGTCACAGCGCTCTTCTGGCGGAATCGGTGCGATGTAGTCCTGCCAGTAGTCGGGGAACAGGCGGCTGGCGCCCTCCTGGTAGAACCACTGAATCTCCTGCGGCCGGCACAGGAAGATGCCGCGCAGGATCAGGCCATGCACCCGCTCGGGGTGGGTCTGGGCGTAGGCCAGGGCCAGGGTGGAACCCCACGAGCCGCCGAACAGCACCCACTTGTCGATCCCCAGGTGCTTGCGGATGCGTTCCATGTCCTCGACCAGGTGCCAGGTGGTGTTGTTCTCCAGGCTCGCATGGGGCGTGGAGCGGCCACAGCCGCGCTGGTCGAAGGTGATGATGCGGTACAGGTTGGGGTCGAAGTAGCAACGGCTCTGGGCATCACAGCCCGCGCCTGGGCCACCGTGGATGAACACCACCGGCAGACCTTCGGGCGAACCGCTCTCGTCGACATACAGCACATGCGGCGCTTCCACGGCCAGATCGTGCCGGGCGTAGGGTTTGATCTGCGGGTAGAGGGTCTGCATTGCGCACTCCGTGTGAGGATATTGACTGCCGTTGGGCATCATAAACCTGAATTGCGCTTTGAGCATGTCCTCGTACCGTCGAACGGCAAAGTTCGAGGAATCACCGAGCGGAATTATCTACCACATGCGCGCCAGGCGCATGGCCATAGTCGCTGAGCCTTCCACTTCACTTAGGGCTCACCATGACCTTGGAAAAAGACAACGGCATCCCCTATGCGCTGATCGCCGGAAAAACCCCCGACTGGATGAAAAACGCTCCGCCATCGACCCATACCCTGATGCAGCAGGTGATGAGCGCACGTGCAGCCGAGCTGCAGCAGGCCTGCCAGGTCGAACCTGCCATCGCCCGGGCACTGGCGAGCGAGCATGCGCGCGTGCAGGCCGCCATGCTTGAGGTGCAGGCCCTGTATCAGTCTCTGCCTGACCTGCAAACCTTTGCCAAGGAACAGCTGGCCACGTCCATCAAGGAAACCTTCGGCATCGAACTGGATGTCACCGACAACCACCTGCTGGACGTCCGGCACCTCGACCATCAACCAGGAGAGGATTTGCAGGTCTACACGCTTGCCACCCGTTCCTTGCTGGAGAGTGCGCTGCGCAACTTCGAGGCCAGCGCAGCCGAGCCCGGGGGTATGGATAACGCCAATGCCCTGCTCAAGAAGTCGGTGATCCTCGACCACAAAGGTTTCATGGGCACGGTACCGATCCCCAACACCCTCGACATGGCCCCCGAACGGTTTGCCCGCATGTGCCGTGAACTGGATATCGGTGGCCAGTACCAGGCAAAACTGCAGGCCATCCATTACAGCGACCTGAAGAGCGGTGAAAGCAACAAGGTGACCGGCGAGAAGCTTGCCGAGCTTGAGCGCTGCACGTTCACCCGGAGCCTGCACCTTGCCCGGCTACAGAACGACATCAGCCAGGGCCTCTACGAGGCAGCCCTGGCGCTGCCTCTGGATGTTCCGGTGCACGCCCCCACCCTGACATTCGGTGTCATTACGCTCTGGGATGTACAACTGACCCATGTGCGGCTGCTCGATTACAGATCAGCCGATGGGGAATCTTCGGTGGCGCTTTACATTCCCGCCGACCCTGAGACACCGCTTCGGGAATTCGCATCGAAGACAGCCTGCGAGCAATGGTTGCGCGACCGTTTGCTCGGCGACATCAGATACCTCGACCACTGCATGAAAGAGCGCCACAAGGCACATCTGCAGACCCGGTTGCTGGACCGGCTGATGCCATTGACGCTGACGCAGAAAGGCACTCATGAACGTATCGCAGATCCTCACGCGACGTTGTACCTGCAAGTACGCCAGCTAAGTGGTTCCCTGTTGCAGGGGCTGGTCACGGAAAAAGTCTTTCGCCATGAAGAAGACGCCGCCTTCCACGCCATCCCCACAACCCTCATCGATACCATCACTGCAGTGAGTTACCGCGAGCACTTGCTGCAAAAAGCACTCACCTCACTCAATATCGCCGGGTTCTTCATACCTGCCGTGGGCGAGGTCATGCTAGGTGTCAGTGCATTGCAACTGGCTTATGAGGTCTACGAGGGTATCGAAAGCTGGGCCCATGACGATCGGCAACAGGCCTACCAGTACCTGATGGATGTGGTGAAGAACGTGGCAGAGATGGCCGCGTTCACCTTGGCCCTCAAGGCGATCCAGGGCGGTGCGAGCACCCTTGACCCAAGGCAGCTGGTCGAACCCATGCCGGTGGAAACACCGTCATTCATTGAAGAGCTCGATGACGTGGAACTGCCGGAAGGCCAGACCAGGCTCTGGCAGGCCGACCTTGCGCCCTATGCGCAGCCCATCGATTTTCCCGCCACACTCCAGCCAGACAACCTGGGGCTACGGCATCACAAAGGCAGAGCATGGCTTGTTCTGGACGGCCAAGCCTATTCGGTAAGGCGTGCTGCGCAGGACGATGGCTACGTTATCGAACACCCGACCCGGGCGGACGCCTACCAACCACCACTGCGTCACAACGGTACCGACAGCTGGCTGCATCCCTTGGACCGCCCCGAGCAATGGCAGGCAAGCCAACTGGTGCGCCGCTCGGGGGCAGGTAACGAACACTTCGACGAGAACACCGTACGGCGCACCTTGCGGGTAAGCGACATCGACGAGGATGTCCTGCGCAAAGTGCTGTGCGACAGCCAGCGCCTGCCCGGCCAGCTGGAAGATACCTTTACCCGCTTCAAGCTGTACCAGCGCCTTGAACAGGCAAACACGCAGGCATTGCCCGGCGAGGTTCAGCGCGACTTCCAGCTGCAGTACCAGCGCCTGCCCGCCAGCCAGGGGCCGGGGGCCGAAATGCTCCACGCACGCTATCGGCAGCTGCCCTCCCCCGTCATCGAGGAGCTGCTGAACAATGCCACCACCAGCGAACTGGGCGAACTGGACAATGGCAAGGTGCCCAGGCGCCTGGCCGATGAAATCCGCCTGCTACAGCAGCAGATCAGGCTCAACCGCGCCTACGAAGGGCTGTACCTGGACCAGTTGCGCAACTGGGACACCGATTGCTTGGTGCTGCACACCCTCGCGCAGTTACCTGGCTGGCCTGTGGATCTCGGCATCACCCTGGAACAGCGCATCTACTCACCCAGCCAACGTGCCCGCATCGGCCCTGATGCAGCGCAGGGTCCAACGATCATCAGTGCCCAGGCCGGCTACAGACTGATGAGCAGTGAACCCTCCGATGCTCCGCTGAAAACTTACACCTCGTTGCATGGTGCCCTGTTCGAAGCGCTCAGCGAAGCGCAGCGCACGGCGCTGGGGATCGACAACCACCTGGCATTCAAGGCAATGGTTCAGCAAGCTGACCTGCTGCCACGCCCAGCGCTGAGGCAGATTCTGGGCATGCAGCCAGTGGAGCCCGGTTTCCGCTCACCCATGCGCCTGGCCGACGGGCGTATCGGCTACCCTTTGGGCGGTACTCGCCCGCGCGTCACCAGCATTTCGCGGCAAACACTGCTCGCCAGGATCAGGCAGATCAGTTTGCACACCCCCACGCCACGTCCCGCCGAGCAGATCCTGGCATCACTGGAAAGCCGCAGCCTCGATCGCAACGCGATCAGTGGCCAACTCGACAACCTGCTGGAGCAACGCAGCCAATTGCAGTCCAGCCTGAGCCTCTGGCGGCAGATGGCGGCCGTATTGCCCAACCACAGCGCCAACGACTTCGAGCACATGGCGAATGCCATTACCCAGCATTGGTATGATCGCGCCTTTGCAGCACACGAAAGCCTGGTCACGCCCTTGCGCCTGGAGCGGTTGTCGCTGCTGGACTTTCCGCTTCGGCTGCCGACCTTCTTCACTGCAGGCGTCAGCGACCTGCAGTTGCTCGAAACCCAGCCTGAACGCTATCAGAGCGTGCGCGAGCACACGCCACGGTTGAACAGCATGCTGCGGCAATTCGCCAACGTGAGAACGCTGGAGATCAGCCGCCCCTACCGGCAAGATGCATTGCCTTCGCCGTTCCAGTTCAGCTTGCCGTTGATCGCAGAGCAGTTGCCCTCGCTGCAAACGCTACGCCTGACCCACCAGAACATCATCATTTCAATGGTCGATATCGACAGCCTCGC
Source organism: Pseudomonas sp. NPDC089396 (assembly GCF_044749545.1). Lineage (NCBI taxonomy): Bacteria > Pseudomonadati > Pseudomonadota > Gammaproteobacteria > Pseudomonadales > Pseudomonadaceae > Pseudomonas > Pseudomonas sp. NPDC089396. The sequence continues at coordinate 181,587 of NZ_JBIVIC010000005.1, read as the reverse complement.
GAACCTGAACGAGCTGCGCCACCTGGACCTCAGCGGGAACCGCCTCTCCGACGACAATCCGCCCGACTTCAGTCGCTTGAGCCTGGATTATCTTGGCCTCGACAACATGCAGCTGGAACACTGGCCGGATGGGCTCGGCTACAGTAGCGCCTCCCGCATGCAGCAGATTTCCCTGCGCAACAACCAGATCACGATGCTGCCCGACTTCCTGCTGGAAAGGACACACGGCGTTCCCCACCATCCCCGGTTGCTCCTGCAAGGCAACGCCATCAGCCATGACCACATGCTGCCGGTGATGCTCGACCAGGACGGCTGGGGCCAGCACTTCGAGTGGGACCAGCCCGATGCCTTCCTTGAGCAGCTGAATCAGCATCTGACGCTGCGAGAACGGCTTCACGATCATCTCGACAATTACCTCAACGCGTCCTCCTCGACCGCAGTGGTCAGCCAAGCCGTGTACAACGGCAGAAGGGACATCGCTACAGCGCTGAACGCGTTCTGGAGCAGTCAGGAAATCGGCCAACTCAGCATCCCGTTACGCCTGACAGGCGTAGCACTGGAATTGTTCCCGACTCGGTTACCCACGTTCTTCTGCGAGCGCGTAACTACCCTCTGCCTCGAAAATGTCAGCGGTACCACCGCGCAACTGCAAGATCTGCTCAGTCGCTTCCCTGGCATGACCCGCCTGACCCTGGACACGTTCGTGCGGGCACCGCATGACCTGCCGATGGCGCTGCAGCAATCCTCTCAACTGACCTTTCTGGCACTGCGTAATGTCGGGCTGGAGGTCGATCAGCACTTCATGGATGCGTTGGCGCCACTGCACCGGCTGCGAATACTTGACCTCAGAAACAACCGCGCCGGCACAATCGTCAATGTCCCGCATACACTCATCACACTGCGACGCATCAACCTCAACGAAATGGGCCTCGAGCATTGGCCAACCTGGGTCAATAGCCTGTTACCCCTGGAAATGCTGGACCTGAGTGATAACCAGCTCAGGGAATTGCCTCCCTTCATCATGCAAAACCTCGATAACAGCGTGCCCATCAGCACCATCCGCCTGAACGGCAACCCATTGAGGGAGGATGTCGTCCACCGCGCACGCGTGTCATCGGAGAGCCGTAGCAGCTTTACGCTCAGGCTCGATGCCGTCGACGAATGGTACGAGGACCTGCTCAGCGCGATTCGCGACGAGTGGGGTGGACTGCCCATCGAAGATACACCCAGACTCACGGACTGGCTCCTGGCTTCAGAGGTGGAAAACGAAGCCCTGCGCGACACCTGGGAGCAACTTGAGGAAGCAGGCGATGCCCAGGATCTGCTGGCCCTTGTAGGCCGATTGAAAAATACCGCTGCCTACCAGAATGACCAGACCCGCTTGGCGTTCTGTGAACGCGTTCGCAAGGTATTGGTCAGGGCGTTGCTTGATCCGGACGATCGGGCGCTTTTCAACATCCAGGCCAGCGAAGCCTTGATCCAAGAAGACGGCGACCATACCTGCTATGACGGCGCCCTGCTGACCTTCAAGAACATCGAGTTCTACATTGCCAGCGAATATTTGAAGTTTGATGGCGAAGACAGCGAGGCCAACTTGTATCGTGAGCTGCGCCGCCTGTATCGCTTGCGCACGGTAGATGAGGTGGCCACGCGCGAAGCTGGCGACCGGGATATAGCCGAGGTACGCCTGACCTACCTGCGCGAACTGAATGGGCCACTGCAACTTGGCCAGCCCGTCGATAGGCTGATGTATGCGATCAACCCCAGTTTCGAGGAATTGATCGATGCAGAGTTGCAGGTCCGGCGCGGGGAACTCGGCGAGGATTTCCTGCGTTTTGCTGCCGCCAACGAAGTTTGGGTCCAACACTTGCGCCAGTCCTACTCGGAGCGCTTCGCACAAATCGAAAGCCATTACCGAGACCAGGTGAGCGAACTCCCCGAACGCTATCCAGAACGGTCACTGGATGACCTGAGCGAGGAATTCAATGCCCTGGAACGAAGCCGGAAGGCCCGCGAATCACACCTGATCCGCGAACTCACCGCCTTCGCCGACCCTGATCGCAAGCCGCGCTCTTCGAGTGATCCGGCTCAACGCCCGTAGCGCTCACGCCCCCAGTCCACGGTCGTTTCCAGCAGCTTGCGCAGTACCTTCTGGGTCGGCTGCGCAAGTTCCTCGCGATAAGCGAAAGGTTCGCACTCTTCCATGTAGGTACTTTGCGCAAGCTCCAGCTGCACGGCGTGGATGTTCTCGCCTGGGTGGCCATAGTGGCGGGTGATGTGGCCGCCCTTGAAGCGCCCGTTCAGCACATGGCTATAGGCGCTTTGCTCGGCGCATACACCCTGTAGTCGCTCGGCCAGCCGAGGGTCGCAACTGGCACCATTGAAGGTGCCGAGGTTGAAGTCCGGCAGCTTGCCGTCGAACAGGTGCGGGATGTGCGAGCGGATCGAATGGGCATCCCACAGCAGCGCATAGCCGAACTGCTCGCGCAGGCGATGCAATTCGTTGCGCAGGGTGTCGTGGTAAGGCCGCCAGATCTGCTCCAGGTAGGTGGCGCGCTCGTGCGCCGAGGGTACTTTCCCTTCCTTGAACAGCGGCTCGCCCTCGAACAGCGTGGCAGGAAACAGACCCGTGGTCGCCCCGACATACAGCGGCTGGTCGTCTTGCGGCCGGTTCAGGTCGATGACGAACCGCGAGTACTCCGCCGCCACCACGCTGGCGCCCAGATCACGGGCGAAATCGTACAGTCGCGGGATGTGCCAATCGGTGTCGGGCAGGCTGCGAGCCGCGTCGACCAGGCCCTCCTGCACGGCAGGGGTCAGTTTCAGCCCCGCGTGGGGCATGCTGATCAACAGGGGCAAACGGCCCTGGTGGAAACTCAGTACCTTGTCCATCTGGCCTCTCTCAATTGGAAATCTCGTTGCCCTTGCGCACCACGCGCTTGGGCAGGTCGCCGCCCAGCCAGTAGGCCAAATCGGCGGGGCGCTCGATCTGCCAGGCGACGAAGTCCGCCACCTTGCCGGTTTCGAGCGAACCATGGCTGTCGCCAAGACCCAGTGCGGTGGCGGCATGCAGGGTGACACCGGCCAACGCGTCTTCCGGAGTCATGCGGAACAACGTGCAACCCATGTTCAGCATCAGCCGCAACGACAGGCCAGGCGAAGTACCGGGGTTGAGGTCGCTGGCCAGGGCGATCTTCACGCCATGGCGGCGCAAGGCGTCCATCGGTGGCAACTGGGTTTCACGCAAGAAATAGAATGCACCCGGCAGCAGCACCGCGACAGTGCCGGCCTTGGCCATGGCGATGGCGTCTTCCTCGGTCATGAATTCCAGGTGGTCGGCAGACAGCGCCTGATAACGCGCCGCCAGGCTGGAACCGTGCAACGGCGAAAGCTGTTCGGCGTGCAGCTTGACCGGCAGGCCCAGTTCACGCGCCTTGATGAACAGCCGCTCGACCTGTGCCGGGGAGAACGCCAGGTGCTCGCAGAAGGCGTCCACCGCATCCACCAGCCCTTCCTCGGCCAGGGCCGGGAGCATTTCGTCGCAGATGTGGGCGATGTAGTCGTCCGAACGGCCGGCGTACTCCGGCGGCAAGGCATGCGCGGCGAGGCAGGTGGCACGTACTGCCACAGGCAGTTCGTCGGCCAGGCGCCGGGCCACGCGCAGCATCTTGCGCTCGTTGGCCAGGTCCAGGCCGTAACCGGACTTTATCTCGATCGTGGTCACGCCATCGCGCATCAGTGCCTGCACGCGCTGGCGGGCACTGGCGAACAGTTCGTCCTCGCTGGCCGCGCGGGTGGCGCGCACGGTGCTGGCGATGCCACCGCCTTGGGCGGCGATTTCGGCATAGCTCACGCCCTGCAGACGCTGTTCGAACTCGCCGCTGCGGTTGCCGCCGAACACCGCGTGGGTGTGGCAGTCGATCAGGCCTGGCGTGACCCAGGCGCCATTGAGGTCGACCGTACGGGCGATTTCCAGCGCAGGCAGGTCGGCACGCGGGCCGATCCATTCGATCAGGCCGGCGTTGCTGACGATGGCGGCGTCTTCGATGGCCGAGTAGCTACCTTGGGCCATGGTTGCCGCGTGGCAGTTTTGCCAAAGGGTTCTCATACACAAACTCCGATGTCTATTCACTCAAGCAGGGCAAGAGACTCTGTAGGAGCAACTGTCTTACACAATTTCTAAAAGTTGACGCCATTCCTGTGGGAGCCGGCTTGCCGGCGATCACCGGCACAGCCGGTGCCATGCACCGCGGTGCCTTCTTCGCCGGCAAGCCGGCTCCCACGCCTGCACGGCTTGCTCCTACAGGCTTGGCAGCACCCCAGCCGGCAGCAGCGCGGTCAGCTTGCCTTCGGCCAACAAGGCACTGGCCGCCTCGATATCCGGCGAGAAGAAGCGATCGTGGTCATAGTGCGGCACTTCGCGACGCAGCACCTGGCGCGCCTGCTCCAGTTTCACCGAGGTTTTCAGCCCTTCGCGCAGGTCCAGGCCCTGGCAGGCGCCCAGCCACTCGATGGCCAACACCCCACGGGTGTTCTCGGCCATCTCCCACAACCGCTTGCCGGCAGCCGGGGCCATGGACACATGGTCCTCCTGGTTGGCCGAGGTCGGCAGGCTGTCGACGCTGTGCGGGTGTGACAGGGCCTTGTTCTCGCTGGCCAGGGCTGCCGCGGTGACCTGGGCGATCATGAAGCCGGAGTTGACCCCGCCGTTTTCCACCAGGAACGGTGGCAGCTGCGACATGTGCTTGTCCATCATCAGCGAGATGCGCCGCTCGCTCAGCGCGCCGATCTCGGCGATGGCCAGGGCCAGGTTGTCGGCGGCCATGGCGACCGGCTCGGCATGGAAGTTACCGCCAGATACCACATCGCCCTCGGCGGCGAACACCAGCGGGTTGTCCGACACCGCGTTGGCCTCGATGCCCAGCACTTCGGCGGCGTGGCGCAACTGGGTCAGGCAGGCGCCCATGACCTGCGGCTGGCAACGCAGCGAATACGGGTCCTGGACCTTGCCGCAGTTCTTGTGCGACTGGGACACCTCGGTGGACTCGCCCAGCAGGTCGCGGAAGCACGCCGCGGTATCGATCTGGCCCAGCTGGCCTCGGGCGGCATGGATGCGCGCATCGAACGGCGAACGCGAGCCCAACACGGCTTCGACGGTCAGGCCGCCGCAAGCGATGGCGGCAGCGAACAGGTCTTCGGCCTGGAACAGGCCACGCAGGGCGTAAGCGGTGGATGCCTGGGTGCCGTTGAGCAGCGCCAGGCCCTCTTTGGCTGCCAGGGTCAGCGGTTCGAGCCCGGCCACGGCCAAGGCTTCGTTGGCCGACAGCCATTCGCCGCGGTGGCGCGCCTTGCCTTCGCCGAGCAGCACCAGCGACATGTGCGCCAGGGGTGCCAGGTCACCGGAAGCGCCCACCGAGCCCTTGAGCGGAATGTGCGGGTAGACCTCGGCATTGACCAGGGCGATCAGTGCATCGATGACCTTGCGGCGGATGCCGGAAAAGCCACGGCTGAGGCTGTTGATCTTCAGCACCATGATCAACCGCACCATGGCGTCGTCCAGCGGCGCGCCGATGCCGGCGGCGTGGGACAGTACCAGCGAACGCTGCAGGTTCTCCAGGTCATGGCTGGCAATGCGGGTCGAGGCCAGCAGGCCGAAACCGGTGTTGATGCCGTAGGCCGTGCGGTCTTCGGCGATGATCCGCTCGACGCAGGCGACGCTGGCGTCGATGCCCGCGCCGGCACTCGCATCCAGGCTCAACTGCACCGGGGCCAGGTGGATACGGCGCAGCTGGGCCAGGGTCAGGCGGCCAGGAACCAGATTCAAAGCTTCCATGTTCAGACTCCTTTGCGTGATCAGCGCAGTGCCGGCAGCACTGGCTGCGGCCCTTGCGAAACTTTAAGAAGCGCGGCGGCGCGGGCGATGTCAGGGGCCAGCCAGCGGTCTTCGAGGTAGGCCGGCACCTGTTCGCGCAGCAGGCGCCAGGCGGCATCGGTACCCGCGCCGAAGCGCTGCGCCTTGAGGAATTCGAAGGCCTGGGCGGCCAGCAGGTATTCGATGGCCAGAATCTGGGTGCAGTTTTCCAGCACCTGGTGCAGCTTGAGCGCGGCATTGGTGCCCATGCTCAGGTGGTCTTCCTGAAGGCCCGAGGTAACGTAGTTATCGAGCACCGCCGGTTGCGCCAGCTGGCGGTTCTGCGCGCACAGCGAGGCCGCGACGTACTGGACGATCATCATGCCCGAGTTGACCCCAGGGTTGCTGACCAGGAATGCCGGCAGGCCACTGACGTGCGGGTTGACCAGACGGTCCAGGCGCCGCTCGGCGATCGAGCCGATCTCGGCCATGGCGATCGCCAGCAGGTCGGCGGCCATGGCCACCGACTGGCCGTGGGGGTTGGCCTGGGACACCACCCGGAAGTCATCCGGGGTCCCCAGCAACAGCGGGTTGTCGTTGGCGCCGTTGAGTTCCGCCTCGATCTGTCGGGCAGCGTGGGCCAACTGGTCACGGGCGGCACCGTGTACCTGCGGCATGGAGCGGATGCTCAAGGCGTCCTGGGTGCGGATACCCTTGCTGGCGGCGATCACTTCGCTGCCTTCGAGCAGGGCGCGCAGGTTCTCGCCCACCACCTGCATGCCCGGGTGCGGCTTGAGTGCGATGATTTCCGGGTCGAAGGCGGCGATCTGCCCACGCAAGGCTTCGAAGCTCATGGCGCCGATCACATCGGCCCATTGCAGCAGGCGGCTGGCATCATCCAGCGCCAGGCTGGCCAGGCCGGTCATGCACGGCGTGCCGTTGACCAGGCACAGGCCGTCCTTGGCCCCCAGCTGAACGGGCTCAAGGCCTTCGGCGGCCAGCGCTTCGGCGGCCTCGACGATTTGCCCGCGGTAGCTGACCTTGCCGATGCCCAGCAGGCACACGCCGACATGGGCCATGTGGGTCAGGTAGCCGACCGAGCCCTGGGACGGCACCTGCGGGGTGATGCCGTGGTTGAGCAGCGCCAGCAGCGCCTCGACCACGCCGCGCTGGAGGCCGGACTTGCCGTGGCTGTAGTTGGCGATGGCCGCGCAGATGATCGCCCGGGCCTGCTCGTCGGGCAGCGCCGGCCCCACACCACAGGCATGGCTGAGCAGGGTGTTGCGCGACAGCGCGGCGAGCTGCTCACCCTGCAACGACACGTTGCACAGCGCGCCAAGCCCGGTGTTGACGCCATAGGCACGCTCGCCGCTGTCGACGATGTGGCGCACGATGGCCTGGGCATTGTCGATACGTGCCCAGACCTGCGGCGCCAGCTCCAGGCGCGCGCCATGGCGGGCCACGGCGGCGATGTCCTGCCAGCGCAGCGCGGCGCCGGTGATGACCACAGTTGCAGCTTGCGACATGGGGCTCCTCATACCGCGATCGCGCGGCGCTGGACGAAGCGGTCGACATATTCGTCGGCCGGGTTGTGAAGGATCTGCTGGGGCGTGCCGACCTGGATCAGGCGGCCGTCCTTGAGAATGGCGATGCGGTTGCCGATGCGCACCGCTTCATCCAGGTCATGGGTGATGAACACGATGGTCTTGTGCAGGGTCTTCTGCAGCTCCAGCAACTGGTCCTGCATTTCGGCGCGGATCAGCGGGTCGAGGGCGCTGAACGCCTCGTCCATGAGGATGATGTCGGTGTCCGCCGCCAGCGCCCGGGCCAGGCCGACGCGTTGGCGCATGCCGCCCGACAGCTGGTGCGGGTACTTCTTCTCGTAGCCCTTCAGGCCCACGGTCTCGATCCACTGCATGGCACGCTCGGCGCACAGCTGCTTGCTCTCGCCGCGCACCTTCAGGCCATAGGCGACGTTGTCCAGCACGTTGCGGTGCGGCAGCAGGCCGAAGCTCTGGAACACCATGCTGATCTTGCGCCGGCGAAATTCGCGCAGGGCTTCCATGTCGTACTTCAGGATGTCTTCGCCATCGACCAGGATCTGCCCGCTGGTGGGGTCGATCAGGCGGTTGAAGTGGCGCACCAGGGTCGACTTGCCGGACCCTGACAAGCCCATGATGACGAAGATCTCGCCGCTGCCGATGGACAGCGACAGGTCGTTGACCCCCACCACGCAACCGGTCTGCGACAGCACCTGCTCCTTGCTCTGCTGGTTGCGGATCAACTGCAGGGCCTCGTCGGCGCGGTCGCCGAAGATCTTGAAGACGTTCTTCACTTCGATCTTGCTGATCGCCTGCGTGCTCATTTGCTCACCTCATGGCGTGGCCGGCCATAGGCCTGGGTAATGCGGTCGATCACCACCGCGAGAATGACGATGGCCAAGCCGGCTTCGAGGCCGCGGCCGACGTTGAGGGTCTGGATGCCGACCAGTACGTCCTCGCCCAGGCCACGGGCACCGATCATCGAGGCGATCACCACCATCGACAGGGCCATCATGGTGGTCTGGTTGATGCCGGCCATGATGCTGGGCAGCGCCAGCGGCAGCTGGACACCGAACAGTTGCTGCCAGCGGTTGGCACCGAAGGCGTTGATCGCTTCCATCACTTCACCGTCGACCTGGCGAATCCCCAGGTCGGTGAGGCGGATCAGCGGCGGCGCGGCGTAGATCACCGTGGCGAAGATCGCCGGCACCTTGCCCAGGCCAAACAGCATCAGCACCGGGATCAGGTACACGAAGCTGGGCATGGTCTGCATGATGTCCAGCAGCGGCATCAGCACCGCGCGCAAGCGGTTGCTGCGGGCCGAGAGGATGCCCAGCGGGATCCCCACCAGCACCGAGATCAGCGTGGCCACCAGCATCAGTGCCAGGGTTTGCATCAGCTTGTCCCACAGGCCGACGGCCCCGACCAGGAACAGCAGCCCGGTGATGACCAGGGTCGGCAGGATGCGCCGGGTGGCGTGCCAGGCGATCAGGGCCACCACGCCGAGCATCAGCCACCACGGGGTAGCGCGCAGCGCGCCTTCGAGGCTGACGATGGCCCAGAGCAAGGTGTCGGAGATATGCCGGAACACATCGCCGTAGTTGGTCACCAGGGCGTCGACCCAGCCATTGACCCAGTCGGCGATGGAGAATGTCAGGTTGTCAGGAAACATAGGATCCACTCATCAGCTGTGGACGCTCAAAGCGCCGCGTTGATCTTCTTGGCAGCGTCTTCGCTGACCCAGGCCTGCCAGACTTCAGGATGTTCCTTGAGGAACGCCTTGGCCAGTGCGGGCGACTCGATCCGCTCCTTGGTCATGCGCGCCAGGTTCTGGTTCAACAGGTCGATTGGCAGGTTGACCTTCTCCAGCACCGCAACCAGTTCGGGGGCTTGTTCGTGGAAGGTCTTGGACAGGCCGACCTTGATCGACACCGACTTGTCCACACCCTCTTTCTCCTGCAGCTTGACCAGGTCGACCTGGCCCATCAGCGGGGTTGGGGTCCAGTAGTAGAACAGGATAGGCTCGCCGCGCTTGTAGCTCGACAGCACCGCGGCATCCAGTGCCGGGCCGGTGCCAGGGCGGAAGTTGGTGTAGCTGCTTTCCAGGCCGTACTCCTTGAGCATCTTGCTGTTGTCCAGCTCGCAGGTCCAACCGGCCGGGCAGTTGTAGAAGCGGCCTTTGCTCGGCTCTTCCTGGTCCTTGAAGACACTGGCGTACTTGCCCAGGTCGGCGACGTTCTTGAGGTCCGGTGCCTTGGCTTCGAGCTTGCGCTTGGGGTCGCCCTCGATCACATAGCGGGGGACGTACCAGCCTTCTTCCGCGCCCACTACCGGGGCGCCGACGCCGACCACCTTGCCGGCGGCCTCGGCCTTCTTCCAGACCTCGCTGCGGCCAACCCACTCCTCGGCGAAGACCTGGATATCGTTGGTGCCCAGGGCGTTTTCCATGGTGATGGAGTTGCCGGGCAGGCTATCGGTTTCGCAGCCGTAGCCGTTCTTCAATACGAATTGCATCACGTCGGTCAGCAGCATGCCGCTTTCCCAGTTCAGCCCGGCGAACTTCACCGGCTTGCCGGACTCGCACCAGCCAGCGGCCTGGCTGCTGCCGGCAGCGCCGAGCAGGCCGAGGGCGAACAGCGAGGCGAGCAAGGTCTTGTTGGTTTTCATTGCGTGACGCTCCCAAACTTGAAAGTGGAAATCGGCAGTCCTTGCAAGGAAATGCTGGATTCGGGGGCCGCTGCGCGACCCTTTCGCGACACAAGGCCGCTCCTACAGACGACCGCGATCCCTTGTAGGAGCGGCCTTGTGTCGCGAAAGGGCTGCAAAGCAGCCCCCAGATCCAGATCAGCCAGTAATCATCGGCAGGTTCAACCCCTGCTCTTTGGCACAATCAATCGCAATCTGATAGCCCGCATCGGCATGGCGCATCACCCCGGTGGCCGGGTCGTTGGTCAGCACGCGGGCAATGCGCTCGGCCGCCTCATCGGTACCGTCACACACAATCACCATGCCAGAGTGCTGCGAGAAGCCCATGCCGACGCCGCCGCCGTGGTGCAGTGACACCCAGGTAGCACCGCTGGCAGTGTTGAGCAGGGCATTGAGCAGCGGCCAGTCGGACACGGCATCCGAACCGTCCTGCATGGCTTCGGTTTCACGGTTGGGGCTGGATACCGAACCCGAGTCGAGGTGGTCACGGCCAATCACGATCGGCGCCGACAGCTCGCCGCTGCGCACCATTTCGTTGAACGCCAGGCCCAGCTTGGCGCGCAGGCCCAGGCCAACCCAGCAGATACGCGCCGGCAGGCCCTGGAAGCTGATGCGCTCGCGGGCCATGTCCAGCCAGCGGTGCAGGTGGGCGTCGTCCGGGATCAGTTCCTTGACCTTGGCGTCGGTCTTGTAGATGTCTTCGGCATCGCCCGACAGCGCAGCCCAGCGGAACGGGCCGATACCCCGGCAGAACAGCGGGCGGATGTAGGCGGGGACGAAACCTGGGAAGTCGAAGGCATTGCTCACGCCCTCTTCCTTGGCCATCTGGCGGATGTTGTTGCCGTAGTCGAAGGTCGGCACGCCTTGTTTCTGGAAGTCCAGCATGGCTTGCACGTGAACGGCCATGGACTGCTTGGCGGCCTTGACCACGGCAGCCGGCTCGGTCTGCGCACGGTCGCGGTACTGCTCCCAGGTCCAGCCGGCTGGCAGGTAGCCGTTGAGCGGGTCGTGGGCGCTGGTCTGGTCGGTGACCATGTCCGGGCGCACGCCACGCTTGACCAGCTCCGGCAGGATCTCTGCAGCGTTGCCATGCAGGGCGATGGAGATCGCCTTGCCTTCGGCGGTGTACTTGGCGATGCGTGCCAGGGCGTCATCGAGGTCGGTGGCCTGCTCGTCGACATAGCGGGTATCGAGGCGGAAGTCGATGCGGCTCTGCTGGCATTCGATGTTCAGCGAGCAGGCGCCGGCCAGGGTCGCGGCCAGTGGCTGGGCGCCGCCCATGCCGCCGAGGCCGGCGGTCAGTACCCACTTGCCCTTGAGGCTGCCGCCGTAGTGCTGGCGGCCAGCCTCGACGAAGGTTTCATAGGTGCCCTGGACGATGCCCTGGCTGCCGATGTAGATCCAGCTGCCGGCGGTCATCTGGCCGTACATGGCCAGGCCCTTGGCATCCAGTTCGTTGAAGTGTTCCCAGTTGGCCCAGTGCGGTACCAGGTTGGAGTTGGCGATCAGCACGCGCGGAGCGTTGGCGTGGGTCTTGAACACGCCGACCGGCTTGCCCGACTGCACCAGCAGGGTTTCGTCGTCGTTGAGGTTGGTCAGGCTCTCGACGATCTTGTCGTAGCAGGCCCAGTTGCGCGCGGCGCGGCCGATGCCGCCGTAAACCACCAGCTCTTTGGGGTTCTCGGCAACCTGTGGGTCGAGGTTGTTCATCAGCATGCGCAACGGCGCTTCGGTCAGCCAGCTTTTGGCCGTCAGCTTGTTGCCACGCGGGGCGCGGATCTCGACGTCACGGAATTTGTTCAGTTTGTTGTCAGTCACGAAAAGTGCTCCTCGGGTGCGTACAGCGCGAATGGGGACGGCCTATCCACTTTCGCGCACTTGGCTTTACTTGTACATACAAGCATATGCAATTGAATTGCCAAGTAGTCGACTGGGGGTGCATCACGGGGGATGGGAAAGGGGTACAGCCCAGAAAAACCGGGGATCTGGAGGCAGGAAAAAAATCTGAGGCGGTTCTGGTGAAGTGGATCAGAGGTTTGACGGCATTGCGCCATCCTGGGGCGATCGGTAACAGGCTGCTCCGTTTGGAAGCGTTACCGGGTAACTCTTGGGTTGGCTTTTCCGGCCCTATCGCCGGCAAGCCGGCTCCCACAAGGGATCGTGCAAGCGCTGGAATTTTGGGCGAGACAGTTGCTCCCACAAAGAGCAGGCCAGCGCTGTCCCCTGTGGAAGCCGGCTTGCCGGCGATAGGGCCAGTGAGATCACTGGGAAAGCTGGGTCAGCTCGATCACGCAGCAGCGCCCCTGCACAGCCACTTCCAGCAAACGGTCGTTACCGCTCTGCTGCAGGCAGTCATACAACCCCAGCGACTGCACCTGGCCATCGACCGTCACCTGCAAGTCCGCCTGGGCACTGAACACCAGCACCGTACTGGCCGCACTGAACAGCCGGCTACCACCGTCGAACCATTGCAGCCGCGCCCGGTAACGGGCAGGCGCATAGATCAGGTTGAAATCCCGAATCGGCCCACCCAACAGCGCGCAGCTCACCTGGCTTTCACCCTTGAAGGCATAGGCATCGAAGGGCAGCAGTGGCCGGCCCTGCTCGCCGTCCACGGTCAACTGCATGCCATCGCCCTGCAGCACGCTGATGATCCGCTGGTAACCGGCGAAACTGGAGAACCCGCCAGACGCCTCGATATCAGCGATCGACAGGCGCCAGCCGAAGCCGTCCAGTCCATCGCCGGCATCGCGGGTGATCTCTTCGGTGAACCCACCGCCGTTCTTCCACGGCATACGGGGGTAGTCTTGGGCACGCAAGCACTGCAACTGGCTCATTTACTGAAACGTCCTTCCAGGCGATGACGGGAACCGGGGTGGATCAAACGCGCAGCGGTCACCGGCTGGCGACCGGACCAGGTACGCCGGCGGATCAGCAGGCAAGGCTCGCCCCGCTCGATCTGCAGCAGCTGGCACTCATCGGGTTCGGCGAGAATGGCTTCGACCACGTGCTCGCCTTCGGTCAACGGGGCCACCTGCGACAGGTAGGCGTAGGGCGTCTGCCGAGTGAAGTCCTGCTTGAGGTAGTCCGGGGCGATCTGTGCGTTGACGTAGCGGTCTTCGATTTGCACCGGCACGCCGTTCTCGAAGTGCACGATCAGCGAATGGAACACCCGCTGGCCTTCGCGCATGTCCAGCGCCAGGGCGCGCTCCGAGCCGGCCGCTTCCTCGGCCAGGACGATGACCTGACAGCTATGCTGGTGGCCACGCGCGGCAATCTCGTCGGCGATGTTGTTGACCTCGAACAGCGCAGAGCGGGTCTTCGGCTCGGCGACGAAGGTACCCACACCCTGCATGCGCACCAACAGCCCCTCGGCGGTGAGTTCGCGCAGGGCACGATTGATGGTCATGCGGCTGAAGCCCAGCTCGCTGACCAGCTCGCTCTCGGAAGGCACCCGGTGGTGTGGCGGCCAGCTGCCATTTTCGATCTGCTGGACGATCATCTGCTTGACCCGGGCATACAGCGGCGCCGGGCCCTCGCCCATCTGGGCTACCAGCGCGGAGACAGGAGGTGTCGGCACGGCGTTTGATCCTTGTGCGAGTTGATTGACGGTAGCTTGCCGGAGTTTACCCGGCAGGCAAACGGCTGTATATGTATATACAAGTTAAACAATAACAGGATAGCGCAATGCCCGCCTACTTTGCCGAACGTGCCCTGCTGCCCAGCGGTTGGGCCAACAATGTCCGCCTTGAAGTAACTGCCGATGGCCGGCTGGCCGCCATCGAGGCCGATGCCAGCGCCGCGGGTGCCGAGCGACTGAACGGGCCCTTGCTGCCTGGCATGCCCAACCTGCACTCGCATGCCTTCCAGCGCGCCATGGCGGGCTTGGCGGAAGTGGCGGGCAACCCCAACGACAGCTTCTGGACCTGGCGCGAGCTGATGTATCGGCTGGTGGGCAAGGTCACGCCGGAACACTTGCAGGTCATCGCTCGCCAGCTGTACATCGAGATGCTCAAGGCCGGGTACACCTCGGTGGCCGAGTTCCACTACGTGCATCATGACCAGACCGGCAAGGCCTATGCCGACCCTGCCGAGCTGTCCCGCCGCATCAGCGCTGCCGCTGCCAGCAGCGGCATTGGCCTGACCTTGCTGCCGGTGCTGTACAGCCATGGCGGCTTTGGCGGCCAGGCGCCCAACGACGGGCAGCGGCGCTTCATCAATTCCACCGAGCAGTACCTGCGCCTGCAAGAACAACTCGCCCCGCTGCTGGCCGCTCAACCAGCACAGCAGTTGGGCCTGTGCTTCCACTCGCTGCGCGCGGTAACGCCAGGCCAGATTGCCGAAGTACTGGCCGCAAGCGATCAGCAATGCGCGATCCACATTCATATCGCCGAACAGCAGAAGGAAGTCGACGACTGCCTGGCCTGGAGCGGCCAGCGTCCACTGCAGTGGCTGTACCAGCATGTCGATGTGGATTCACGCTGGTGCCTGGTGCACGCCACCCATGCCGACCACGATGAGGTCTCGGCGATGGCGCGCAGCGGGGCTGTGGCCGGCCTGTGCCTGACCACCGAGGCCAACCTGGGTGACGGTATCTTCCCGGCAGTGGACTACCTGGCCCAGGGTGGGCGCATGGGCATTGGCTCGGACAGCCATGTGTCATTGAGCGTGGTCGAGGAACTGCGCTGGCTGGAATATGGCCAGCGGCTGCGGGACCAGCGGCGCAACCGTCTGTACCGCGAAGACCAGCCGATGGTCGGGCGCACGCTGTATGACGCGGCACTGTCGGGCGGCGCACAGGCGCTGGGGCACCCGGTGGGTGAACTGGTGGTCGGCAAGCGGGCCGACTGGCTGGTGCTGGACGGGCAGGATCCGTACATCGCCATGGCCCAGGGCGATGCGATTCTCAACCGCTGGTTGTTCGCAGGCTCGGATCGCCAGGTGCGCGATGTGATGGTCAATGGGCAGTGGGTGGTGCGCCAGGGGCGGCATGCACAGGAAGCGGAAAGTGCGCGGGCGTTCGTCGAGGTATTGCGTCAGTTGCTGGGTTAGTGGGTAGTCTGCAAGGGCCCTATCGCCGGCAAGCCGGCTCCCACAGGGGGGGGCCGCGCTGGCCTGCTCTTTGTGGGAGCCGGCTTGCCGGCGATAGGGCCCCTGCGGACAGCCTCAATGCATCTGTACGATCTGCTGGTCCGGCGTGCGCCAGATCAGCCGGCTGGTGTCATAACCTTGCTGGCGCGCCTTGGACAACAGGTTCTCGCGCTCCCAGGCAGGTAGCGTCGGCGTACGCGAAAGAATCCACAGGTACTTGCGGTCCGGGCTGCCGACGATCGCCGTGCGGTAGCGATCATCCACGTACAGGATCCAGTACTCGCCCTTGGTCAGGCCCGGCACCGCGCGGGTGAACCAGTTGTCGAACTCCACCCACAACCTATCGGTGTGCCCCGGCTCCTGGATGCTGGCATGGCCCTCCGCGCGCAGCCACTCATCGCCGATGGTGCGGCAGCGGTTGAGTACGCCATACGAGCCATCGGGCTTGAGGTTGTAATGCGCCTCGGACTGGGCGCATTCACTCTGGTACGGCATCGGCAGGCGCGCCAGCTCGAACCACTTGCCTTGATAGCGCTTGAGGTCGACATTGCCGGCGGTCTTCGGCGCCAACGGGTCGTTGGCCGAGGTGGCGCAGCCACCCAGCAGCATCACCAGGCACATCCCCAGCAGCAGGTGCACACGCGTCATTTGAGGCCCTGCCCTGAATACATCAGCACCTTGTCTGCAGCGTACTGAACGCTGATGAAGCTCTTCTCGTCCCCCCAGGTGCAGCTGCTCATGCCCAGCGCACCGGAGCACTCGGCAGGTGTGCCGAGCAGTTGCTCGACCTCGGCCTTGTTCATGCCGGCCTTGAGCTTGGAATAGTTTTCCTGATTGATCTTGCTGCACGCAGTCAGGACGACGCACAAGGACAACAGGGCGAGGGAACGCAACGACATGAAGGAACACTCCTGAAAGGTGGGTACAGGCGAGTGGCCTGCAGTGACCTTCGACGGGAAAATCCCTCCCTGGTTCCCTGCCACCCCCCTTTTCGTTCTACACCGTTGGTCGGCTGGCAGTGCGTTTCAGGGTGTGGAAAGCACTTCGCGGGACAAGCCCGCTCTCACAGGGCCACCACGGCGGTCCTGTGAGAGCGGGCTTGTCCCGCGAAGAGGGTGGAGCAGACGACTCAGAACCTGGAGCCAGGCTCCAGCAAGAAGTCCATCTCATCACTGGTGCTAGGCCTGCCCAGCATCAGGTTGCGATGCGGGAAGCGCCCGAAGCGGGCAATCACCCGCTGGTGCTGCTCGGCGTAATCGAGGAAGCCTTCGAACAGCCGACGGTTCGCTTCCGGCTGCTCGTCCAGCAGGATCTGGTAACGCTCGACGCTCAGGTTCTGCCAGTCCAGCACCTCGGCGTGCTCCAGCACCAGCAGCACGAAGACCCGCTGGATCGGCAGCAACTGGTAGTCCCAGCCCTTCTGCAGCCCTTGCATGGCCACCACCTGGGCACGCCGGTCGCCTTCGAAGGCGCGCGGCGTGTCGCGGTGGATCATGCGCGGCAGCTGATCCAGCAGGATCAGCAGGCCAAGCCAGCCCTGGGGGCTCTGCTGCCACTCGTCGAGCCCGCCCGCCAGGGCATGCTCGACCAAGTCGCCAAACAGCGCCTGGGCTTCGGCATCGTGATGCTTGCCGAACCATAGCGTGCTCTGCTCGTCAGCCACGGCCTGGGCACTGGTACCCCAACCGAACCACCATTCCAGCAACGGCTGCCAAGGTGCGAGCATGGTTTACTCCTTGTGGTAGGCGGTCACGCGCTCGACCTCTTCCTTCGAGCCGAGGATCACCGACACGCGCTGGTGCAGGCTCTCGGGCTTGATGTCGAGGATGCGATCGTAACCGTTGGTGGACGCGCCGCCGGCCTGTTCGATGATGAACGACATCGGGTTGGCTTCGTACATCAGACGCAGCTTGCCCGGCTTGCTCGGCTCGCGGGCGTCGCGCGGGTACATGAACAGGCCACCACGGGTCAGGATGCGGTGCACGTCGGCAACCATCGAGGCGATCCAGCGCATGTTGTAGTTCTTCTTCAGCGGACCGGTCTCGCCGGCCAGCAGTTCGCCCACGTAGCGCTGTACCGGGGCTTCCCAGTGACGCTGGTTGGACATGTTGATGGCGAATTCGGCAGTGGTTGCCGGCACCTGGATGTTCTCGTGGGTCAGCACGAAGCTGCCCAGCTCGCGGTCCAGGGTGAAGCCCTTGACGCCGTTGCCCAGGGTCAGGATCAGCATGGTCTGCGGACCGTAGATCGCGTAACCGGCGGCAACCTGCTCGGTGCCTGGCTGAAGGAAGGCGTTTTCGTTGAGGGTTTCGTTCTGGCTCAGGTATTCGTTAGGGCAACGCAGCACCGAGAAGATGGTGCCGACCGAAACGTTGACGTCGATGTTCGACGAACCGTCCAGCGGGTCGAATACCAGCAGGTAGGCGCCTTTCGGGTACTTGCCCGGAATCTGGTAGGCGTTGTCCATTTCCTCGGACGCCATGCCGGCCAGGTGGCCGCCCCACTCGTTGGCTTCGAGCAGGATGTCGTTGGAAATCACGTCGAGCTTCTTCTGCACTTCGCCCTGCACGTTTTCGGTGCCCATGCTGCCCAGCACACCGCCAAGGGCGCCCTTGGACACATGGTGGCTGATTTCCTTGCACGCACGCGCCACCACTTCGATCAGGAAGCGCAGATCGGCAGGGGTATTGTTGCTGCGGGTCTGCTCAATCAGATAGCGACTCAGGGTAACGCGGGACATGTATTGCTCCGAAAGGGTTGGGGGGGAGAAAAACCCCCGCAGTTTACAGGGAGAGTTGCAAGCTAGCGAGCGATGAGACTTGCCTGGGCTGTCAGACGGCACAATAGGTCGGTAGTTCAGCGCTTGCCAGGCCGGTTGTCTAAAGGGTAGCCACTGCGGATTCTGTAGGAGCGGCCTTGTGTCGCGAAAGGGCCGCAAAGCGGCCCCCGGTATTCGGCGATGCTACGAAAAAAGCTGGGGCTGCTGTGCAGCCCTTTCGCGACACAAGGCCGCTCCTACAGAGATCACGTTGCTTGCCAGTCAATCAAACGCCTTCCAGATCTCGGTAGCATATTCGCGAATGGTCCGGTCCGAAGAGAACCAGCCCATCCGCGCCGTGTTCAGCACCGCCATCCGCCACCACTCCTGCGGCGTATGCCACAGCTCCTCGACCCTGCGCTGGGCATCCCAGTAGGCATCGAAATCGGCGCAGACCAGGAACCGGTCATAAGCCACCAGCCCGTCGATCAACCCCGCGTAGCGCCCAGGATCGTCCGGCGAGAACACCCCACTGCGAATCGCCTGAAGCACATCGTTCAACCGATGGGAGCTGGCAATCGCGGCACCGGCACCAAAATCGTTGGCCCGCTTGCGCGCCTCGACCTGCTGCGCCGTCAGGCCGAAGATGAACATGTTGTCGGCCCCCACGTGTTCGCACATCTCCACGTTGGCGCCGTCCAGGGTGCCGATGGTCAGCGCACCGTTGAGGCCGAACTTCATGTTGCTGGTACCTGAAGCCTCGTAGCCGGCGGTGGATATCTGCTCGGACAGGTCCGCGGCCGGAATGATGCTCTCGGCCAGGCTGACGTTGTAGTTGGGCAGGAACACCACCTTGAGCAGGCCGCGCACGGTCGGGTCGTTGTTGACCACGCGGGCGATGTCGTTGGCCAACTTGATGATCAGCTTGGCCTGGTGGTAGCTCGCCGCCGCCTTGCCGGCGAAAATCTTCACCCGCGGCACCCAGTTGGTGCTGGGGTCGTTGCGAATGGCCTGGTACAGGGCGACGGTATGCAACAGGTTGAGCAGCTGGCGCTTGTACTCGTGGATCCGCTTGACCTGCACATCGAACAGCGCTTCAGGGTTCACCGTGACCCCGACCCGGTCCTGGATGATGCTGGCCAGCGCGCGCTTGCTGTGCAGCCGCTGGGCGGCGAAGGCCTTGCGGAAGCTGCCCTTGTCGGCGAAGGGCACCAGGTCGGCCAGGCGACCTTGCGGATCGTCCAGCAGCTCGGGGCCCACGGCCTCGACCAGCATCGCCGTCAGTTGCGGGTTGGACAGGTACAACCAGCGGCGGAAGGTGATGCCGTTGGTCTTGTTGTTGATGCGTTTCGGGTAGAGCTTGTGCAGCTCGGCGAACACCGTGCTTTTCATCAGCTGGCTGTGCAGCGCCGACACGCCGTTGACGCTGTGCGAGCCGAGAAACGCCAGGTTGCCCATGCGCACCCGGCGACCGTTTTCTTCCTCGATCAGCGACACCGCGCGCAGCACGTCGAAATCGTGCAGGCCCTTGGCCCGCAAGGCGTCGATGTGGAAGGCGTTGATCAGGTAGATGATCTGCATGTGCCGCGGCAGCATGCGCTCCATCAGCGCCACCGGCCAGGTTTCCAGCGCTTCGGGCAGCAGGGTGTGGTTGGTGTAGGCGAGCGTACCCACGGTCAGCTCCCAGGCCTTTTCCCACGGGACTTCATGCTGGTCGACCAGCAGTCGCATCAACTCGGCCACGGCGATCGAGGGGTGGGTGTCGTTGAGCTGGATGGCCGCCGCATCGGGCAGGTTGAGCAGGTCCTTGTGCATGTTCAGGTGACGGCGCAGCAGATCCTGCAACGAAGCCGAGACGAAGAAGTATTCCTGGCGCAGGCGCAACTCCTGCCCCGCCTCGGTGCTATCGGCCGGGTACAGGACCCGCGAAATGCTCTCGGCCCGCGCCACTTCCGCCACCGCGCCCAGGTGGTCGCCGGCATTGAAGCGCTCCAGATGCAGCTCTTCCAGCGCCCGCGCACGCCACAGCCGCAGGGTGTTGACACTGGCGCCACGCCAGCCGACCACCGGCGTATCGTACGCCACCGCCCGCACCGTTTCGCCCGGTGTCCAGACCTGGCGCTGGGCGCCATCGGCGTCGTTCAGCGTCTCTACACTGCCGCCGAAGCTGATCGGGTAGATCACTTCCGCCCGCTCGAACTCCCAGGGGTTGCCGAAGTCCAGCCAGTTCTCGGTCTGTTCCTGTTGCCAGCCATCGACCACCGCCTGGCGGAACAGGCCATGCTCATAACGAATGCCATAGCCGTGGGCAGCGATACCGAGGGTCGACATGCTTTCCATGAAGCACGCTGCCAGCCGGCCGAGGCCGCCGTTGCCCAGCGCCGCGTCCGGTTCGAGCAGGCGAATGCGCTCCAGGTCCACATCCAGCCCTTGCAGCGCCTCGCGGGCAACGTCCAGCAGGCCAAGGTTGCTCAGGCTGTCGTACAGCAGTCGGCCAATAAGAAATTCCAGGGAGAGGTAATACACCCGCTTCTGGCTGCGTCGATAGGCCCGACGGGTGTGGTCCATCCAGTGGTCGACCATGTGGTCGCGGGCAGCCAGGGCGATGGCTTCGAACCAGTCGTGGTCGAAGGCGTGCTCGGGGTCCTTGCCGACCGCGTAGGTCAGCTTGTCCAGTACAGCGGCGCGAAAGTCGGCCACCTCGGCGTCACGAGCTTTGGGTTCCTGGGACATGCGGCATCCTCGGGCAAGTTGACGAAAGCGCAGGGAGAGTGTTGAGACTAGACCCTTCGACAGGGAGTGACGATTACGGTTCGCAGATTTCGTGCCTGCTGGGTGAATCCGGCAAAAGGTTGTTCACAAATTGAACAACTCCGGTATGATCGCGCGCCCCAAGACCGTGATCCAGCTCTATATAACGATGAAAACGACCCTGATTGCCGCGGCCGAAGTCGACCGCCTGGAAACCTGGCAGCGCTATGCCAGCCACATGTGCGGAGGCTGCCATTCGACGTGCTGCACCTTGCCGGTGGAAGTGAAGATCAAAGACCTGATCCGCATTGGCGTGGTGGACGAGTTCGAGAAGGACGAACCACCGAAGAACATCGCCAAACGCCTGCAGAAAGACGGCATCATCGAGCGCTTCAACCAGAAGTCGGGGATCTTCACCCTGACCCGCATGAGCAATGACGATTGCCTCTATCTGGATCGTAAGAGCCGGCTGTGCACCATTTATGACAAGCGCCCGGATACCTGCCGGAACCATCCGAAGATCGGGCCGCGGCCGGGGTATTGTGCTTACAAGCCGAAGGCTGCCGTTCGCTGATTCAATTGCCCTTGAGCACCTACAGGTACTCACCCCTCTCAGGATCGGTGCAGGACCTGTGGGAGCTGGCTTGCCAGCGATGAAGACAACGCGGTGCATGGCACCGGCTGCGCCGGTGATCGCCGGCAAGCCGGCTCCCACAGAGTCTGCGTTCCCACCATAAACTCAGATATTTCCTACGCATTTGCACTGGAGGTACAGCCTCCTGCGAAATATCCTACGAGCTCTGTCGACACGCGTCTGATTGCCCCTGGAAACCTGACTCTCTAGGCTCTTCGGGTCGCTGAATGTTTCAGCGATCGGGGTGTGGAAACCCTGGCAATACATGAGAATGCGACCGTCGTAATGGCAGTTGTACGCGGAAGGCCGCACGGCCTGCCGGGGTTCTCATGGCCTGGTTTTCCACTCCGTGTACAACTGCCACCCTTACGTGTGGAAACGGACGGGGGCGGTAATGCCATGAGAGATAGCCATGAAAAAGATAGTCCCCGACCCACCCCACCATTTCGACCTGCCAGACGGCACGACCCTCACCTACACCCACAGCCACCGCGCCCTCGATGGCATGGCCGATGAGGCGGCGCGAGAGTCGCTGATGAACGGGTTGCGGGCCATGCAACTGGCCTGGGGGCAGGCGGATGCGCTTTCCCTCGCCCTGGAGCGTACCGGCAGCTTGCATTGATGCTCGACGCTTCGCGGGGCAAGCCCGCTCCCATGTAGGAGCGGCCTTGTGTCGCGAAAGGGCCGCAAAGCGGCCCCAGGCCCTCGGCAGCGCTGCATCAGTTGCTGGGGCTGCTCTGCAGCCCTTTCGCGACACAAGGCCGCTCCTACAGCAACGCGCGGGGTCAGTTTGGGAAGGTTCTGCAGGCCTGGCCATTGTCCTTCGGTGGATGGGTCGGGAAGGTCTCAGGCAACACCGTCACCGGGCTGGTGGCGACGAATCCATCAGCAAACTGCGCTTCCACGAACCGCGCCTGCCACCCTTGCGACGGCGCAGTCCAATCCAGGCTGAAGGCTTCGCCGGGCACTAATGTCCGGGATGTGTAGCGAACGCCACAGGCATACCGAAAATCCCGGTCCTCGCCGTTGTGCGCAGTCCAGACCTTCACTGCCACAGGCATCTCAGATAAGCGCACCTGCAAACGCCCCACCTCCTCGCCCGGCAACACCTGTACGCCAGGCAGAGGCCGACCCGCCTGGATACGCTGGACAAAAGGTACGAGCGTAGTGGCAACATGCGCGCGCACGCCGCCATGGTCCGAATTCGGCAACACCCTGAGGCTTGTCTGGCCCGGCAGGCGCTGCAGGTAGTCCGTGGCGTGGTCGGGCGCGAAGAAATCATCCCCGCTGGCGGATACCAGGTACTTGGGTATTTCCAGGCGAGCGCCCGGTTCATCCAGATACTGCATCGGGTCCATCAGCCCCATCAGCCGCTCGAAGGCTGGGCTGCCCAACTGCTGCAAGACACCCGCTGCCTGATAAGGCCATAGCGCCAGCGGCCACGCACCACCGTAGCGCTTGCGCAACCCGGCCAACATATCGGTGGTGTCGGCAACATCAATAACACCCGGCACGATGGCGATCACCCGCTCATCGGCCATGGCGGTCAGCCACGCACTCCAACCGCGCTTCGATGCGCCAGTGATGATGAAGCGCTCGATACGCAATTCGGGAAGTGCTTCTGACGTGAGGTCCATGGCCCTGCTCGCGGCGGCGGCCATCGGCACATGCAGGGGCAGCTCCGGGGCGGCGGCTTCGCTGCGCAGCGAATGCGCCCAAGTGTGGGCCACGGCATAATCCTCGCGCATAGGCGCTTGTGCATCGCTGAAGGTCACGTACTGGTTGGGCACGTCGCTGATCATTGCCACAACGGTCTGCGTCTGCACAGCCACCGCACTCAGCGCCTCGGACGAGTAGTCGGGTGTTTGTTGCTCCTCACCCAATCTCACACCGTTATTCACCACCAGCAGCGCCTTTTCCTGCGACGCAGCATCGGGCACATAAAGCTCGACGCGGTGCTCCCACAAGCGGGGTTCGACCACCGGTTCAGGCGCCCAGGTCTGCGAGGTCATCCGGTACTGATAAAGGGTATAGCCCCGCGCGGGGGTCTTCTGCTCAAGCTGGTACTGCAGCGGCGCCTGCCTTACCTTTTCGACATGACAGCGGGCCACTTCCTGCGGGCGCAGCCCGCTGCAGTCCTGCTGGGCACTGGCCTGGAAACAGACAGCGAGACAGGGGATTACCAGCAAATAGCGACAGTTCATGTGCCGTGCTCCATGGGAAAGAGCCGGCAACGTAGGCAACGGTTCCAAGCGCGACAAGGTGGCTAAGTTCACAGTCGAACATGCAGCCGCGAAACACAGCCGCTTCCTACAGCCACTTTCCACAAAGCAAACAAAAACGCCCCCGGCCTTTCGACCGGGGGCGTTTTCATTCAGCCTGAGCTAACTCAGTTCTTGGCTTTCTTGGCAGCGCGGGTACGCTCGCCTTCGTCCAGGATCTTCTTGCGCAGACGGATCGACTTCGGCGTGACTTCGCACAGCTCGTCGTCCTGGATGAATTCCAGGGCCTGTTCCAGGGTGTGGCGAACTGGCGGAACCAGGGCGATGACTTCGTCTTTGCCCGAAGCACGCATGTTGTCGAGCTTCTTGCCTTTGGTCGGGTTCACGCCCAGGTCGTTGTCGCGGCTGTTCAGGCCGATGATCTGACCGTTGTAGATCTCTTGACCGTGTTCAACGAACAGCTTGCCACGCGCCTGCAGGGTTTCCAGCGAGTAGGTCAGTGCCTTGCCGGTCTCGACCGAAACCAGTACGCCGTTGAGGCGGCCGGACATCTGGCCCGACTTCATGGTGTCGTAGCGATCGAAGATCGAGGTCAGGATGCCTGCACCGTTGGTCAGGGTCAGGAACTGGTTACGGAAACCGATCAGACCACGGGCTGGAATGTTGTACTCCAGGCGCACACGACCTTTGCCATCCGGCACCATGTTGGTCAGGTCGCCTTTACGCAGACCCATTTCTTCCATGACCTTGCCCTGCGAATCTTCAGGGATGTCGATGGTGACGTTCTCGAACGGCTCCTGCTTAACGCCGTCGACTTCGCGGATGATCACTTCAGGACGGCCTACGGCCATCTCGAAGCCTTCACGGCGCATGGTTTCGATCAGTACCGACAGGTGCAGCTCACCACGGCCCGATACCTTGAACTTGTCAGGGGAATCGGTTTCCTGAACGCGCAGAGCAACGTTGTACAGCAGCTCTTTGTCCAGACGGTCCTTGATGTTACGGCTGGTGACGAACTTGCCTTCCTTGCCGCAGAACGGCGAGTCGTTGACCTGGAAGGTCATCGAAACGGTCGGCTCGTCAACGGTCAGCGGCTTCATCGCTTCTACCGCATCCGGGGCGCACAGGGTGTCGGAGATGAACAGCTCGTCGAAACCGCTGATGCAGACGATGTCGCCGGCCTGGGCTTCTTCGACGTCAACACGGTGCAGACCGTGGTGACCCATCAGCTTCAGGATACGGCCGTTGCGCTTCTTGCCGTTGGTGTCGATGGCGACAACCGGGGTGTTCGGCTTGACGCGACCACGGGCGATACGGCCAACGCCGATAACGCCGAGGAAGCTGTTGTAGTCCAGCGCGGAGATCTGCATCTGGAACGAACCGTCACGATCGACGTCCGGTGCTGGTACGTTGTCGACGATCGACTGGTACAGCGCGGTCATGTCTTCGCCCATGGCGGTGTGGTCCAGACCGGCAATGCCGTTCAGGGCCGAGGCGTAGACGACTTTGAAGTCCAGCTGTTCGTCGGTGGCACCGAGGTTGTCGAACAGGTCGAAGATCTGGTCCAGAACCCAGTCAGGACGCGCGCCCGGACGGTCAACCTTGTTGATCACGACGATCGGCTTCAGGCCGGCTTCGAAGGCCTTCTTGGTCACGAAGCGGGTTTGCGGCATCGGGCCGTCCTGGGCGTCGACCAGCAGCAGCACGGAGTCGACCATCGACATTACACGCTCAACCTCGCCACCGAAGTCGGCGTGGCCGGGGGTGTCGACGATGTTGATGTGGTAGCCGTTCCAGTTGATGGCGGTGTTCTTCGCCAGAATGGTAATGCCGCGCTCTTTTTCCTGGTCGTTGGAGTCCATGACGCGCTCGTCGTTGAGCTCGTTACGCTCCAGAGTGCCGGACTGACGCAGGAGTTTGTCGACGAGGGTGGTTTTACCATGGTCAACGTGGGCGATGATGGCGATGTTACGCAGATTTTCGATCACAACTGTATCTCGATCAGAGGATTCGGTTGCCGCCAGTCTAGGCGGCCAATATGAAGTTAAAAGGCTCAGCGGGCCCGGCGGTCGGGAGGGCGATGGCGGATGCTGCCGCCATACAGCCCTGGCATCTTATGCCGGACGATAAACACGCACATTGGCATGTCCCTCACTGAGCAGGTGGTGTGCGTGCAGACGGCTCATCACACCTTTGTCGCAATACAGCAAGTACTGGCGGGTCTCATCCAGCTGCTTGAACTTGCTGTTGATCGCGTAGAACGGCATCACCTGGACTTCAACGCCCTCGAGCACCAGAGGCTCGTCTTCCTGGGCGTCGGGGTGACGGATGTCGATGACGATCTGGCCTGGCAGCGCTTCGCGTACTTCCTCGATTTCCACGTCCTCGCCCAGCTCGTCGATCACGTGGTCGATGGAGATGAACTTGGCGCGTTCGAGGGCGCGTTCCAGCACGGCCATGTCGAATTGTTTCTCTTCATGCTCCATGCGATGACGCTTGGCATGAGTCGTCGGGTTCACCGAGATCACGCCGCAGTATTCAGGCATGTGCTTGGCGAAATCGGCAGTGCCGATTTCGGTGGCCTGGTCGATGATGTCCTGCTTGTGGCTGGCCAGCAATGGGCGCAGTACCAGCTTGTCGGTCGCCGAATCGATGATCGACAGGTTCGGCAGCGTCTGGCTGGATACCTGGGAGATCGCCTCGCCGGTCACCAGCGCTTCGATTTCCAGACGATCGGCCATGTGCGCGGCGCCGCGCAGCATCATGCGCTTGAGGGTCACGCCCATGTAGCTGTTGTCGACCTTGTTGAGGATCTCGCCCACCACTTCTTCGAACGGCACGCTGATGAACAGCACGCGCTGGCTGCTGCCGTATTTCTTCCACAGGTAGTGGGCGACTTCCATCACCCCCAGCTCGTGGGCGCGGCCGCCGAGGTTGAAGAAGCAGAAGTGGGTCATCAGGCCACGGCGCATCATCTGGTAGGCCGCCACGGTGGAGTCGAAACCACCGGACATCAGCACCAGGGTCTGCTCCAGGGCGCCCAGCGGGTAGCCGCCAATGCCCTGGTGCTGGTTGTGGATGACGTACAGGCGCTGGTTGCGGATTTCGATGCGCACCAGCACTTCAGGGTTCTTCAGGTCGATGCCGGCGGCGCCGCACTGCTGGCGCAGCTGGCTGCCGACGTAGCGATCGACGTCCATCGAAGTGAAGTCGTGGTGGCCGCCACGCTTGCAACGCACAGCGAAGATCTTGCCTTCCAGCAGGTGACCGAAGTGCTGCTTGCACTTGGCGACGATGTCGTCGAAGTCGCCCAGCGGGTACTCCTCGACCTGCAGGAAATGGGTGATACCCGGCGTGCAGGTGAGGCGCTCGATCATCTCGCGCTGGACCTTCTCGTCCTCGACGCGGGTGACCACTTCGAGATTGTCCCAGACACCATCGACCGCGAGCTCAGGATCGAGGTCCTTGAGCACGTTGCGGATGTTCTTGCCGAGCTGGCGGATGAAGCGCTTGCGCACCGGCCGGCTCTTGATGGTGATCTCTGGGAAGACTTTGACGATAAGTTTCATTGGTTTAACAGCGCGCGCAGGGCCTGCCGAAAATGAGGGGCGCGAATTATATCGGAAATTGCTCAGGATTTGACCAACTTTTGTACAGAAGGTTGGATTTATGTTTGCCCGCACCGGCCTCATCGCCGGCAAGCCGGCTCCCACAGGGGAGGGCGTAGGTCTTGAGGCCTGTGGTTGACCTTGTGGGAGCCGGCTTGCCGGCGATGAGGCCCTTAAAGGAAGCACAAACCCCAACAAACGCACCGTATTGGTGCGCAACTACCAAAATCCGCATCTTAAGAGTGCATTTTTCGCCAGGCCTACACCCCTAGATGCCCGCAAACGCCCCTTTTTATCCCAGCCTCGCCATTTTCGGGCACTGGCATGCAATTTGCTCCCTTGTGAGGCAGGTAAGCTTGGCCGACTATCCGCGCCCAGCAACACCCTTTTTCCAGGGCGGCGGCCCACCGCGCTCTAGACCCTCCGGAGGACAACATGTCGAAGTCGGTTCAACTCATCAAAGATCATGACGTCAAGTGGATTGATCTGCGTTTCACGGACACCAAAGGCATTCAGCATCACGTGACCATGCCGGCGCGTGATGGCCTGGACGAAGACTTCTTCGAAGTCGGCAAGATGTTCGACGGTTCCTCCATCGCAGGCTGGAAAGGCATCGAAGCCTCCGACATGATCCTCATGCCGGTCGACGACACCGCTGTACTGGACCCGTTCACCGAAGAGCCGACCCTGATCATCACCTGCGACATCGTCGACCCGTCGAGCATGCAGGGCTACGATCGCGACCCGCGTGGCATCGCCAAGCGCGCCGAAGAGTACCTGAAGAGCACCGGCATCGGTGACACCGTATTCGCAGGTCCAGAGCCTGAGTTCTTCATCTTCGACGAAGTGAAGTTCCAGTCGGACATCTCCGGCTCGATGTTCAAGATCTTCTCCGAGCAAGGCTCGTGGATGACCGGCGCTGACGTGGAAGGCGGCAACAAAGGCCACCGTCCAGGCGTGAAAGGCGGCTACTTCCCGGTTCCGCCGTTCGACCACGACCACGAAATCCGTACTGCCATGTGCAACGCACTGGAAGAAATGGGTCAGACCGTTGAAGTTCACCACCACGAAGTGGCGACTGCCGGCCAGAACGAAATCGGCGTCAAGTTCAACACCCTGGTGAAGAAGGCTGACGAAGTACAGGCCCTGAAATACGTCGTGCACAACGTTGCCGACGCTTACGGCCGTACCGCCACCTTCATGCCGAAGCCACTGTACGGCGACAACGGCTCGGGCATGCACGTGCACATGTCGATCTGGAAAGACGGCAAGAACACCTTCTCGGGTGAAGGCTATGCCGGCCTGTCCGACACCGCCCTGTACTTCATCGGCGGTATCATCAAGCACGGTAAGGCCCTGAACGGCTTCACCAACCCGTCGACCAACTCCTACAAGCGCCTGGTCCCAGGCTTCGAAGCGCCGGTAATGCTGGCCTACTCGGCTCGCAACCGTTCCGCCTCGATCCGTATTCCTTACGTCGGCAGCCCGAAAGCCCGTCGTATCGAAGCACGCTTCCCGGACCCATCGGCCAACCCGTACCTGGCCTTCGCGGCCCTGCTGATGGCTGGCCTGGACGGCATCCAGAACAAGATCCACCCAGGCGATGCTGCCGACAAGAACCTGTACGACCTGCCGCCTGAAGAGGCGAAGGATATCCCGCAGGTTTGCGGCAGCCTGAAAGAAGCCCTGGAAGAGCTGGATAAAGGCCGTGCGTTCCTGACCAAGGGCGGCGTGTTCTCCGACGACTTCATCGATGCCTTCATCGAGCTGAAGTCGGAAGAAGAGATCAAGGTCCGCACCTTCGTACACCCGCTGGAATACGAGCTGTACTACAGCTGCTGATTTGATCGGCGCCTGGCGCTGATCAACGTCACATGAAACGGCCTCCTTCGGGAGGCCGTTTCTGTTTCTGCCTTCAACAGCTTCGGAAGGTTCCTACCCGAGAAACACGGCAGCTTCTCCACACTCGACGCTTCATCCACTGGAGACTTGCCATGCGTCCATTTTCCCTCGTCGCCCTTGCCGCCTTGAGCCTTGCAGGCTGCACCACAACCTCGACAGACAGCCCCGCGTTCGCACCCCTACTCGACGCCATCGAACAACGCCTGAGCCTGGCCGAGGCGGTTGCGCTGCACAAGTGGGACCAGGGCCAACCGGTGCAGGCAACCCAACGCGAACAGCAGGTGCTTGCGCATGTTCGCGCAGCCGCACCCGCTTATGGCCTGATCCCGCAGCGCGCCGAAGCCTTCTTCGCCGACCAGATCGAAGCCAACAAACTGATGCAGTACACCTTGCTTTCCCGCTGGCATCGCCAGGGTGTGGCGCCCGACACGCTACGCCAGGACCTGCAGCAACAGCTGCGCCCGCAGCTCGATCAACTGCAGGCCACGCTGCTTGGGCAACTGGCCGCATTCGAGCAGCACCCGCCACGCGCTTGCGCCGCCCGACTGGCTGATGCCCTGGCCAGCCGCCCGGTGGACAACCTGACCCGCAACGCACTGATCCGCGCCACCGGCCAACTGTGCGATAAACCCTGAAACCTCTATGCTCTATATTGGTGCATCCGATTGAGTGTGGGCCTTCGGTGCAGCCCAAAATGGATCACAAAAAACGTTAAACCAGGGCATTCTGTTCCGAATTCGCGCAATTGCAGGCCTTTTTCGGCTAATTCCGCTTCTTTTCGGAGCCTTGGTTTGTTTCTTGCATTTTCCTGGCATCTGCGGATCCATAGCGCGCCCGCCCCAGGTCACGCCGAGGGCTGCCAGCGCCAAAAGAGGTCACCGACGCCTTATGACCATCAGCGATGCACAGCACCGTCTGCTTCTGGACAACCTGACCACCGCCACGCTTCTGCTCAACGCAGAGCTGCGCCTGGAGTACATGAACCCGGCCGCCGAAATGCTGCTGGCTGTCAGCGGTCAACGCAGCCACGGGCAATTCATCAGCGAGCTGTTCACCGAGTCGACCGAGGCGCTCAATTCCTTGCGTCAGGCGGTGGAACACGCACACCCCTTCACCAAGCGTGAAGCGCAACTGACCTCACTGACCGGGCAGACCATCACCGTCGACTACGCGGTGACGCCGATCCTGCACCAGGGCAATACCCTGCTGCTGCTGGAGGTGCACCCGCGCGACCGCCTGCTGCGCATCACCAAGGAAGAAGCCCAGCTGAGCAAGCAGGAAACCACCAAGATGCTGGTGCGTGGCCTGGCCCACGAAATCAAGAACCCGCTGGGCGGCATCCGTGGCGCAGCGCAGCTGCTGGCGCGCGAGCTGCCCGAAGACGGGCTGCGCGACTACACCAACGTGATCATCGAGGAAGCCGACCGGCTGCGTAACCTGGTCGACCGCATGCTCGGCTCGAACAAGCTGCCGTCGCTGGCCATGACCAACATCCACGAGGTGCTGGAGCGCGTCTGCAGCCTGGTCGACGCCGAAAGCCAGGGATGCATCACGTTGGTGCGCGATTACGACCCCAGCCTGCCGGACCTGCTCATCGACCGCGAGCAGATGATCCAGGCGGTACTGAACATCGTGCGCAACGCGATGCAGGCCATCAGCTCGCAGAACGAACTGCGCCTTGGGCGCATCACCTTGCGCAGCCGTGCGGTGCGTCAGTTCACCATCGGCCATGTGCGTCACCGCCTGGTGGCCCGGGTCGAGATCATCGACAACGGCCCGGGCATCCCGGCGGAACTGCAGGACACCCTCTTCTATCCCATGGTCAGTGGACGCCCGGACGGTACCGGGCTGGGCCTGGCCATCACCCAGAACATCATCAGCCAGCACCAGGGCCTGATCGAGTGTGAAAGCCACGCGGGCCACACCGCGTTCTCGATCTTCCTGCCCCTGGAACAAGGAGTCACCGCCTCATGAGCCGAAGTGAAACCGTATGGATCGTCGACGATGATCGCTCCATCCGCTGGGTCCTGGAAAAAGCCCTGCAACAGGAAGGCATGACGACCCAGAGCTTCGACAGCGCAGATGGCGTAATGGGCCGCCTGGCTCGGCAGCAGCCGGACGTGATCATTTCCGACATTCGCATGCCCGGCGCCAGTGGCCTGGACCTGCTGGCGCAGATCCGCGAACAGCACCCGCGTCTGCCGGTCATCATCATGACCGCCCATTCCGACCTGGACAGCGCCGTGGCCTCCTACCAGGGCGGCGCCTTCGAGTACCTGCCCAAGCCGTTCGATGTCGACGAAGCGGTGTCGCTGGTCAAGCGCGCCAACCAGCACGCCCAGGAACAGCAAGGCCTCGACGTCCCCCAGGCACTGGCCCGCACCCCCGAGATCATCGGCGAAGCGCCGGCGATGCAGGAGGTGTTTCGCGCCATTGGCCGGCTCAGCCATTCCAATATCACCGTGTTGATCAACGGTGAGTCGGGTACCGGTAAAGAGCTGGTGGCGCATGCCCTGCATCGCCACAGCCCACGTGCGGCTTCGCCATTCATCGCGCTGAACATGGCCGCTATTCCCAAGGACCTGATGGAGTCGGAGCTGTTCGGCCACGAGAAAGGCGCGTTCACCGGTGCAGCCAACCTGCGTCGCGGTCGCTTCGAACAGGCGGACGGTGGCACCTTGTTCCTCGACGAGATCGGCGACATGCCAGCCGATACCCAGACACGTCTGCTGCGGGTGCTGGCCGATGGCGAGTTCTATCGCGTCGGCGGCCATGTACCGGTGAAGGTCGATGTGCGAATCATCGCTGCGACTCACCAGAACCTCGAATCGCTGGTCCAGGCGGGCAAGTTCCGCGAGGACTTGTTCCACCGGCTCAACGTGATCCGCATTCATATCCCCCGCCTGGCCGACCGCCGCGAGGATATTCCGGCCCTGGCCCGGCACTTCCTTGGCCGCGCCGCGCAGGAGTTGGCCGTCGAGCCGAAACTGCTAAAGCCGGAAACCGAAGAATTCATCCGCAACCTGCCTTGGCCCGGTAACGTTCGCCAGCTGGAAAACACCTGCCGCTGGATCACAGTGATGGCCTCCAGCCGCGAAGTGCTGATCGGCGACCTGCCGCCCGAGCTACTGAACCTGCCCCAGGACGCCGCCCCGGTCACCAACTGGGAGCAGGCGCTGCGCCAGTGGGCTGACCAGGCCCTGGCGCGCGGACAGTCGAACCTGCTCGACAGCGCCGTGCCCAGTTTCGAACGGATCATGATCGAGACCGCGCTCAAGCATACGGCGGGACGACGTCGTGATGCGGCGGTGCTGCTGGGGTGGGGGCGCAATACCCTGACCCGCAAGATCAAGGAGCTGGGGATGAATGTGGATGGTGGGGATGATGATGAGGGGGATGAACATTAAGACCTGATAGGTCAGTTTGATTGCTGGGGCTGCTGCGCAGCCCTTTCGCGACACAAGGCCGCTCCTACAGGGACTGCGTTGCTTCTGTAGGAGCGGCCTTGTGTCGCGAAAGGGCCGCAAAGCGGCCCCAGCCATTTGAGACCCATGCACCGATCCTGTGCCCCCTGCACCGCCCCAAGGCACAAATCCCCTCGAATCCCGGCCAAATCCCCCTGAAAGCCCAATATTCCCGGGCTTTGCAAAACTGGCACGCCCCCTGCAATAACCAAGACATCTCCAGTTTCGGGGGCCTCGGTACAGGCAGGCCGGGTGAACCCCTCTTTTATTCGCAGTCCGCGCAAGTTTTGGGGACCTCGGTACAGGCAGGCCGGGACATCCCCTCTTTTATTCGTGCAGCCGTACCTGCACACGCCAGCGCCCAGCGTCTTCTGCACCGGCCCACTCGCCGTGCAGAGGACGCGCGGCCACCAGGGTCAACAGCAACCCCTCTTCGCTCTTCTGCAAACGCCAACCCACCGGCCTGCCCTGCAGGCTCAATTGCCCGCGCTGGGCCTTGCCTTGGGCTTCGAACAGCACTGCAACCGTCCCTTCGACATGCTCACCGTGCAGCTTCGGCGCTTCGTTGAACCACAGGTCAAGGCCATCCTGCACCACGTCCACCTGTTCCAGGACACGCTCATCCGGCGACGTCAGGCGACCGATCATCAGCCCCACCATCACGCCGACGATCGCAAGGGACAGCAGCACACGCGGGAAGCCCTTCGATCGCAGGTCCGCTTCAGGGGTAGAATGCTCGCCATCTTCATGCTTGGAGCCGTGCATGTTTCACGTCATCCTCTTTCAACCAGAAATTCCGCCGAATACCGGCAACATCATCCGTCTGTGCGCCAACAGCGGTTGCGACCTGCACCTGATCGAACCGATCAGTTTCGAGCTGGACGACAAGCGCCTGCGTCGCGCTGGGCTGGATTACCACGAGTATGCCACGCTCAAGCGCCACGAAAGCCTGGCCGGATGCCTGGAAAGCCTGGGCAACCCGCGGCTGTTCGCCTTTACCACCAAGGGCTCGCATCCGTTCCACGAAGTGGCCTATCAGCCGGGCGATGCATTCTTGTTCGGGCCCGAGAGCCGTGGTCTGCCGGCCGAGGTGCTGGACAGCCTGCCGGCCGAGCAGCGCCTGCGCCTGCCGATGCGGCCGGGGTGCCGCAGCCTGAACCTGTCCAATACCGTGGCGGTGACGGTGTATGAGGCGTGGCGTCAGCAAGGGTTTGCCGGGAGCTGACAGGTTGCCTGCACTGGCCCTATCGCCGGCAAGCCGGCTCCCACAGGGGAGGTGCAAGGCTTTTGTGGGAGCCGGCTTGCCGGCGATAGGGCCGGTACAGGCAACAAAAAAGCGCCCCGAGAGGCGCTTTTTCATACCGGCAGTATTACTGCACGGTCGGCGCTTCGCCGGCTTCCTGCATGCGCTGCATTTCTTGCGCGTACAGGGCGTCGAAGTTCACCGGCGACAGCATCAGGGCCGGGAACGAACCACGGGTCACCAGGCTGTCCAGGGTCTCACGTGCATACGGGAACAGGATGTTCGGGCAGAACGCACCCAGGGTGTGGCTCATCGACTGGGCATCGAGGTTCTTGATCAGGAAGATACCGGCTTGCTGCACTTCGGCGATGAAGGCCACTTCGTCACCGTTCTTGACGGTCACCGACAGGGTCAGCACCACTTCATGGAAGTCGCCTTCCAGGCCTTTCTGCTTGGTGTTCAGGTCCAGGGCAACGCTCGGCTCCCACTGCTGGCGGAAGATCTGCGGGCTTTTCGGCGCCTCGAACGACAGGTCACGCACGTAGATGCGCTGCAGGGAGAACTGAGGGCTGTTGTCTTCGGCGGCTGCGCCGTTGGTCTGTTGGTCAGTCATGGCAGGTCCTTATCCTAATGTTTTTGAATGCAGTGCAAATCAGGCCGCCAGCAGCGCGTCGAGCTTGCCGGCGCGCTCCAGGGCATAGAGGTCATCGCAGCCTCCAACGTGGGTAGTGCCGATCCAGATCTGCGGCACCGAGGTACGACCGGCTTTCTGGCTCATCTCGGCGCGCACCTGCGGCTTGCCGTCGACCTTGATTTCCTCGAAGGCCACGCCCTTGCTCTCGAGCAGGTACTTGGCGCGCATGCAGTAGGGGCAATAGTCGCTGGAGTAGACGATGACGGGCTTCATATCACTTCACCAGGGGCAGGTTATCGGCTTTCCAGCTGGAAACGCCACCGCTGAGCTTGGCGGCGGTGTAACCAGCCTTGAGCAGATCACGGCAGACCATGCCGGACTGCTGGCCCATCGCATCGACGATGATCAGGGTCTTCTCTTTGTGCTTGTCCAGCTCGGCCATGCGGTTGGCCAGCTTGTCCTGCGGGATGCTCACTGCGCCGACGATGTGGCCGGCGGAATAATCCTTGGACGGGCGGATATCGATGACCAGGGCCTTGTCGGCGTTGACCAGCGCGGTCAGTTGGCCATTGCTCAGGCTCTTGCCGCCGCGGCTAATTTCATTGACCAGCAAGGCAACCAGCAAAACGACGAAGATGGCAACCAGGATGTAGTGATCTGTCGCGAATTGAATCAGGTGAGCAACCATCAGCGGTGTTCCAGGCGATTGAAAATGCCGGCCAGTATACACAGCCCCCCATGACCGCCAAAGCCCGACAGGCCGGGCGGGAGAGTCACTTCATGTTCCAAACAGGGCTCGCCGGTCAGGCAATAGGACGATTATTCGCCGCAGGTGGCGTATTTGCCCTAAAATGCGTGTCTTTATCATCTTTGAACAACCGTGAGTTTGATTGATGACGAGTACGCCCAAACCCCTGGTGCTGATCATCCTGGATGGATTCGGCCACAGCGAAAGCCCCGAATACAACGCCATCTATGCCGCCAACACACCGGTCTATGACCGCCTGCGCGCCAGCCAGCCGCATGGCTTGATCTCCGGCTCAGGCATGGATGTCGGCCTGCCGGACGGGCAGATGGGCAACTCCGAAGTCGGTCACATGAACCTCGGCGCCGGCCGCGTCGTCTACCAGGACTTCACCCGGGTGACCAAGGCCATCCGCGACGGCGAGTTCTTCCACAACCCGGTACTCTCCGGCGCGGTGGACAAGGCTGTGGGTGCCGGCAAGGCCGTGCATATCCTCGGCCTGCTCTCCGACGGCGGCGTGCACAGCCACCAGGACCACCTGGTCGCCATGGCCGAACTGGCCGCGCAGCGTGGCGCCGAGAAGATCTACCTGCACGCCTTCCTCGATGGCCGTGACACCCCACCGCGTAGCGCTCAGTCGTCCATCGAACTGCTCGATGCGGCCTTTGCCAAGCTCGGCAAGGGCCGTATCGCCAGCCTGATCGGCCGCTACTACGCGATGGACCGTGACAACCGCTGGGACCGCGTCAGCGCCGCCTACAACCTGATCGTCGACAGCGTCGCCGAATACAGCGCCGACAGCGCTGTGGCCGGCCTCGAAGCCGCTTATGCACGTGACGAGAGCGACGAGTTCGTCAAAGCCACGCGCATCGGCGAAGCGGTCAAGGTCGAAGACGGCGACGCCGTGATCTTCATGAACTTCCGCGCCGACCGCGCTCGCGAATTGTCGCGTGTGTTCGTCGAGGCCGATTTCAACGAGTTCCCGCGGGCGCGCCTGCCGAAACTGGCGGCCTACATCGGCTTGACCCAGTACTCGGCGAAGATTCCAGCCCCTGCGGCCTTCGCACCTGCCAGCCTGAACAACGTGCTGGGTGAATACCTGGCGAAGAACGGCAAGACCCAGCTGCGTATCGCCGAAACCGAGAAGTACGCCCACGTCACCTTCTTCTTCTCGGGCGGCCGCGAAGAACCCTTCGAAGGCGAAGAGCGCATCCTCATCCCGTCGCCGAAGGTCGCCACCTACGACCTGCAGCCAGAAATGAGCGCACCTGAGGTCACCGACCGTATCGTCGAGGCCATCGAGCAGCAGCGCTATGACGTGATCGTGGTCAACTACGCCAACGGCGACATGGTGGGCCACACCGGCGTGTTCGATGCCGCGGTCAAGGCGGTCGAGGCACTCGACGGCTGCGTCGGTCGCATCGTCGAGGCGCTGGACAAGGTGGGCGGCGAAGCGCTGATCACCGCCGACCACGGCAACGTCGAGCAGATGGAAGACGAGTGCACCGGCCAGGCGCACACCGCCCACACCACCGAGCCGGTGCCGTTCATCTATGTCGGCAAGCGCAAGGTCAAGGTTCGCGAAGGCGGCGTGCTGGCCGACGTGGCGCCGACCATGCTCGAACTGCTGGGGCTGGAGAAGCCGGTGGAAATGACCGGTTCTTCGATTCTGGTCGACGCCTGATGGGTGCACTGGGGCCGCTCTGCGGCCCAATCGCCGGCAAGCCGGCTCCCACAGGTGCTTCACAGCATCCAAGTCTCGGCATGAGGTCCAATCAACTCCCACAAAGAGTAGGCCAGCGCCGGCCTTGTGGGAGCTGGCTTGCCAGCGATTGGGCTGCAAAGCAGCCCCCTGCACATGAATTCCGGACAAACGCCTCGCCGCACCCGCAGCGAGGCGTTTTTTTTGCAGGCCCGCGCGGGCATACTAGGCCAGTCTCCATCCCTGGTACGCCAAACCCCATGCTCCGCGCCCTGATCCTACTCGCCCTGTCTTGCCTGCTCAGTCCGGCCTTTGCCGATGAGCGCGCACAGACCCAGCAACAACTGGACGCCACCCGCCAGGACATCGCCGAGCTCAAGAAGATGCTGGGCAAGCTCCAGGAAGAAAAGGCCGGCGTGCAGAAAGACCTCAAGTCCACCGAGACCGACATCGGCAATCTCGAAAAGCAGGTGGAGGCACTGCAGCAAGAACTAAAAAAGACCGAGGGCGAGCTGGAGCGCCTTGATACCGAGAAAAAAAAACTCCAGAGCGCCCGTATTGAACAGCAGCGACTGATCGCCATCCAGGCCCGTTCCGCCTACCAGAACAATGGCCGCGAGGAATACATCAAGCTGCTGCTCAATCAGCAGAACCCCGAGAAGTTCGCCCGCACCCTCTCCTACTACGATTACCTGAGCAAGGCGCGCACAGATCAACTGCGCGCCTTCAACGAGACCCTGCGCCAGCTGGCCAACGTCGAACAGGACATCGGCCGCCAGCAAGAACAGCTGCTGAGCCAGCGCGCCGACCTCGACGGCCGCCGCCAGGCCCTGGAGGTCGAACGCGGCAAACGCCAGCAAGTGCTGGCCAAGCTCAACAGCGACGTGAAGGACCGCGGCCTGAAGCTGCAGGCCCGCGAACAGGACCAGGCCGATCTGGGCAAAGTACTCAAGACCATCGAGGAAACCCTGGCCCGCCAGGCCCGCGAGGCCGAGGAAGCACGCAAGAAAGCCCTGCTCGCCCAGCAGGAAGCCGAGAAGCGTCGCCAGCAACAAGCCCTGGCCGCCCGCGACGATGCCGAACCACCGAAAAAGGCCCGCACCACCCTCGGCCCGATTGTTTCCGGCGACGGCGCCAGCTACGGCGGTGCATTTTCCGCCGCGCGGGGAAAACTTCCTTGGCCCGTCAATGGTCGATTGCTGGCGCGCTTCGGCGATGCCCGCGGCAGCGATGCCCGCGCCAAGTGGGACGGTGTGATGATCAGCGCCAACCCAGGCACCCAGGTGCGCGCCGTGCACGGCGGGCGCGTGGTGTTCGCCGACTGGTTGCGTGGCGCCGGACTTCTGGTCATCCTCGACCATGGCAATGGTTACTTGAGCCTGTATGGCCATAACCAGAGTCTGCTCAAGAGCGCCGGTGACATCGTCAAGGCCGGCGAAGCCATTTCCACCGTTGGCGACAGCGGTGGCCAGGACAGCGCGGGTTTGTACTTCGCCATCCGCCAGCAGGGCCGGCCCACCGACCCTGCGCAGTGGTGCAGAGGTTGAGTTCATTTTTTACGGCGTAGCGCCAGGCGCTGCGCCGATGCTCCCCAGGGAGCGTCTACAGGATCAGGAGTTCGTTCGACATGCTGCACTCGCCTCGCCTCACCCAGCTGGCCCTGACCATTGCCCTGTCGGTCGGCGCGCCCTTGGCCAACGCCGCCGAGCCTGCCAAGCCTGCCGCGGTGCCGGCCACCGAGGCGACCTCCAAGGCGCCGCTGCCGTTGGAAGAACTGCGCACCTTCGCCGAGGTCCTGGACCGCATCAAAGCGGCCTACGTGGAACCTGTGGATGACAAGACCCTGCTGGAAAATGCCATCAAGGGCATGCTCAGCAACCTCGACCCACACTCGGCCTACCTTGGCCCCGAAGACTTCCAGGAACTGCAGGAAAGCACCAGCGGCGAGTTCGGCGGCTTAGGGATAGAAGTCGGCCAGGAAGACGGCTTCATCAAGGTGGTTTCGCCCATCGATGACACCCCGGCCTCGCGCGCCGGCGTCCAGGCGGGCGACCTGATCGTCAAGATCAACGGTGCCCCGACCCGCGGCCAGAGCATGACCGAAGCCGTGGACAAGATGCGTGGCAAGGTTGGCGAGAAGATCACCCTGACCCTCGTGCGTGACGGCGGCAATCCGTTCGACGTGACGCTGACCCGCGCGGTCATCCAGGTCAAGAGCGTGAAGAGCCAGCTGCTGGAAAACGACTACGGTTACATCCGCATCACCCAGTTCCAGGTCAAGACCGGCGAGGAAGTGGGCAAGGCCCTGGCCAAGTTGCGCAAGGACAACGGCAAGAAACTGCGCGGTGTTGTGCTCGACCTGCGCAACAACCCAGGCGGCGTGTTGCAGTCGGCGGTGGAAGTGGCCGACCACTTCCTGACCAAAGGCCTGATCGTCTACACCAAGGGCCGCATCGCCAACTCCGAGCTGCGTTTCTCCGCCGACCCGGCCGATGCCAGCGACGGTGTGCCATTGGTTGTGCTGATCAATGGCGGTAGCGCCTCGGCTTCGGAGATCGTCGCCGGCGCCCTGCAAGACCAGAAACGCGCCGTGCTGATGGGCACCGACAGCTTCGGCAAAGGCTCGGTGCAAACCGTGCTGCCGCTGGCCAACGACCGTGCGCTGAAGCTCACCACCGCGCTGTACTTCACGCCCAACGGCCGCTCGATCCAGGCCCAGGGCATCGTGCCTGACATCGAGGTGCGCCCAGCCAAGCTCACTGCCGAAGCCGACACCGAGAACTTCAAGGAAGCCGACCTGCAGGGCCACCTGGGCAACGGCAACGGCGGCGCCGACCGCCCGACCAGCAGCAGCAAGCGCAAGGAGCGGCCACAGGACGATGACTTCCAGCTGAGCCAGGCGCTGAGCCTGCTCAAGGGCCTGAACATCACCAAGGGCGGCCACTGATACCTGCCATGCGTTATCTGTTGCTCACGCTGTTCTGCCTGCTGGCTGGCACTGCCCATGCGGCGCCAGCCAAGGCCTACATGAGCATCATCATCGACGACCTGGGCCAGAGCATCGACCGGGACAGCCGTACCCTGGCCCTGCCCGGCCCGGTCACGATGGCGATCATGCCCGATACCCCTCACGCAAGCGACTTTGCTCGCCAGGCACACAAGGCCGGCAAGACGGTGATCCTGCACATGCCGATGGACCCGGCCACCGGCCCCTATGCCTGGCACCCCGGCACACCGTTGCCAGAGCTGGCCAGCCGACTCCAGGCCGCCCTGGCCAAGGTTCCTTACGCTGCCGGCATCAACAACCACATGGGCAGCCGCATGACCGCCCAGCGCGAGCCGATGGCCTGGTTGATGGGCGAGCTGCAGCAGCGGCATCTGTTCTTCGTCGACAGCCGTACCAGCGCAGCCACCGTGGCCGCCGCCGAGGCCCAGCGCACCGGCCTGGCCCACGTCTCGCGCGATGTGTTCCTTGACGACACACGCACGCCCGAGGCCATCGCCGGGCAACTTCGTCTGGGCGTGGAGCTGGCACGACGCCAGGGTTCAGCCGTGCTGATCGGCCATCCTTATCCGCAGACGCTGGCCATTCTGGAGCAGGAACTGCCCCGGCTCCGGAGCCAGGGCATCACCCTGATCGGCCTCAAGCAGATGATCGCCGAACGCAGCAACCAAGCCATGCCTGGACACGGCAGGCATGGTATCTACAGCAACCGGTGACCCTACCGGTTTGCTTCAGCCATCACCCCAACGTTTAGATGTTCAGCACCCACGCAGGCAAGGGGGGATCTAAGTCAACGAAGGCCCCGCCATTGCGGCGGGACCTTTTTTGTCACCGTCGTGCAGCTCAGCTGTAGACGCGACCCAGCAACTGCCGGTGGCTCTCGAACTGATCGAGCACATCACGCACGATCTGCTCAGGCGCAAAGCCCATCAGGTCATATTCCTGGCTGCCATCGTGCAGGTACACTTCGGCGCGATAGAAGCGCTGGCGCACCTCCGGTTCGCCCTCGACCGGCGCTTCGCTCGGCGCGGCCATATAGCCGTCCAGGCTCACTTCGTAGACGAAGGGGTTGCCCTCTTCCATCATCACCCGCAGGCCCATCATGTTGCGCGACTGGCCGACGCGGGTTTCCACCTCGAAGCCCAGGGTCTGCAATTGCGCGGCGGCATCTTTCAACGCCGGGCTGACGTGCCGGTCCATGAAGCGCTGGACCACGGCCTGGGTCGGCTGCAACTCCAGCTGGCTCAGGCGCTCGCTGAAACCGCGACGGCCACGGGCCGCCAGCTCGGCACGCTCGCCTTCGGCGGCCACATCCTGCTTCATGGCCTTGTACAGACCGAACATGAACAGCACCAGCACCACCGAGAACGGCAGGCCGGCCAGCACCACCATGGTCTGCATGGCTTCGAAGTTACCGGCGAACAGCAGACCAATGGTGACCAGGGTGATGACCACCGACCAGAACACCACCATCCAGTGCGGGGCGTCTTCGTCGACCTTGCCGCCTTTGCACGACAGGTTGGCCATCATCACCGCGCCGGAGTCGGCCGGGGTGAGGAACAGCA
This sequence comes from Pseudomonas sp. NPDC089396, assembly GCF_044749545.1. NCBI lineage: Bacteria > Pseudomonadati > Pseudomonadota > Gammaproteobacteria > Pseudomonadales > Pseudomonadaceae > Pseudomonas > Pseudomonas sp. NPDC089396. The sequence continues at coordinate 140,166 of NZ_JBIVIC010000005.1, read as the reverse complement.
CGAAGCCGACGAACACCGCCACACCGATCACGATCTTGGCCGCCGGGAAGTATTCCAGCAGCTGGTAGATCGACATCGACGGTTGTTCCAGTGCGGTCTTGCCCAGCTCCACGGCGCCCTGGTTGATCACCAGGTCCAGCGCGGTGTTGCCGAAGATCGACAGCCAGGCCAGGGTGAAGCCCAGTGGGATCAGCAGCACGCCGCTGACCAGCTGGCGCACGGTGCGGCCCTTGGAAATTCGGGCAATGAACATGCCGACGAACGGGCCCCAGGAAATCCACCAGGCCCAGTAGAACACGGTCCACAGGCCCAGCCAGCGCTCGGACTTGCCGGCTTCGCTCTCGTAGACATAGAGGTCGAAGGTCTTGAGCACGATGCCGTTGAGGTAGTCACCGACGTTCTGCACGAAGCCGTTGAGCAGGTGCAGGGTTTCGCCGCCCAGCAGGACGAAGATCAGCAGGCCGCTGAACAGCATGATGTTCAGGTTGGACAGGCGGCGGATACCGTTCTCCACACCCGACACCGCAGCCACGGTGGCCACGCCGGCCATGACCAGGATCACCACCAGCAGGTTGGTCTTGCTGTGGTCCATGCCGAACAGGTATTCCAGGCCCGAAGACACTTGCATCGAGCCAATACCCAGGTTGGTCACCAGGCCCAGCAGGGTGACGAACATGCCGAAGATGTCCACGGCATTGCCAGCAGCGCCCTTGACCCAGCGCTCACCGACCAGCGGGTACAGCGCCGAGCGCAGTGCCAGCGGCTGGTTGTGGCGATAGGCGAAGTAACCCACGGCCAGGCCGACCAGGGCGTAGATCGCCCAGCCATGCAGGCCCCAGTGCAGGAAGGTCAGCTGCAAGCCCTGGCGCGCGGCCTCAAGGCTGGCTGGGGTGCCTTCAGGTGGGTTGAAATAGTGGTCCAGCGGCTCGGAAGCACCGAAGTAGAGCAGCGAAATACCGATACCGGAAGAGAACAGCATGCCGGCCCAGGCGCCGTAGCTGAAGTCGGGCTGGTCGTCCTTGCCGCCAAGCTTGAGCTTGCCGTAGTCGGAGAAAGCCAGGTAGACGACGAACACCAGGTAACTGCAGATCACCAGCATGTAGTACCAGCCGAAGGTGCGCGTCAGCCACTTCTGGGCCACGCCCAGCACTTGGCCTGCGGTTTCGGGTACAGCGATCAGCAAGGCAGTCAGAACAAGGATCATCAGCGCGGAGGTGAAGAACACGACGCGGTTGACCCGTACCCTCTCGGCGGGGGGTTTGGTAAGGGAGGCAGAACTCATTGCACGAATGCTCCGGGCAGTACGGCTTTGGAGGCTAATCAGTCTATTCCCGAGCAATTGGTGCAATAGCCCCACTGCTACAGGTGTTATAAAAGCACCCTGGAAACCGTGATCCCGAATCGATACGTTGCAAAAAACAGACAGGTGGCCTGCAAAAAATGCCACGCCTCCCATGAGGTGCGCGCATTCGTCACAGAGCACCCCGCCCGCTCCAAGGGCCCGCCGCAGGGTCCATGACCGCTGGGCAGAATCTGAATCTTGCTTCGCACTAGCCCGTCAACGCCTTGTATTCCGGGGGTTACACGATTTCCTGGGGTGTCAGTTCGTGCCCTCGAAGCAGCCTGAAAAACTGTCAATGGCACAAATTGTCGCAGAGCTTATTCTTTATTGATTGAACGTTCAATCAAAACAAAATAGACTGGCCTTCGCCGAGTCAGCCGCCCGTCGTCTGCTCGCAGGCCTGAGGAGATAGCAAGATGCCCAAGGTCGGTATGCAACCCATCCGCCGCCAGCAATTGATCGAAGCCACGCTGCAAGCGGTCGATCAGGTCGGCCTGGGGGACGCCAGCATTGCGCTGATTGCCCGTTTGGCCGGCGTGTCGAACGGCATCATCAGTCACTACTTTCGGGACAAGAACGGCCTGATCGCAGCGACGATGGGTTACATCATGAGCATGCTCAATGAGGGCGTGAGGGCGCGTCGCCAGGCATTGACCGATGACAGCCCGCGAGCCCACCTGAAAGTGATCATCGAGGGCAACTTCGATGCCAGCCAGGTGAACGGCCCGGCAATGAAAACCTGGTTGGCCTTCTGGGCTTCCAGCATGCACCAGCCCGATTTGCACAGGTTGCAGCGGATCAACGACCACCGCCTGTACTCCAACCTGTGCTGCCAGTTCCGCCGCGTCTTGCCGCTCTACCATGCACGCAAGGCAGCCCGCGGCCTGGCGGCCCTGATCGACGGCTTGTGGTTGCGTGGAGCGCTGTCGGGTGATGCATTCGACACCGATCAGGCGATACGGATTGCTTACGAATACATGGATCTACAACTGGCTAAACAGCACACCCTGGCAACAGACGACCAGGCCGCTGAATCACCGCGCACGGCGCTTGCCAACACGGCAGGAGCGTGACGGATACGCCATTCACACACTGCACTTGCGAGGACACTATGGCCCGTTTCGGAACGCAAAAACTCTACATTGATGGCGGTTACGTCGACGCTGGCACCGATGCCACCTTCGAAGCCATCAACCCGGCTACCGGCGAAGTCCTCGCCCACGTGCAACGTGCCACTCAGGCCGATGTCGAAAAAGCCGTCGAAAGCGCCGAGCGCGGCCAGAAAGTCTGGGCAGCGATGACCGCCATGCAGCGTTCGCGCATCCTGCGCCGCGCCGTCGACATCCTGCGTGAGCGCAACGACGAGCTGGCCATGCTGGAAACCCTGGACACCGGCAAGTCGTACTCGGAAACCCGCTACGTCGACATCGTCACCGGCGCCGACGTGCTGGAATACTACGCAGGCCTGGTGCCGGCCATCGAAGGCGAGCAGATCCCGCTGCGTGAAAGCTCCTTCGTCTACACCCGCCGCGAGCCGCTGGGCGTGACCGTCGGTATCGGCGCCTGGAACTACCCGATCCAGATCGCCCTGTGGAAATCCGCCCCGGCCCTGGCCGCTGGCAACGCGATGATCTTCAAGCCATCGGAAGTCACCTCGCTGACCACCCTGAAACTGGCCGAGATCTACACCGAAGCCGGCCTGCCGGACGGCGTGTTCAACGTCCTGACCGGCAGCGGCCGCGAAGTCGGCACCTGGCTGACCGAGCACCCGCGCATCGAAAAAGTTTCCTTCACCGGCGGCACCACCACCGGCAAGAAAGTCATGGCCAGCGCCTCCAGCTCCTCGCTGAAGGAAGTGACCATGGAACTGGGCGGCAAGTCGCCACTGATCATCTGCGCCGACGCCGACCTGGACAAGGCCGCCGACATCGCCATGATGGCCAACTTCTACAGCTCCGGTCAGGTCTGCACCAACGGCACCCGCGTGTTCATCCCTACCGAGATGAAAGCCGCCTTCGAAGCCAAGATCGCCGAGCGCGTAGCCCGCATCCGTGTCGGCAACCCGGAAGACGAGAACACCAACTTTGGCCCGCTGGTCAGCTTCCCACACATGGAAAACGTGCTGGGCTACATCGCCAAGGGCAAGGAAGAAGGTGCCCGCGTGCTGTGCGGTGGTGAGCGTCTGACCACCGGTGACTTCGCCAAGGGTGCCTTCGTGGCCCCGACCGTGTTCACCGATTGCACCGACGACATGACCATCGTCAAGGAAGAGATCTTCGGCCCGGTAATGAGCATTCTCTCTTACGACACCGAAGAAGAAGTGATCCGCCGCGCCAACGACACCGAATACGGTCTGGCCGCAGGCGTGTGCACCAACGACATCACCCGTGCCCACCGCATCATCCACAAGCTCGAAGCCGGCATCTGCTGGATCAACGCCTGGGGTGAATCGCCGGCCGAAATGCCGGTTGGTGGCTACAAGCAGTCGGGCGTCGGCCGTGAAAACGGCGTCAGCTCGCTGGCTCAATACACTCGCATCAAGTCGGTCCAGGTCGAGCTGGGCGGCTACAACTCGGTTTTCTAAACCCTGTCTAGCCACGCCCGTGCCACCGCGCACGGGCGTTTTCGCTCCCTGATCACCGCCAAACGAGGGTACTTACATGTCCCAAGAATTCGATTACATCATCGTCGGAGCAGGCTCCGCCGGTAACACCCTGGCCACCCGCCTGACCGAAGACGCCGGCGTCACCGTGCTGCTGCTGGAAGCTGGCGGCCCTGACTACCGCTTCGACTTCCGCACCCAGATGCCAGCCGCCCTGGCCTTCCCGCTGCAGGGCCGTCGCTACAACTGGGCCTACGAGACCGACCCGGAGCCGCACATGGACGGCCGCCGCATGGAATGTGGCCGCGGCAAGGGCCTGGGTGGCTCCTCGCTGATCAACGGCATGTGCTACATCCGCGGTAACGCCATGGACTTCGACGGCTGGGCAAAACTGCCAGGCCTGGAAGACTGGACCTACCTGGACTGCCTGCCGTACTTCCGCAAGGCGGAAACCCGCGACATCGGCCCGAACGACTACCACGGTGGCGAAGGCCCGGTCAGCGTGACCACGCCAAAAGCCGGCAACAACCCGCTGTTCCACGCCATGGTCGAAGCCGGCGTGCAAGCCGGTTACCCGCGCACTGAAGACCTGAACGGCTACCAGCAGGAAGGCTTCGGTCCGATGGACCGCACCGTGACCAAGCAAGGTCGCCGCTCCAGCACCGCACGCGGCTACCTGGACCAGTCCAAGAAGCGCCCGAACCTGACCATCGTCACCCACGCCCTGAGCGACCGCGTGCTGTTCGACGGCAAGCGCGCCGTTGGCGTGACCTACCTGGTTGGCGACAGCGAAGAGCGCGTCGAAGCCCGCGCCCGCAAGGAAGTCATCGTCAGCTCCGGCGCCATCGCTTCGCCGCAGCTGCTGCAGCGCTCCGGTGTTGGCCCACGCGCCCTGCTGGAAAGCCTCGACATCCCGGTGGTCCACGACCTGCCAGGCGTCGGCGAGAACCTGCAGGACCACCTGGAACTGTACCTGCAGTACGCCTGCACCCAGCCGGTTTCCCTGTACCCATCGCTGCTGTGGTGGAACCAGCCGGCCATTGGTGCCGAGTGGATGTTCAAAGGTACCGGCATCGGCGCCAGCAACCAGTTCGAGGCCGGCGGTTTCATCCGCACTCGCCCTGAGTTCGAATGGCCGAACATTCAGTACCACTTCCTGCCGGTGGCCATTAACTACAACGGCTCCAACGGCGTGAAGGAACACGGCTTCCAGGCGCACATGGGCTCGATGCGTTCGCCAAGCCGTGGGCGTATCCAGGCCAAGTCCAAGGACCCGCGCCAGCACCCAAGCATCCTGTTCAACTACATGGCTACCGAGCAGGACTGGCAGGAGTTCCGCGACGGCATCCGCCTGACCCGCGAGATCATGGCCCAGCCGGCGCTGGACCCGTACCGCGGCCGCGAGATCAGCCCGGGCGAGCACGTGCAGACTGATGAAGAGCTGGACACGTTCATCCGCGAGCACGCCGAAACCGCCTTCCACCCGTCCTGCTCGTGCAAGATGGGCACCGACGACATGGCCGTGGTCGACAACGAAGGCCGCGTGCATGGCATGAAGGGCCTGCGTGTGGTCGATGCGTCGATCATGCCGATCATCATCACCGGCAACCTCAACGCCACCACGATCATGATCGCTGAGAAAATCTCGGACAAGATCCGTGGCCGCAAGCCGCTGCCGCGCAGCACCGCCAAGTACTACGTGGCGGGCGGTGCGCCGGTGAAAGGCAAGCCGATGCGTGAAGTGAAGCAGGGGTAAGGCACTGGGGCCGCTTTGCGGCCCTTTCGCGACACAAGGCCGCTCCTACAGGGATCCACGTACTCTTTGTAGGAGCGGCCTTGCGTCGCGATCGAGGGCGCAGCCCTCGCAACAGCGACAACTCAGAAAAGGCACCCTCCGCGGTGCCTTTTCTACATCAGCAGAAACGCTTTACAGCCTGCCAATTCATCAGGTTAGAATCAATTGGCACGCGACCTGCTAGTTCATTCTCGCAAGTCCCTTCCCCCGCGATGTACCGGAGTACCTGCCTTTGGATGCCAGCACCATCAACAGCCTGTTCCTCATCGGCGCATTGCTGGTGGGCGCAAGCATCCTGGTCAGCTCGCTGTCGTCGCGCCTGGGCATCCCGATCCTGGTCATCATCCTCGCCGTCGGCATGGTCGCCGGGGTCGATGGTGGCGGCATCATCTTCAACAACTACCCAACCGCCTACCTGGTGGGCAACCTGGCACTGGCGGTAATCCTCCTCGACGGCGGCCTGCGCACGCGGGTGGCGAGCTTTCGCGTAGCGTTGTGGCCGGCCCTTTCGCTGGCCACCGTCGGCGTGATGATCACCACTGCCCTGACCGGCCTGGTCGCGGCCTGGCTGTTCAACCTGAGCCTGATCCAGGGCCTGCTGATCGGCGCCATCGTCGGCTCCACCGACGCCGCGGCAGTGTTCTCGCTGCTGGGCGGCAAGGGCCTGAACGAGCGGGTCACGGCCACGCTGGAAATCGAGTCGGGCAGCAACGACCCGATGGCGGTATTTCTCACCGTTACCCTGATCGACATGATCGCCAGCGGCCAGACCGGCCTGCACTGGAGCCTGCTGACCCACCTGTTGCGCGAATTCGGCATTGGCGGCCTGCTCGGCCTGGGGGGCGGCTGGTTGATGCTGCAACTGGTCAACCGGATCAACCTGGCCGGCGGCCTGTACCCGATCCTGGTGGTGGCCGGCGGCCTGGTGGTGTTCTCGCTGACCAACGCCCTGCATGGCAGCGGCTTCCTCGCCGTTTACCTGTGCGGCCTGGTACTGGGCAATAAACCAATCCGCAGCCGACACGGCATCCTGCACATGCTCGACGGCATGGCCTGGCTGGCGCAGATCGGCATGTTCCTGGTGCTGGGCCTGCTGGTCACGCCCCACGACCTGCTGCCGATCGCCCTGCCGGCGCTGGGCCTGGCGCTGTGGATGATCCTGGTTGCCCGCCCGCTGTCGGTGGTCGCTGCGCTGTTGCCGTTCAAGGCCTTCCATGGCCGCGAGAAAGCCTTCATTTCCTGGGTCGGGCTGCGCGGTGCGGTACCGATCATTCTGGCGGTGTTCCCGCTGATGGCCGGGCTGCCGGAAGCCCAGCTGTTCTTCAACCTGGCGTTCTTCATCGTGCTGGTGTCGCTGCTGGTGCAGGGCACCAGCCTGCCGTGGATGGCCAAGTTGCTGAAGGTCACGGTACCGCCGGACCCGGCGCCCATCTCGCGCTCCGCGCTGGAGGTGCATGTCACCAGCGAGTGGGAGCTGTTCGTCTACCGGCTGGGCGCGGAAAAATGGTGCATCGGCGCCGCCCTGCGTGAGCTGAAGATGCCTGAAGGCACGCGCATCGCCGCCCTGTTCCGGGGCGAGCAGTTGCTGCACCCGTCGGGCAGTACCGTACTGGAGGTCGGTGACATGCTCTGCGTGATCGGCCACGAACATAACCTGTCTGCCCTGGGCAAGCTGTTCAGCCAGGCGCCGCAGCGTGGCCTGGACCTGCGCTTCTTCGGCGACTTCGTGCTCGAAGGCGATGCCGAACTGGGCGCGGTAGCCGCGCTTTATGGCCTGAAACTCGACGGCCTGGACGCGAAAATGCCGCTGGCGCAGTTCATCCGACAGAAGGTCGGAGGCGCTCCAGTAGTAGGCGACCAGGTCGAATGGCACGGCACAATCTGGACCGTGGCAACCATGGACGGGAACAAGATCCAGAAAGTGGGCGTCAGATTCCCCGAAGGAACGCGACCCGGACCAGGATTGTTCCTCTAAACTCCGTTTTCGCTCGAGTCACAAGTAGTCTGCCTATGTCCCTGCGCGTGTACCTTCGCACAGCCCTCCTCGGGCTGTGCCTGTCCCTTTCGTTCGCGGCTGCCGCGGCCGAAACGCCGACCACTGCCAGCATCCAGAACAGCCTCGACAAGATCGCCGAGCGCAAACTGCCCGAAGCCGACCAGAAAGCCCTGCAGCAAGTGCTGGAGCAAACCCTTGCGCTGCTGGCCAGCAAGGAAGACAGCGAAAAGAAGCTGGCTGCGCTCAAGCAACAGTTGGCCAACGCGCCGAAAGAAACCAGCGACAGCCAGAAAGAGCTGGCCAAGCTCAAGGACAGCAAGCCGCAACCGGTCGCCCAGCGCTACGCCAACCTCAGCGTGCCGCAGCTGGAGCAGATGCTCAGCGAGCGCAACACGCTGCAAGGTGAACTGCAAAAAGCGCTGTCGGAAGCCAACAGCCTGATCATCAACTCGCAAACCCGCCCCGAGCGTGCCCAGGCCGAGATCAGCAGCAACCAGACCCGCAGCCAGCAGATCAACAACATCCTCAAGAGCGGCAAGGACGGCGGCAAGGCGATCAATGCCGACCAGCGCAACCAGCTCACCGCCGAGCTGGCCTCGCTCAATGCCCTGACCCTGCTGCGCCGCCAGGAGCTGGCCGGTAACGGCGTACTGCAGGACCTCGGCAACGCCCGCCACGACCTGCTGATCGACCGCGCCGCGCGGCTGGAGCAGGAAATCCAGGACCTGCAGACGCTGATCAACGAGAAGCGCCTGGCCCAGTCCCAGCAGACCGTCACCCAGCAGTCGATCGAGGCGCAGAAGGCCGGTGGCAGCACCCTGCTGGCCAGCGAGAGCGCGGCCAACCTCAAGCTTTCCGACTACCTGCTCAAAAGTACCGACCGCCTCAACGAACTGACCCAGCAAAACCTGCGCACCAAGCAACAACTCGACAGCCTGACCCAGGCCGACCAGGCCCTGGACGAACAGATCAGCGTGCTCAAGGGCAGCCTGTTGCTGTCGAAGATCCTCTACAAGCAGAAACAGGCCTTGCCGCACCTGAAGTTCGATCGCGACCTGGCCGACCAGATCGCCGACATCCGCCTGTACCAGTTCGAGGTCAATCAGCAACGCGAGCAGATGAGCAGCCCGGTGACCTACGTCGACAAGCTGCTGGCCAACCAGCCGCAGGAAGACGTGAACCCGGCGCTGCGCAAGGCCCTGCTGGAAGTCGCCATTACCCGCAGCGACCTGCTCGAACGCCTGAACCGCGAGCTGTCGGCACTGCTCAACGAATCGATCACCCTGCAGCTCAATCAGAAGCAGCTGCTGGGCACTGCCCAGGGCCTGCGCACCACCCTCGACGAGCAGATGTTCTGGATCCCCAGCAACAAGCCGCTGGACTGGGACTGGCTGCGCTATGTGCCTGAACGCTTCGCCAAGCAGGTCGCCGACCTGCCCTGGGGCTCCGGCCTCAAGGAGCTGACCGACGGCCTGAGCCAGCGCCCGCTGCTGTTCCTGCCCTTGCTGCTGGTGATCGGCGCCCTGCTGTGGCGGCGCAAGTATCTGTACCAGCGGCTGAGCAAGGTGCACCAGGACATCGGCCATTTCCGCCGTGACAGCCAGTGGCACACGCCCCAGGCCATCCTCATCAACATCCTGCTGGCGATGCCGGTCAGTCTGGGCCTTGCCCTGTGCAGCTACGCCTTGCAGATCGACGCTCGCGGGCAGAACGCCAACCTCGGCGCGGCGCTGTGGCAGCTGGCCCAGGCCTGGCTGGTGTTCTACACCGCCTACCGCATCCTCGCCCCCGGCGGGGTGGCGGAAATCCACTTCCGCTGGCACAAGCCGCAGGTCGAGTTCCTGCGGGGCTGGGTACGCCGGCTGGGCACCGTGGTGCTGGCCTTGGTTGGCGTGGTGGCGGTGGCCGAGCACCAGCCCTCGGCGCTGGCCGACGACGTACTGGGCATCGGTGTGGTGCTGACCTGCTATGCGCTGATGGCCTGGTTGCTCAGCCGCCTGTTGCTGAGCAGCCCCGCCCACCGTGATACCTCGCTGTTCCGCCGCGCTGTCGGGGTGGCCTTCACGGCCTTGCCGATCGCCTTGTTCGTGGCGGTGTGCTTCGGCTACTACTACACCGCGCTGAAGCTCACCGACCGGCTGATCTACACCCTGTACCTGCTGCTGTTCTGGCTGGTGATCGAGGCCGCCTTCGTGCGCGGCCTGTCGGTGGCGGCGCGGCGCCTGGCCTATCAGCGCGCCCTGAGCAAGCGCGCGGCGGCCAAGGAAGGGCTCGATGGCGAGGTCATCACCGAAGAGCCGACGCTGGATATCGAACAGGTCAACCAGCAGTCGCTGCGCCTGATCCGCCTTGCCCTGCTGGGTGGTTTCATTGCCGGCCTGTACTGGGTCTGGGCGGACCTGATCTCGGTGTTCGCCTACCTCAACAACTTCACTTTGTACGAATACACCAGCGGCACCGGCAGCGCGGCCAGCATGGTGCCGATCAGCCTCGGCGACCTGCTCGGCGCGCTGGTGATCGTCGGCATCACCTTCGCCCTGGCCCGCAACCTGCCGGGCTTGCTGGAGGTGCTGGTGCTGTCGCGCCTGAACCTGGCCCAGGGCAGCGCCTATGCCACCACCACGTTGCTGTCGTACATCATCGTCGGCATCGGCATCGTCACCACCCTGTCGACCCTCGGGGTGAGCTGGGACAAGCTGCAGTGGCTGGTGGCAGCGCTGTCGGTGGGCCTGGGCTTCGGCATGCAGGAGATCTTCGCCAACTTCATCTCCGGCATCATGATCCTGTTCGAACGCCCGGTGCGCATCGGCGACACCATCACCATCGGCAACCTGTCGGGTACAGTGAGCAAGATCCGCATCCGCGCCACCACCATCACCGACTTCGACCGCAAGGACATCATCGTCCCCAACAAGACCTTCATCACCGGTCAGCTGATCAACTGGTCGCTGACCGACACGGTCACCCGGGTGACGCTGAAACTGGGCATCGACTACGGCTCCGACCTGGACCTGGTGCGCGATCTGCTGCTCAAGGGTGCCCACGAAAACCCACGGGTGCTCAAGGACCCGGAGCCGATCGTGTACTTCCTCAACTTCGGCGAAAGCTCGCTGGACCACGAGCTGCGCATGCACGTGCGCGACCTGGGCGACCGCAACCCGACGCTGGACGAGATCAACCGCTACATCAGTCGCGAGTTCAAGGCGCACGACATCAAGATTTCCGTGCGCCAGGTCGAGGTGTTCCTGATGGACGCCACCGGCGGCAAGCAGCAGTTGATTCCGGTGGAACAGCCGAAAACGGATGGCACTGCGCCAAGCTGAGTGGACTCCAACGGGCATGACCGCCAGAATGCTGGCGAGGGCTTTGCCCTCGATCGCCGGCAAGCCGGCTCCCACAGTTACAGGAACTGCGCTGGACCTTGTGGGAGCCGGCTTGCCGGCGATGGGCCGCCAAGCGGCCCCAAGCACCGATCCCCAGGAGCAGCCCCGTGAAAGCCCTCGACCAACTCAGCTTCGACAACCGCTTCGCCCGCCTGGGTGACGCGTTCTCCACCCAGGTGCTGCCCGACCCCATCGCAGACCCTCGCCTGGTGGTAGCCAGCGAGTCGGCCATGGCCCTGCTCGACCTCGACCCCGCGCAAGCCGAGCTGCCGATCTTCGCCGAGCTGTTCAGCGGCCAGAAGCTCTGGGAAGAAGCCGACCCACGGGCGATGGTCTATTCCGGCCACCAGTTCGGCGCCTACAACCCACGCCTGGGCGATGGTCGCGGCCTGCTGCTGGCCGAAGTGCTCACCGACGCGGGCGAGCACTGGGACCTGCACCTCAAGGGTGCCGGCCAGACCCCGTACTCGCGCATGGGAGACGGGCGCGCCGTGCTGCGCTCGTCGATTCGCGAATTCCTCGCCTCCGAAGCCCTGCATGCGCTGGGCATCCCGACCAGTCGGGCGCTGTGCGTGATCGGTTCAAGCACCCCGGTATGGCGCGAAACCCGCGAAAGTGCAGCCATGCTCACGCGCCTGGCGCAGAGCCACGTGCGCTTCGGGCATTTCGAATACTTCTACTACACCAAGCAGCCTGAACAGCAGCGGGTGCTGATCGATTACGTGCTGGAGCAGCACTACCCCGAATGCCGCGATGCCGAACAGCCCTACCTGGACATGTTCCGCACCATCGTCGAGCGCAATGCCGAACTCATCGCCCGCTGGCAGGCCTATGGGTTCTGCCATGGGGTAATGAACACCGACAACATGTCGATTCTTGGCATCACCTTCGACTTCGGCCCCTACGCGTTCCTCGACGACTTCGATGCCAACTTCATCTGCAACCATTCCGATGATCGCGGCCGCTACAGCTACGCCAACCAGGTGCCGATCGGCCACTGGAACCTCAGCGCCCTGGCCCAGGCGCTCACCACGGTCATCGAGGTCGAGCCGCTGAAAGAAGCGCTGGGTTTGTTCCTGCCGCTCTACCAGGCGCACTACCTGGACTTGATGCGCCGGCGCCTGGGCCTTGCCACCGCCGAAGACGACGACATGGCGCTGGTCGAACGCCTGTTGCAGTGCATGCAGAGCGGCGGCGTGGACTACAACCTGTTCTTCCGCAAGCTGGGCGATCAACCCGTGGCCGCTGCCCTCACCGTGGTACGCGACGACTTCATCGACCTTGCCGGCTTCGACGCCTGGGGCGCGGACTACCTGGCCCGCTGCGAGCGCGAAGCCGGCAACGCCGAGGGGCGGCGCGAACGCATGCATGCGGTGAACCCGCTGTATGTGCTGCGCAACTACCTGGCGCAGAAAGCCATCGAAGCGGCCGAAGCGGGGGATTACAGTGAAGTGCGTCGCCTGCATCAGGTGCTGAGCCGGCCGTTCGAGGAGCAAGCCGGGATGCAGGCCTATGCCGAGCGACCGCCGGAGTGGGGCAAGCATCTGGAAATCAGCTGCTCCTCATAGGCCTCATCGCCGGCAAGCCGGCTCCCACAGAGGGCAGCAGTGCACTCCCCTGTGGGAGCCGGCTTGCCGGCGATAGGGCCCGATCAAACACCACAAGGAACTGACATGACCGACCCGCTACTGATCCCCTGCCCCCACTGCAACGGCCTCAACCGCCTGCCCGCCACGCGCCTGGGCGATGCTCCAAAGTGCGGCCGCTGCAAACAGGATGTACTGCTCGGCAAACCCTTCGACCTCAGCGAAAGCAGCTACGCCAGCCAGATCAAAGGCGACCTGCCGCTGTTGGTCGACGTCTGGGCCGACTGGTGCGGCCCGTGCAAGTCCTTCGCCCCCACCTTCGAACAGGCCGCCGGCCAGCTCAATGGCCGCTGCCGCCTGGCCAAGCTCGACAGCGAAGCCAACCGCAACCTGGCCGGGCAACTGGGCATCCGCTCGATTCCCAGCCTGATCCTGTTCAAGAATGGCCGCGAAGTCAGCCGCCAGGCTGGAGCGTTTCCACTCCAGTCGTTGCTGGAGTGGCTGCGTAGTCAGGGGGTCTAGGCGTTCTCTTCAAGCAGGGAATGCAACTCGACGAACTGCTGGGTCAGCTTGTGCCGTGGCTCCAGGTGGATCAGCGGCAGGCTGGCATGGTGCGACTCGCGCATCTTCACCGAACTGCCCAGGTACACCGGTAACACCGGCAAGCCTTCGGCCAGCAACTCGTCGAGCATCTGCTGGGGCAGGCTGGCACGGGACTGGAACTGGTTGACCACGATCCCTTCGACCGCCAGGTCTTCGTTATGGTCTTCCTTGAGCTCTTCGATCTCAGCCAGCAGGCCATACAGGGCCTGGCGAGAGAAACTGTCGCAGTCGAAAGGAATCAGTACGCGATCAGCGGCGATCAGTGCCGATACTGCATAGAAATTCAACGCCGGTGGCGTGTCGATGTAGATCCGCTCGTAGTCCTCGTCCAGCTCGTCGAGCAACTTACGCAGTTTGTTGATCTTGTGCTTGGCCTCAAGCTTGGGCTGCAGGTCGGCCAGCTCCGCCGTGGCGGTGACCACATGCAGGTTGTCGAACGGAGTTTCGTAGATATCGACCTTATTCTTCTTGCTGAATGGCCCGCTGGACAGGCTCTGCTTGAAGAAATCGGCGATACCCATGGGGATGTCTTCGCCGGTAAGCCCGGTCAGGTATTGAGTCGAGTTGGCCTGAGAATCCAGGTCGATCAGCAAGGTCCGATAGCCTTCGCTGGCGCTGACTGCCGCCAGGTTGCAAGCGATGCTCGACTTGCCTACGCCACCTTTCTGATTGAACACCACGCGCCGCATGAGAGACCTCCGTGTATCAACGAATGACCGAGTATGTGGCGGCGCGGCGGCAATGGCCAGCGGCATTTGCCGGACGTTGACGGCAACGATACCCCTGCCCCGCGCGAAAACTGGGCACCCTCGCCGCCCGAGATGCTCGGCGAGCGGCACTGGCCGCTGCACCTCAATTGACAGCGGAAGTCGCGTCGGTGACCAGTTCGGCGAAGGCCTTGGCCATCGCCGAGCTGCCACGCTCACGTTGTACCAGCCACACGGCCGACGTCGCGCCCTCGTCGAGCAAGGTCCGATAGACCACGCCCTCGATCCGCATACGCTGGAAAGAAGCCGGCAATACCGACACCCCAAGGCCTGCGGACACCAGCCCGATGATGGTCATCGCCTCGCCCGCTTCCTGGGTGAAGTGCGGGCTGAACCCTGCCTGCCGCGCCAGGCTCAGCAGCTGGGCGTACAGACCACTGCCATAGCTGCGCGGGAAGAACACAAAAGGCTCATGGGCCAGCTCGGCAATGTGCACGCCCTGTTCGGTACCCGCGGCCAGCGGATGCGACGCATTGATCACCGCCACCAAAGGCTCGCGGAACAGCTCGGTGGCTACCAGGCCTTCGGGCAGCGGCATTGGCCGCATCAGCCCGATTTCGATGGACTCGTCGAACACACCCTCAGCCACATCGCGGCTGCTCATTTCCTTGAGGCTCAGGTGCACGGCAGGAAAACGCTGGCGAAAGGCATGGATCGCCTTGGGAATCTTCGAGGTGAACGGCGCCGATGCGGTGAAGCCGATCTTCATCTCGCCCAGCTCCCCCAACTGCGCCCGGCGTGCCACATCGGCCGCTTTCTCCACCTGCGCCAGCACCTGCCGTGCCTCGTCGAGGAACAACCTGCCAGCCTCGCTCAGTTCGACCCGACGATTGGTACGCTCGAACAACCGTGCCCCCAACTCCTGCTCCAGCGCCTGGATCTGCTGGCTCAGGGGAGGCTGGGAAATGCCCAGTTGCTGGGCTGCACGGCCAAAGTGCAGCTCTTCGGCAACGGCGATGAAATACCGCAAATGGCGCAGTTCCATGATCAGCTCCGATTGGGTCGTAAAACCTCTTAAACAGGTCGAACAATATATTGGATCTAATCATTAGCCAGCTATAAGCTTTTTTCATTGCAACAGAGGTACCCGCCCGTGAAAACTGCTGTAGCACCCCTTCCCGCCGCACCCGAACCTGCCCCGCTGAACGACATCTGGATCGAAAAAGGCACCCCTGCCTTCATGAAGACCGTGCTGGCCCTGTTCAGCGGCGGCTTCGCCACCTTTGCCTTGCTGTACTGCGTACAGCCGATGATGCCGTTACTGTCCCAGGAGTACGCGATCAATGCCGCGCAAAGCAGCCTGGTGCTGTCGGTATCCACCGCCATGCTGGCGTTCGGGCTGCTGATCACCGGGCCGATTTCCGATCGCATCGGGCGCAAGCCGGTGATGGTCTTCGCCCTGTTGTGCGCGGCCTTGTCGACCATGGTCAGCGCGGTCATGCCGACCTGGGAATGGGTACTGGCGACACGGGCGCTGGTCGGGCTGTCGCTCAGCGGCCTGGCAGCCGTGGCCATGACCTACCTGAGCGAGGAGATCCATCCACAGCACATCGGCCTGGCCATGGGGCTGTACATTGGCGGCAATGCCATCGGCGGCATGAGCGGCCGCCTGATCACCGGGGTACTGATCGACTTCGTCAGCTGGCACATGGCAATGCTGATCATCGGCGGCCTGGCCCTGGTGGCGGCGCTGGTGTTCTGGAAGGTGCTGCCGGAATCGCGCAACTTCCGCGCACAATCGCTCAAGCCCCGCAGGCTGCTGGATGGCTTCGTCATGCACTTCAAGGATGCCGGCCTGCCGTGGTTGTTCCTCGAGGCCTTCCTGCTAATGGGCGCCTTCGTCACCCTGTTCAACTACATCGGTTATCGCCTGCTGGCGGGGCCCTACCACATGAACCAGGCGCTGGTCGGCTTGCTGTCGGTGGTGTACCTGTCGGGTATCTACAGTTCGGCGCAGGTCGGCGCCCTGGCCGACAAGCTGGGCCGGCGCAAGGTGTTCTGGGCCAGTATCGTGGTGATGGCGGGCGGGTTGCTGATGACCTTGGCAACGCCTCTGGTGCTGATAATCCTGGGCATGCTGGTGTTCACCTTCGGTTTCTTTGGTGCGCACTCGGTGGCCAGCAGCTGGATTGGGCGGCGGGCGCTGAAGGCCAAGGGGCAGGCCTCGTCGCTGTACCTGTTCTGCTACTACGCGGGGTCGAGCGTGGCGGGTACGGCGGGCGGGGTGTTCTGGCATCACTGGGGGTGGAACGGTATCGGGCTGTTCATTGGCAGCTTGCTGGCGGTGGCGTTGATGGTGGCGTTGCACCTGAGCAGGCTGGAGCCCAAGAAGGCCTGAGCATTTGGGGCTGCTTTGCAGCCCATCGCTGGCAAGCCAGCTCCCACAAGGTCAGCGGTGATCTGTGTGGGAGCCGGCTTGCCGGCGATAGGGCCTTCGGATCAGTTCACGATCTCGACAATATCCACATCCACTTCACGGCTCATCAGGTGCTTCTCCACTTCGCCGGTCAGCTTGACCTTGGTCTTCTCGTTGAACGGCGTCGGCGGCAGGTCTTCGTCATCGATTTCAACCGTGATCGTGCCGGTGTTGTCCTTGAACTCGTACTTGTCGTCGTTGTTGATCTTCTTGGTCACAAAGCCCTGCAGCACCACCGGCGTGTCATCGGCGGCATCATTGGCAGCAGCCACACTGGTCACCGACTGTGCACCCGGGCCGGTATAACCGGCTGCCAGGGCAGCGGTGCTGAAGAGCGGGGCAAGGATCAGGGCGAGGTAACGTGCTTTCATGGGGATCGGGTCCTGTTTCGGTTTCGATGGGCCCAGATTAACGACGATCGCTGAATTGAAACTTAATGCCATAAAAAAACCCGGCGCCAGGCCGGGTTTTCTGTATCTGCCATCAGATCACTGATGGTACTGCGCCGACAGTTCGTGCACGGCGTTGATGAACACGCCCGCATGCTCTGGGTCGACTTCCGGCGTGATGCCATGCCCCAGGTTGAACACGTGGCCCGTGCCCTTGCCGTAGCTGGCAAGAATACGCGCCACTTCCGCGCGGATCGCTTCTGGCTTGGCGTACAGCACCGTCGGGTCCATGTTGCCCTGCAGTGCCACCTTGTCGCCGACACGGCGGCGCGCATCGCCGATCTCGCAGGTCCAGTCCAGGCCCAGCGCGTCGGCGCCGGCTTCGGCGATGCTTTCCAGCCACAGGCCGCCGTTCTTGGTGAACAGGATCACCGGCACCTTGCGGCCTTCGTGCTCGCGGATCAGACCACTGACGATCTTGCGCATGTAGGCCAGGGAGAATTCCTGGTACGCCGCCGCCGACAGGTTGCCGCCCCAGGTGTCGAAGATCTGCACGGCCTGAGCGCCAGCGAGGATCTGGCCGTTGAGGTAGCTGGTGACCGACTGGGCCAGCTTGTCCAGCAGCAGGTGCAGGGCTTGCGGGTTGTCGTAGGCCATCGCCTTGGTCTTGCGGAAGTCCTTGGAAGAGCCGCCTTCGACCATGTAGGTGGCCAGGGTCCATGGGCTGCCGGAGAAACCGATCAGCGGCACACGGCCATTGAGTTCGCGACGGATGGTGCTGACCGCGTCCATGACATAGCCCAGGTCTTTCTGCGGGTCAGGGATCGGCAGCGCTTCGATGTCGGCCGGGGTGCTGATGACTTTCTTGAAACGTGGGCCTTCGCCGGTTTCGAAGTACAGGCCAAGGCCCATGGCGTCGGGGATGGTGAGGATGTCCGAGAACAGGATCGCCGCGTCCAGCGGGTAGCGGTCCAGCGGCTGCAGGGTGACCTCGCAGGCGAACTGCGGGTTCATGCACAGGCTCATGAAGTCACCGGCCTTGGCGCGGCTGGCGCGGTACTCCGGGAGATAGCGGCCGGCCTGGCGCATCATCCATACCGGGGTGACGTCTACGGGTTGCTTGAGCAGTGCACGCAGGAAACGATCGTTCTTCAGGGCAGTCATGTCGGCATCCGGAAAAAAAGTGCGGGCATTTTCTCAGACGGGAGCGCAAAAGGCACGGCTGAGACCATGCGTTTTGTCTATTGGATGCGTTGGATCAAGCAGTTTTGTATACAAAACCGGCCTCATCGCCGGCAAGCCGGCTCCCACAGGTATTGTGGGAGCCGGCTTGCCGGCGATGAGGCCGGTTCAGCCAGAATCAGACTTCCAGATAGTCCAGGATGCCTTCGGCAGCGGTACGCCCTTCGAAAATGGCGGTCACCACCAGGTCCGAACCGCGCACCATATCGCCACCGGCGAAGACTTTCGGGTTGCTGGTCTGGTGCTTGAACTTGCCCTTCTCCGGCGCCACCACGCGGCCCTGGCTGTCCATCTGGATGCCATGCTGCTCGAACCACGGCGCTGGGCTCGGACGGAAGCCGAAGGCGATCACCACGGCATCGGCCGGCAGGATTTCTTCAGACCCTGGAATCGGCTCGGGGCTGCGACGGCCACGGGCGTCCGGCTCGCCGAGACGGGTCTCGACCACCTTCACGCCTTCGACCTTGTCCTCGCCGACAATGGCGATAGGCTGGCGGTTGTAGAGGAACTTCACGCCCTCTTCCTTGGCGTTCTTGACCTCTTTGCGCGAGCCCGGCATGTTGGCTTCGTCACGACGGTAGGCACAGGTCACCGCCTTGGCGCCCTGACGGATGGAGGTGCGGTTGCAGTCCATCGCGGTATCGCCACCGCCCAGTACCACCACCTTCTTGCCCTGCATGTCGACGAAATCTTCCGGCGACTTCTCGAAGCCCAGGTTGCGGTTGACGTTGGCGATCAGGAAATCCAGCGCGTCATGCACGCCCGGCAGGTCTTCACCCGGGAAACCACCTTTCATGTAGGTGTAGGTGCCCATGCCCATGAACACGGCGTCGTACTCGGCGAGCAGCTGCTCCAGGGTGATGTCCTTGCCCACCTCGGTGTTCAGGCGGAACTCGATGCCCATGCCGGTGAAGACTTCGCGGCGATTGCTCAGCACGGTCTTTTCCAGCTTGAACTCAGGGATGCCGAAGGTCAGCAGGCCGCCGATTTCCGGGTTGCGGTCGAACACCACCGGGGTCACGCCAGCGCGCACCAGCACGTCGGCACAGCCCAGGCCCGCAGGACCTGCACCGATGATCGCGACGCGCTTGCCGGTCGGCTTGACCTTGGACATGTCCGGGCGCCAGCCCATGGCGAACGCGGTGTCGGTGATGTACTTCTCCACCGAGCCGATGGTCACCGCGCCGAAGCCGTCGTTCAGGGTGCAGGCACCCTCGCACAGGCGGTCTTGCGGACACACGCGGCCGCACACTTCCGGCAGGGTGTTGGTCTGGTGCGAAAGCTCCGCCGCCGCCAGGATGTTGCCTTCGGAAACCAGCTTCAACCAGTTGGGGATGAAGTTGTGCACCGGGCACTTCCATTCGCAGTACGGGTTACCGCAGCCCAGGCAGCGGTGCGCCTGCTCCACGGATTGCTGCGGCTTGAAGGGTTCGTAGATCTCCACGAACTCCTTCTTGCGCTGGCGCAGGAGCTTTTTCTTCGGGTCCTTGCGGCCCACTTCGATGAACTGGAAGTCGTTGTTCAGACGTTCAGCCATTTTTCAAAACCTCTTTACCGCAGTTGCCAGCCTTGGGCTGCAAGCTGCAAGACGATCACTTGAGCACGACGGGCCCCGCGCACGGGGCCGTCACTTGCAGCTGTTGTTACTGCGGGTTGGCACGGGTGCTGGACAGCAGTTGCTTGAGGTTGGCCGCCTTCGGCTTGACCAGCCAGAAGCGCCGCACGTAGTCGTCCAGGTTCTCCGAGAGCTCACGCCCCCACTCGCTGCCAGTCTCCTCCACGTATTCGGCAAGGACCCGCGCCAAGTGGCTGCGGTAAGCCTCCATCGCCTCACCACTGATGCGCTGGATTTCCACCAGCTCGTGGTTGAGTTTGTCGACGAAGGAGTTGTCCATGTCGAGCACGTAGGCGAAGCCGCCAGTCATGCCAGAACCGAAGTTGTAACCGGTCTTGCCCAGAACGCAGACAAAGCCACCGGTCATGTATTCACAGCAGTGATCGCCAGTCCCCTCGACGACCGCGTGGGCGCCGGAGTTACGCACAGCGAAGCGCTCGCCTGCGGTGCCGGCGGCGAACAGCTTGCCGCCCGTCGCGCCATACAGGCAGGTGTTGCCAACGATGGCGCTGAGCTGGGTTTTGAACGGGCTGCCGGCAGGCGGCACGATGGTGACCTTGCCACCGGTCATGCCTTTGCCAACGTAGTCATTGGCATCGCCTTCCAGGTGCAGGTTCAGGCCGCCGGCGTTCCACACGCCGAAGCTTTGCCCTGCAGTGCCCTTGAAGCGGAAGGTGATCGGCTTGTCGGCCATGCCCTGGTTGCCGTACAGCTTGGCGATTTCGCCAGAGATGCGGGCACCAATGGAACGGTCGCAGTTACAGATGTCGAGCGCGAACTCGCCACCGGCCTGGTCACGGATGGCCGGCAGGGCCATCTCGACCATCTTCTCGGCCAGCTCACCCTTGTCGAACGGTGGGTTCTTGTCGACTTCGCAGAACTGCGGCTTGTCGGCCGGAATGTGCGAGCTGCCCAGCAGCGGAGTCAGGTCCAGGTGATGCTGGCGCTCGGTGTCGCCTGGCAGCACGTCGAGCAGGTCGGTGCGGCCGATCAGCTCGCCGAGGCTGCGCACGCCCAGCTTGGCCAGCCACTCACGGGTTTCTTCGGCGACAAAGGTGAAGAAGTTGATCACCATGTCGACGGTGCCGATGTAGTGGTCCTTGCGCAGCTTGTCGTTCTGGGTGGCCACGCCGGTGGCGCAGTTGTTCAGGTGGCAGATGCGCAGGTACTTGCAGCCCAGGGCGATCATCGGTGCGGTGCCGAAGCCGAAGCTCTCGGCGCCGAGGATGGCCGCCTTGATCACGTCCAGGCCGGTTTTCAGGCCGCCATCGGTCTGTACCCGCACCTTGCCGCGCAGGTCGTTGCCGCGCAGGGTCTGGTGGGTTTCGGCCAGGCCCAGTTCCCACGGGGCGCCGGCGTACTTGATCGAGGTCAGCGGCGAAGCGCCGGTGCCGCCGTCGTAGCCGGAAATGGTGATCAGGTCGGCATAGGCCTTGGCCACGCCAGCGGCGATGGTGCCAACGCCTGCCTCGGCGACCAGCTTGACCGATACCAGGGCCTGCGGATTGACCTGCTTGAGGTCGTAGATCAGCTGGGCCAGGTCTTCGATCGAGTAGATGTCGTGGTGCGGCGGCGGCGAGATCAGGGTCACGCCCGGCACGGCATAGCGCAGCTTGGCGATCAGGCCGTTGACCTTGCCGCCTGGCAGCTGCCCGCCTTCGCCGGGCTTGGCACCCTGGGCAACCTTGATCTGCAGCACTTCGGCGTTGACCAGGTACTCCGGGGTGACACCGAAGCGGCCGGTGGCCACCTGCTTGATCTTGGAGCTGCGGAGGGTGCCGTAACGCGACGGGTCTTCACCGCCCTCACCGGAGTTGGAGCGCGCACCCAGGCGGTTCATGGCCTCGGCCAGGGCTTCGTGGGCTTCTGGCGACAGTGCGCCCAGCGAGATACCGGCGGAGTCGAAGCGCTTGAGAATCGCGTCCAGCGGCTCGATCTGATCCAGCGGCAGGGCCTGGTCGGCCACTTTCACTTTCAGCAGGTCGCGGATCATCGACACCGGGCGCTGGTCGACCAGCGTGGTGTATTCCTTGAACTTGGCATAGTCGCCCTGCTGCACGGCAGCCTGCAGGGTGTTGACCACATCCGGGTTGTAGGCGTGGTATTCGCCACCGTGGACGAACTTCAGCAGGCCACCTTGCTGGATCGGCTTGCGCGCGCTCCAGGCTTCGGCGGCGAGCAGCTTCTGGTCGCCTTCCAGGTCGACGAAGCGCGCACCCTTGATGCGGCTGGACACACCCTTGAAGCTCAGGCCGACCACTTCCTCGGCCAGGCCCACGGCTTCGAACAGCTGGGCACCACGGTACGAGGCGATGGTGGAGATACCCATCTTCGACAGGATCTTCAGCAGACCCTTGGAGATGCCCTTGCGGTAGTACTTGAAGACTTCGTCCAGGTCGCCCAGCACTTCGCCGGTGCGGATCAGGTCGGCCAGCACTTCATACGCCAGGTACGGGTACACGGCCGAGGCGCCGAAGCCCAGCAGCACGGCGAAGTGGTGCGGGTCACGGGCGGTGGCGGTTTCCACCAGGATGTTGCTGTCGCAGCGCAGGCCCTGCTCGGTCAGGCGGTGGTGTACCGCGCCGACGGCGAGCGAGGCGTGCACCGGCAGTTTGCCCGGGGCGATGTAGCGGTCGCTCAGCACCAGCTGGGTCTTGCCGCTGCGCACCGCTTCTTCGGCCTGGTCGGCAATGTTGCGGATGGCCGCTTCCAGGCCGACGCTCTCTTCATAGTTGAGGTCGATCAGTTGGCGGTCGAAGCCTTCGCGCTCCAGGTTCATCAGCGAGCGCCATTTGGCGGGCGAGATGACCGGCGAGCTGAGGATTACCCGGGAGGCATGCTCCGGGGATTCCTGGAAGATGTTGCGCTCGGCGCCCAGGCAGATTTCCAGCGACATCACGATCGCTTCGCGCAGCGGGTCGATCGGCGGGTTGGTGACCTGGGCAAATTGCTGGCGGAAGAAGTCGTATGGCGAACGCACGCGCTGGGACAACACGGCCATCGGCGTGTCGTCACCCATCGAGCCTACCGCTTCCTGGCCCTGCTCGCCGAGTGGACGCAGCACCTGGTCACGCTCTTCGAAGGTGACCTGGAACATCTTCATGTATTGCTTGAGCTGGTCAGTGTCGTAGCTGGCCGCGCCCTGGTCGTCGGTCAAGGTCGCCTGGATGCGCAGGGCATGCTGACGCAGCCAGCGCTTGTACGGGTGACGCGACTTGAGACGGTCGTCGATGGCATCGGTGTCGAGGATCTGGCCGGTCTCGGTGTCCACGGCAAGAATCTGGCCTGGGCCGACTCGGCCCTTGGCCAGGACGTCCTCAGGCTGGTAGCCCCACACGCCGATTTCCGAGGCGATGGTGATGTAGCCATTGGTGGTGGTGACCCAGCGCGCCGGGCGCAGGCCGTTGCGGTCGAGCAGGCACACCGCATGGCGGCCTTCGGTCATGACGATACCGGCCGGGCCGTCCCACGGCTCCATGTGCATGGAGTTGTATTCGTAGAAGGCGCGCAGGTCGGCGTCCATGGTTTCGACGTTCTGCCAGGCTGGCGGTACCAGCATGCGCACGCCACGGAACAGGTCGATGCCGCCGGTGACCATCAGCTCCAGCATGTTGTCCATGCTCGAGGAGTCGGAGCCGACACGGTTGACCAGCGGGCCGAGCTCTTCGAGGTCGGGGATCAGGTCGTTGGCGAACTTGGTGCGACGGGCCATGGCCCAGTTGCGGTTGCCGGTGATGGTGTTGATCTCGCCGTTGTGGGCGAGGAAGCGGAAGGGCTGCGCCAGCGGCCACTTCGGCAGGGTGTTGGTGGAGAAGCGCTGGTGGAACACGCAGATCGCGGTTTGCAGGCGCTCGTCATCCAGGTCTGGATAGAAGGCCGCGAGATCGCGCGGCATCATCAGGCCTTTATAGATGATGGTCTTGTGCGAGAAGCTGCAGATGTAGTGGTCGGCGTCATGGGCGTTGGCCACGGACGAACGGCGACGGGCACTGAACAGCTTGATGGCGAATTCCTGATCGCTCAGGCCTTCACCGCCGATGAACACCTGCTCGATCTGCGGCAGGCGCTCCAGGGCCAGGCGGCCCAGCACGCTGGTGTCGATCGGGACTTTGCGCCAGCCCACCAGCGTGAGGCCGGCGTTGACGATTTCGCGGTCCATGTTGGCCCGCGCGGCTTCGGCTTTTACCGGGTCCTGGTTGAAGAACACCATGCCGACGGCGTACTGCTTGGGCAGCTCGACGGCGAAGTGTTCCTGGGCCACGGCACGCAGGAATTGATCGGGCTTCTGCATGAGCAGACCGCAACCGTCACCGGTCTTGCCGTCGGCGTTGATGCCGCCGCGGTGGGTCATGCAGGTCAGTGCCTGCATGGCGGTTTGCAGAAGGTGGTGGCTCGGTTCGCCCGTCATATGGGCGATCAGGCCAAAGCCACAGTTGTCCTTGAATTCTTCGGGATGGTACAGACCTGTTTTCATAGACACTTTCTCACCAGGTTCACCTCTCAACGGAGGTAAATCTCTTTTTAGTACAACCACTTACCATCCACGCCGATCAAATGCCAGCTTTTTTGCGGTGGCCATGGAAAACCATTGTTGCACAGCGACAGCGATACTCACAAATTTTCATGTCTCACCATTGAAAATTTATGTCGCATTTTTGAATGTTTTTGCGCCGCGCGCCGTGATAGCGGCTCGGCTCGAGTCTGAAGCGTTTCAGCCATGACTGCAAGAAGGGCTTGTGGCCGGCAGCCTGGGACAGAAAAGCCTGCCGCGCTCAGGCGCAGCAGGCTAGACGAAAGTCAGTAATCGCTCAGCAACTGGGCGGCGGGGTGATGCCGCCCGGAAGGTATCAGCGGGCCGAGGCCAGCTCTTGTTGGACGCTGGCGACGGTACGTGGCCAAGGTTTACCAGCCTGGACCTTCGCTGGCAAGTTCTTGATTGCAGCTACTGCGGCGTCGCGGTTGGCGAAGCTGCCATAGGTGACCACGTACAGCGGTTTGCCCTGCAGGTTTTTCTTGAAGTAGCGATAGTCGCCACCCTGTGCCTTGACGAAGGCCTGGGCCGAGGCCTCGGAGCTGGTGCCGAGGATCTGCACCACATAGTTGCCAGGCTTCTGACCTGCGTACCAGCCACCGCTGGCACTGCCACCGGCTGCCGGTTTTTCAGCAGGCTTGGCGGCCGGCTTGGCCGTGGCGACCTGGGTCGGCGCCGGGGTCGGCTTGGCAGGGGCAACCGGCTTGGCCGGCTGGGTTGCGACAGGCTTTTGCACAGGCGCAACCGGCTGTGACGGTGCTACAGGGGTCGCCTGGGCCAGGGTCGGCGCCGGGCCCGCAGCAACGCCTTGCGGTGGTGCAGTGGTGGTCACGGTCGGCGGCGGGTTACCAGGCTGCAGCGCGGTATTGTCGGCTGGGCCGCCCTCCTCGCCGTCGCCCATGCCAGCTGCCTGAGCCAGAGGCTCACGCATCACCGGCTGGGATTGGCCAACCAGCGGCAGCGGCATCGGCTGCGACGAGCCGGAGAACTCGATGGCGGGGTTGTTCGATTTGTCGCCCAATGGCAACTGGGCCTGGGCAGCGGGTGCCTCAGGAGCCTTGTCGCCTTTCTTGGGCATGAGCACCGCGGCACCAACAGCGACCACGACGACAGCGGACAGCGCGAGCACGTGTTTCTTCGGCATTTTGAACCCCATGGATGGTCGCTTGACCGCAGTGCGGCTGGCGATCATGGCTTCGATCAAGGTATCGCGGGCGACCTGGTTGATGTTGCCAGGCCAACCGTCGGAGTTTTCATGGATATCGACGAGCTGCTCATGGGTGAACACCTCGATGCCCCGGCCGGCGCCTTCCAGACGCTGCTCAAGGTACTCGCGGGTCTCTTCCTCGCTGTAGGGGGCGAGTTCGATGACATGGAAGCGCTCTTCCTCGACATGGATCTCATCCAACCCGGCAATCAGCGACGGCTCGCCGAACAGGAACACGTGCGGGCGCCCCTCCGGGACACCCGCCGCCAGCTCCAGCAACGCTTGGAGTGCCGACTCGTCGAGTTGTTCCGCATCGTCCACCAGCAAATAGACTTCCTGTCCGGTCAGGGCAAGCTGCACCACCTTGGACAGAATGGCCTGAACCTCGGGCTGGGCCACTTCCAGCGACTGGGCAACCTGCCCCAATACACTGGCAGCATCGCTGGCTCCACGGGCGGATACCACCACGCTTTGCACCGACTGCTTGTTGGTACTGGCCACCAAGGCCTGGCGCAGCAGTGTCTTGCCGCTGCCTACGGGGCCTGTAACCACCAGCATCAGCTGGCTGTAACGGGCCAGGTGATGCAACTGGCCGAGCACAGGCTTGCGCTGGGCGGGGAAGAACTTGAAACCGGGCACGCGCGGCGCGAACGGATCGTGGCTCAACTGGAAATGGTCGAGAAACGCCTCATCGGCATGCAAACTGGTCATTGCGCTGTCACAACCTCAAAGCTGGGCCACGATCGCGCGGTAATCCGCCGACAGCGTGGCCTGAAGAATCTCTTTCGGATAGTCGTCGGTGATCACGGCTTCGCCCAGCCGGCGCAACAGCACCAGCCGCAGGCGACCGTCGAGCACCTTTTTGTCGACCGCCATATGCTCCATGAAATGCGCCGGGGTCATTTCCTGTGGTGGCACCACCGGCAAACCTGCGTCCTGCAACAGGCGGATTGCTCGATCGCGCGCAGGCTGGTCGATCCAGCCCAGGCGCATTGACATCTCCAGGGCCATCACCGTGCCCGCAGCCACGGCTTCGCCGTGCAACCAGACGCCGTAGCCCATGTGCGTTTCGATGGCATGCCCGAAGGTATGGCCAAGGTTCAGGGTCGCCCGCACGCCGGATTCGCGCTCATCGGCGCCGACCACGGCGGCCTTGGCCGCGCATGAGCGGCGGATCGCTTCGGTCAGGGCCGCAGGCTCCAGGGCGCGCAGGGCTTGCATGTTGTCTTCGAGCCAGCCGAGGAACGGCTCGTCGCAGATCAGGCCGTACTTGATCACTTCGGCCAGACCAGCCGACAGCTCGCGCTGGGGCAGGGTCTTGAGGCTGGTGGTATCGATCAGCACCGCGTTGGGCTGATAGAACGCACCGACCATGTTCTTGCCCAGCGGGTGGTTGATGCCCGTCTTGCCGCCGACCGAGGAATCGACCTGGGACAACAGGGTGGTGGGCACTTGAATGAAATCGACACCGCGCTGGTAACAGGCCGCTGCGAAGCCCGCCATGTCACCGATCACCCCGCCGCCAAGGGCGACCACGGTGGTACGGCGGTCATGCCGAGCGGTGAGCAGGCCGTCGAAGATCAGCTGCAGGGTCTCCCAGTTTTTGTAGGCCTCGCCATCCGGGAGGATCACTGGCAGCACCGAATAGGCACCCAGGGTCTTGCTCAGGCGTTCGAGATACAGAGGCGCGACAGTTTCATTGGAAACGATGGCAACCTGCCGCCCGGCGATGTGCGGCGCCAGCAGTTCGGGCTGGTCCAGCAAGCCTTCGCCAATGTAGATCGGGTAGCTGCGCTCGCCCAGGTCGACCTTTAGTGTCTGCATGTATCCCCACAATGTACTTGGGCGCGGCGTCATTGATGCGACCCACGCGGTAACGTTGAACCTCGCCTCGGCGCTGGCCGAGAATAGTCCCGGCTTAGCGGGGCGGCAACTGCTGCAAGCGTTCGAGAATATCGAGCACCACCATGCGCGGCGGCCGCTCGTCGGTTTCCACCACCAGGTCGGCGATCTCACGGTAGAGCGGGTCGCGCGTTTCCAGCAGGGCGCGCAGGGTCGCCTCCGGGTTGGCGGTGCGCAGCAACGGGCGGTTGCG
This sequence comes from Pseudomonas sp. NPDC089396, assembly GCF_044749545.1. Lineage (NCBI taxonomy): Bacteria > Pseudomonadati > Pseudomonadota > Gammaproteobacteria > Pseudomonadales > Pseudomonadaceae > Pseudomonas > Pseudomonas sp. NPDC089396. The sequence goes on along the minus strand of NZ_JBIVIC010000005.1, from coordinate 112,597 downwards.
ATCGCGCGCGGTGCGCCCGACTTGCTGCTCCACCGAAGCATGCAGGTAAATGACCCGTCCGCCCGCATGCAGCGCCTGGCGGTTTTCCGCGCGCATGACTGCGCCGCCACCGGTCGCCACGACCACGCCATCGAGCGCGCAGAGCTCGGCGATCATCGCTTGCTCACGGTCACGGAAGCCCGGTTCGCCTTCTTTATCGAAGATCCACGGAATGTTGGCGCCGGTTCGCAGTTCGATTTCCTTGTCGGAATCTTTGAACAGCAGGCGCAGCTCTTTGGCCAACAGGCGCCCGATGGTGCTCTTTCCAGCGCCCATGGGCCCTACAAGTATCAAATTTCGCACAGAATCAACGACTCACAGCAATCGCCTGGTCACTCATGATACGCGGAGTCAGGAAGACCAGCAGCTCGGATTTTTTCTCTTGTAATGCATCGCGTCGAAACAGCCGCCCAACATACGGCAGATCGCCCAAAAATGGCACCTTGTCGACCACATTGTTTTGCGAAGTCGAGTACACGCCGCCAATGACGATGGTTTCCCCATCGGCCACACGGACCTTGGCATTGACCTCGTTCTTGCGAATCGGCGGCACGTCGTTCAGGGCATTGACGAAGTCGGGCTCGTCCTTGGTCACCCTGACCGTCATGATGACCTTGCCGTCAGGGGTAATCTGCGGGGTGACTTCAAGCGACAGCGAGGCCTCTCGGAAGGAAACGGAGGTGGCGCCGCTCTTGCTGGTCTCCTGGTATGGCACTTCGGTGCCCTTGAGGATCCGGGCCGTTTCCTTGTCTGCGGTAACCACTTTGGGTTGCGAAATGATCTCGCCATTACCACTTTTTTCCATGGCACTGAGTTCAAGGTCCAGCAGTACGCCTCCTCGCAACAGGCCCAGGCCCAGGCCTACTCCAGCGCCGGCCCTCTCCACGCCCAGATCGACGAACACATCCCTGCCCAACTGCGCAGCCTCTTCATGCAGGGCACCTCCCCAGCGCACACCCAGGCTCTTTTCATAATCGACATTGGCCTCGACGATGCGCGCTTCGATCGCCACCTGGCGCACCGGCACATCCAGTTGCGTGACCAGTTGCCGCAACTGGGCGAGGCGCTCTTCGGGCTGGTGCACCAGCAAGGTATTGGTACGAGCATCGACACTCAGGCTACCGCGACCGGTGAGGATGCCGTCGTCGGCCAGCGTCGCCAGCAATACCTCCGCCAGCGCCGAGGCATTGGCGTGATGGATTGGCATCAACTCCCGGCGCAAGGGCTGCAACTGGGCATCGAGGGCCTGTCCGTAGGACTCGCCGAGCGACTGCTCAGCCAACTCACCCGCGGGCGCGATCAGCAAGACATTGCCTTCCTCTCGCCGCGCCAACCCCTTGCTCCGCAACACCAGTGCCAGGGCCTGATCCCAAGGGACGTCCTGCAAACGCAGGGTGATATTGCCTTGCACCTGGTCACTGGCCACCAGGTTGATGCCGGCATAATCCGCCAGGACCTGAAGCACCGAACGCACCTCGACATCCTGGAAATTCAACGAAACAGGCTCCCCCCTATAAGACGCTGCCAGCCCCGGCTGAACCGGTATCAACATCGCCACCATCACTATCGCCAGCCATTTCATGACCACTTGCCTCCCTGCCAGCGCCCTTCCTGAGCGCCAAGAACGTGGTGCGCTCGCGCCACTCGCCGGCCACGAACAACCGTTCGCGCACCTCCACCTGATGCGCGTCGATGCGCACCGCCACGCCATCATCGCGCCCCAGGCGCTCGCCTCGGCGCACGCGATACAAGCGTCCGGCAGTCGCCAGCAGCGCCTCATGCTCCCCTCTGCGCGACAAACTGCCGACCATTTCCAGCTGTGCCAGCGGGATCTCACCCAAGCCTTTTCGGGAGGTTCGCCCTGACCAGGCAGCAAAGGGATCGAAGTCTGCGACCTGTACATGCGCCCGGGCGGGTATCTGCGCCAACGAGGCGGACTCGGGCACCGGCGCATCGGCCTGGTAGGCATTCACTCGCAGACGCAGTCGTAAAAACCCGGGCCTGCCTTTGGCGGCGACCCAATGCATTTCCTCGGCACGCAACAAGCGAACTTGCCCAAGCCAGTCGTCCAGCCACATACGCAACGCCGGATATCGCCCGACTACTTGCACATCCATCGGGGTTTGCCGATACCCAGGTTCATGCACCTCTTCCAGTACGTTCAACTGTTCGAACTGCAACCCCAGTGCATGCCCCGAGAGCGCCAACTGTTCGAGCAGATCACTCATGCGATCGCCCGCCGCCAGTCCCCAGCGGGCGTTCTGCAGCAGTTGCTCGGCCTCGTCCAGGGCAGCACGACGTTGGCCCAAGCCGGACACCTGGCTGGTCTTGCTTGCCAGTTCGAGCGCCAAGGCCTCCTGCATTGCCTGCCCAGCCGTTTGAATTTGCCGCCACTCAGGCAGGCGAATCATGGCACCGAGGGCAAGTACCACCCCTGCCGTGATCAAGGGCAGCCAATACCCGGGAATTCGCGAGCGTTCGACCCATAGCTTCCAGACCTGCGGGCTCACGACCAGGCCGCCGACATTCGTGCCACCAGCAGAAACTCATCACCCTCGTCCGTGCTTTTCACGCGCTCGAGTGCAAGGTCGAGCAAGAAATTGGAGTGCTCCAGCTCGCGCATGAACTGCGCCACCACCGCCCCCGAAGCAGCCAGGCCGACAAGGCGCAGGCGCGAATGCTCGAGCTTGAGCTCTGTCAGCTGGATACCTTCCGGCAATGCCCGCTCCAGGTCGGCGAACAACGCAGTCACTAGCCCCTGGTCTGCCCGCAGGGCCGTCAGCGCCGCAGCTTGCGACCGCGCCGCCTCATAAGCCCGGTTGATAGACGCCAGTTGCTCCAGCTGCGCATCCAGCTCCGCCATGGCGGCTTGGCGGTTGCTGTTGTCGATAGCCTGCCGATGCGCACGCTCGCGCACCAACTGATCCATGAACAGTACGGCGCAAAGCCCCATGAACATGCTGCCAAGCAGCATCAATCGAAGTCGCCGCAACGCCGCCAGGCGCTGCCGCTCACGCCATGGCATCAGGTTCAGACGCACCATCAGCGCAACCCTCCCAGCGCCAGCGCGCAAGCCAGGCTGCAATCGTTACAGTCGAGCCCAGCCACTGTTGGCAAAGGGCGGCACGGCACCGTCAATTGGCCGCTCAGTTCAGCGAACCGACCGTGCTCCCCCAGTGCAGCACCGCATACAAGGACTTCATCCACCTGCAGCCCGTCGACAACCCACTCGGCAAGCCGCTCAACTGAAGCGTGCGCAGGCAATTCGCGCCGTTGTGGCAACCCATCCTGCATCCAGCCATGCAGCGTTATCCCGTCAGGTTCGAGGCGTAGCAGCGCCAAAGCGCCTGCAAAGGGCTGCGGCAGCAAACGCCGCAAGGCGATGCTGTCGACTTCCACGGCATCCAGCTGGAGCCCAGCGGCCTCGAACAGTGCCTCGAGCGGCTGCAATGTGCTTTGTCGACAAGCGGCGACCATGACATCCCGGTAGCCCGATCGCCCCATCGATGCGCCCATGGCATGGAAATCGATCACCAGGTCGTCCAGAGGAAAGGGGAACAAGGTGTCGGCATCGGCCAGTAATTGAGCCTCCATCTGCGCTGCGGTCTGACTTGCGGGCAATTGGCATAGCTTGCAGATCACCTGCGAGGCAGGCAGCGCCACCGCAACACGACGTTGGCGGCCGCCACAGCGTCGATGAGCGCCCCGCAGGGCCGCCTCGATGCGGTCTGGGTCTTGCCACCAGTGGCCCCCAGCGAACGGCTCGAATGGCTCAAGCGCCCAGGCGACCCGCTCGCAGCGATCGCGATGCCGGCGCACTTGCAGCATGTGTATCGAATCAGAGGTGATTTCCACCCCCAGCAATGAACCGGCATCCCTGCCCCAGCGTCCAAGCATCGCTGTTCCCTCGTTACTGCCCCTAAAACCCGCATCAGCGCCAGCCGTTGACGGCCAGGCGGTACAGCGGGCCACCTGGCCGGTCACCCGGCGAGGCGAAAAATGCTTATAATGCCCAGCGTTTTTCGTCCGCCGGCCCCGTGCGCAATTCACCCTTCAATCTGGACACCCAAAAGCCTTGATACGCCTGCTGAAGTTCTTCTGGTGGTCTTTCGTCGCAGTCATTTGCTCGCTCGTACTCGGCGTGAGCGGTGCGTTTCTGTATCTTAGCCCCAGCCTGCCGTCGGTCGATTCGCTCAGAAGCATCCAGTTGCAGATCCCCCTCAGGGTGTACAGCAGCGATGGCAAGCTGATTGCCGAGTTCGGCGAAATGCGGCGCTCGCCGATCCGATTCGCGGAAATCCCCCCACAATTCATCCAGGCGCTTCTGTCAGCCGAGGATGACAATTTCCTCAATCACTACGGGGTCGATCCGAGCAGCCTGATGCGCGCTGCGACCCAACTGGTGAAAACCGGTCACATCCAGACCGGCGGCAGCACCATCACCATGCAGGTGGCGAAGAACTTCTTCCTCACCAGCGAGCGCAGCTTCTCGCGCAAGACCAACGAAATTCTCCTGGCCCTGCAGATCGAACGTGAGCTGACCAAGGACGAGATCCTTGAGCTGTACGTCAACAAGATCTACCTGGGCAACCGCGCCTACGGCATCGACGCCGCCGCGCAGGTTTACTACGGCAAGTCGATCCGCGACGTGAGCCTGGCACAGATGGCGATGATCGCCGGCCTGCCCAAGGCGCCCTCGCGCTTCAACCCGCTGGCCAACCCGGTGCGGGCGAAAGAGCGCCGTGACTGGATCCTCGGCCGCATGTACAAGCTCGGCAAGATCGACGAAGCCAGCTATCAAACCGCGCTGGCCGAGCCGCTCAACGCCAGCTATCACGTGCCCACCCCGGAAGTGAACGCGCCCTACGTCGCCGAAATGGCCCGTGCAGAGATGGTCGGACGCTATGGCAGCGATGCCTACACCGAAGGCTTCCGCGTGACCACGACGGTGCCGAGCGACATGCAGGAAATGGCCAACAAGGCGGTCCTCAACGGCCTTTCCGACTACGATGAGCGCCACGGCTACCGCGGCCCCGAAGCGCGCTTCCCGGGCAAGACCCAGGCTGCCTGGCTGCAGGAATTGAACAAGCAGCGCACCCTCGGCGGCCTGGAGCCGGCCATCGTCACCCAGGTCGACAAGAGCGGGATCCAGGTCCTGACCCGCAGCGGCCAGGAAGAGCACGTGGCCTGGGAAACCATGAAGTGGGCCCGCCCGTTCCTCAACAGCAACTCGCAGGGCCGCGCGCCGCAATCGCCGGCGGATGTGGCCAAGGTCGGTGACCTGGTGCGCCTGCAGCGCCTGGACGACGGCAAGCTCAAGTTCAGCCAGGTGCCGGGGGCGCAGAGCGCGCTGGTTACGCTCGACCCTTACAACGGCGCTATCCGCGCCCTGGTCGGCGGTTTCTCGTTCGAACAGAGCAACTACAACCGCGCCATGCAGGCCAAGCGCCAGCCGGGTTCGAGCTTCAAGCCGTTCATCTACAGCGCGGCGCTGGACAGCGGCTATACCGCTTCGACCTTGGTGAACGATGCCCCAATCGTGTTCGTCGACGAGTACCTGGACAAGGTCTGGCGACCGAAGAACGACACCAACACCTTCCTTGGCCCGATCCGCATGCGCGAAGCACTGTACAAGTCGCGCAACCTGGTATCGATCCGTCTGCTGCAGGCCATGGGCGTGGGCCGTACCATCGATTACATCGCCAAGTTCGGCTTCAACAAGCAGGACCTGCCGCCAAACCTGTCCCTGGCGCTGGGCACCGCGACCCTGACCCCCATGGAGATCGCCACGGGCTGGAGCACCTTTGCCAATGGCGGCTACAAGATCAACCCCTACCTGATCGACCGCATCGAAAGCCGCAACGGCGAGACGCTGTTCACTGCCAACCCGGCACGCGTGCCACAAGCCAGCGAAGACCACGCAGGCCTGGCGGCACCGGAACAGCCGATCAGCACGGCGTCGCTGCCCGGCGAAGCCCCCTCGGCTTATGGCCAGGTTGCACCTGCACCGCAGGCACCGGTAGCGGCTGAGCAAATCATCGACGGCCGCACCAGCTACATCCTCACCAGCATGCTGCAGGATGTGATCAAGCGTGGCACCGGGCGTCGTGCACTGGCCCTGGGCCGTACCGACCTGGCAGGCAAGACCGGCACCACCAACGAATCCAAGGACGCCTGGTTCTCCGGTTACAACGCCGACTATGTCACCACGGTGTGGGTCGGCTTCGACCAACCGGAAACCCTGGGCCGCCGTGAGTACGGTGGCACGGTGGCGCTGCCGATCTGGATGAGCTTCATGGGGGCGGCGCTCAAGGACAAGCCGAACCACCCGCCCGCCGAGCCGGAAGGCATCCTCAGCCTGCGCGTCGACCCGATCAGTGGCCGTGCGGCTTCGCCAAGCACGCCGAATGCCTACTTCGAGCTGTTCAAGGCCGAAGACTCGCCGCCGTCGGTGGATGAGCTGGGCAATGGCGCGGCACCGGGCAGCCCGCTGCCGGCGGATGAAGCGACGCCGATGGATCTGTTCTGAGGTTGATTGATGTGTTGACCCTATCGCCGGCAAGCCGGCTCCCACAGGTACAGCACTGTATTCATTACTTGCACTGACCCTTGTGGGAGCCGGCTTGCCGGCGATAGGGCCGGTACAGCCCCCCAAAGCAGGCAAACAAAAAGCCCCGACTCTCACGAGCCGGGGCTTTTTCGTGTCGCTACGGCTGCAATCAGCCGTTGAACACTTCATCCACATTGTTCAGCGGATAGTGCTTCGGATACGGCAGGGTAGCTACGCCGGATTCGATCGCAGCCTTGGCCACGGCGTCGGAAACGACGGTGATCAGGCGTGGGTCCAGTGGCTTCGGAATGATGTACTCACGGCCGAATTCCAGGGCCTGGACGTTGTAGGCGTCGCACACTTCCTTCGGCACCGGCAGCTTGGCCAGGTCTTTCAGGGCGATAGCGGCGGCGATCTTCATTTCTTCGTTGATGCGCTTGGCGCGAACGTCCAGGGCACCACGGAAGATGAACGGGAAGCCCAGAACGTTGTTGACCTGGTTCGGGTAGTCGGAACGACCGGTGGCCATGATCACGTCGTTGCGGGTAGCGTGCGCCAGCTCCGGGGAGATTTCCGGGTCCGGGTTCGAGCAAGCGAACACGATCGGGTTGGCAGCCATCGACTTCAGGCCTTCCGGGCTCAGCAGGTTCGGGCCGGACAGACCAACGAACACATCGGCACCGTCCAGGGCATCAGCCAGGGTGCGCTTGTCGGTGGCGTGGGCGAACTGGGCCTTGTACTGGTTCAGGTCGTCGCGGCCAGCGTGAATCACGCCGCTGCGGTCGATCATGAAGATGTTCTCGACCTTGGCACCCATGCTCACCAGCAGCTTCATGCAGGAGATGGCGGCAGCGCCGGCACCCAGGCAGACGATCTTGGCGTCTTCCAGCTTCTTGCCGGCGATTTCCAGGGCGTTGATCATGCCGGCCGCGGTAACGATCGCGGTGCCGTGCTGGTCATCGTGGAATACCGGAATGTCGCACTGCTCGATCAGGGTGCGCTCGATTTCGAAGCACTCTGGCGCCTTGATGTCTTCGAGGTTGATGCCACCGAAGGTAATGGAAATGCGGCGTACGGTGTCGATGAAAGCCTGTGGGCTTTCCGATTCCACTTCGATGTCGAACACATCGATACCCGCGAAACGCTTGAACAGAACGCCCTTGCCTTCCATCACCGGCTTGGAAGCCAGTGGGCCGAGGTCACCCAGACCGAGGATGGCGGTGCCATCGGAAATCACCGCAACCAGGTTGCCCTTGCCGGTGTATTTGTAGGCCAGCTCTGGATCACGGCCGATTTCGCGCACGGGCTCAGCAACACCTGGGCTGTAGGCCAGGGCGAGGTCACGGGCGGTGGCGGTGGGCTTGGAGAGCTCGACGCTCAGTTTCCCCGGACGAGGTTGAGCGTGATATTCGAGAGCGGCGGTTTTCAGATCTGACATGGTGGGCATTCCGCTATTTACTGTTCTGACGGACCGCCGAGGATACGCAAAGAGCCGGGGAGCCACAAGACTGGTCGGTCACTTGTGTCAAGGCCTTTAGCCTACGACTTTACGCTATAACCCGCGGGGGCATTGGAATGGACAGTGTGTACAATCCAATAGCGAAATGTCTACATCTTTTCAGCCTGAAACACGCTCCAGCATGCTTGGATCGGTCAACGGCAACAGCCAACGTCGCTGCCCCGGCTTGAGCCCACCCTTGCGGGAACGATCCAGCACCCAGCCACGCGCTTCAACCTGGCGTCCTTTGAGGTTATCGAAGAAGCTGGCGGGGAAGTTGCCTTGCAGACGAGCGGGAATCTGCAGCACCACGCCGCTGCCCAGTTCCAGCCAGATGCCGGCGCGATTGCGCTCGATGCTGCCGATCCTGCCCGTGATCAATGCGAAGCCAGATTGAATGACATCCTCGGCGCGCAGTACCGCAGCACGCTGCCACAGGCCCAGGTTCGCCTGGCGCGCCGCCTGCTCGGCGGCTTGCTGGCAGCCCGTCAGGCGGACATTGGGCGCAACCGCGACACGGTAACCCAGCCCTTCGCTCAGCAGCCGCGCTTCGAGATTGTCGCCATTAGCGGCGTAAACATGCGCCAACGTGCGGCCGTACTTGTCCTTGGCCTCTTCACCCGGCACCAACCCGACACGCCCATCGCTGGCCTTGACCAGCGCCTGCAAGCGCCGCTTGGCCGCCTCGGCATAGGGCTCGCTGGTTCGGCCCTTGCGACCGATTTCCGGGGCATTGATGCCGATCATGCGCACACTTCGGCCATCGCTCAGGCGCAGTGTGTCGCCGTCCACCACCTGGCGCACCGCCACCGGCTGCGGCCGGTCCGGCAAGGGGCAGAAGGCCTGGACCGGAATGTGCCAGATCGCGCCCACAAAAAAGGCGCCCACAAGGGGCGCCTTTTTCAGCAACAACGCGAAGCCCGAAGGATTCGCCATGCGCATGATTACTTCTTGGTACCGAACATACCGAAGCGATCGGCGAACTTCTGTACGCGACCACCGGTGTCCAGGACTTTCTGCTTACCGGTGTAGAACGGGTGGCACAGGTTGCAAACGTCGATCGCCAGGGTGTTGCCCAGGGTCGAACGCGTTTCGAACTTGTTACCGCAGCTGCAGGTGACTGCAACTACTTCGTAGTTCGGATGAATATCAGCTTTCATGGTCACTTCCTCGAGCTGCGTGCCGCCACCCAACACCAATTGTTGAATACCGCACGTAATTAGGCGGGGAATAATACCAGAGCATCACGCCAACGCAAGTTGTCGCTTGCACCGACCGTCGTCTGCTAGGCTCGCCAGTCATTGAAATGCCCTCCGAGATCTTCCGCGTGTCCGACGTCATCCTGCGCCTTGCCCTGCCCTCCCCCTTGCGTCGTCTGTTCGACTACCGGGCGCCAGCGAGCATGGCGCGCCAGGCCCTGGCGCCAGGCATGCGTATCCGCGTGCCGTTCGGCCGTCGCGAGATGATCGGCGTGCTGGTGGAGGTGTGCGAACAGAGCGAAGTGCCCGCCGACAAGCTCAAGCCGGCCATTGCCCTGCTCGACCCGGTCACACCGGTGCCGGCAGCGCTGTTCAAGCTTTGCCTGTGGACCGCCCAGTATTATCAGCACAGCCTCGGCGATACCCTGAGCTGGGCGCTACCTACCCTGCTGCGCCAGGGGGAACCAGCAGAAATGCGCCAGGAGCGTTTCTGGCACGTGGCACCCGGCGCCCGCCTGGAAGACCCACGCATCGCCCGTGCGCCACGCCAGCGCGACGCCCTGAAGACCCTTGCCCAGCACCCCCACGGCGTGGCCCACAGCCTGCTGGCCAAACTCAACCTGAACAAGGACAGTCTCGACCTGCTGCTGGCCAAGGAGCTGGTGCAGGTGGAAGTTCGTCGCCAGCGCCCGGCAGCGCGCCATGAACACTGGCTGGCACAGCCGGAACTGTCGCTCAACGAGGAACAGCGCGAGGCCTTCGACACGGTGCGCGAGGGCTTTGACGGTTTCGGCGCATTCCTCCTGGCGGGCGTTACCGGCAGCGGCAAGACCGAGGTCTACCTGCAGCTCATCCGCGAAACCCTCGAGGCCGGCAAGCAGGCACTGGTGCTGATCCCCGAAATCAACCTCGGCCCGCAGACCCTGGCGCGCTTCGAGCAGCGCTTCAATGCCCGCATCGCCCTGCTGCACTCGGCGGTGAATGATCGCGAGCGCCTTGACGCCTGGCTGGCGGCGCGTGACGGAGAAGCCGACATCATCATCGGCACGCGTTCGGCGCTGTTCACGCCCATGAAGAACCCCGGCCTGATCATCATCGACGAAGAGCACGACGGTTCCTATAAACAGCAGGAAGGCCTGCGCTACCACGCCCGCGACCTGGCGCTGGTGCGCGCCCACCAGGAAAACATCCCGATCCTGCTCGGCTCCGCCACCCCTTCGCTGGAGACCTTGCACAATGCCCTGACCGGCCGCTACCGCCTGCTGCGCATGAACCAGCGCGCCGGCGGCGCACGCCCACCACGCATGCTGCGCCTGGATGTGAAGAGCCTGCCGCTGGACAGTGGCATCAGTGGCCCGCTGCAGCAGGCCATCCGCCTGACCCTGGAAGCCGGCCAGCAAGTGCTGGTGTTCCTCAACCGCCGAGGTTTCGCCCCGACCCTGCTGTGCCATGACTGTGGCTGGCTGTCCGAATGCCCCCGTTGCGATGCGCGCATGACAGTGCACCAGCGCTCCGGCGTACTGCGTTGCCACCACTGCGGCTATGACGAACGCCTGCCGCACCAGTGCCCGAAGTGCAACCATGTGGACTTGCGCCCGGTCGGCGCCGGCACCGAACGCGCCGAAGAGCGCCTGAAGGTGCTGTTCCCCGACTACCCGATCCTGCGCGTGGACCGTGACAGCACAGCGCGCAAGGACGCCATGCACAACCTGTTCAGTACCATCCAGCGCGGCCAGCCGAGCATCCTCGTCGGCACCCAGATGCTGGCCAAGGGGCACCACTTCCCGCGGGTTACCCTGGTGGCCATCCTCGATGCCGACGGCGGGCTGTTCTCCGGCGATTTTCGCGCCAGCGAGCGCATGGCCCAGCTGATCGTCCAGGTGGCCGGACGCGCCGGGCGTGCCGAGGAGCCGGGCAAGGTCATCATCCAGACCCACCTGGCCGATCACCCGCTGCTGGTGCAGCTGACCGAGCAGGGTTACTTCGCCTTCGCCGAACAGGCCCTGGGCGAGCGCCGCGCAGCCGGGCTGCCGCCCTACTCGCACCTGGCCTTGCTGCGCGCCGAAGCGCACAAGCCGGGGCAGGCCGAGGGTTTCCTCGACGAGGCCTGCAGCGCGGCGGAACGCCTTGTGGCCGAACAGCAGCTGCCGGGCATCGAACTGTTGGGCCCGGTCCCCGCTCCGATGGAGCGCAAGGCCGGGCGCTTTCGCGCACAATTGTTGATCCAGGCCAACACCCGGGCACCCTTGCATCGACTGATCAGCGCCTGGTTGCTAGTGTTGGAACAAATCCCGAGCGGGCGCCAGGTACGCTGGTCGCTGGATGTAGATCCGGTAGATCTGTACTGAATCCTCTGGCCCTATCGCCGGCAAGCCGGCTCCCACAGGGATTTGCAGCGCTGCGTCCATTGTGGAGCCGGCTTGCCGGCGATAGGGCCATCGAACACCGCCAAAGGTTGGCAACCCGGCCCCAGCAACGGATAATGCCCAGTTTTTCCACCTGCGCATCCAGGCGCCCTACCGCGCTTGCGGTCGAAAAGAGATCCCCATGAAAGACACCATTCGCCAGCTGATCCAGCAAGCCCTCACCCAACTCGTCACCGACGGTGTGCTGCCTGAAGGGCTGTCGCCGGCGATCCAGGTGGAAAACGCCCGGGACAAGACCCACGGCGACTTCGCCAGCAACATCGCCATGATGCTGGCCAAGCCGGCCGGCATGAAGCCGCGTGACCTGGCCGAAAAGCTGATCAATGCCCTGCCGGCCAGTGCCGACATCAGCAAGGTCGAAATCGCCGGCCCCGGCTTCCTGAACTTCTTCCAGAACACCGACGCCCTGGCCAACCGCCTGGACGCCGCCCTGGCCGACGCCCACCTGGGCGCACGCAAGGCCGGCCCTGCGCAAAAGGTGGTGATCGACATGTCGGCACCGAACCTGGCCAAGGAGATGCACGTCGGCCACCTGCGCTCGACCATCATCGGTGACAGCGTTGCCCGCGTACTGGAGTTCCTCGGTGACCAGGTCATCCGCCAGAACCACGTAGGCGACTGGGGTACCCAGTTCGGCATGCTGATGGCCTACCTGCAGGAAAACCCGATCACCAGCGACGAGCTGTCGGACCTGGAGAACTTCTACCGCGCCGCCAAGAAGCGCTTCGACGAATCCGAAGAGTTCGCCACCCGCGCCCGCGGCCTGGTGGTCAAGCTGCAGGCCGGCGACCCGGATTGCATGGCGCTGTGGACGCGCTTCAAGGACATCTCGCTGTCGCACTGCCAGAAGACCTACGAGCTGCTCAACGTCAAGCTGACCATGGCCGACGTGATGGGCGAAAGCGCCTACAACGACGACCTGGCCAACGTGATCAGCGACCTCAAGGCCAAGGGCCTGCTGGTCGAGGACCAGGGCGCCCAGTGCGTGTTCCTCGACGAGTTCAAGAATAGCGAAGGCGAGCCACTGCCGGTCATCGTGCAGAAGGCCGACGGCGGCTACCTGTACGCCACCACCGACCTGGCTGCCGTGCGTTATCGCAGCAACGTGCTCAAGGCCGACCGCGCCCTGTACTTCGTTGACCAGCGCCAGGCGCTGCACTTCAACCAGGTGTTCGAAGTAGCCCGCCGCGCAGGCTTCGTCGGCCACCCGATGCAGATGGAGCACATGGGCTTCGGCACCATGAACGGCGCCGACGGCCGCCCGTTCAAGACCCGTGACGGCGGCACCGTGAAGCTGATCGACCTGCTGACCGAAGCCAAGGACCGTGCCTACGCCCTGGTCAAGGAAAAGAACCCGAGCCTGGCCGAAGATGAATTGCGCCACATCGGTGAAGTGGTCGGTATCGGCGCGGTGAAATACGCCGACCTGTCCAAGCACCGCACCAGCGACTACAGCTTCAACTTCGAACTGATGCTCAACTTCGAAGGCAACACCGCGCCTTACCTGCTGTACGCCTACACCCGCGTGGCCGGCGTGTTCCGCAAGCTGGGCAAGGGCTTCGACGAAGTCGAGGGCAGCATCGTCCTGCAAGCCCCGCACGAACAGGACCTGGCCGCACGCCTGGCGCAGTTCGGCGAAATCCTCAATAACGTGGCCGACAAGGGCACGCCGCACGTGCTGTGCAGCTACCTGTACGACCTGGCCGGCCTGTTCTCCAGCTTCTACGAGAACTGCCCGATCCTCGCCGCCGAAACGCCAGAGCAGCAACAGAGCCGCCTGCGCCTCGCTGCCCTGACCGGCCGCACCCTCAAGCAAGGTCTGGAACTGCTCGGCCTGGAAACCCTGGAGCGTATGTAAGTTGGCTGCCAAGAAAAAACCAGCACCCAAGCGCGGCGCCAGCCGCACCCAGGCACCGGCCAAACAGCCGATTCCCGGCTGGGTATGGTTGGCGGTCGGCCTGACCGTGGGCGCCTTCATCGTCTTCCTGATGAAGCTCGAGCCTGGTGGTGGCGACATCAAGCGCGCCAAGCCCGAGCAACAGAAGCCGGAGAAGGTGGCCGAGGCTGGCAAGTCCACCGCTGCCACGCCGCAGCAGCCAGTGAAGCCCAAGTACGACTTCTACACGCTGCTGCCGGAGTCCGAGGTCATCGTGCCGCCGGAGGCCGTACCCGAGAAGACACCACCGGTGCCGGCACAGCCGGTGACCCCGGTCACCCCAGCGGAAGCCGCCAAGATCGACACGGCGCGCGCCCAGGCCGCATTGCTGGGGCAGACGCCACCTCCGGCGCCGCCCGTCATCAAGCCGGCAGCGACCACACAGTTCTTCCTCCAGGCGGGCTCGTTCCGCAAGCAGGCGGATGCCGACAAGGTGCGCGCACAGATCATCCTGCTGGGCCAGGCCGTCAAGGTCGAGTCGGGGACGGTCAAGGATGAAACCTGGTACCGCGTGCTGGTCGGCCCGTTCAGCAACCGTGAACAGCTGACCGGGGCGCAGAAGCAGTTGGCAGGGGCAGGTTTCAGCAACCTGCTGCTGCAACAGCGGCAAACCCGCCAGTAATGAAAAAGGCCTTGCCGCGCGATGCGACAAGGCCTTTTTTCTGCCTCAGCGACGCTCGGCGTTGACCTGGGAAACCTGGCCGTTCAGCGTCCAGAAGTCATACAGCACCCCCACCAGGAACAATCCGCCGGTGAAGAAGTAGATGATCGCGCTGATCCATTTGCCCTGGTACAGCCGGTGTACGCCAAATATGCCGAGGAAGGTCAACAGCAGCCAGGCGATGTTGTAGTCGATGCGCCCGGACTGGAAGCGCATGTCGGCCTCGCGGTCCATCGACGGAATCAGGAACAGGTCGATCAGCCAGCCGATGCCCAGCAGTCCCAACGTGAAGAACCAGATCGTGCCGGTGATGGGCTTGCCGTAGTAGAAGCGGTGCGAACCGGTAAAGCCGAAAATCCAGAGCAGATACCCGATCACCTTGCTGTGCGTGTCGTGATACGGCGTTCCTTGTTGATAACTGTTCATTCGTAGCCCTCTTGGGTTATCCAAAAATTTTCTAAAAAAAAATGTGACTTTTCCGCTGCTGGCCGACGCATGGCACCATGACAATCGACCAACGGATCAAAAATTGATCAAAAAGCTGTTATAAAGTTGCCCGCCAACACACACATAAAACATTCATAAAGAGCTTCATCTATGCCGCCTTTGTTCAAGACATGGCTGACCCTCTGCCTATTATTGCCCCTGGCCGCCCACGCCACCAACCGTGAGCAACGTCTTCCCAACGGTTTCACCGGTTACACCAGCAACAGTGCGGTGAAGCATGCCCCGGTCAAACAGACGACGCTGCGCGCACGTCAGAACGCTTCGGCCAAGGACCAGAACCTGCCAGCCGTAGCCGCGATGTCGCCCAAGCAGAGCAGCGACGTGCTCAGCCGTGCCGTCAATGTGCTCGGCACGCCGTACGTATGGGGTGGCAGCAGCCCTAAAAGGGGCTTTGACTGCAGCGGGCTGGTCAAATACGCCTTCAACGACGTGGCTGACGTCGACCTGCCGCGCACTTCCAACGCCATGGCTCAAGGCCACGGCGTGAAAGTGGCAAAAAGCGACCTCAAGCCAGGTGACTTGATCTTCTTCAATATCAAGAGCCGTCGGGTCAACCACGTTGCCATCTACCTGGGCAACGACCGCTTCATCCACGCACCGCGTCGCGGCAAGCGGGTGAGCATCGACAACCTGAGCAAGCCTTACTGGCAGAAGCACTATGTTGTCGCCAAGCGGGTGTTGCCGAAGGAACAGCAGCAGCTGGCCCTGGCCAAGCGCTGATCGCTTCTGCCTGCTCTGGCCCTATCGCCGGCAAGCCGGCTCCCACAGGTACAGCACAGCTTTCGAAGCCTGTGATGCACCTGTGGGAGCCGGCTTGCCGACGATAGGGCCAGAAGCCCTCATGCAGACTCGATCAACCCATTGATCTTCAGGCGATGCATCGCCCCCTCCATCGTCCGCATCCCCTCCGCCGCCCCCGTCTGCATCACCGAGCACAACTGGGCCATGCGCCCCTCGCGAATCAGGTTGCGCACCGCCGCCGTCGCCACCAGCACCTCCCTTGCAGCCACCCGACCGCCGCCTGCCCGCTTGAGCAGTACCTGCGCCACCACCACGCGCAGCGACTCGGCCAACATCGCCCGCACCAAGGGCTTTTCCTCTGCGGCAAATACCTCCACCAGCCGGTCGATGCTGCTCACCGCCGAGCGCGTATGCACCGTCGCCAGCACCAGATGCCCCGTTTCCGCGGCACGCAGCGCCAGACGAATCGTCTCCAGGTCTCGCAATTCGCCAATCACGATCACATCCGGGTCCTGACGCAGCGCACTGCGCAACCCCTGGGAGAAGTCACGGCAGTGCCGGCCGATCTCCCGTTGGCTGACCAGGCTGCGCTGGCCACTGTGGATAACTTCGACAGGGTCTTCCAGGGTGATGATGTGCACGCACCGCTCGCGATTGAGCTGATCGATCAGGGCCGCCAAGGTGCTGGATTTACCGCTACCGGTTGGCCCCCCGATCAGGATCAGGCCAGCGGTATGCTGCGCAATAGCTCGATACACTTCTTCCAGCGCCAGTTCATCGAGTGTCGCGATGCGCTTGGGAATCAGGCGGAAGGTCGCTGCGGGGCCATTCAGCTGGCGAAACAGGTTCAGACGAAAGCGCCCGAGTAACGGAAGCTCCAGGGCCAGGTCCAGTTCATCCCCCTGCTGCCAGCGTTGCCGCTGGCCCTCGCCAAGCAACGGCGCCAGCCCATCGTCAAGGGTCGCAGGCTGCACGCAAGGCAGATCCAGCCGATGCAACTCGCCATCCAGGCGCAGCATCGGTATTTCGCCCGCGGCCAGGTGCAGGTCGCTCGCCCCTGCCTCCACAGCCCGGGCCAGCAGGTCGGTCACGTCCATGAGACTCCCCAAAGGCCATCAAGCAGGTAGAATGCCGCAGAACCCAAAGCCGACGGCATCGATCCATGTCCACCATAGCAGACAACCTTTCCGCCCTCGCCGAGCGCATCGATAGCGCAGCCCGGGCCGTCGGACGCGACCCGGCCAGCATCCAGTTGCTGGCGGTGAGCAAGACCAAACCGGCCAGCGCGATCCGCGAAATCCATGCGGCAGGCGTGCGCGATGTGGGCGAGAACTACCTACAGGAGGCGCTGAGCAAACAGGGCGAACTGCGCGACCTGCCCTTGATCTGGCACTTCATCGGCCCCATTCAGTCGAACAAGACCAAAGCGATTGCCGAACATTTCGACTGGGTACATTCCGTGGACCGCCTGAAGATCGCCCAACGCCTGTCCGAACAGCGCCCCGCAGGCCTGCCCCCGCTGAACATCTGCCTGCAGGTGAATGTCAGCGGCGAAGACAGCAAGTCGGGCTGTGCCCCGGCCGACCTGCCAGCACTGGCCAATGCCGTGGCTACGCTGCCCAACCTGCGCCTGCGTGGGTTGATGGCGATCCCCGAGCCGACCGAAGACCGCGCCGAACAGGAGGCGGCCTTTGCCAGCCTGCGCCAGCTGCAGGAGCGCCTGGGCCTGGGCCTGGACACCTTGTCCATGGGCATGAGCCACGACCTCGAGGCGGCCATTGCGCAAGGTGCGACCTGGGTACGCATCGGCACCGCCCTGTTCGGCGCACGCAGTTACCCTGCCAGCGACCCTGTCTGATTCCATGCTTTACTCACTCTTTCCCTCAAGGACCTGACATGAGCAAGACACGTATTGCCTTTATCGGCGCCGGCAACATGGCCGCCAGCCTGATCGGCGGTCTGCGTGCCCAAGGCCTGGACGCATCGCAGATCCGCGCCAGCGACCCGGGCGCCGAAACCCGCGCCCGGGTGCAGGCCGAACATGGAATTGAAACCTTCGAAGACAATGCCAGCGCCATCGCCAATGCCGACGTAATCGTCCTGGCGGTCAAGCCACAGGTGATGAAAGCCGTCTGCCAGGCCTTGCAGCCCACGCTGCAAGATGGCCAGCTGATCGTCTCCATTGCCGCCGGCATCACCTGCGCCAGCCTGCAAGCCTGGCTCGGTGCCCGCCCGGTGGTGCGCTGCATGCCCAACACCCCGGCCCTGCTGCGCCAGGGCGTCAGCGGCTTGTATGCAACAGCCGAAGTATCCAGCGAGCAGCGCGAGCAGGCCGAACAGCTGCTTTCGGCTGTCGGCACCGCCCTGTGGTTGGAGCAGGAACATCAGCTCGATGCCGTCACCGCCGTTTCCGGCAGCGGCCCGGCCTATTTCTTCCTGCTGATCGAAGCCATGACCGCTGCCGGCGAAAAACTCGGCCTGCCGCGCGAAACCGCTTCGCAACTGACCCTGCAGACGGCCTTGGGCGCTGCGCACATGGCAGTGGCCAGCGACGTCGACGCTGCCGAGCTGCGCCGCCGCGTCACCTCGCCGGCCGGTACCACCGAGGCGGCAATCAAGTCGTTCCAGGGCAACGCTTTCGAGGCCATCGTCGAGCAGGCACTGGAGGCTGCGGCCAAGCGTTCCGCCGAGCTGGCCGAGCAATTGGGCAAATAAGGAGTTCTTGATGAATGCACTGTCAGGCGCCGCGATCTTCGTGGTGCAAACCCTGGTCAGCCTTTACCTGGTGATCGTTCTGCTGCGCTTTGTCTTGCAGCTGGTCAAAGCCAACTTCTACAACCCGCTGTGCCAGTTCGCCGTGCGCGCCACCCAGCCGCTGCTCAAGCCGATCCGCCGGATCATCCCCAGCGTCGGCGGCCTGGACACTTCGTCGCTGTTGCTGTCTGTCGTCATCCAGGCCCTGCTGATGGGCTTCGTGCTGATGGTGACCTACGGCACCTTTGGTGATGTACTGCACCTGCTGATGTGGGCGATCATCGGCATCACCTCGCTGTTCCTGAAGATCTTCTGGGTGGCGATGATCGTCATGGTGATCGTCTCCTGGGTCGCGCCGAACAGCCACAACCCGGCAGCGGAACTGGCCTACCAGATCAGCGAACCGGTGCTGGCACCGTTCCGCCGCATCATGCCGAACCTGGGCGGTATGGACATCTCGCCGATCTTCGCCTTCCTGGCGATTCAGGTGATCCAATCCTTCGTCATGCCTCCGCTGGCCACCTACGCCGGCATGCCACAGGAACTGTGGCGGATGATCTGACCCCGCGTGCACCTGGCGGCAAGCCATTGCTTGCCGCTGGGGGTAGCGCTCTTTAGACTTACGCCTCCGTCAAGCGTGAGCAGGGTCGATGTCCACTGTCCTTCCCGAAGATTCCGTCGGTCTGGTTACACCGCAAATTGCCCGGTTCGAAGAACCGCTGGCCCTGGCTTGTGGCCGCTCCCTGACCAGCTACGAGCTGGTCTACGAGACCTATGGCAGCCTAAACGCCAGCGCCAGCAATGCCGTACTGATCTGCCATGCCCTGTCCGGCCACCACCATGCCGCGGGCTACCATGCCACCACCGACCGCAAGCCGGGCTGGTGGGACAGCTGCATCGGCCCTGGCAAACCGATCGACACCAACCGCTTCTTCGTGGTCAGCCTGAACAACCTCGGCGGCTGCAATGGCAGCACCGGCCCGAGCAGTGTCAACCCGGCCACCGGCAAGCCCTATGGCGCCGACTTCCCGGTACTGACCGTGGAAGACTGGGTGCACAGCCAGGTGCGCCTGGCCGACCGCCTGGGCATCCAGCAATGGGCCGCCGTGGTCGGTGGCAGCCTCGGTGGCATGCAGGCGCTGCAATGGACCATCACTTACCCTGACCGCGTGCGCCATTGCGTCGACATCGCCTCGGCCCCCAAGTTGTCGGCACAGAACATCGCCTTCAACGAAGTGGCGCGCCAGGCCATCCTTACCGATCCGGAGTTCCATGGCGGCTCGTTCCAGGACCAGGGCGTGATTCCAAAGCGCGGCCTGATGCTGGCGCGCATGGTCGGCCACATCACTTACCTGTCCGACGATTCGATGGGCGAGAAATTCGGCCGTGAGCTCAAGAGCGACAAGCTCAACTACGACTTCCACAGCGTCGAGTTCCAGGTCGAGAGCTACCTGCGCTACCAGGGCGAAGAATTCTCCGGACGCTTCGACGCCAACACTTACCTGCTGATGACCAAGGCCCTGGACTACTTCGACCCGGCTGCGGCCCATGGCGGTGATCTGGCGGCCACCCTGGCCGACGTCACGGCAAACTACTGCATCATGTCGTTCACCACCGACTGGCGCTTCTCGCCGGCCCGCTCGCGCGAGATCGTCGACGCTCTGATGGCTGCGCGCAAGAACGTCTGTTATCTGGAGATCGACTCGCCTTATGGGCACGATGCCTTCCTGATCCCGACGCCTCGCTACATGCAGGGTTTCTCGAACTACATGAACCGCATCGCCATCTGAGGACAGCATGAGAGCCGATCTGGAAATCATCCACGACTGGATTCCCGCCGGCAGCCGGGTACTCGACCTGGGCTGCGGCAGTGGCGAGCTGCTGGCTTCGCTGCGTGATCGCAAGCAAGTCACCGGCTACGGCCTGGAAATCGACGCCGACAACATCGCCGCCTGCGTGGCCAAGGGCGTCAACGTCATCGAGCAAGACCTCGACAAGGGCTTGGGCAACTTCGCCAGCAACAGCTTCGACGTGGTGATCATGACCCAGGCCCTGCAGGCCGTAGAGTACCCCGACCGCATTCTCGACGAGATGCTGCGGGTGGGCCGTCAGTGCATCATCACCTTCCCTAACTTCGGCCACTGGCGCTGCCGTTGGTACCTGGCGACCAAGGGCCGCATGCCGGTGTCGGACTTCATGCCGTATACCTGGTACAACACGCCGAACATCCACTTCTGCACCTTCGCCGACTTCGAAGAGCTGTGCCATGAGCGCCACGCCAAGGTGCTCGACCGCCTGGCCGTCGACCACTTGCACCGGAACGGGTGGGGTGGCCGGCTTTGGCCTAATCTTCTAGGTGAAATCGGCATTTATCGCGTCAGCAGCCCTGGCCTGCAGGAGCACCAGCTCGCGGTCTGACGCCCACCGGAGGAATCGCACCATGCGTCGTCTAGCCCTGTTCCTGATCAGCCTGTGCCTGGCCCTGCCAGTACTGGCTGCCGATGCCGCCAGGCCCGAGCGCAAGGAAGTGTTTGGCGACGTGACGGTGCACTACAGTGCCTTCACTTCAAGCATGCTCACGCCAGAGGTGGCAACGGCCACCGGCCTTGTCCGCAGCAAGAACCAGGGCGTGCTCAATATTGCCGTGCTCAAGGCCGACAAACCGGCGATGGCGGTGGTCAGCGGCACGGTCAAGGACCTGACCGGACGCAGCAGCCCGCTGTCGTTCAAGCAAATCACTGAACAGGGCGCTGTGTACTACATCGCCCAGTTCAAGATCGACCAGCCAGAAACCGTCACCTTCGATCTGAATATCGAAACCGGCGGTACCAGCAATTCTCTCAGCTTCAACCAGGAAGTGTTCCCAGGCGAATGATGAATTTCCAGCAACTCGTATTGGCCAGCCATAACGCCGGCAAACTCAAGGAACTCCAGGCCATGCTCGGCCAGTCGGTGCAGTTGCGCTCGATCGGTGAGTTCAGTCAGGTCGAGCCTGAAGAAACCGGCTTGTCGTTCGTCGAGAACGCCATCCTCAAGGCCCGCAATGCGGCCCGCATTTCTGGCTTGCCGGCGCTGGCCGACGATTCGGGCCTGGCGGTGGATTTCCTAGGCGGCGCGCCAGGCATCTATTCGGCGCGCTATGCCGACGGCAAGGGTGACGCGGCAAACAACGCCAAGCTGCTCGAAGCGCTCAAGGATGTGCCGGAAGATCAGCGCGGCGCCCAGTTCGTCTGCGTCCTGGCCCTGGTGCGGCATGCCGATGATCCGTTGCCGATTCTCTGCGAAGGCCTGTGGCAAGGGCGCATCCTGTTCGAAGCCAGCGGTGAGCATGGCTTCGGTTACGACCCGCTGTTCTGGGTGCCGGAGCGCAACTGCTCGAGCGCCGACCTCGCCCCGTTGGATAAGAACCAGCTCAGCCACCGCGCCCGCGCCATGGCCCTGCTGCGTCAACGTCTGGGCCTGGCATGATCGCAACGCTGTCCCAACCAGACGTGGTGGCTTTCACCACGCTGCCGCCCCTGGCGCTGTATATCCACATTCCGTGGTGCGTGCGCAAATGCCCTTACTGCGACTTCAACTCCCACGCCGCCGGCCCTGAGCTGCCGGAAGAGGCGTATGTCGACGCCCTTCTGACCGACCTCGACCAGGAGCTGGCTGCCGTTCAGGGCCGACCGATTTCGTCGATCTTCTTCGGCGGCGGCACGCCCAGCCTGTTCAGCGCCAATGCCCTGGGCCGCTTGCTGCGTGGCGTGGAGCAACGCATCCCGTTCGCCCCGGACATCGAGATCACGCTGGAAGCCAACCCCGGCACCTTCGAGCAGGAGAAATTCAAGGCCTACCGGCAAACGGGCATCAATCGCCTGTCCATCGGTGTGCAGAGTTTCCAGCCCGCCAAACTGCAGGCCCTGGGCCGCATCCACAATGGCGACGAAGCGGTCCGCGCAGCGGCCATGGCCCGCGCCGCCGGCTTCGACAACTTCAACATAGACCTGATGCACGGCCTGCCGGACCAGTCGCTGGAAGACGCCCTCGGCGACCTGCGCCAGGCCATCGACCTGGGGCCTACGCACCTGTCGTGGTACCAGCTGACCGTGGAACCGAACACGGTGTTCTGGAACCAGCCGCCGGAGCTGCCGGAAGACGACATCCTCTGGGACATCCAGGAAGCTGGCCAAACCCTGATGGCCGAGCATGGCTTCAAGCAGTACGAAGTGTCGGCCTACGCCCAGCCCGGCCGCCCGGCACGGCACAACCTGAACTACTGGCAATTTGGCGATTTCATCGGCATTGGTGCCGGGGCCCACGGCAAGCTGACCTTCGCCGATGGCCGCATCCTGCGTACCTGGAAGACCCGCCTGCCGAAGGACTACCTGAACCTTGCCAAGCCCTTCAAGGCCGGCGAGAAGCTGCTACCGGTCGATGAATTGCCGTTCGAGTTCCTGATGAACGCGCTGCGCCTCACCGATGGCGTGGAAGCCGAGCTGTTCACCCAACGTACCGGGTTGCCCCTGGCGCAACTGGCCGAGGCACGCCGCGCCGCCGAACAAAAGGGCCTTTTGCAGGTCGAACCGGATCGGTTGATGGCCACGCCGCGCGGCCAGCTGTTCCTCAATGACTTGCTGCAGTATTTCTTGACCTAAGGATGACCCATGGATCTGGTACTTGACCTGCTGGCCACGGTTTCCCGCTGGAGCCGTAGCAACCTGTCGGAGATTTCCCTGGCCCTGGTAGGCTGCCTGCTGGTGCTGTTCGGCACCGATCTCAAGGCCTGGGTGGAACAACGCCTGGGTGGCCTGGCAGGCGCCCTGCGTGTGCCATTCATGGCGCTGCTGGTGATGATCGGCAGTGGCGCGGCGCTGATCTATGCCACGCCCTGGGTGGTGAAGGGGCTGAGCCAGTTCAACAACTATGCGTTGGCGCCGGTGCTGTTGGTGGTGCTGGTGTTGATTGGCGTGGTGGCTGATCGGCGGGGGTGATGGCCCTAAAAGCTGCCCCGGAAAACCAGGGCAGCTCTATCACCTGACTAGCCCTTACTGGGCATCATCGAAGTGATCACGCATGAAATCCCTCGCGGTCTTGAGTACAAACAAGATCCGGATAAGCTTCCAAACGCGGCTCAGCGCATCAAGCAAACGCTTCATATGCCTTGGCCTCCGTGTTGGCGGGCCAATCTTCCAGCATCTAACCGGTTCTTCGATGCCTTCGAAAACTGTATGAGTGTTCTCGGTGAAGTGGCCAGGTTAATGGCCCTTCGAAATCAGCAACCGGCACGGTTCTCAGGCCATGTCGAAGGGGCCGGAAAGCAGAATTCTTCTCCTACCCGGCCCATCATCGAATTCATCCACACAGGAGCAACGCGATGATACTTGGGATGTACGGCCAAAGCTGTTAACCGCTCCGACACATATGATGCTGGATCTTTCAGATCATTGACGCACCCTGCGGGGCTGCCTATGATCCATTGACTGTGTGAGTGTTTTCGGTGAAGCCCCGAGCGAAGGATACTCAGTCCTATCGCTCACATAAAAAAACCGCTCTTCTCAGAGCGGTTTTTTTTGCCTGCAGTTCTGCAGAGACCAGCACATCCAAAGGCCAACTCAGCCTCTCAATCCACCTTCTCGAACTTCAGATCCCAAACCCCATGCCCCAAGCGCTCACCACGGCGCTCGAACTTGGTGATCGGTCGCTCTTCGGGACGCGGCACATAAGCCCCATCCGCCGCCTGGTTACGGTAGCCCGGTGCAGCACTCATCACTTCCAGCATGTACTCGGCATACGGCTCCCAGTCGGTCGCCATGTGGAACACGCCACCCGGTTTGAGCTTGCGGCGTACCAGCTCGGCGAACTCGAGCTGCACGATGCGGCGCTTGTGATGGCGAGCTTTGTGCCACGGGTCAGGGAAGAACAGCATCAAACGGTCGAGGCTGTTGTCGGCCACGCAGCGGTTGAGCACTTCGATAGCGTCGCAGTCATACACCCGCAGGTTCTTCAGGCCCTGGGTCAGCACGCCGTTGAGCAGTGCGCCAACTCCCGGACGGTGCACTTCCACACCGATGAAGTCCAGCTCCGGCGCGGCAGCGGCCATTTCCAGCAGGGAATGGCCCATGCCGAAACCGATCTCCAGGGTGCGCGGCGCCGAACGGCCAAACACCTGGTCGTAGTCCACCGGGCTGTCGGCCAGCGGCAGGATGTACAGCGGGCCGCCCTGATCCAGGCCGCGTTGCTGGCCTTCGGTCATGCGCCCGGCGCGCATCACGAAACTCTTGATGCGACGGTGGGGGCGCGCTTCGCCGTCAGGGGTGGTCGGCGTATCTTGCGGTTCAGTCATCGGGGGCTCTTACTTGATCAGACCATCCAGCGGCGAAGAGGCGCTGGCATAGAGTTTCTTCGGCATGCGCCCGGCCAGGTAGGCCATGCGGCCAGCCACGATGGCGTGCTTCATGGCCTCGGCCATCAGCACCGGCTGCTGGGCGTGAGCGATGGCCGAGTTCATCAGCACGGCTTCGCAGCCCATTTCCATGGCGATGGTGGCGTCGGAGGCGGTACCTACACCGGCGTCCACCAGTACCGGCACCTTGGATTCTTCCAGGATGATCTGCAGGTTGTACGGGTTGCAGATACCCAGGCCGGTGCCGATCAGGCCGGCCAGCGGCATCACCGCAATGCAGCCGGCTTCGGCCAGCTGACGGGCAATGATCGGGTCATCGCTGGTGTAGACCATCACGTCGAAACCGTCCTTGACCAGCACTTCGGCGGCCTTGAGGGTTTCGATCACGTTGGGGAACAGGGTTTTCTGGTCGGCCAGGACTTCCAGCTTGACCAGGTTGTGGCCATCGAGCAGCTCACGGGCCAGGCGGCAGGTGCGCACGGCTTCGACCGCGTCATAGCAGCCAGCAGTGTTCGGCAGGATGGTGTAGCGGTCCGGCGGCAACACGTCGAGCAGGTTCGGCTCGCCTGGGTTCTGGCCGAGGTTGGTGCGGCGCACGGCGACGGTGACGATTTCGGCACCCGAGGCCTCGATGGCCAGGCGGGTTTCTTCCATGTCACGGTACTTGCCGGTGCCGACCAGCAGGCGCGACTGGAAAGTACGCCCGGCCAGGGTGAAGGGCTTGTCGCTACGAACGTTGCTCATCGTTGTTCCTCGGGAAAAGGTTGCTGGGCTTGCAGGTGAATCGCCGGCGGAATCAACCGCCACCGATGGCGTGGACCACTTCGACCTGGTCGCCTTCGTTCAGCTGCGTGCTGTCGTGCTGGCTACGCGGCACGATATCCAGGTTGAGTTCCACCGCCACCCGGCGCCCAGTCAGCTCCAGACGCGTCAGCAGGGCCGCGACGCTTTCGCCAGCGGGTACTTCGTAAGGTTCACCGTTCAGTTGAATGCGCATGCGCACGGCCACCATCGTTCTTTGGGGCCCGCATTCTAGCGCCGAACAACACCTTTACCCAAGGGCGACGGGAGCCATTAGTCGCGATTGTGGACCGTTTGGTCAGCCCAGGCGCCAGGCCGCCAGGCCCAGGCACAGCCAACCGGCGAGCAAGCACAGGCCGCCAATGGGGGTGATGATGCCCAGCTTGCCCAGCCCGCTGAGGGTCAGCAGGTACAGGCTGCCGGAAAACAGCACGATGCCCAGGGCGAACAGGCCGCCGGCCCAGCCTACCAGACGTCCTGGCAAGTGCGCCGCCAGTACAGCCACACCGAAGATCGCCAGGGCATGCACCAACTGGTAGGTCACACCGGTGTGAAAGATTGCCAGGTACTCCGCTGTCAGCCGGTTTTTCAGGCCGTGGGCGGCGAACGCGCCCAGGGCGACACCGGTAAAACCGAAAAAGGCGGCGAGCATCAGGAAGCTGCGAAGCATGGGACGACTCCTTGGATCGGGTCTGTATAATGGCCCCTTCCACCGGTCCGGCCAAGCCATCGCCATGCTTTCATCGATCATCCGCCGCTTCGCCCGCGCCCTGCTCTGGTTCGCTGCCGGCAGCATCGTACTGGTGCTGGTGTTTCGCTGGGTGCCGCCACCTGGCACGGCATTGATGGTCGAGCGCAAGGTGCAATCGTGGGTGAGTGGCGAGCCCATCGACCTGCAGCGCGACTGGGAGCCTTGGGAGAATATCTCCGACGAGCTCAAGGTCGCGGTCATTGCCGGTGAAGACCAGAAGTTCGCCACGCACTGGGGCTTCGATATCCCGGCCATCCAGGCGGCGCTGGCCTACAACGAACGCGGCCGCAGCATTCGCGGCGCCAGTACGCTGACCCAGCAGGTGGCCAAGAACCTGTTCCTGTGGTCCGGGCGCAGCTGGTTGCGCAAGGGGCTGGAGGCCTGGTTCACGGCGCTGATCGAGCTGTTCTGGTCGAAGGAGCGCATCCTTGAGGTCTACCTGAACAGTGCGGAATGGGGCAAAGGCGTATTCGGTGCCCAGGCGGCGGCGCAGTACCACTTCGGTATCGATGCAAGCCGGCTGAATCGGCAACAGGCGGCACAACTGGCGGCCGTGCTGCCAAGCCCGATCAAGTGGAGTGCCAGCCGGCCGAGCGCCTATGTAGCGAGCCGCGCGGGCTGGATTCGCCGGCAGATGAGCCAGCTGGGCGGGCCTGGTTACCTGATGCAACTGGATGCTTCGCGCAGGCCTTGAGCTGATTTACTGACTGTTCTGGCCCTATCGCCGGCAAGCCGGCTCCCACAGGTATCCCACTGCCTGACAGTAAGTGGTGTCCCTGTGGGAGCCGGCTTGCCGGCGATAGGGCCAGTAAAGCCAATACAAAAAAGCCGCCGACCCCACATGGGCCAGCGGCTTCTCAGTACAGCCAGGCAGCGGTCAGACCGCGATCAATGCCTTGACCTTGTTCATCGCATTCTTCTCCAGCTGGCGAATACGCTCAGCCGAAACACTGTACTTGTCCGCCAGCTCATGCAGCGTTGCCTTTTCTTCCGCCAGCCAGCGCTGGTAGAGGATGTCACGGCTACGCTCATCCAGGCCCTGCAGTGCTTCATGCAGGTTGCTGGTGGAGTTGTCACTCCAGTCCGCGTCTTCCAGCTGCACGGCCGGGTCGTAACGGTGGTCTTCCAGGTAATGCGCAGGCGACTGGAAGGCGCTGTCATCGTCCGCTTCGGCTGCCGGGTCGAAGGCCATGTCCTGGCCACTCAGGCGGCTTTCCATCTCGCGCACTTCACGTGGCTCGACGCCAAGGCTTTCCGCCACGCGATGCACTTCGTCATTGTTCAACCAGGCCAGGCGTTTCTTCTGGCTGCGCAGATTGAAGAACAGCTTGCGCTGGGCCTTGGTGGTGGCCACTTTGACGATACGCCAGTTGCGCAGGATGAACTCGTGAATCTCGGCCTTGATCCAGTGCACTGCGAAGGACACCAGGCGCACACCCATTTCCGGGTTGAAGCGCTTGACCGCTTTCATCAGGCCAACGTTGCCTTCCTGGATCAGGTCGGCCTGGGCCAGGCCGTAGCCTGCATAGCTACGGGCGATATGTACGACGAAACGCAGGTGGGCCATCACCATTTGCCGAGCGGCCTCAAGATCCTGCTCATAGTAGAGACGCTCGGCCAGATCACGCTCCTGCTCGACAGTCAGCAGCGGGATGCTGTTGACCGTGTGCACATAGGCTTCCAGGTTCGCACCAGGTACCAGGGCATAGGCAGGTTGCAACGATGTGGTCATTCAAGAACCTCCGACTTACTAGACTCGCGCCTTGTGAGCGCTGCCAACATTGACCCGGAACGACGGTACAAGTTCCAAAATGAAAAAAATGTCAATGCTGGCACGAAAAAACTATCGTGGTGCCAACTCGTTCAAGTGACGGGCCACCGCGATCCATGCACCGATATACCCCAACAGCACCGCCCCGATCAAGAGCGACAGACCATCGGATGCTGGCACTCCGCCCAGGGCGAAGTCGCTGTCATACAGCCCGGACAGCCCTACCACGGCCTCGTTCAGCCAGTTCAGGCCAAACGCCAGAATCCCCCAGGCCAGCATGCCCGCACCCAGCCCGTACAAGGCCCCCATGTACAGGAAAGGCCGGCGTACATAGCTGTCGGTGCCGCCTACCAGCTTGATCACCTCGATCTCGACGCGACGGTTTTCAATATGTAGACGAATTGTGTTACCGATTACTAACAGCAAGGCCGAAATCAGCATGACCGCCAGGCCGAACACGAACCGGTCGCCCAGTTTGAGAATCGCCGCCAGGCGCTCGACCCATACCAGGTCAAGCTGTGCATTCTCGACGCGCGGCAGCTCGGCCAGGCGTTGACGCAGCGCCTCGAGCGCCGGCTTGTCGACTTCGCTCGGGGTTACCACCACCACGCCGGGCAGCGGGTTGTCGGGGAGTTCGCGCAATGCCTCACCCAGCCCGGATTGCTGCTGGAATTCTTCGAGCGCCTGCTCGCGGCTGACGTACTGGGCATCTGCCACGCCCGGCATGCCTTTGATCTCGTCGCGCAGGGCCTCGCCTTCCTTGCTGCCCGCATCGAGCTTCAGGTACAGCGAGATTTGCGCCGCACGCTGCCAGGAGCCGCCGAGCTTCTCGACGTTCTTCAGCAGCAGCGACAGCCCCATGGGCATGCTCAAGGCTACCGCCATGACCAGGCAGGTGAAAAAGCTGCCGATCGGCTGCTTGCCCAGCCGGCGCAGGCTGTCGGCCAGGCTGGCACGGTGGCTTTCCAGCCAGGCGTGCAACAGGGTGCGGAAGTCCGGGCCATCATCGTCATGTTCGCCGCGCTTGTTCTTCGCGGGCTGCGGATCGGCAGGTTTCGGTGCGACCCGTTCGGAAACCTTCGGTGTACGTGCATTGCTCATTGCCCGGCCTCCCCATCGCCGATCAGACGGCCGCGCTGCAAGGTCAGCATGCGGTGGCGCATGCGCGCGATCAGTGCCAGGTCGTGGCTGGCAATCAAAACCGTGGTACCCAGGCGGTTGATGTCTTCGAACACGCCCATGATTTCCGCGGCCAGGCGCGGGTCAAGGTTACCGGTGGGTTCGTCGGCCAGCAGCAAGGCTGGCTGGTGGACGATGGCCCGGGCGATACCGACCCGCTGCTGCTGGCCGGTGGACAGGTCGGCCGGGAACAGGTCGCCCTTGTCGACCAGCGATACACGCTCCAGCGCCGAATCCACCCGCTTGGTGATCTCGGCCTTGGACAGGCCGAGAATCTGCAGCGGCAAGGCGATGTTGTTGAACACCGTGCGGTCGAACAGCAGCTGATGGTTCTGGAACACCACCCCGATCTGTCGGCGCAGGAACGGGATCTGTGCATTGCTGATCTGCCCCAGGTCCTGCCCCGCCAGCAGCAACTTACCGCTGGTCGGGCGTTCCATGGCCAGCAGCAGGCGCAGCAAGGTGCTCTTGCCGGCGCCGGAATGGCCGGTGACGAACAGGAATTCGCCCCGGCGCGCCCGGAAACTCAGCTCATGCAAGCCGACATGGCCGTTGGGATAGCGCTTGGCAACCTGTTCGAATCGGATCATGGGTGCTCTCGCTCGGCGAACAGAGCCTTGACGAACGGCTCGGCTTCGAAGGTGCGCAGGTCGTCGATACCCTCACCGACACCGATGAAGCGGATCGGGATGTTGAACTGCTTGGCCAGGGCGAAGATCACCCCACCCTTGGCAGTGCCGTCCAGCTTGGTCAGGGCCAGGCCGGTCAGTTCGACGCTCTGGTTGAAGTACTTGGCCTGGCTGATGGCGTTCTGTCCGGTCCCGGCGTCAAGCACCAGCAACACCTCATGCGGTGCCTCGGCATCGAGCTTGCCAATGACCCGACGGACCTTTTTCAGCTCTTCCATCAGGTTGTCCTTGGTGTGCAGGCGGCCGGCAGTGTCGGCGATCAGCACATCGACGCCACGGGCCTTGGCGGCTTGTACGGCGTCGAAGATCACCGAGGCGGAGTCGGCACCGGTGTGCTGGGCGATCACCGGGATCTGGTTGCGCTCGCCCCACACTTGCAGCTGCTCGACAGCGGCGGCACGGAAGGTGTCGCCAGCGGCCAGCATGACCTTCTTGCCTTCGAGCTGCAGTTTCTTGGCCAGCTTGCCGATGGTGGTGGTCTTGCCGGCGCCGTTCACACCGACCACGAGGATCACGTAAGGCTTGTTCTGCGCTTCGACCTTCAGCGGCTGCTCGACCGGGCGCAGCAGCGCGGCCAGTTCTTCCTGCAGCGACTTGTACAGGGCGTCGGCATCGGCGAGCTGCTTGCGGGCGACCTTCTGGGTCAGGTTCTGGACGATGGCCGAGGTGGCTTCCACGCCGACATCGGCGGTCAGCAGGCGGGTTTCGATCTCGTCGAGCAGGTCGTCATCGATGACCTTCTTGCCCAGGAACAGGCTGGCCATGCCCTCGCCGATACTGGCGCTGGTCTTCGACAGGCCTTGCTTGAGGCGGGCGAAGAAGCCGGGCTTGGACTGTTCGGTGGCGGCAGGGGCAGCGACCAGCGGGGCCGGATCAGGCTCGATGACGGCTGGAGCCGCGACTACAGGCTCTACGACTGCCGGGGCCGCAGCTACGGTAGCGACGGGCTCTGGCGCCGGGCGCTCAGGAATCGCTGGCGGAGCCTTGGGCTCGAGGTCCGGGACCAGGGCGACAGGCTCTTCGGCAACGGGCAGAACCAGGTTGCTGACGGGCGGCTCAACGGGGCGAGCAACCGGGATTTCAGGGGCTGCAACGACCGGCGTCGGGCTTTCGACCTGTGCTGGGGCAGGCTCCGCATTCGCGGGCAAGCCCGCTTCCACAGGGGCCTGGTGTACAGGCTCAGGAATGGCGGCTGGCGCAGGGACAGTGACTGGCACAGGCTCAGGGGCCGCTATCGGCGCATACTGCACTGTGCGCGGCGCCTCAGGAGCAGCAGGGGCAGCAGGGGCTTCGGCAACCGTCGGCGCTGCCGGAGCGGCTTCTGGCAGCTCGACGGTGGGCTGCGCGGCTACCGGCTCGGCAGCTTGAGCTTCAGGCGTTTGTGGCTGTTCGGCGACAGGTTGCTGCGGCTTCTTGCGAAACCAGCTGAACAGGCCTTTTTTCTCGCCAGCCTCGGCCGGCGCTTTTTTGTCGTCGTTGGAACCAAACATGGAAGACGGCTATCTCAGGGTAGCGATGGGCCAGCAGTGGCGCATCGGGAATTCTCTAAACGCAGAACAGACTATTTTGAATCCGGCTGGTTCATGCGCAATGTTTTGTCTAAATGGGCCTGGGGGCCAGAACGGCGACAGGCATGGTCGCCAGGCAACCGGATCAGTATCCTAGCACCTCCTGGCCCGCCGACGCTAAACCCTGCGGGCCGCCGAACAGGTTAAACACCTTATGAATGCTCTAGCCCGCCGCGCCGCTGGCCTGCTGTTCAGCACGCTCTGCCTGCCACTCATGGCTTTCGCCGCTGATGTGCAACCCACCCACGAGTTCATCCTCGACAACGGCCTCAAAGTGGTCGTGCGAGAGGATCACCGCGCGCCGGTGGTGGTTTCGCAGATCTGGTACAAAGTCGGCTCCAGCTACGAGACGCCGGGCCAGACCGGCTTGTCCCACGCGCTCGAGCACATGATGTTCAAGGGTAGCGCCAAGATCGGCCCCGGCGAGGCCTCACGCATCCTGCGTGACCTTGGCGCGGAAGAGAACGCCTTTACCAGCGACGACTACACCGCCTACTACCAGGTCCTGGCCCGTGACCGCCTGCCGGTGGCCTTCGAGCTGGAGGCCGACCGCCTGGCCAGCCTGCGCCTGCCGGCTGACGAGTTCGCCCGCGAAATCGAAGTGATCAAGGAAGAGCGCCGCCTGCGCACCGACGATCAGCCCAGTTCCAAAGCCTTCGAGCTGTTCCGCGCCATGGCCTACCCGGCCAGTGGTTACCACACACCGACCATCGGCTGGATGGCTGACCTCGAACGCATGAAGGTCGAGGAGCTGCGCCAATGGTACGAGTCCTGGTACGCACCGAACAATGCCACCCTGGTGGTGGTCGGCGATGTCACCGCCGATGAGGTCAAGGGCCTGGCACAGAAGTACTTCGGCGCCATCCCCAAGCGCAGCGTGCCACCGGCCAAGCTGCCACTGGAGCTGGCCGAACCCGGCCGGCGCCAGCTGACCCTGCACGTGCGCACCCAACTGCCGAGCCTGATCTACGGCTTCAACGTGCCTGGCCTGGCCACTGCCAAGGATCCACGCACCGTGCACGCCCTGCGGCTGATCTCGGCGTTGCTCGACGGCGGCTACAGCGCCCGCCTGCCGGCGCGCCTGGAACGTGGTCAAGAACTGGTGGCCGGCGCCTCGTCCAGCTACAACGCCTTTACCCGCGGCGACAGCCTGTTCCTGATCTCGGCCACGCCGAACGTGCAGAAGCAGAAAACCCTGGCCGATGTGGAAAAAGGCGTCTGGCAGCTGCTCGACGAACTCAAGACCGCCCCGCCCAGCGCCGAAGAGCTGGAGCGCGTGCGCGCCCAGGTGATTGCCGGCCTGGTCTACGACCGTGACTCGATCAGCAGCCAGGCCACGACCATTGGCCAGCTGGAAACCGTTGGCCTGTCCTGGAAGTTGATCGACAGCGAGCTGGACGAACTCAAGCGCGTCACCCCCGAGGATATCCAGAACGCTGCACGCACCTACTTCACCCGCGAACGCCTGAGCGTTGCCCATGTACTGCCCGAGGAGTCCGCTCATGAGTGATCGCAGCGCACCACGTTACACCCTGATCGGCGCGGGCATCATCGCGCTGGTGGTGGCAGTGGCCGCCGTCCTGGCGCGCCCGGCTCACTCCGAGGCCGACAGCAGCGCCGCACGCTCGGCCAACACCCTGCAATCGCTGGCCGAACTGGACGGCAAGGCACCGAGCCGGCGTCAGCTGAACATCCAGAACTGGACCACCGCCGAAGGCGCCCGGGTGCTGTTCGTCGAGGCCCGCGAGCTGCCGATGTTCGACCTGCGCGTGACCTTCGCCGCAGGCAGCAGCCAGGACGGCAAGACGCCCGGCCTGGCCAGCCTGACCAACGCCATGCTCAACGAGGGCGTGGCCGGCAAGGATGTGACCGCCATTGCCGAAGGCTTCGAGGGCCTCGGCGCGGACTTTGGCAACGGGTCCTACCGCGACATGGCCGTGGCCTCGCTGCGCAGCCTGAGCGCCAAGGACAAACGCGAGCCCGCGCTCAAGCTGTTCGCCGAGGTGGCCGGCCAGCCGACCTTCCCGGAAGACGCGCTCAAACGCATCAAGAACCAGCTGCTGGCCGGCTTCG
The DNA here is from genome assembly GCF_044749545.1 of Pseudomonas sp. NPDC089396. NCBI lineage: Bacteria > Pseudomonadati > Pseudomonadota > Gammaproteobacteria > Pseudomonadales > Pseudomonadaceae > Pseudomonas > Pseudomonas sp. NPDC089396. The sequence goes on along the minus strand of NZ_JBIVIC010000005.1, from coordinate 79,066 downwards.
AGTATGAAAAGCAGAACCCCGGCAAGATCGGCGGCAAGGCCCTGTTCGCCAAGCTCTACGGCGACCACCCCTACGGCCAGCCCAGCGATGGCACTGCCGAGAGCATCCCGGGCATCACCCTGGAACAACTGCGCGCCTTCCACGCCAAGGCCTATGCTGCCGGCAACGCCGTGATCGCCCTGGTCGGCGACCTCAGCCGCGAGGAAGCCGAAGCCGTTGCCGCCCAGGTATCCGCCGCCCTGCCGAAAGGCCCGGCACTGGCGGCACCGGCCCAACCGGTAGCGCCCAAGGCAGGCATCACCCACATCGACTTCCCGAGCAAGCAGACGCACCTGATGCTCGCCGAGCTCGGCATCGACCGCCAGGACCCGGACTGGCCAGCCCTGTCGCTGGGCAACCAGATTCTCGGCGGCGGCGCCTTCGGCACGCGCTTGATGAGTGAAGTACGGGAAAAACGCGGCCTGACCTATGGCGTGTACTCGGTATTCAGCCCGATGCAGGTGCGCGGCCCGTTCATGATCAATCTGCAGACCCGTGCCGAGCTCAGCGAAGGCACGCTCAAGCTGGTTGAGGATATTCTTGCCGATTACCTGAAAAACGGTCCGACCCAGCAAGAGCTGGACGACGCCAAGCGCGAACTGGCCGGCAGCTTCCCGCTGTCCAACGCCAGCAATGCGAGCATCGTCGGCCAACTGGGCGCCATCGGCTTCTACAACCTGCCGCTGACCTGGCTGGAGGACTTCATGCAGCAGTCCCAGGCGCTGACGGTCGAGCAGGTCAAGACAGCCATGAACAAACACCTGGCAGCCGACAAGCTGGTGATCGTCACCGTTGGCCCAAGCGTGCAGCAGAAACCGCTGCCAGCCCCCACTGACAAACCTGCCGAGCAAGCGCTCGGCGTACCGGAGCACTAATGCCTAGATCCAACCCTCCCGCCCGCCCCCAATCGGGCCAAAGCAAGGGCCAGGGTCACCTGCGCATCATCGCCGGCGAATGGCGCAGCCGCCGTCTGGCGGTACCGGAAGGCGAAGGCCTGCGGCCAACGCCCGACCGCGTGCGCGAAACCCTGTTCAACTGGCTGGCGCCTCATATCGAAGGCGCCCGGGTGCTGGATGCCTTCACCGGCAGCGGCGCCCTGGTGCTCGAGGCATTGTCCCGCGGCGCCGAGGATGCCGTGGCGCTGGACAGCAACCCGGCAGCGATCGGTAACCTGAAGAACAACCTGGAACTGCTGCGCTGCCCGCGCGGGCAGATCCTGCAGACCGACGCCCTGCGCTACCTGCAAGGCCCGGCCAAGCAGCAGTTCGACCTGGTGTTCCTCGACCCGCCGTTCCACCAGGACCTGCTGGCCAACACCTGCAACCTGCTGGAGCAGAACCAGTGGCTGCGCGACCAGGCCTGGATCTACACCGAAAGCGAAGCGGCCCCTTCGACCCTTCAACTGCCGGGCAACTGGCGCCTGCACCGCGAGAAGAAGACCGGCCAGGTGCACTACGCACTGTGGCAACGGAGCTCAACCGACCAATAGCGCAGATACGGCGGTGAGGTTTCATGGCACTCTAGGCAGGCACAACACGAGTCGCCCAGCATGCCCAGTCTCACTGCCACCTTCCGCCCGGCCATCGGCCTGTCCAACCCCCACTTGCAGACCCTGTGGGGCCCGCTGTGGCGAAAGCTGCCTGCGCTCGAGCGCAACCGCGAGCGCCTGTGGCTGGCCGATGGCGACTTCCTCGACCTCGACTGGCATGGCCCGCACCTGGCCGATGCGCCGCTGGTGCTGGTGCTGCATGGCCTGACCGGCTCGTCCCACTCCCCCTATGTCAAAGGCTTGCAGCAGGCGTTGCAGGCGCGTGGCTGGGCCAGCGTGGCGGTGAACTGGCGCGGCTGCTCGGGCGAGCCCAACCTGCTGGCCCGCAGCTACCATTCCGGCGCCAGCGAGGACCTGGCCGAGGTGGTCGCCCACCTGCGCGCCGAACGGCCACTGGCGCCGCTGTATGCCGTGGGTTATTCGCTGGGCGGCAATGTACTGCTCAAGTACTTGGGCGAAAGCGGTTGTGCCAGCCAGCTGGAAGCGGCGGTGGCGGTTTCGGTGCCCTTTCGCCTCGACCAGTGCGCCGACCGTATCGGGCAAGGTTTTTCCAAGGTCTATCAGGCCCATTTCATGCGCGAGATGATGGCGTATGTGCAGTCGAAGCAGCAGCACTTCCGTGCGCAGGGGCATCATGAGGGCCTGGCTGCACTTGACCGCCTGGGGCCGTTGCGCAACTTGCGTACCTTTTGGGACTTCGACGGCAAGGTCACTGCGCCGCTCAACGGTTTCAGCGATGCCCACGACTACTATCGCCGGTCATCGAGCCGTTATTACCTGGGGGAAAACCGCACGCCAACGCTGATCATCCACGCCGTTGATGACCCTTTCGTATCCGGCCACAGCCTGCCCACGGTCAGCGAGCTGGCACCTCAGACGCATTTCGAACTGCATGCCCGCGGTGGGCACGTGGGGTTTGTCGAGGGCAGCCTGCGCAATCCGGCTTACTACCTGGAGCGGCGGATTCCGCAATGGCTGGTCGAGGGCAGATAGAACTCGACTGGCCTCATCGCCGGCAAGCCGGCTCCCACAGATGCCCCTGAAAACGGTGGAGTCTCTGTGGGAGCCGGCTTGCCGGCGATGAGGCCAGACCTGTTTACTCGCCCGTCGCCACACCGTGCTTCGGATCATTGATCCACTCGCTCCACGACCCGGCATACAACCGACCCAGTGGATACCCCGCCAACGCCAGGGCGAACAGGTTATGGCAGGCCGTTACCCCCGACCCGCAATACGCGACCAACTGCTCGGGCTCGCGCCCGGCGAGCTTTTCAGCAAAGCGCTGCTTGAGCTGCTCCGGCGTCAGGAAACGCCCTTCCGCGTCCAGGTTGTCGGTAAAAGCTGCACATTGCGCACCCGGAATATGCCCGGCAACCGGGTCGATCGGCTCCACTTCACCGCGAAACCGCGGCAAGGCACGCGCATCGATCAAGGTCAGCTCGGGGGTGCCCAGACGCTTGAGCAGGTGCTCGGCATCGATCAAAAGCTTGGGGTCCGGCTTGCCGTTGAACGAACCCTCTCGCTTGACCGGCGCATCGAGGCTCAACGGTAGATGCGCCGCGTGCCAGGCCTTGAGGCCACCCTCGAGAATGGACACGTCACTGCGCTTGCCCAGCCACACCAACAGCCACCAGGCACGTGCGGCAAAGGCACCGGGGCCATCGTCGTAGAGCACCACCTCGCTGTCGTCGTCCAGCCCCCACTCGCGCAAACGCTCGACCAGACGCTGCGGATCGGGCAACGGGTGGCGACCGGTTCGTCCCTTGCTCACCGGACCGCTCAAATCCCTTTCCAGGTCGGCAAAGTGCGCCCCGGCGATATGCCCCTCGGCATAACTACGCTGGCCGTAATCCGCATCCTCCAGGGCAAAACGACAATCCAGGATCACCAGTTTGGGCGAGTCCAGACGCTCGGCCAGCTGCTGCGGGGTGATCAATTGCGCAAGGGGCATGACAATCTCCTGATCGATGGCACGAAGACCCTGGTTACTGTTCCAGGGCCTGGTTGAAGGGAACATGGAATTCCTGGCACAACGCGTCCACGGCACTGCGCGCGCTATTGGTAACGAAGCCGAGCTCCAGCACCAACACCTGATAGACGCCACGCTTGAAGGCTTCTTCACCCAGGTGGGCGGAATGCTCGCGCGTGGTACTGAGAAAACGGACCCAGGACGTCAGCACGATCCAGGCGTTGATGGTCAGCGATTCGATCTGCGCAGGCTCCATGGCCAGGATGCCGGCATCGACGAAACCGCGGTAGATCGCCTGGCCCTGGCGCAGGCACCGCTCGGAAAAACGCCGGTAACGGGCGGCGAGCTCGGCGTCGCTGTCCAGCAGGTGCTCCAGATCGCGGTGCAGGAAGCGGTAGTTCCACATCGCCGCCAGCAGCGCCTTGAGGTAGAAGCGCTTGTCTTCCACCGTGGCCACGCGCCCCTGCGGCGGGCGCAGGAAGCTGTCCACCAGCTCTTCGTACTGGCTGAACAGCAGCGCGATGATCGCCTGCTTGTTGGGGAAGTGGTAGTACAGGTTGCCGGGCGACATTTCCATGTGCGCGGCAATGTGGTTGGTACTGACGCTGCGCTCGCCCTGCTGGTTGAACAGCTCCAGGCTGTTCTGCACGATGCGTTCGCGGGTCTTCATGCGCGGGGCCATGCTCAGCTCCCAGTCTGAAGGCTTTCGGTAATGGCTCATCTTACGGTGTAACACGCCCCGGATGCACCGCTCGGTACCGGGAAAAAAATCGCACCATGGTACAAATTAGAGTATAGGCTCTAGACATTCTCAACCCAGAGGGGATGCCACCGTGACCTCGCCTATCGCCTTGCCTCCTGTGCATTCCGACACCGACCTGGAAGCGACGTTCGCCGCCCAGCGCAAGGCGTTCGCCGGCAACCCGATGCCACCGGCGGCGCAACGGCGACAGTGGCTGAAAAGCTTGCGCGAAGCGTTGCTGACGGATCAGCAGCAACTGATCGAAGCCATCGACACGGATTTCTCCGGGCGCAGCGCAGATGAAACCTTGCTGGCCGAGCTGCTGCCGTCTGTACAAGGTATCCGTCATGCCGAGCGCCACCTGCGGCGATGGATGCGCCCAGCCAGAAGAGCCGTCGGCCTGGCCTTCCAGCCCGCCAGTGCGCGTGTGCTGTATCAGCCGCTGGGGGTGGTGGGCATCATCGTGCCGTGGAACTACCCGTTGTTCCTCGCCATCGGTCCGCTGACCTGCGCCCTGGCCGCGGGCAATCGAGTCATGCTAAAGCTCAGCGAGGCCACGCCGGCCAGTGCCCAGACGCTGAAGGCCTTGCTGGAGCGGGTGTTCCCTGAGGACCTGGTCAGCGTGGTGCTGGGCGAAGTGGCGGTGGGCCAGGCATTCGCCAGGCTGCCCTTCGATCACCTGCTGTTCACCGGCGCCACCAGCGTCGGTCGCCAGGTCATGCTGGCCGCCGCGCAAAACCTGACCCCGGTGACGCTCGAGCTGGGCGGCAAATCGCCGGCCATCGTTTCGGCCAGCGTACCGCTGGACGCTGCCGCCGAGCGCATCGCTTTCGGCAAGACCCTCAACGCCGGCCAGACTTGCGTGGCCCCCGACTACGTACTGGTGCCCCGCGAGCGCCTCGAAGCCTTCAGCGATGCCTACAGCAACGCGGTTCACCGTCTCTACCCACGTATTGCCGAGAATCCCGACTACAGCGCCATCATCAACCCACGACAGTTGCAGCGCCTGCAGCAGCTGCTGGACGACGCCCGCGCCAAGGGTGCACGGGTAGTCGACCTGTACCCCGACGAGCCGCGCCAGGGCCGGCGCTTGCCGCCGCACCTGCTGCTGCAGGTGAACGACGACATGCACGTCATGCAGGACGAGATCTTCGGCCCACTGCTGCCGCTGGTCCCCTACGACAGCCTCGACGATGCGCTGGCCTACATCAACCAGCGCCCACGCCCCTTGGCGCTGTACTACTTTGGCTACGCCCGTGCCGAGCAGGAACATGTGCTGCAGCACAGCCATTCGGGCGGCGTATGCCTCAACGACACCCTGCTGCATGTGGCCCAGGATGACTTGCCCTTCGGCGGCATCGGCCCTTCCGGCATGGGCCACTACCACGGCCACGAGGGCTTCCTGACCTTCAGCAAGGCCAAGGCAGTGCTTGCCAAGCAGCGCCTGAATGCGGCGCGCCTGATCTACCCACCGTATGGCAAGGCCTTGCAGCGCCTGGTCTACAAACTGTTCATCCGCTGAGACCTGCACCATGCATCGCCGCGACTTGCTGCGTTTCAGCCTGGGCGCAAGCGCCTTCCTGGCCACCGCCAGCCTGGTCGGTTGCAGCCCCCAGGCGCCTGCCAGTGGCTATCAGGTACTGCGCGCCGACGACCTGCCACTGCTGCGCGCCATGATCCCGGTGGTGCTCGCCGGGACGGCGGCCAGCGACGTGCTGGTGCTGCACAGCCTCGACCACAAGCTGGCAGCGCTGTCCCCGGAAATGCTCAAGCTCACCCGGCAACTGTTCGATGTGCTCAGCCTGCCCCTGACCCGAGGGCCGTTGACGGGCATATGGGGCGCCTGGGAGCAGGCCGGCGCGGATCAGGTGACGGCGTTTCTGCAGCGCTGGCAGGACAGTTCGCTGAACCTGCTGCGCATGGGCCACGCCTCGCTGCTGCAACTGCTGCAGATGGCCTGGTACGAGCGCCCGGAAGCCTGGGCGGCCTGTGGCTACCCCGGCCCGCCGAAAATCTGACCCACGACAAGAGCCCTGCCAATGCCTGTCATCGACCCGTTTCGCCAAGGCCTCGAACGCGGCTGGAAAGCCCGCGACGGCTCACGCCTGGAGCACGACCTCACCCTGCAGGCCGACATTGCCGTGATCGGTAGCGGCGCAGGCGGCGCCACCAGCGCGCAGATCCTCAGCGCTGCAGGCTACAAGGTGCTGCTGATCGAGGAAGGCCCCCTGAAAACCAGCAGCGACTTCCACCTGCTGGAGAGCGAAGCCTATGCCAGCCTGTATCAGGAAGGCCTGGGCAGGATGAGCAAGGATGGCGCCATCACCATCCTGCAGGGCCGGGCGGTGGGCGGAACGACGCTGGTCAACTGGACTTCGAGCTTTCGCACGCCAGCGCAGACCTTGGCCCACTGGGCCACGGCGCACGATGTGAAAGGCCTGGGCGAAGCTGAAATGCGCCCCTGGTTCGAGCGTATCGAACAAGAGCTGGGCATCAGCCCCTGGGCCATGCCGCCCAACGCCAACAACGAGGTGCTGCGCCGCGGTTGCGAGCAGCTCGGCTACCGCTGGGCGGTGATCCCGCGCAATGTGCGGGGTTGCTGGAACCTCGGCTATTGCGGCATGGGCTGCCCGGTCAACGCCAAGCAGTCAATGCTGGTCACGCGCATTCCCGCCCTGCTCGAAAACGGTGGCGAGCTGCTGTACCTCGCGCGTGCCGAGCGCTTCGAGCACGACGGCGAACGCATTGCCCTGTTGCACTGCCAAGCCCTGGATGCCCAAGGAATACAGCCAACGGGGCGAAGCATCAGGGTTCGCGCTCGGCACTACATCCTCGCCGGCGGCGGCATCAACAGCCCCGCCATGCTGCTGCGCTCCAAGGCGCCCGACCCCCACGACCGCCTGGGCAAGCGCACCTTCCTGCATCTGGTGAATTTCAGCGCGGCGCGCTTCGACGAACGTATCGACCCCTTCCATGGCGCCCCGCAGTCCATCTACAGCGACCACTTCCAGTGGCAGGACGGCGTCGACGGCGCAGTGGGCTACAAGTTGGAAGTGCCGCCCCTGCACCCGGCCCTGGCCAGCACCTTGCTCGGCGGCCATGGCACCGACAATGCCCAGCGCATGGCCGAACTGCCGCACACCCACGTCATGCTTGCGCTGCTGCGGGACGGTTTCCACCCGCAAAGCCCGGGTGGCACGGTGGCGTTGCGTGGCGATGGTTCCCCGGTGCTCGACTACCCGGTCAGCGACTACTTGCGCGATGGCCTGCGCCGGGCCTACCGCAGCATGGCGCAGATCCAGTTCGCCGCGGGCGCCACCCACGTTACCCCGCTGCACAGCGATGCCCGTGCCACGACCGACCTGGCGCAGACGCTAGGCATGATCGACGGCTTGGACCTGGAGCTGTTCCGTACCCGCCTGGGCAGCGCCCATGTCATGGGCGGCTGCGCCATGGGCGAAGACCCGCGCCAGGCGGTGTGCGACAGCCTGGGCCGCCATCATCAGCTGGAAAACCTGTCGATTCATGACGGTTCGCTGTTCCCCACCAGCATCGGCGCCAACCCTCAATTGTCGGTGTACGCCCTGAGCGCAAAGCTCAGCGATGCCCTGGTCGCCCGCCTGGCACACAGTGCATGACAACGAATACGGCGCCTGTCTATAGTGCCATCAGCCGGCCGGATGACTTGGCCGGGCGCAATCGCTGCGCTACCATCCGACTCCCCAACGCACTCCAGCCAGGATGACGCGATGAACCGAGTGTTGTACCCGGGTACTTTCGACCCCATTACCAAAGGCCATGGCGACCTGGTCGAACGCGCCTCGCGGCTTTTCGACCACGTGATCATCGCGGTGGCGGCCAGCCCGAAGAAAAACCCCCTGTTCCCCCTGGAGCAGCGGGTGGCGCTGGCCCGTGAGGTCACCCAGCACCTGCCCAATGTCGAGGTCATCGGCTTCTCTTCGCTGCTGGCGCACTTCGCCAAGGAACAGGGCGCCAACGTCTTCCTGCGGGGCCTGCGCGCGGTTTCGGACTTCGAATACGAATTCCAGCTGGCGAACATGAACCGGCAACTGGCGCCCGACGTCGAGAGCCTGTTCCTCACCCCTTCGGAGCGTTATTCGTTCATTTCCTCGACGTTGGTGCGAGAAATCGCCGCGCTTGGCGGTGATATCAGCAAGTTCGTCCACCCGATCGTGGCCGAGGCGTTGACCGAACGGTTCAAGAAGTAAGCCCGAGCGCCTGATTATCGCGCCCGCGTGCACTGCGGGCGCGAATGCGGCACAATTGTGCCCATTGCGTTGAACATGCCCGGGCGCAGAGCCCCGGCCGGAGTCCCCATGTCCCTGATCATCACCGACGATTGCATCAACTGCGACGTCTGCGAACCCGAGTGCCCGAACGAGGCCATCTCCCAAGGCGAAGAGATCTACGTGATCGACCCGAACCTGTGCACCCAGTGCGTGGGTCACTACGACGAGCCGCAGTGCCAGCAGGTCTGCCCGGTCGACTGCATCCCGCTGGATGAAGCGCACCCGGAAACCGAAGATGAGCTGATGGCCAAGTATCGCCGAATTACCGGCAAGGCCTGAGCGTGTAGGAGCGGCCTTGCGTCGCGAAAGGGCTGCGAAGCAGCCCCAGGGATCTGCGCATCATGCGTGGATCGCCGGGGCCGCTTCGCAGCCCTTTCGCGACGCAAGGCCGCTCCTACAAGGCGCCGTGCAACGCTTAGCGCTGGCAGCGCGGGCAGTACACGCTCGCCCGCTGCCCCAGCTTCACCTCGCGCAACGTCGTGCCGCACAGCTTGCACGGCATCCCGCCGCGCCCATAGACGAACAGTTCCTGCTGGAAGTATCCAGGCTGCCCATCACCGCCAATGAAATCGCGCAGGGTGGTCCCGCCCTGTTCAATGGCCGCCGCCAGCACGCGCTTGATCTCGATGGCCAGCTTCAGGTAGCGCGCCCGCGAAATCCCGCCTGCTTCCCGCCGGGGGTCGATACCCGCGGCGAACAGTGCTTCGGTCGCGTAAATGTTGCCCACCCCCACCACCACCGCGTTGTCCATGATGAACGGCTTGACCGCCATCGACCGCCCGCGTGACAGCTGGAACAGGCGCCCGCCGTCGAACAGGTCGGTCAGCGGCTCTGGCCCCAGGCGCAGCAGCAGCTCATGGTTCAGCGGGTCGAGGCTCCAGAGCATGGCACCGAAACGCCGCGGGTCGGTGTAGCGCAGCATCAGCCCCGACTCCAGCTCGATGTCGACATGCTCGTGCTTGCCTGCCGGCAGCCCGACCTCGACCAGCCGCAAGTTGCCCGACATGCCCAGGTGGCTGATCAGCGTGCCCACCTCGGCATTGATCAACAGGTACTTGGCACGCCGCTCGACGCTGACGATACGTTGCCCGGACAGTCGCACGTCCAGGTCCTCGGGAATCGGCCAGCGCAGGCGCCGGTCACGCACCACCACGCGGCTGACACGCTGGCCTTGCAGATGTGGCGCAATACCGCGCCGGGTTGTCTCGACTTCGGGTAGTTCTGGCATGGATCAGTGCCCGCCCAGCTCGCGAATGGTCTGTTTGAGGTTCTCGAAGTCGTACTCCGACAAGCCGATGTAGTCCAGTACCAGCGGGCCGACCGCACGCCATTCGTGGTCGACGGCCTGGTTGCCCAGCACCCGGTACGAAGCGCAGATGTGCTCGGCCATCTTCAGTACCGCCAGCAGGTTCTTCAGCTGGTTCTGGGTATTGCGCGACGACTCCTCGCGGAACACGGCCAACGCGTTGTGGTGGTTGGCGATGGCCGCGCTGATGTGCTCCGGCAGTCGCCACGACTTGGCCGTGAAGTAGCCGACTACCGAGTGGTTGGTGTTGAAGGTACGGTTTTCGGTATCGACCACCCGGGTTTCTGCGCTGGCGCTGGCATAGGCCTCTTCCAGCACCTGCATGTAATTGGGGAAGCGCTTGAGCATCAGCGGCACGCCGCAATCATGGAACAGCCCAAGGGTGTAGGCCTCGTCTGCCGCCTGGATGCCCGTGCGCTTGGCCAGGGTCAGGCAGGTCATGGCCACGTCCTGGGCGGTGTCCCAGAAGCGGTTGAGGGTAACGATGGTCTCGTCGCTCATCTCGCCCTTGATCGACTGGGCGTTGATCAGGTTGATGATGGAGCGGCTGCCCAGCAGGTTGACCGCACGCTGGATCGACCCAATCTTGTTGGCCAGGCCGAAGTGCGCCGAGTTGACCAGCTTGAGCAAGGCACCCGACAGACCGGGGTCCTGGGAAATCAGCTTGGCGATGGTGTCCAGGTCCGGGTCGGGCATGTACTGCTCGAACTGCAGGTCGACCATGATCTGCGGTTGCGGCGGAATGGTGATGCCTTGCAAGGCTTGCTGGATCTGTTCGGCGCTGAGTTCTTGGGACATGCGTGCACACTCGTTGAGGACGGAAGATTCTAGCACTGGATCGCGTCTAGGCTGCCCCTGTAGGAGCTGGCTTGCCGGCGATCAAGCCAACACTTTGTCGTGCCCTGCACCGATCCCAGGGCCAACCAGTTATACTCCCGCTCTTTTTTCCCGGAGCGACGTCATGTCCCTGCCCAGCCTTCGCCTCAAAGCCAATGCCGACCGCCGCCTGCGCGCCGGCCACCTGTGGGTCTACAGCAACGAAGTCGACGTCGCCGCGACCCCGCTGCAAGGCCTGCAGGCCGGCCAGCAGGCGATCCTCGAGGCAGCCAACGGCAAGCCGTTGGGCATCGTGGCGCTGAGCCCGAACAACCTGATCTGCGCCCGCCTGCTGTCGCGTGACATCAAGCTGCCGCTGGACAAGTCGCTGCTGGTGCACCGCCTCAACGTCGCCCTGTCCCTGCGCCAGCGCCTGTTCGACCAGCCGTGCTACCGCCTGGTCTACGGCGACTCCGACCTGCTGCCAGGCCTGGTGGTCGACCGCTTCTTCGATATCCTCGTGGTACAGCTGGCCTCGGCCACCATGGAGCAGCACAAGGATGACGTGATCGCCGCCCTGGTTCAGGTGATCAAGCCAAGCGGCATCCTGTTCAAGAACGATTCTGCGGCCCGTGATGCCGAAGGCCTGCAGCGCTACGTCGAAACCGTTTACGGCGAAGTACCCGACTGGGTGGCGCTGGAAGAGAACGGCGTGAAGTTCGAAGCGCCGGTCCGCGAAGGTCAGAAAACCGGCTGGTTCTACGACCACCGCATGAACCGCGCGCGCCTGGCACCCTATGTCAAAGGCAAGCGCGTGCTCGACCTGTTCAGCTACATCGGTGGCTGGGGTGTGCAGGCAGGCGCATTCGGCGCCAGCGAAGTGTTCTGTGTCGATGCCTCGGGCTTTGCCCTGGATGGCGTCGAGCGTAACGCCGCACTCAATGGCATCAGCGAAAAAGTGACCTGCATCGAAGGTGACGTGTTCGAGGCCCTGCGCGAGCTGAAAGCTGCCGAAGAGCGTTTCGACGTGATCATTGCCGACCCACCCGCCTTCATCAAGCGCAAGAAAGACCTGAAAAACGGCGAAGCGGCCTACCGCCGTCTCAACGAGCAGGCCATGCGCATGTTGAACAAGGACGGCATCCTGGTCAGCGCCTCGTGCTCGATGCACCTGCCTGAAGACGACCTTAACAACATCCTGCTGACCAGCGCTCGTCACCTGGACCGCAACCTGCAACTGCTCGAGCGCGGCGGCCAGGGCCCGGACCACCCGGTGCACCCGGCAATTGCCGAAACCCGCTACATCAAGAGCATTACCTGCCGTTTGCTGCCTAATAGCTGATTGGCAAACGCATGGAAATGGGGCCGCATTGCGGCCCCATTTTCATTTCAGATATCCAGCACGTAAGAAGCGATCCCGAAGTACACCAGCACCCCCGCCGCATCGGCGATGGAGGTGACCAGCGGCCCACTGGCAGTCGCTGGGTCAAGCTTGAGCCTGGTGAACATGAAGGGCAGGCTCATGCCGATCAGGCTGCCCAGCAACACGATCACCAGCATGCTGCTGGCAACGATCAGGGCGATCTCCGGCCCGCCTCGCAGTGCCCCGAGCGATGCAACCGCCAGTGCCATGGTGCCACCGAGCGCCAACGCGACCCCGCACTCTCTCCCCAGCATGCGCAACCAGTCACGCATGACCACTTCGCCCGTCGCCAGGCCGCGCACCATCAAGGTTGCCGACTGCGCCCCGGCATTGCCACCGCTGTCCACCAGCAGCGGCAGGAAGAACACCAGCACGATATGCGCGGCAATGGTCTCTTCGAACGCCGCAATGCCCGCCCCCGAGAACAGGTTGCCGAACACCAGCAGCACCAGCCACAGCACGCGCTTGCGGTACAGCAGACTGATCGTGGCATCACGCAGGTTGCCGACATGGTTGGTGATCGAGGCGCCCTTGTGGAAATCCTCGGTGGCTTGATCCACCACCACGTCGAGCGCCTCGTCGCAGGTGACGATGCCCACCAGGCGCCCGACCTCGTCCAGTACCGGCACGGCCAGCAGGTCATGCTCACGGATCTTGCGCGCGACCTCTTCCTGGCGAGTACTGGAACAGACGCAGATGACATTGCGCACCATGATGCGCTCGATGGGCTCATCCGGCGCCGCCAGGATCAGCTCGCGCAAGGACAGCGTCCCCAGCAGGTTGCGCTGCCCGTCGAGGACGTAGGACTGGTAGATGGTTTCGGCATCCGCCGCTTCCCGGCGCAGCATGTCGATGGCCTGGCTGGCGGTAAGGCCGGCGTCGAGGCTTGAGTACTCACTGGTCATCAAGCTGCCAGCCGTGCCTTCGCCGTAGCCGTCCGGGTGCAGGAAATCATCGCGCCGGGCCTGGGCAGCCTGGCGCAGGGTGAGCGGGGTATCACGGAATTCGCAAGTGTGTTGCATGAGGTTCTCCAGGCGCCGACGCAGGCGCCCACAGACCTCAGTCACATGGACTCAAGCCCTCGGCAGCCCTGGCGGCAGCGCGCTCAGTGCCAATTTGCAGGTTCTGTGTGAACCGAAACTGGGAAGGTCCATTAAGGTCGTGTCTCGTGAAGCCGCACATGCGGCGCGGCGGATATTAAGAAGCTTCGGAGGGTGTTGTCAGCCCTGCTGGGTGTATTTCGGAAGCGTCCTACAACAACCGGCCATTCGTGCAAAACCACCGCCCAGACACATCGCCATTCCCTCGCCGCGCCAGCGGTGTAGAATCGGCCTATTCATCGCCAGTCATCCCCCGGCGGGTTTATGAGCTCTGGCCAAGCATGCGGCGATCCCGTAGTGTCTTGGGCCCCCATCCGTGCCAGTGGCAACCGGCCTGCGGTGCAAAGGACAAGAGAAGCTCACTTCCCTTTTTGTGACCTGATTCAGCCGCCAGGAGCGCTTCATGCCTGATTATCGTTCCAAGACCTCCACCCACGGCCGCAACATGGCCGGCGCCCGTGCCCTGTGGCGCGCCACCGGGATGAAGGACGAAGATTTCAAGAAACCGATCATCGCCATCGCCAACTCGTTCACCCAGTTCGTCCCAGGCCATGTGCACCTGAAGGACCTGGGCCAGCTGGTTGCCCGCGAGATCGAACGCGCCGGTGGCGTGGCCAAGGAATTCAACACCATCGCGGTCGACGACGGCATCGCCATGGGCCATGACGGCATGCTCTATTCCCTGCCGAGCCGCGAGATCATCGCCGACGCCGTCGAGTACATGGTCAACGCCCACTGCGCCGACGCCATCGTCTGCATCTCCAACTGCGACAAGATCACCCCCGGCATGCTGATGGCCGCCCTGCGCCTGAACATCCCGGTGATCTTCGTTTCCGGCGGCCCGATGGAAGCCGGCAAGACCAAGCTTGCCAGCCACGGCCTGGACCTGGTCGACGCCATGGTCATCGCCGCCGACTCCACGGCCTCCGACGAGAAGGTTGCCGAGTACGAGCGCAGCGCCTGCCCGACCTGCGGTTCCTGCTCCGGCATGTTCACCGCCAACTCGATGAACTGCCTGACCGAAGCCCTGGGCCTGGCCCTGCCGGGCAACGGCTCGACCCTGGCGACCCACGCCGACCGCGAGCAGCTGTTCCTCACCGCTGGCCGCACCATCGTCGAGCTGTGCAAGCGCTACTACGGCGACAACGATGAGTCGGTGCTGCCGCGCAGCATCGCCAACTTCAAGGCGTTCGAGAACGCCATGATGCTCGACATCGCCATGGGCGGATCGACCAACACCATCCTGCACCTGCTGGCCGCTGCCCAGGAAGGCGAGGTCGACTTCGACCTGCGCGACATCGATCGCCTGTCGCGCAAGGTGCCGCAGCTGTGCAAGGTGGCGCCGAACATCCAGAAGTACCACATGGAGGACGTCCACCGCGCCGGTGGCATCTTCAGCATCCTCGGTTCGCTGGCCCGTGGCGGCCTGCTGCACACCGACCTGCCGACCGTGCACAGCCGCAGCATGGAAGAAGCCATCGCCAAGTGGGACATCACCCAGACCGATGACGAAGCGGTGCACACCTTCTTCAAGGCCGGCCCGGCCGGTATCCCGACCCAGACCGCGTTCAGCCAGTCGACCCGTTGGGAAACCCTCGACGACGACCGCGAGAACGGCTGCATCCGCAGTTTCGAGCACGCCTACTCGCAAGAAGGCGGCCTGGCCGTGCTGTACGGCAACATCGCCCTCGACGGTTGCGTGGTGAAGACTGCCGGTGTCGATGAGTCGATCCACGTGTTCGAAGGCAACGCGAAGATCTTCGAAAGCCAGGACAGCGCCGTGCGCGGCATCCTCGCCGATGAAGTGAAGGCCGGCGATATCGTCATCATCCGTTACGAAGGTCCGAAAGGCGGCCCGGGCATGCAAGAGATGCTCTACCCGACCTCGTACCTGAAGTCCAAGGGCCTGGGCAAGGCTTGTGCACTGCTCACCGACGGTCGCTTCTCGGGCGGTACCTCGGGCCTGTCGATCGGCCACGCCTCGCCGGAAGCTGCCGCTGGCGGCGCCATCGGCCTGGTGCGCGACGGCGACAAGGTGCTGATCGACATCCCTAACCGTTCGATCAACCTGCAGGTCAGCGATGAAGAGCTGGCCGCGCGTCGCGTGGAGCAGGACAAGAAGGGCTGGAAGCCGGTCGAAGTGCGCCCGCGCAAGGTGACCACCGCACTGAAGGCCTACGCCCTGCTGGCGACCAGTGCCGACAAGGGTGCTGTGCGTAACAAGGCGATGCTGGAAGGGCTGTGAGGCCTTGACGGTGTGAAACAAGAACCGGCGCCCTGAGCGCCGGTTTTTTTATGTCTGTACCGGCCCTATCGCCGGCAAGCCGGCTCCCACAGGGGACAGCGCCGCTCTCAAGCACTGTGGTGTCCTTGTGGGAGCCGGCTTGCCGGCGATAGGGCCATTACAGACCCCATAAAAACCTACTGAATCTGCTCTGGCGTCACGATCACCCAGTTCTTGTCCGCCGTCACCGGCAACCCCTCCTTGGCCTGCGCCGCCGCCTGCTTGGCGATCATCCCATTCAGCTGGTCCATGTACTTGGCCTTGCGATTTATCCACAGATGAATGCCACCTTTGTCCACATCCACCCCATGGAACTGCATGTAGCCATCACTGGTCGGCGTATCCCCACCCACCAGCACCGGTTTCTTCCATTCATCGATATAGGTGAGGATCGCCGCTTGCTTGCCGGCCATCCAGGTCGCGGGTGTCCACAGGTAGGGCGTCAGCTCCAGGCCGTCGTTGGCCTTGGCATCGTATTTACCCTCGGTGATCTGCTTGCGCGCGGTGGTCAGTTGGCCGCTGGCACGGTCCTTGAGCAGCAGGCTGACGCCAATCACATTCTCGGGTTTCACGTTGTAGCCGTACTGGGGGTCCGAGGCGACCATCCGCACCAGCTCCTCCGAAGCCGCCGAGATCACGTAGACCTCGATGCCGTTCTCCATCAGCTTGTTGTACAGCTCGGCCTGGCCGGTGAAGACCTTGGGCGGCTGTACGTCGATGGTCTTGACCTGATCGCCCTCGAAATAGGTGCTGGGGACCGGCTTGCCCGAGGCCATCAGCTCATCGACCTGGGCCTTCAGTTCCTTGAGGGTGAAGCCGGAGAACACCTGGGCCACCCACGGGTAGCAGACCATGTCGTCGACTTCGCACAGGCGATAGTAATAACTGAACAGGCTTTCCTTGTGCGTGGCGGTGTCCTTGAACGGTATCAGCTTGAGCGAGGGATCGAGCTTGTCACGGGTCAGCAGCCCCTTGTTCTCCATGAACGGCAGCAGCGCTTCTTCGAGGTCAAAACGGTAGCTGGTGTTGTCCATGTCGAATACCGCGTAGTTACCTTTGTTGGCATTGGCGGCAATCATGGCATCGAGCTGCTTGGCCGCTTCCGCTGGCCAATGCTTGAGTTCGGTGGCGAAGGTTTCGACACTGAACAACAGGGACAAACCGATGGCCAAGGCTTTCGGAGCGAACTTCATGTGCGGATCTCCTGAAATAATCCCGGAAAAACTAGTCCAGGAATGCCTGCCCGGCGCCCCTCATAACGACCTTTGTGCAGCCGTAAACGCCGTGTTTATTGCTATTTGCGACAAACCGTTATTCCATTAGCGACTAAGCAAATTACTTTTGGGTATAAATTCGTTTGTTTTCAGGCTGTTAGCATTTCCGTTCGCAATCGCTCACAGAGGCGATGCCTCTTCTGCTTTTTCCTGGAGCTTCAATGAACCTGCCGTTGTCTCTCAACCTGCTGGCGTTCCTGGCCTTGCTGCTGGGCCTGGCGCAAACCCGCCGTACCGACTGGAGCCTGGCCAAGAAGGTCTTGCTCGGCCTGGTGCTGGGCGTGGTGTTCGGCCTGGTGCTGCACACGATCTACGGTGCTGGCCATCCAGTACTGAAAGCCACCATCGCTTGGCTCGATCTGGTCGGCAATGGCTACGTCGGCCTGCTGCAGATGATCGTCATGCCGCTGATCTTCGCCTCGATCCTCAGCGCCGTGGCCCGCCTGCACAATGCCTCCTCGCTGGGCCGCATCAGCGTGCTGAGCATCGGCACGCTGCTGCTGACCACCGCCATCGCCGCGCTGATCGGCGTGGCCTTGACCAACCTGTTCGGCCTGAGCGCCGAAGGGCTGGTGGCCGGCGTACAGGAGAGCGCACGCCTGCAGGCCATCCACAGTGACTATGCCGGCAAGGTCGCCGACCTCAACATCCCGCAGCTGCTGCTGTCGTTCGTCCCCAGCAACCCGGTGGGCGACCTGGCACGGGCCAAGCCGACCTCGATCATCAGCGTGGTCATCTTCGCCGTGTTCGTTGGCCTCGCCGCGCTGCAACTGATCAAGGACGACGCCGACAAAGGCGGGCGTGCGCTGTCGGCCATCGACACCCTGCAAGCCTGGGTGATGCGCCTGGTGCGCCTGGTGATGAAGCTGACCCCTTACGGTGTGCTGGCGCTGATGACCAAAGTGGTGGCCAGCTCCAACCTAGACGACATCCTCAAGCTGGGCAGCTTCGTGGTGGTGTCGTACATCGGTCTGGGCCTGATGTTCGTGGTGCACGGCATCATCCTCGCCATCACCGGCGTCAGCCCGCTGCGCTTCTTCCGCAAGGTCTGGCCGGTGCTGACCTTCGCCTTCACCAGCCGCTCCAGCGCGGCCAGCATCCCGCTGAACATCGAGGCGCAGACACGCCGGCTGGGTGTGCCGCAATCGATCGCCAGCTTCAGTGCTTCGTTCGGTGCGACCATCGGCCAGAACGGCTGCGCCGGCCTGTACCCGGCCATGTTGGCGGTGATGGTGGCGCCTGCGGTGGGTATCGATACTTTCGACCCACTGTGGATCGCGACCCTGGTGGCGATCGTCACCCTGAGTTCGGCCGGTGTTGCGGGTGTGGGTGGCGGGGCCACCTTCGCCGCGCTGATCGTGCTGCCGGCCATGGGCTTGCCGGTGGAGCTGGTGGCGCTGCTGATTTCGGTGGAGCCGCTGATCGACATGGGGCGCACGGCGTTGAACGTGAACGGCTCGATGACGGCCGGCGTTGTGACCAGCCAGTTGCTGAAAGAGACCGACAAGGGTGTGCTGGCCGGTGACGAGCATGCCGAGTTGAGCCATAGCTGAATTCGCCGAGGGCGCTGCGCGCCCTTTTCGCGACACAAGGCCGCTCCTACAATACCCAGCCCCTGTAGGAGCGGCCTTGTGTCGCGAAAGGGCTGCAAAGCAGCCCCCGCTCCCTCAAACCTTGTCCCACACCTCGAAGTGATAGGCAGGCTTGTCCACCTCGACCTGCGCCTCGCTCGAAACCCGCCGCCACTGCCCCTGATCGAACTCAGGGAACCAGGCATCCCCTTCCGGCGCCAGTTCCACGCGCGTCAGGTACATGCGGCTGACCAAGCCCTTCTCCAGCGCCTGTGCATACAGCTGCGCGCCGCCGATCAGCATCAACTCGTCGACGCCGTGCTCCAGCGCCCACTGCTCGGCACGCTCCAGCGCCGCTTCCAGCGAAGCGAACACCTCGGCACCCGCCAACTGCAGCCCCGGCTGGCGGCTGACCACGATATTCAACCGCCCCGGCAGTGGCCGGCCCAGCGAATCCCAGGTCTTGCGACCCATGATGATCGGCTTGCCCAGGGTCGTGGCCTTGAAGTACTTGAAATCCCCCGGCAAGTGCCAGGGCATGGAGTTGTCGATGCCGATCACGCGGTTCTCGGCATGCGCCGCGATCAGGCTCAGAGGAAGTGATGTATTCATGCCCGCGAGGATAGCACCCGGCGTGTGGGTTATGCTTCTGCCCTGAACCGTGCGATGGAAGACCTTGTGACTGCACTGACTCCCCTGGACAAACGCTGGCTCACCGAAGCGGTGCGCCTGCGCGAGGAACACGCCGGCCTCCTGGAGGACCAGGAGGCCAACCGCCGCGCCCGCCAGCAGGGCGGCGACCTGGCGGCGCGTGTCGAAGCCCGCGCCCTGTTCCTCGCCGAACGTGACGGCATCAGCAGTGCCTTGAGCCACTGGAAACAAGGCGCACGCCTGGCGCTGCTGGCGCTGATGCTATTGGCCGTGCTCAGCGGCGCCGGCCTGGCCTTTGCCGCCCTGGGTGACGGGCAACGCCCGGTCAATGTGTTCTGGGCCCTGGGCAGCCTGCTCGGGGTGAACCTGTTGATGCTGCTCGGCTGGGTCGCTGGGCTGGCCATGAGCAGCGAACAGGGCGCCAGCCTGGGTCGCCTGTGGTTATGGCTGAGCGAACGCTTCGCCCGCGACGCCAAGGCCGCGCACCTGGCGCCAGCGCTGCTGGTGCTGCTGCAACGCCAGCGCTTGAATCGCTGGCTGCTCGGTGCGCTGGTGCACGGCCTGTGGCTGCTGGCGATGCTCAGCGCGCTGGTGCTGCTGCTGGCTTTGCTCGCCACCCGGCGCTATGGCTTCGTCTGGGAAACCACCCTGCTCGCCGCCGAGCCCTTCATTCAGCTGACCCGGGCCCTTGGTGCCCTGCCCTCGCTGCTCGGTTTCGCCGTACCCGACGAGGCCATGATCCGCGCCAGCGGCGACACCTTGCCGGCGCTGGACCTCGCCCGCCAGGCGTGGGCCAGCTGGCTGCTCGGCGTGGTCGTGGTCTATGGCCTGCTGCCTCGCCTGCTCCTGTTCGGCCTGTGCCTGTGGCGTTGGCGTCAAGGCCGCCAGCGCCTGACCCTGGACCTGAGCCTGCCGGGCTACGCGCAACTGCGCGAATCCTTGATGCCGCGCAGTGAACGCATTGGCGTGCAGGACGCCGCGCCCGAGGCATTGCCGCAATTCCAGGCCGGCCAAATGGACACCGACAGCAGTGGTGCCTTGCTGGTGGGCCTGGAACTGGACGAGCAACATCCCTGGCCACCCGCCTTGCCCCATTCAGTGACCAACGCCGGTGTGCTCGACAGCCGCGAGTCGCGCAACAAACTGCTCGAACAACTCAGCCGCTTCCCCCCCGCGCGCCTGGCGATCGCCTGCGACCCCCGCCGCTCACCTGACCGCGGCAGTCTGGCACTGCTCGCGGAGCTGGCACGCAACGCCGGCGCCACCCGCATCTGGCTGCTCCAGCCTGCACCGGGCGAGGCCCTGGACGCCGAACGCCTGGGCGACTGGCACGAGGCGCTGGACCGCCTCGGCCTGCCCCATGCAGACACCTCGCCGCTGACCTGGCTGGAGCATGGCCATGACTGAGCCGCTGAAACTGGCCGTGGTCGGCCACACCAACGTCGGCAAAACCTCGCTGCTGCGCACCCTCACCCGCGACGTGGGCTTCGGCGAGGTGTCCCATCGGCCCAGCACCACGCGCCACGTGGAGGGCGCCCGCCTGTCGGTAGACGGCGAGCCGCTGCTGGAGCTCTACGACACGCCTGGCCTTGAAGACGCCATTGCCCTGCTCGACTACCTGGAGCGCCTGGAACGACCGGGCGAGCGCCTGGACGGTCCGGCCCGCCTCGAACGCTTTCTGCAAGGCAGCGAAGCGCGCCAGCGTTTCGAGCAGGAGGCCAAGGTGCTGCGCCAACTGCTGGCGAGCAATGCCGGGCTGTACGTGATCGACGCGCGCGAGCCGGTGCTGGCCAAGTACCGTGACGAACTGGAAGTGTTGGCCAGTTGCGGCAAGCCGCTGCTGCCGGTGCTCAACTTCGTCGCCAGCAGCCAGCACCGCGAGCCGCAATGGCGCGAAGCCCTGGCCCGCCTTGGCCTGCATGCGCTGGTGCGCTTCGACAGCGTGGCGCCGCCGGAGGATGGCGAGCGCCGCCTGTATGAAAGCCTCGCCCTGCTGCTGGAAGAGGCCCGCCCGGCGCTGCAACGGCTGATCGACGACCAGCAAGCGCAACGCCTGGCCCGTCAGCGCAGCGGCAAGCGCCTGATCGCCGAACTGCTGCTCGACTGCGCCGCCTGCCGGCGCAGCGTTACGGCCGAGCCGGCTGCCGAAGCCAAGGCCATCGAGGCGCTGCGCCAGGAAGTACGTCAACGCGAGCAACGCTGTGTCGAGGCGTTGCTCAAGCTCTATGCGTTCCGCCGCGAGGATGCCAATGCCGGCGACCTGCCGCTGCTGGACGGGCGCTGGGGCGATGACCTGTTCAACCCCGAAACCCTGAAACTGCTGGGCGTGCGCCTGGGTAGCGGAGTGGCGGCCGGGGCGGCGGCTGGCGCGGGTGTCGACCTGCTGGTCGGCGGTCTGACTCTCGGTGCCGCCGCACTGGCCGGCGCCATCGCCGGTGGGGCGCTGCAGACCGCGCGCAACTATGGTTCGAGGTTGATGGGCAAACTCAAGGGCCAGCGCGAGTTGACCGTGGACGACAACGTGCTGCGCCTGCTCGCCTTGCGCCAGCAGCAGTTGATGGTGGCGCTGGAAAATCGTGGGCATGCGGCGCAAGACAGCATTCGCCTGGGGCCACTGGATGAGAAGGCCTGGCGCGAGGGCAAGCTGCCCGAGGCCTTGAGCAAGGCTCGGGCGCATCCGCAGTGGTCGACGCTCAACCCCGGGGCGCGGGTGAATCAGGCGGAGCGGCAGGAGCAATTGGAGGCGCTGGTTTTGCAGATTTGAGCTTGTCTGCTAGGGCTTGCCCCGCGAAGAGGCCGGCACAGACACCCGACAACTCAGAGCAGAGCCAACGCCTTGCCCTTCAGCACCGCCAGATCGATCACCGGCACGCCCACCTCCTTGGCCTGCTCATCCCACTCGCGCATCCGCAAACTTACCCTGAACAGCGGCCCCTGTTCGAACGCATCCGCCTCGGCCTCCGTCATCACCCCACCCTGATACTCCAGGGTCCGCCGGCTGGCCCCGCTCAGCCGTGCGTAATACCCCGGCTGGCGCAACGTCAGGTAGCGCTTGGCCTCCACGTGATACTGCACCAGCAGCGCCATGCGCTCGCTGAACCCACAGCGGCGCAGGTATTGGGCACCGATGCGTTCATGGCTGACCACGCCATAGCCGCCCATGTCGCCCTCGCCGCCACATAGGTGGCCGATATCGTGGAAGAACGCGGCCAATACCACTTCGTCGTCGAAGCCTTCGTCCATGGCCAGTTGCGCGGCCTGGGACATGTGTTCGAGCTGGGTGATGGCTTCGCCGATGTAGTCGTCGCTGCCGTGGCGTTCATAGAGGGCGAAGGTGTTGTCGATGACCTGGTCGGGGGTGAGCATCGATTGGATTTCCTCAGGTGAAATTTAAGGTGCCTGTCAGTCCCTATCGCCGGCAAGCCGGCTCCCACTTGGATAGCGTAGCCACCACTGTTCCTGTGGAAGCCCCACTGGGATAGCGTAGCCACCACTGTTCCTGTGGGAGCCGGCTTGCCGGCGATCGAGGCCGAAGGCCTCGCAGCGCTTACTGCTGCGCCACTTTCTCCGACTTGCCGTCATAGCGCTTGCGCCACTCGGTCAGAATCTCGTCACGATTTTTCGAAGCCCAGGCAAAGTCGTTCTTGATCAGGCGCTGCTCATAGTCAGCCGGCAATTCCGTCTGCGGCTTGGCGATGCCGGGCGCGGCGAGTACGGCGAAGTTCTCCTTGTACAACTCCATGGCTGCCGGGCTTGCCGAGAAGTCGGCCAGGCGCTTGGCCGCCTCGGCGTTCGGCGAGCCCTTGATCACGGCAGTGGCCTCGATCTCCCAGCCCAGGCCTTCCTTTGGCAAAACGATCTCCAGCGGCGCACCCTGGCGCTTGAGCTGCACCGCCGGGTACTCGAACGAGATACCGATCGGGAACTCGCCGGCCGCCGCCAGTTTGCAGGGCTTGGAGCCCGAATGGACGTACTGCCCGATGTTCTGGTGCAGGGCGTCCATGTAAGCCCAGCCCTGGGGTTCGCCAAAGGTCTGCAACCAGGCGCTCACATCGAGGAAACCGGTGCCGGACGAGGCCGGGTTGGGCATGACGATCTTGCCCTTGTACTCCGGCTTGGTCAGGTCCTGCCAGCTCACCGGCTTGCTCAGGCCCTGCTTCTCGGCCTCGATGGTGTTGAAGCAGATGGTCGCGGCCCACACGTCCATCCCCACCCATGCAGGCGGGTTGGCAGGGTCACGGTAGTTGGCGGAAATCTTGCCCAGGTCCTTCGGTGCATAGGCTTCGAGCATGCCGTTCTGGTCGAGGATAGCCAGGCTGGAAGCGGCCAGGCCCCAGACCGCATCGGCCTGCGGACGCTCTTTTTCGGCCAGCAGTTTGGCGGTGATGATGCCGGTGGAATCCCGCACCCACTTGATCTCGATATCAGGGTTGGCCTTTTCGAACGCCTGCTTGTAGCTCTTGAGCTGCTCGGCTTCCAGGGCGGTGTACACGGTCAGCTGGGTGCCGGCGGCCGAGGCCTGCAGGCTGAAAACGGCGGATACGGCAGCGGCAAGTGCAAGGGGCTTGAACATGATGCGTTTCCTATCAGTGAGGGCAGTCGGTCAATGGCCGGCAGCGCGCTGGCGCCAGGCCTGGGAGCGGCGCAACAGGCCGCGTGAAGCGGCGGCCAGCAGCAAGGAGGCGGCGGCGCTGGTCAGCAGGATCAGGGTGGACATGGCAGCAGCGCCGCCAACGTTGCCGGCATCGTCCATGTTCAGCACGGCGACGGCGGCGAGGATGGTGTCGGGGCTGTACAGGAAGATGGCCGCCGAGACGGTGGTCATCGCCGAGACGAACAGGTAGCGGATGATGTCCAGCAGCGCCGGCAGGCAGATGGGCACGGTGACCCGTACGAAGTGCTTGTACAGCGGCGCCTTGAGCGACAGCGCGGCCGCCTCGAACTCGCCATCGAGCTGGCGCAGCGCGGTGGTCGCGGTCATCTGCGCGGTGGTCAGGTAATGGGCGATGGTGCACACCACCAGCAGCGCCATGCTGCCGTAGAACACATGCAGCGGGTTGCCGGTGAGGTTGAAGAAGAAGACATAGCCCAGGCCCAGCACCAGCCCCGGCACCGCCATGGGGATGAAGCTGAGCAGACGCAGTGCCTGGTTGAGCAGGCGCTGGCCTTGGGTTTTCTCCATCAGGTAGGCACCCGTGAAGATCACCAGGCTGCCGATCAGCGCGGTGGCGATGGCCATGGTCACGCTGTTGCGGTAGGCCAGCCAGCCGCCGCCCGCCGTGTCTTCGAACATGTAGTGCTTGAACGACAAGGTCAGGTTGTAGGGCCAGAAGGTGACCAGCGACGAGTACACCGCCATGCCGATCACCGTCAGCAGCGCCGCACATACCAGCAGCACGATCGCCAGGAAGCAGGCATCACGGCCGCGCGATGGCTTGGGCTCGAACACCTGGGCACGGCCGCTCATGGCATCGCCCTGGCGCCGGCGCAACCAGGCATCGACGGCAAAGCTCAGCAGCGCGGGCACCAGCAGTACCATGCCGATCAATGCACCACGGCCGAACTGCTGCTGCCCCACCACCGCCTTGTATGCTTCCAGCGCCAATACCTGGTAGTCGCCGCCGACCACGACCGGCACGCCGAAGTCGGTGATGGTCAGGGTGAACACCAGGCAGAACGCGGCGAAAACGGCCTGGCGCGTGGCCGGCCAGGTGATGCTGCGAAACGCTCGCCAAGGCCCGGCGCCCATGCTCGACGCTGCATCGAACAGCCGCCCATCGGCCAGCGACAGGGCCGAGAGCAGGATCATCAGCGCATGGGGGAAGGTGTAGATGGCCTCGCCCAGGACAATGCCCCAGAAGCCGTAGATGTTGTCGTGCAGCAGCCCGCGCAACAGCCCTTGGTTGCCGAACAGGTAGACCAGAGCGATGGCCGGCAGCATCGACGGCGCCAGCAACGGCAGCAGCGAGATGCCCCGCCACAGGCCCTTGGCCGGGATCAGCGTGCGCTGCAGGGCATAGGCGAACAGGTAGGCCAGCGGAACCACGATGGCAGCGACGCTGAAGGCCACGCTGAGGCTGTTGCCGAGCAGCCAGTGGAAGTTGTCGCTGGCGAACAGCTCACGGGCCGCGAGCAGGCCACCACCCTGGCCGGCATCACCACTGAATCCGCGCCAGAAGATCGCCAGCAGCGGCATCAGCACCGCCAACAGAAGCAGGATCAGCAGCAGGCTCTTGCCACCGACGACGAACAGGCGATCACCCAGCGCGACATCACTGCGCGATGCGCGCTTGGCCTCGGGGAGCGGCAGGGACATTGGCGCGGCCATCTCAGGCAAACACCTGCAGGCTCTGCGGCGGCAGCGCCACCCAGATATCCTGCGAGCCCAGGCGCGGCATGGCTTCTGGCGCCAGCTCGGCGAGCAGGGCGTGGCCCGGCAGGGCCTGCAGCTCGAAGCTCATGCGGCAGCGGTTGCCGAGGAAGGTGATCTCGCGCACTTTCGCCGGGAACAGGTTTTCCTCGTGCACGACCGGGTTGACCGTGATCGCCTCAGGGCGGCAGAACAGCCGGCCACTGCTGGCCCGTGGCGCGCCGGCGGCCAGGCGCATGTTCATGGCGCCGACCTGGGCGTGGCTGTCGCCATTGCGCTGGAACGGCAGCCAGTTGCCTTGGCCGACGAACTCGGCCACGAACGGTGTGGCCGGCTGATCGTAGATTTCCTGCGGGGTGGCGTATTGCTCGACCCGGCCGTTGTTCATCACGGCGATGCGGTCGGCCATGAGCATGGCTTCATCCTGGTTGTGGGTCACCATCAGCGTGGTGATGCCCAGCTGGCGTTGCAGCTGGCGCAGCTCGGTGCACAGGTGCTCTCGCACACGGGCATCGAGCGCCGACATTGGCTCATCCAACAGCAACAGCGACGGCGCCGGGGCCAGCGCACGGGCCAGGGCCACACGCTGCTGCTGGCCGCCGGAGAGTTGGCCGGGGTATTTCTTTTCGCTGCCGGCCAGGCCCACCAGTTCAAGCATCTCGGCCACGCGCTGGCGGCTCTGCTCACGGCTGCTGCCGGTCAGGCCATAGGCGATGTTGGCTTCAACGGTGAGGTTGGGGAACAGCGCATAGGACTGGAACAGGATGCCGTAGTCACGGGCCTGGGGCGGCAGTTCGGAGATATCGCGCTCGCCGATGTACAGCGTGCCACGGTCCTGGCGTTCGAGGCCGGCGATGCAGCGCAGCAGGGTGGTCTTGCCGCAGCCAGAAGGGCCGAGCAGGCACACCAGCTCGCCGGCGGCGATGTCCAGGGAGACATCGTTCAGCGCGGTGAAGGCGCCGAAACGCTTGTGGATATCGCGCACTTTCATTTGTGCGCCTGGGGTGGCGTGGTTCATGGCAAGGCCTCATCGAAGAGATGGGGCCATGCTAGGAAGGCTGTGCGAAGGTTCTGTGGCTTTAGGGCAAAAGCGGGTGATAGTGGTATAGGCAGATTTTGTATTGGCCTGGAGGGCCCTCTCGCCGGCAAGCCGGCTCCCACAAGGTCGGCAAGGATCGGTGTGGGAGCCGGCTTGCCGGCGAGAGGGCCGGTACTGTCAGAACTGCGACCCCACCACCTCCTGCGCCACCCCAAGAAACGCCGCCGGCAAGCGCGCCTGGCGCCGCTCCTTCAAGCAATACAGGTATTCATGCATCACCGGCGCATTCTCCAGCGTCAGCACCCGCAGTTCGGAGTTGTGCGGCACCTCATGCCGGGCAATCACACTGATGCCGATATTGCGCAGCACCGCCTCGCGGATCGACTCGCGGCTGCCGATTTCCAGCAAGGCCCCGGCCTTCACCCCGGCTTCCTGCAGCATCTGCTCGGTCAGCTTGCGGGTGGTCGAGCCCTTTTCCCGCATCAGCAGGCAATGCCCTGCCACCACGTCGATGGACACTGCCTGGCGGTGCGCCAGCGGGTGATTGCGGTGCACCGCCACCACCAGCGGGTCGGTGCCCAGCACCCGCCGCACCAGGCGGGCATCTTCGAGCAGCTGGGACGAGGCGGCGATATCGACGCGGTAGTCTTCAAGCATCTCCAGCACCTGCTGGGAATTGCCGATCTCCACCGCCACTTCCACCTGCGGCAGGCGCTCGCGGAAGATCTTCACCAGATCGAGCACGTAGTACGGCGCGGTGGCTGCGATACGCAGGCTGCCCTGGGCATGGCCGCTGTTGCGCAGCTCGAACTCGATATCGGCCTCCTGCAGCAGCAGTGCCTTGACCATCGGCAACAGGCGCACGCCTTCTTCGCTCAGCACCAGGCGCCGGCCGCCACGGTAGAACAGCTCGACGGCGTACTGGCTCTCCAGGTTGCGAATCTGGGTGGTCACCGTGGGCTGGCTGAGCCCGAGCTTCTTGGCCGCCAGGGTGATGCTGCCCAGGCGGGCCACCATGTAGAAGGCTTTGAGCTCGGCACTCAGCATTGCAGGACCTCTGTTGCGCGCAGCCTGCGCTACTTGCGCAACAGCCGCAGACCGTTGAATACCACCAGCAGACTCACGCCCATGTCGGCGAACACCGCCATCCACAGGGTCGCCATGCCGGCAAAGGTGATCGCCAGGAACAGCGCCTTGATGCCCAACGCCAGAACGATGTTCTGCGTCAGGATCGCCGCACTTTGGCGCGACAGCCTGACGAACGCCGGGATTTTGCGCAAGTCGTCATCCATCAGCGCCACGTCGGCCGTTTCGATCGCGGTGTCGGTCCCGGCAGCGGCCATGGCAAAGCCGATTTCGGCGCGGGCCAGGGCCGGCGCGTCGTTGATGCCATCACCGACCATGCCGACGCGGTGGCCCTGGGCATACAACTGCTCGATGGTGGCCAGCTTGTCGGCGGGCAGCAGGTTGCCTTCGGCACGGTCGATGCCGACCTGGGCGGCGATGGCCTCGGCGGTGTGGGGATTGTCGCCAGTGAGCATGACCGTCTTGATACCCAGCGCGTGCAACTCGGCGATGGCCTGGCGGCTGCTGTCCTTGACCGTGTCGGCCACGGCGAACAGCGCCAACGGGCCGGAACGGTCGAGCAGCAGCACCACGGTCTTGCCCTGGCGCTCCAGCACATCGAGCTGCGCTTCGAGCTGGGGTGAGCACAGGCCAAGCTCTTCGACCAGGCGGTGGTTACCCAGGTGATAGGTTTCGCCGTCGATATCACCGCGCACGCCGCGGCCGGCCAGGGCGGCAAACGCGCTGACTTCGCTCAGCGGCAGGTTCTGCGCCTTGGCGAACTGGGCAATGGCGCCCGACACCGGGTGGTCGGAGCGTGCGGCCAGGCTTGCCGCCAGGGCTTGGGCACGGCCTTCGAACAACGGCTCCAACACCTTGGCGTCGGTTTGCACCGGTTTGCCGTGGGTGATGGTGCCGGTCTTGTCCAGGGCCAGGTAATCGAGCTTGCGCCCGCCCTCCAGGTAGACGCCGCCCTTGATCAGGATACCCTTGCGCGCCGCGGCGGCCAGACCGCTGACGATGGTCACCGGGGTCGAGATCACCAGTGCGCACGGGCAGGCCACCACCAGCAGCACAAGGGCGCGGTAGATCCAGTCGAACCAGGCGCCGGCCATGAACAGCGGGGGGATGATCGCCACGGCCAGGGCCAGCGCGAACACCACCGGGGTGTAGATGCGCGAAAAGGTATCGACGAAGCGCTGGGTGGGCGCACGCGCGCCTTGGGCCTCCTCGACGGCTTTGATGATGCGCGCCAGGGTGGATTGCCCGGCGCCGGCCGTCACCCGGTACTCCAGGGCGCCGGCCTGGTTGATGGTGCCAGCGAACAGTTTGTCGCCAACGCCCTTCTCGACAGGCAGGCTTTCGCCGGTGATCGGCGCCTGATCGACGCTGGATTGCCCACTGACCACCTCGCCATCGAGGCCGATGCGTTCCCCCGGACGGACCCGCACGCGAGCACCGATGGCGACGTCGCGCACCTCCACGTCCTGCCATTGGCCATCCGCCTGCTGCACCGTGGCCATGTCCGGGGTCAGCTGCATCAGGCCGCCGATGGCATTACGCGCACGGTCGAGGGAGCGCGCTTCGATCAGTTCGGCGAGGGTGAACAGCACCATGACCATGGCCGCTTCCGGCCACTGGCCGATCAGCACCGCGCCGGTCACCGCAATGCTCATCAGCGCGTTGATGTTGAGGTTGCGGTTCTTCAGGGCAATCCAGCCCTTCTTGTAGGTACCCAGGCCGCAGCCGAGGATCGCCGCCAGCGCCAGCGCGGCGACCAGCCATTCGGGTGCCAGCGCGCTGAAGTGCACCACCTCCGCCGCAACCGCGGCAAGGCCGGACAACGCCAAGGGCCACCAACGGGTCTTGCTCGGCTCGGCAGCCTTGTCCCCGTCCTCTGCAGTCAAGGGCTCGGCCTTCATGCCAAGGCTTTCGATGGCCCGCTCGATCTCGACGGTGCCCGCAAAGGTATGGTGCACGCCCAGCACACGGTTGATCAGGTTGAACTCCAGCTGCTCGATGCCGGCCAGCTTGCCGAGCTTGTCCTGGATCAGGGTCTGCTCGGTGGGGCAGTCCATGGCTTGAATGCGAAAGCGGCTGAGCTGCGCCTTGCCACTGGCCTTTTCGGTCAGTTGCACCAGGGCGGGCGCGGCTTTGGCGCCGCAGCAGCTGTGGGCGTGGTCATGCGCGTGCTTGTGTTCGTGGCTGACAGGCTGGTTCATGGGGTCATCCTTAATGTGCGCCTGTTGCCAAGTGAACACCCTGTAGCCACTATAGGGTCAAGCCACCTGCTGGAGAATGTGCCATGAAGATCGGAGAGCTGGCCAAGGCCACCGACTGCGCCGTGGAGACCATCCGCTACTACGAGCGTGAGCAACTGTTGCCGGAACCGGCACGTACCGACGGCAACTATCGGCTCTATACCCAGGCCCATGTCGAGCGGCTGACCTTCATTCGCAACTGCCGCACGCTGGACATGACCCTCGATGAAATCCGCAGCCTGTTACGCCTGCGCGACAGCCCTGAAGGGTCGTGCGGCAGCGTCAATGCGCTGATCGATGAGCATATCGAGCATGTACAGGCGCGGATCGATGGGCTGGTGGCGCTGCAGGCGCAGCTGGTGGAGCTGCGTCAGCGTTGCAATGCGCAGGGGGCGGAATGCGCGATCTTGCAGCAGCTTGAGGTGAACGGGGCGGTGTCGGTGCCCGATACCGAGCATTCACATGTGGGGCGTAGTCACGGGCATTGATCCAGCGGCCCTATCGCCGGCAAGCCGGCTCCCACAGGGTCTGCGGCTGACCGTGTGGGAGCCGGCTTGCCGGCGATGAGGCCGGTGAAGTCAGACCGCCATGGGCGCCGTCATCGGCGCATGGTGCTCGTAACCTTCCAGGCTGAAATCGCTTGGTTCGATCTTCTCCAGCCACTCCGGCTCGTACTTGCCAGTCTTGGCGAAGTCCGGCACGCGGTCACTGATCACCAGTTTCGGCGCTTCCAACGGTTCGCGCTTGAGCTGCTCATTGAGCATGTCCAGGTGGTTTTCATACACATGGGCATCACCGATGAAGTAGGTGAACCAGCGCGGGGTGTAACCGGTGAGGCGGCCGAACAGCGACAGCAGCGCCGCGCCTTCGGTGAGGTTGAACGGCGTGCCCAGGCCCAGGTCGTTGGAGCGGATGTAGAGGGTCAGGGAAATTTCCCTGGTCTCGACATTCGGGTGGAACTGGTACAGCAGGTGGCACGGCGGCAGGGCCATTTCGTCCAGCTGGGCGCAGTTCCAGCCGTGGAACAGGATGCGCCGGCTGCCCGGGTCGTTGGCGATGGTGTCCAGGCACTGGCGCACCTGGTCGATGGCCTTGTACAGGATGACGAACGCCTGGCCGTCTTCCTCGTCCTGGGCGATCTTGCGAAAGCCTGCTTTCTCGGCCATCTCGATGGCCGCCGGGTTGCTCAGCGGGATGCGCTTGTAACCTGGCCACTGGCGCCACTGCACACCGTAGATCTCGCCCAGGTCGTCATGCCCCTGGCGGAACGGGTTGGCCAGCCACTGGGCGTTCTCGTTGGCGTTCTGGTCCCACACCTTGCAGCCCAGCTCGCGGAACTCTCCGGCGTTCTTCACGCCTCGCAGGAAGCCGACCATCTCGCCGATCGCCGACTTGAACGCCAGCTTGCGCGTGGTGATGGCCGGGAAGCCTTTTTGCAGGTCGAAGCGCAGCATGGCACCTGGCAGGCTGATGGTGCGGATGCCGGTGCGATTGCCTTGCAGCGTGCCGTTTTCGATGACGTCACGGACCAGATCTAGATACTGTTTCATGGCTTACCTGTAACAAGAACGGCAGGGGGATCGCCCCTGCCGTGAGAATCATACGGCGGGTTTTGCCGTGGGTTTACGGTTGTAGGCCAACCAGATCAGGAAGATGCCACCGACGATCATCGGCACGCAGAGCAACTGACCCATGGTCAACCAGCCGAAGGCGATGTAGCCGAGTTGGGCATCGGGCACCCGCACGAACTCTACGATGAAGCGGAAAATACCGTAGAACAGCGCGAACATGCCGGAAACGGCCATGGTCGGGCGCGGTTTGCGCGAGTACAACCAAAGAATCACGAATAATGCCACACCTTCCAGGGCGAACTGGTACAGCTGCGACGGATGACGCGGCAGCTGGGCCGGGTCGCTGAACGGTGGGAAGACCATTGCCCAAGGCACATCGGTAGCCTTGCCCCACAGTTCGGCGTTGATGAAGTTGCCGATACGCCCGGCACCCAGGCCGATCGGCACCAGCGGCGCGACGAAGTCCATCAGTTCGAAGAACGACTTGTTGTTGCGCTTGCCGAACCACAAGGCCGCCAGCATCACGCCAATGAAGCCGCCATGGAACGACATGCCGCCTTTCCACACTTCGAAGATCAGCGTCGGGTTGGCCAGGTAGGCGTGCAGGTCGTAGAACAGCACGTAACCCAGGCGTCCACCGACGATCACCCCCATCGACAACCAGAACACCAGGTCGGAGAGTTTCTCGCGCGACCAGGTAGGGTCGAAACGGTTGAGCCGGCGCGAGGCAAGCAGCCAGGCGCCACCGATGCCGATCAGGTACATCAGGCCGTACCAGTGGATTTTCAGCGGCCCGATGGCCACGGCCACGGGATCTATCTGCGGGTAAGGCAGCATGGATATTCCTCTTGGTTCAAATCAGGAAGCTCAGCCCGACGCAGAACAGCAGCGCGGCGAACAGGCGCTTGAGCAGGCGCGGCGACAGCTTGTGTGCCAGGCGCGCGCCGAAGCGGGCGAAAAACATGCTGGTCACGGCGATGCCGACCAGCGCCGGCAGGTAGACATAACCCACGCTGTGGGCGGGCAGGTGCGTTTCGCCCCAGCCCAGCCACATGAAACTGAGGGCGCTCGCCACGGCGATCGGCAGCCCGCAGGCCGACGATGTCGCCACCGCCTGCTGCATGGGCAGGCTGCGCCAGGTCAGGAACGGCACGGTCAGCGAGCCACCGCCGATACCGAAGATCGCCGAGGCCCAGCCGATCACGCCACCCGCGCCGACCAGCGCGGGTTTGCCGGGAACGCCGTGGCTGGCCTTGGGCTTGAGATCCAGGGCCATCTGCGCGGCAACGATCAGGGCGAATACACCGATGATCTTTTGCAGCTGCGGCCCCTGGATCAGCGAGGCGGTCTTGGCGCCGATACCGGCGCCGAGCAGGATGCCGACGGTCATCCAGGCGAAGATCGGCCACTGCACCGCGCCCTTGCGGTTGTGCTCGAGCACGGCGTTGATCGAGGTGAAGACGATGGTCGCCAGCGAGGTACCCACTGCCAGGTGGGTCAGTACCGATGCGTCGAAGCCCTGCAAGGTGAAACTGAACACCAGCACCGGCACGATGATGATGCCGCCGCCCACACCGAACAGCCCGGCCAGCACGCCCGCACAGGCGCCCAGCAGCAGATAGAGTGCGAACTCCATTCGTCGTCCCCGAGAAAAACAATCCGGCATGGTAACGGAAGCCGGCCTCGGGGCTCTAGTGAACTCTGCGTCAGGATGGAACGCCTGCGCCACAGTGGGTAGAGTGGCGAAAAACACAGAGGCTCAACCTATGTGCCTGATCGTATTCGCCTGGCGGCCGGGGCATGCCCTGCCGCTGATCGTCGCGGCCAACCGCGACGAGTTCTATGCCCGGCCGACCCAGGCCCTGACAGCGTGGGAGGATGCGCCTGGCGTGCATGCCGGGCGTGACCTGGAGGCAGGCGGTACCTGGCTGGGCGTGGGGCCGCAAGGGCGGTTCGCGGCGTTGACCAACATCCGTGACCCTGGGCAGCCGCTTGGACCGCGCAGCCGCGGTGAGCTGGTGGCGGGGTTCCTGCAGGGGGAACTTGGGGTCGAGAGCTATCTCGACCACGTCGCTAGCCGCAGTGCGCTGTATTCGGGGTTCAACCTGCTGGTGGGGGATGGGCGTCAGCTGGGCTACCTGAATGGCCGTGAAGCGACACCACGACTGCTCCAGGCTGGGGTGTACGGACTTTCCAATGCCGGGCTGGATACGCCGTGGCCGAAGCTTGTGAAGGCGCGCAAAGGGCTGGCGGGCTTGCTGGGGTCTGCGGATCCGCAGCGGTTACTGGCTTTGCTGGCCGATGCTGAGCCGGCGGCGGATAGTGAGTTGCCGGAGACCGGTGTGGGCCTGGTTACCGAGAAGCTGCTGTCGAGTGTGTTCATTGCCAGCCAGAATTATGGGACACGGGCCAGTACGGTACTGATTGTGGATGATCAAGGGAAAAGGCGGCTGATCGAGCGCAGTTTCGGGCCTTTTGGTGGGCACTTGGGAGAGGTTGAGATCATCGCCTGACAGTTCCGGCCCTATCGCCGGCAAGCCGGCTCCCACAGGAGGTCAGCGGTGAACCTCGTGGGAGCCGGCTTGCCGGCGATTGGGCCGGTGCAGACCTCAGAGCGTCTTGTTGGCCCCAGGCCCGATCATCCGCGCCAGCCCCAGGTTCTTCAGCGCCAGCTGCAACGAGCTGTGGATAACCTGCGGGTTGTCATGGCTCATGGCCTCGGCCAGCAGCTCCTTGGCCTTGCTCATGTTCATCTGGCGCAGCATCCACTTCACTTTCGGCAGGTTGGTGGCGTTCATCGACAGGCTGTCGAAGCCCATGGCCATCAACAGGATCGCCGCCGCCGGGTCACCGGCCATCTCGCCGCAGATGCTCACCGGCTTGCCTTCGCCATGGGCGTCGCGCACCACGGTATTCAAGGCCTGCAGCACTGCCGGGTGCAGGTAGTCGTACAAATCGGCGACCCGCGGGTTGTTGCGGTCGACCGCCAGCAGATACTGGGTCAGGTCGTTGGAGCCGACCGACAGGAAGTCCACTTGCCGGGCCAATTCCTTGGTCTGGTACACCGCCGCCGGAATTTCCACCATCACACCCACGGGCGGCATCGGCACATCGGTGCCCTCGTCGCGTACCTCGCCCCAGGCGCGGTGGATCAGGTGCAGTGCCTCTTCCAGCTCGTGGACGCCGGAGATCATCGGCAGCAGGATGCGCAGGTTGTTCAGGCCCTCGCTGGCCTTGAGCATGGCGCGGGTCTGAACCAGGAAGATTTCCGGGTGGTCGAGGGTCACGCGAATGCCGCGCCAGCCCAGGAACGGGTTTTCTTCCTTGATCGGGAAGTACGACAGCGACTTGTCACCGCCGATGTCGAGGGTACGCATGGTCACCGGCAGCGGATGGAACGACTGCAGCTGCTCGCGGTAGATCGCCAACTGCTCCTTCTCGCTGGGAAAGCGCTGCTGGATCATGAAGGGGACTTCGGTGCGGTACAGGCCGACACCTTCGGCGCCACGCTGCTGGGCACGGGCCACGTCGGCGAGCAGGCCGGTATTGACCCACAGCGGCATGCGATGGCCGTCCGGGGTGATGCACGGCAATTCGCGCAGGGCGTCGAGGCCCTGGGCCAGCTGGCGTTCTTCTTCGACCACTTCGCTGTACTGCTTGCGCAGCACGTCGCTGGGGTTGGTGAACACCTCACCCTTGTAGCCGTCGACGATCATCTCGATGCCGTCGACCTTGGAGTACGGCAGGTCGACCAGGCCCATCACCGTGGGAATGCCCATGGCCCGGGCCAGGATGGCCACATGCGAGTTACCCGAGCCCAGCACCGAAACCAGGCCGACCAGCTTGCCTTCCGGCACCTCGCCCAGCATCGCCGGGGTCAGCTCTTCGCTGACCAGGATGGTGTTGTCGGCATAGACCAGCGATTGCGAGCGGGCTTCCTGCAGGTAGGCCAGCAGGCGCCGGCCAAGGTCCTTGACGTCCGAGGCGCGCTCGCGCAGGTAGTCGTCGTCCATCAGCTCGAAGCGGTTGACGTGCTCGCCAACCACCTGGCGCAGGGCGCCCTGCGCCCATTGTCCGGTCTTGATGACTTCCGCCACCTCGCCGCCGAGCGCGGCATCTTCGAGCATCATCAGGTACACATCGAACAGCGCGCGCTCTTCTGGGCGCAGCTGGGTGGCCAGCTTGGCCGACAGCTTGCGCATGTCTTCGCGCACGCCTTCGAGGGCGTTGTTGAACAGTTTGAGTTCGGCGTCGATGTCTTCGACGGTCTTGTCCGGCACCACTTCCAGGTCGGCCGGCGGCAGCATGACCACCGCCCGCCCGACCGCGGCACCCGGCGAGCCAGGCACGCCAACGAAGCGCGCTTCCTGGATGCCCTTGCCCTGGCGGCCCAGGCCACGGATGGAGCCGGTGGCCTCGGCATGGGCGATAACCCCGGCGAGCTGGGCGCTCATGGTGACCAGGAAGGCCTCTTCGCCCTCGTCGAACTGACGGCGTTCTTTTTGCTGAATGACCAGTACGCCAACCACCCGACGGTGGTGAATGATCGGCGCGCCGAGGAACGAGGCGAATTTCTCTTCGCCGGTTTCGGCGAAGTAGCGGTAACGCGGGTGATCGGCGGCGTTTTCCAGGTTCAGCGGCTCTTCCCGGGTACCGACCAGGCCGACCAGGCCCTCGTTGGGGGCCATGCTGACCTTGCCGATCGAGCGCTTGTTCAGGCCTTCGGTAGCCATCAGCACGAAGCGGTTGGTTTCCGGGTCGAGCAGGTAGACCGAGCAGACCTGGCTGCCCATGGCCTCCTTCACGCGCAAGACAATGATCCCCAACGCCGTCTTGAGATCTTTGGCGGAGTTCACTTCCTGGACGATCTTGCGCAGCGTATTGAGCATGGCTCGGGGTCGAACTCCGTCGTCAGTCGCGCGTCAGCAGACGCGGTGCTAGCTCTTTCAGGGCGCGGCGGTAAACCTCGCGCTTGAATGTCACCACCTGGCCCAGCGGATACCAATAGCTGACCCAGCGCCAGCCATCGAATTCCGGTTTGCCGGTAAGGTCCATCCGCACCCGTTGCTCATTGCTCACCAGGCGCAGCAGGAACCACTTCTGCTTCTGGCCGATGCACAGCGGCTGGCTGTGGGTACGGACCAGTCGCTGGGGTAAACGATAACGCAACCAGCCGCGGGTGCAGGCAAGAATTTCCACATCGTCGCGTTCAAGGCCAACTTCTTCGTTCAGCTCGCGGTACAGGGCATCTTCCGGCGTCTCGTCAGGGTTGATACCACCCTGCGGGAATTGCCAGGCATCCTGGTTGATCCGCCGAGCCCATAGCACCTGCCCGGAATCATTCGTGAGAATGATCCCGACATTGGGGCGAAAACCATCCGGGTCGATCACGGCAGCAACCTCGCAAACGCATGTCACCGCATTGTTCCACAAAGCCTGCGAGCGCAGCAACGCGCCCGCCAAGCTTATGTGCAGCGAGGTGAAAACTCCGTATTCTGCGGGCCTACCCTGTAGCTGATGCGAGTGACCGCGATGCGCCTGGCTTTATTCGACCTGGACAATACCCTCCTCGGTGGCGACAGCGACCATGCCTGGGGTGACTACCTGTGCGAGCGGGGCATTCTCGACCCGGTCGCCTACAAGCAACGCAACGATGCCTTCTATCAGGATTACCTGAAGGGCACCTTGGACCTGCAGGCCTACCTGGCCTTTTCCATGGAAATCCTCGCGGCCACCGAGCCTGCGCAACTCGACCAGTGGCACCGTGAATTCATGCGTGACTGCATCGAGCCGATCATCCTGCCCAAGGCCTTGGCCTTGCTGCAGCAGCACCGCGAGGCGGGCGACCAGCTGGTGATCATCACCGCCACCAATCGCTTCGTGACCGCACCGATTGCTCGCCGTCTGGGTGTGCGGGTGCTCCTGGCCACCGAGTGCGAGATGCGCGATGGCCGCTACACCGGGCGTAGTACCGATATACCGTGCTTCCGTGAAGGCAAGGTGACGAGGCTTGAACGGTGGATGCTGGAGAACGGGTTCGATCTGGAGGACAGCTATTTCTATAGCGACTCGATGAATGACTTGCCGTTGCTGGAGCGGGTGACGCATGCGGTGGCGGTGGATCCGGATCCTAACCTGCAGGCGGAGGCTGAGCGGCGGGGGTGGCCGGTTATTTCGTTGAGGGATTGAGATTGCTGGGGCCGCTTTGCGGCCCTTTCGCGACACAAGGCCGCTCCTACAGGGGGCGCGGTTCTCTGTAGGAGCGGCCTTGTGTCGCGATGGAGGGCGAAGCCCTCCCACGCCTCAAACCGGCTTGGCGCCCATCAACCCGGCAATCGACAGGAAGCACACCCCGCTGAACACCGCCAAGGCCAGGGTAAACCGCAACCCCACCACCTCGGCCTTGCGCAGCCGGTTCAGGCGCACCAGCAACCACCACACGGCAAACGCGCCAAGCGTATAGATGACGCTGGAGGCCAGCACCCAGGTCTGCCCCAACGGCCAGCCGACCAGATGCACCAGCCACCAGCCAGTGAACGGCATGCTCACCAGGCACACGCCCATCAGCAACCAGACGAATACCAGCGGCCGGCGCAGCAGCTTGCCATAAGCCTCGGCGTCCCCCTGTCGACGGGCGCGCACCGTCCAGATCGCCAGGCCCAGCGCACCCAGCAGGAGCAATGCAGTAGCAATGATGTGCAACGCCTTGAGGGTTGTCAGATGTTCCATGAGCTTCGCATCCTTGAGCAGTAAGCCAAGCTTAGCCGCTTAGCCCAGGAACAGCCGGTAAGCCGGGTTGTCGGTCTCGTCCCAGTACGGGTAACCGATCTTGGCCAGCGCCGCCGGCACCAGGTGGCGCTCATCCTCCGGCACCTGCAGCCCTGCCACCACACGCCCGTCGGCTGCGCCGTGGTTGCGGTAGTGGAACATCGAGATATTCCAACGCCCGCCCAGCTTGGTGAGGAAGTTGAACAACGCCCCCGGCCGCTCGGGAAACTCGAAGCGCAGCACGATTTCGTCGCTGGCACCGGCCGAGTGGCCACCGACCATGTGGCGGATATGCAGCTTGGCCAGTTCGTTGTCGGTCAGGTCGGTCACCGGGAAGCCCTGCTCGATTAACTGCTGCACCAGTGCGGCCCGTGGGTCGTTTTCCGGGTGCGTCTGCACGCCGACGAAGATATGCGCCTCGTCGGAGGTGTGCTTGCGGTAGTTGAATTCGGTGATCTGGCGCTTGCCAATAGCCTCGCAGAAGGCTTTGAAGCTGCCCGGGCGCTCGGGAATGGTCACGGCGATGATCGCTTCGCGCTTTTCACCCAGCTCGGCACGCTCGGCAACGTGGCGCAGGCGGTCGAAATTGACATTGGCGCCCGAGTCGATGGCCACCAGGGTCTGCCCGGTCACGCCTTTGAGCTCGACGTACTTCTTGATCCCGGCGACACCCAAGGCGCCAGCAGGTTCAGTGATCGAGCGGGTATCGTCGTAGATATCCTTGATTGCCGCACAGATCTCGTCGGTGCTCACCGTGACCACTTCATCCACATGCAAGCGGCAGATATCGAAGGTGTGCTGGCCGATCTGCGCCACCGCCACGCCATCGGCAAACAGCCCGACCTGCGGCAGCACAACGCGCTCGCCCGCAGCCATCGCCGCCTGCAGGCAATTGGAGTCGTCCGGCTCGACGCCGATCACCTTGATTTCCGGGCGCAAGTACTTCACGTAGGCGGCAATACCGGCGATCAGGCCACCGCCGCCGACCGGCACGAAGATCGCGTCCAGCTGACCGGGGTGTTGACGCAGGATTTCCATGGCCACGGTGCCCTGGCCGGCGATGGTGTGCGGGTCGTCATAGGGATGGATGTAGACGAAGCCCTTCTCGTCCACCAGCTTCAGCGAATAGGCCAGCGCTTCAGGGAACGAGTCGCCATGCAGCACCACCTTGCCGCCCCGCGAACGCACGCCCTCGACCTTGATCTCCGGGGTGGTCTTGGGCATCACGATGGTGGCTTTGATACCCAGCTCCCGGGCCGCCAGGGCCACGCCCTGGGCATGGTTGCCCGCCGAGGCGGTGACCACGCCACGGGCCAGCTCTTCAGGGCTCAGTTGTGCCAGCTTGTTGTACGCCCCACGGATCTTGAAGGAGAACACCGGCTGCAGGTCTTCGCGCTTGAGCAGAATCTGGTTGCCCAGGCGCTTGCTCAGCTGTGGAGCACTCTGCAACGGGGTTTCGACGGCGACGTCGTAGACGCGCGAGGTGAGGATCTTCTTGACGTACTGTTCGAGCATCGGGAAAGCATCACTGGCCGCGGGACAAGGGCTGCGAGTCTACCCCAGCGCTACGTCGGGCGACCACAGCAAAGCCGCCCAAGCCGTTATACTAGGCAACTTTGAAACCGCCCTGCCCCTTTCGGAGCCCGCATGACCCAGGACCAACTCAAACAGGCCGTCGCCCAGGCCGCTGTCGACTTCATTCTGCCGAAGCTGGATGAAAAGAGCGTCGTCGGCGTCGGTACGGGTTCGACTGCCAACTTCTTCATTGACGCCCTGGCCCAGCACAAGACAGCCTTCGACGGCGCGGTCGCCAGCTCCGAGGCCACTGCCCAGCGCCTGAAGGGCCATGGCATTCCGGTCTACGAGCTGAACAGCGTCAGCGAGCTGGAGTTCTACGTCGACGGCGCCGACGAAAGCGACGCGCACCTGAACCTGATCAAAGGCGGTGGCGCGGCACTGACCCGCGAGAAAATCGTCGCGGCCGTGGCCAAGACCTTCATCTGCATCGCCGATGCCAGCAAGCTGGTACCGGTGCTGGGCGCCTTCCCGCTGCCGGTCGAGGTCATCCCGATGGCCCGTAGCCATGTGGCCCGCCAGCTGGTCAAGCTGGGCGGCGACCCGGTGTACCGTGAAGGCGTGGTGACCGATAACGGCAACGTGATCCTCGACGTCTACAACCTGCAAATCACCAACCCGGTGGAGCTGGAAGCGCAGATCAATGCCATCGTCGGCGTGGTGACCAACGGCCTGTTCGCGGCGCGGCCGGCGGACTTGCTGCTGCTGGGCACCTCGGAAGGTGTGAAGAGCCTCAAGGCCGAGTGATGCCATCGCCGGCAAGCCGGCTCCCACAAGTGTGGTGTAGAACCCTGTGGGAGCCGGCTTGCCGGCGATAAGGCCCAAAAGAACACTCAATCAGCCGGCTGCTTGAACACATAGAACAGGTTCGGCTCACTGACCAGATAGATGGTCCCCGCTTCATCCATCGCAATTCCCTCCGCCTGCGGCACTGTCTGCTTGAGCCCCTGAAACCCCTTGCGCAATGACAAGGTGCTCAGCGGCCTGCCCTCGACATCCAGCTCCAACACCAGCCGCGACTCATCCGACAACGCCAGCAAATGCCCACTGCGCTCATCGAACTGCAGGCTGGAGAGATCGCGCACGAACAAACCCGAATCGCGCTTGCGATCCTGCAGCACATGCACCGCATAGGGCTGATCGGGGTTTTCGTGGGGGAAGCCATGCACTTCGTAGATCAGCATCGGGTCGCGCTCCTTGGCCACGAACAGACGCTTGCCCGCAGAGTCGTAGGCCAGCCCCTCGAAACCCTTGTTGCCGTTCAGGCCGATGCCCAGGGACAGTTGCTCGGCGTCCCCGGCATCGAGGAACAACGTGTCGTCGTCGACACGCACGCGGATCAGCCGCT
The DNA here is from genome assembly GCF_044749545.1 of Pseudomonas sp. NPDC089396. Classification (NCBI taxonomy): domain Bacteria; kingdom Pseudomonadati; phylum Pseudomonadota; class Gammaproteobacteria; order Pseudomonadales; family Pseudomonadaceae; genus Pseudomonas; species Pseudomonas sp. NPDC089396. The sequence goes on along the minus strand of NZ_JBIVIC010000005.1, from coordinate 38,035 downwards.
GCTGACGCTCATCGGTAATCACATAGCTGTGGGGGCCCACATATTCCACGGCTTCCGGGTCGCCGAAGCCGGTCAGCGGAATGCGGCGCAGAATACGACCGTCGAGCGACAGCTCGATCAACTCCGAACGGGCGTTGGTGACGGTGAACAGGGTCTTGCGGTCGGGATCGTAGGTCAGCGCTGACAGGTCGTCATCCAGCCCGTCCACCGGCTGAGCCTCGATAACCACCTGGTAGCGGTCCAGGCCCATGCTCTGCTCGGCCGGTTGCCACCAGGCCTTGACGTTGAACCAGGCCCGCTCGTACAGGCGAAACTCCTGCCCGGCCAGGCCCAGTACCAGCAGCCCGGCAAGCACGAACAGCAAAGGCAAACGAAGAAAACGACGCATGACGGCAGACTCGACTCAGGGGGTGGCGAATCTAACCATGGGTTACTGAAGTAAAGCTTAATCTCGGCGTCAGAATGATCCGAAAATGCCATCAGTTCTTCTTGAAGCGATAAAAGAGCGCAGGCTCGCTGACCATGTACAGGTTGCCCTGGTCATCCATGGCCACGCCTTCGGCACGCGGAATGGTGTGCTCAAGGCCGTTGAACCCGCCCAACAGGGTCATGAAGCTGACTTGCTGGCCCTGCTCATCGAGCTCCAGCAGCATGTTGGAGTCGGCCGACAAGACCAGCAGGTGACCGGTACGCGGGTCGACGCTCAGGGCCGAGAGGTTGCGCACGTCGAGCTCGTCACTGGCCAGCAGCTGCTTGTCACCCTGGAGCGGGTTGCGACCGTCGGTGGCCCAGGTGTACAGCTTCGGTGGCCGCTCTTCGCCAATCACCAGGCGCTGGCGCATCGGGTCCCAGGCCACGGCCTCGAAGCCCTTGTTGCTCTTGACCGACTTGCCCAGGTCGTAGCTGTGGAAGTCCGCATGGTTCAGCGTGCGCGTCTGCGCGTCCACCTTGACCACCGTCAGGTCGTGCAGGCGCTCATCGGTGATGGCCAGCTGACCATCTTCGAGCACTGTGAGGCCTTCCGGGTTGCTCCAGCCCACCAGAGGGATTTGCCGCAGTACATCGCCTTCGAGGCTGAGCTCGACCAGGAACGGGTTCTTGCCCATCACCACGAACAGGGTCCGGGTCTGCGGGTTGAACGCCACGTCCGAGGCTTCGTCATCGTCCATGCCGGGCAGTGGCTTGGCACCGATATCGACCTGGTAGTCCGGCAGCCAGACGCTTTCGCTGCGCTCGGCGCTGCTCTCGAAGCCTTCCTTGACCCACAACAGACCACGGTCATCCCAGTGCATGGCAATCGCCAGGCCGTAGCCAATCACCGCGATAACAGCCAGGCCGAAGGGCCAGCGCAGGTAGAAGCGGCGCTTGGGCCTGGAGGAAGCAGGGGCGCTGGAAGGAGATGCCATGCGAAGTGGTCCTGGGGAAAAGGGATTGGCGCATTATCCGGGTGAATTGTGAAAAAACGGTAAAAACCCAAAAGCTTGCGCGGTCCCTGTGGGAGCCGGCTTGCCGGCGATGAGGCCGGAACAGGCAGAAGCCGGGCAGCTACGATACTGCGGCCTTGAACAGCCTGTTCGGGCCCTATCGCCGGCAAGCCGGCTCCCACAGAAGCATGGCTCAGTCCTGGATCAGAGCACGCGGCTTTCGAAGCGGCTCGCGCCCGGCAGTTCCAGTACCAGCTCATCGCCCACATTGAACGGGCCCACGCCAGCCGGCGTGCCGGTCAGAATTACATCACCCGCCTGCAGCGAGAAATGCCGCGCCATGTACTGAATGATCGGCACGATCGGGTTGAGCATCATCGCGCTGTTGCCATCCTGGCGCACTTCGCCGTTGACGGTCAGGCGTACCGGGATATCGGTGACATCGTCAAAGGCGGCGGCCGAGACGAAGGGCGGCAGCACGCACGCACCGTCGAAGCTCTTGGCCAGCTCCCACGGCAGGCCCTTCTCCTTGAGCTTGGCCTGCACGTCGCGCAGGGTCAGGTCGAGCGCCGGCGCATAGCCGGAAATGGCGTCGAGCACTTCTTCCTCGGACGCATGGCTGGACAGCGACTTGCCCAGCAGTACCGCAATCTCGGCCTCGTAATGCACCGAGCCACGGTCGGTCGGAATCTTGAAACCACCTTCCAGCGGCACCACGCAGCTACCCGGCTTGATGAATAGCAGCGGTTCGCTGGGGATGGGGTTGTCCAGTTCCTTGGCATGCTCGGCATAGTTGCGGCCGATGCACACCACCTTGCCCAGCGGGAAGTGGATACGCGTGCCGTCTACGTACTGGTGCTGGTAACTCATGGCCGACTCCTAGGCTTGCTGCTTTTTATTCAGGAGCGAAGATCTTACCCGGATTCATGATGCCGTTAGGGTCGAAGACGGCCTTAATCGCCTTCATGCAGGCAATTTCTTCAGGTGAGCGGGTGTAACCCAGGTAGTCGCGCTTGGTCATGCCCACGCCGTGCTCGGCGGAGATCGAGCCGTTGTAGCGCTGGACGATCTCGAACACCCACTTGTTGACCTTGGCGCACGAGGCGAAGAAGTCATCCTTGCTCATGTGGTCGGGTTTGAGGATGTTCAGGTGCAGGTTGCCGTCGCCGATATGGCCGTACCAGACCACTTCGTAATCCGGATAGTGCTCGCTGACGATGGCATCGATGTCGCGCAGAAAGGCCGGCACCTTGGAAACGGTCACGGAAATATCGTTCTTGTACGGCGTCCACTGGGAGATGGTTTCCGACAGGTACTCGCGCAGCTTCCACAGGTTCTTCAGCTGGGATTCGCTCTGGCTCATCACCCCGTCCAGCACCCAGCCCTGTTCGACACAGTGCTCGAACGTGGCCAGCGCCTCGTTGGCCACCGCCTCGGTGCTGGCTTCGAACTCCAGCAAGGCATAGAACGGGCAGTCGGTGGCGAACGGCGCCGGCACATCGCCCCGGGCCATGATCTTGGCCAGGCCCTTATCGGAGAAGAACTCGAACGCGGTCAGGTCGAGCTTGCCCTGAAAGGCATGCAGCACCGGCATGATCGAGTCGAAGTCCGGCGTACCCAGCACCATGGCGGTGAGGTTGCGCGGGGCACGGTCCAGGCGCATGGTCGCCTCGACCACGAAGCCCAGCGTACCTTCGGCGCCGATGAACAGCTGGCGCAGGTCGTAGCCCGTGGCGTTCTTGATCAGATCCTTGTTCAGCTCCAGCAACTCGCCCTTGCCCGTGACCACCTTCAGGCCGGCCACCCAGTTGCGGGTCATGCCGTAGCGAATCACCTTGATGCCGCCGGCATTGGTGCCGATATTGCCGCCAATCTGGCTGGAACCGCTGGAGGCGAAGTCCACCGGGTAATAAAGGCCATGCTCTTGGGCAAACGTCTGCAACTGCCGAGTGATGACACCTGGCTGGCAGACCACGGTGCGGTCGAAGGCATTGAAGTCGAGAATCTGATTCATGTAGTCGAAGGCGACCACCACCTCGCCATTGGCCGCCACGGCCCCGGCCGACAACCCGGTACGCCCGCCAGAGGGCACCAGCGCGACCTGATGGCGATTGGCCCAGCCGACGATGGCCTGCACCTGTTCTACAGTCTTGGGGAACACGATGGCCGTGGGCGCCGGGGGGAAATGCTTGGTCCAGTCCTTGCCAAAGGCCTCCAGCGAAGCCGGGTCGGTCAGGACCTTGCCCGGGTCGACAAGGGTCATCAGTTCATCAATTACCGCAGACTGGGTCATCGCTGGAACTCTCGACTTATTCATAGTCACCCTGAGCACTCTTCACCTGTCGGGATAAGCTCAGATTGTGTCGCGTATGCTAGCATAGCCCTCCCGCTGTTCATGCTAAGGCCGATGCCGCGCCTAGCATCACCCCTCGCCATTTTTTCTCCGGGATACAGGTTTACGCAGATGAGCAAGACTTCTCTCGACAAGAGCAAGATCAGGTTCCTTCTTCTTGAAGGTGTGCACCAGAACGCGGTCGATACCCTCAAGGCTGCCGGCTACACCAACATCGAATACCTCACTGGTTCGTTGCCGGAAGCCGAGCTGAAGGAAAAGATCGCCGATGCCCACTTCATCGGTATCCGCTCGCGCACCCAACTGACTGAAGAGATCTTCGACTGCGCCAAGAAGCTGGTCGCCGTCGGCTGCTTCTGCATCGGCACCAACCAGGTCGACCTGGCAGCTGCCCGCGAGCGCGGTATCGCCGTATTCAACGCGCCGTACTCCAACACCCGTTCGGTCGCCGAGCTGGTGCTGGCCGAAGCCATCCTGCTGCTGCGCGGCATCCCCGAGAAAAACGCTTCCTGCCACCGTGGTGGCTGGATCAAGAGCGCGGCCAACTCCTTCGAGATCCGCGGCAAGAAGCTGGGCATCGTCGGCTACGGCTCGATCGGCACTCAACTGTCGGTGCTGGCCGAGAGCCTCGGCATGCAGGTCTACTTCTTCGACCCGCTGACCAAGCTGCCACTGGGCAACGCCGTTCAGGTCACCAGCCTGCACGAACTGCTGGGCCTGGCCGATATCGTCTCGCTGCACGTGCCTGAGCTGCCGTCCACCCAGTGGATGATCGGCGAGAAGGAAATCCGCGCGATGAAGAAGGGCTCGATCCTGATCAACGCCGCCCGTGGCACCGTGGTCGAACTGGACCACCTGGCCGCCGCGATCAAGGACAAGCACCTGATCGGCGCCGCCATCGACGTGTTCCCGGTCGAGCCGCGCTCCAACGACGAAGAGTTCGAAAGCCCGCTGCGCGGCCTGGACAACGTGATCCTGACCCCGCACATCGGTGGTTCGACCGCCGAAGCACAGGCCAACATCGGTCTGGAAGTGGCCGAGAAGCTGGTCAAGTACAGCGACAACGGTACTTCGGTATCCTCGGTCAACTTCCCGGAAGTGGCCCTGCCGGCGCACCCGGGCAAGCACCGCCTGCTGCACATTCACGAAAACATCCCAGGCGTACTCAGCGAGATCAACAAGGTCTTCGCCGAGAACGGCATCAACATCTCCGGTCAGTTCCTGCAGACCAACGAGAAAGTGGGCTACGTGGTAATCGACGTGGACGCCGAGTACTCGGACCTTGCGCAAGAGAAGTTGCAACAGGTCAAGGGCACCATCCGCTCGCGCGTACTGTTCTGAGTGTGATCGCTGCATGAAAAAGGGAGGCCCTGGCGGCCTCCCTTTTTCGTTGTGCTTACTTCACCTCGACGGTGATCTTCTTCGACTCGACGCTCGGCTTGAACGGTACGTGGTACTTGTCGCCCAACACCAGTTGCAAGGTGTGCTTGCCCGGGGTCAGGGTAATGGTGGCCTCGGTCTGTGCCTTGCCAAAGTGCAGTACTTGCGGGCCGGCCGGCAGCGCTACACCGCTCTCAGGCATCAGGCTGGTCGGCAGAGGCTGGTCGGCGACAGGCTCCTTGTCCACATCCACCAGCAGGTGATGATGGCCCGAGTGCTCCGTCTGGTCACCCGCCGGCTTGAGCGCGATGCCCTCGATGCCGAACTTGACGGTGAAGGTCTTGTCGACCGTGGCGCCGTCGGCGGGGGAAACGATGAAGACCTTGGCATCCTTGGGTGGCTCTTGGCTCTTCAGCGCGGTATCGGCGGCGCTGGCCACGACTGCGGCTCCCATGAGCAATCCGGCGACGGCAGCACGCGAAAATAGGCTGTTCATTCACTTCTCCTGTGATTCACTTAAAGACCGCAGCCGGAAAAACTAACGGCAGCGGTGTTTCACCATAGCCCACAAAGAGAAATATTTCAGTTAGGGTTAAACCTCGCCAAGGCTTCAAGGTCATAGGCTGCGCTCGACCGCGACGAAGGAACAAAGTTGCGGCGATAGTTATTCAACTGCCGAAAAAGGGGCATTACATGCGTTCGACCATGGGCGTACTGCTAGCAGTACTGATCACGCCATTGGCTCAAGCCGAGCTGATAGACGAAATAGCCGACCGGGGCGAACTGCGTATTGCCGTGCAGGCCGACAGTCCACCTTACGCATTCAAGGAAAATGACCACCTGACCGGTTTCGAGATCGAGTTCGGCCAGGAATTGGCCAAGGAGCTGGACCTGCGCGCCGAATTCATCGAGGCACCGGAGGCAGAGGTGCTGCCGGGTGTCGAAAGCGGCAAGTACGATGTTGCCTTGACCCCTGCGGGCAACACACCCGAAGCGAAAGGCCCGTTCGATGTCAGCCAGCCGTTCGGCGAGAAGAAGTTCGTGATTCCGTTCCAGAAGGACAACCCGGCCTTCGAAAGCGCGCTGAACAATGCCCTGCAGCGGCTCAAGGACCGTGGGCGTACGTCGGAGCTTGAGCAGAAGTGGTTCAAGGGTGAGCAGGAGACTGCGGCGGGGCAATAAGTCTGCTGGAGTGGCCACTGGCCCTATCGCCGGCAAGCCGGCTCCCACACAAGAGCAATGGGGCCCCCTGTGGGAGCCGGCTTGCCGGCGATAGGGCCAGCACAGTCGACATCAAACTTCAGCCAACGCCCGCTGCGCCTCTTCCAGCTCCAGCTCGCTGAACACCTGCACCCCCTCGCGCCGCAGCAACGCCGTGGTCACCCCCTCCCCCGGCACCTTCACCCCAGTGAACGTGCCATCGTAGGTCAGCCGGTTACCACACGAAGGGCTGCCGGCCTTGAGCACCGCGACCCGGATGCCATGCCGGCGCACCAGTGCCAGGGCTTGCTGCGCACCAGCAAGAAAGGCCGCACTGACATCCTCGCCCTCCACCGTCAGCACCTGCGCGCCGCCATCGAGCACGTCGCCACCCTGGCCACCTGGAATCTCCGCCGGCGGCCGTGGCGTCGGCAATCCGCCAGCCACTTCCGGGCACAACGGCACCACGCGGCCCTCGGCCTGCCAACGCTGCAAAAGATCAGGATGCCCACTGGCCCGCCCGTCGTAACGCACCGGCTGCCCCAGCAGACAGGCGCTGACCAGCACCTTGGGCAGGTCAGAACAGGTCATTGCCACGGCGCCGAAACCAGCCGGTCAACGACAACCGCTCACGCGTGGCGGGCAGCACTTCATGGGGCACCTCGCCCGACAGAAACACCACCAGGTTCCCGGCCAGCGGCTGCACATCGTGCTCTACACCATCCGCCAGGAACATGCGCAGCTGGCCGCCGTCCTGTGGCTGCCAGTCTTCATTGAGGTAGAGCACCGCCGAAACCATGCGCCGGTCATCGTCGCGAAAGCGGTCCAGATGCCGGCGGTAGAACGCCCCTGGCGGATACAGGGCGAAGTGGCATTCGAAGTCTTCAAGGCCCAGGAACAGGCCCTGGTTGATGGCCAGGCGCAAGTGGTCCATGGCGTCCAGGTATTGATCACAGGCTTGGGCCTGGCCTGGGTCGATCCACTGGATCTGATCACCGCGAATGGTCTCGCGCACCTCCTGGGAAACCCCGCGTCCAACCCCGGCAGGATTGAGTTCGCCTTCGGCATCGCGGCGCCGACACTCAGCCGCCAGCGCGCGCACCAGGTCGGCAGGCAGAAACAGCGCTTGCTGGGACCAGCCATGGGTGGCCAGATCGTCGACGACGGCCGCAAGCATCGGGTGTTCAGGGGAAATGTGCATGGCGCGCATCATATCCATAAGCCCTGCACTCGCACAGCGCCACTTGGCCGAGAAACTCGCGCCTGTCTCGACAAACCGGCGTTCGGCCAAGGACAATAGCCACCTGCCGACAGGAGTCCTGAATGCGCCGTCTGTTTTCTCTGTTTTTTCTGATGATCTGCACCATGCCTGTCTGGGCAGACAGCCTCGATCAACTGTACAAGGCCGCCGGCTGGCCCGACCAGCGCGCCCACTTCAACGATGCCGTGAGCGCTGCCCAGTTGCGCTACCGCAACAGCCTGCCGCCTGCGGTTTACCAGGCGCTGGTGAACAACAGCAACCAACGCTTCCAGGCCCAGGCCATGGACCGGCGGGCCCAGGCACAACTGCGCGCCGCCCTGCCTGACCCAGCGCCGGCGCTGGCCTTTTTCCAGTCCCCGCTGGGACGCAAGATCGTCGCCGCCGAGCTGTTGGCCACGCGCAAGGACCAACTGGCGAAGAACGCCAAGGGCCTGCCAAAGATTCAGGCCAGCGACAACCGCATCCTGATCATCGGCCACCTGGCCCAGGCCCTGCCCGCTCGTGAGGCCGGTGCCGAAGTCAGCCTGGCGATTGCCGGGGTGGCCGCCGACAGCCTGAGTTCGATGATCCCCGGCCTGTTCGGCGGTGGTCAGGCCCAGGGCCTGCTCGATGGCCAACGTCAACGGCTGATGAACCAGATTGGCGAAGACCTCAACAATACCTTGCTGTACGTCTACCGTGACCTGTCCGACGCCGAACTCGAACAGTTCGCCACCTTCGCCGAGTCGCCGCAAGGCAAGGCCTACTACCAGGCTGCGGTGGCCGCGGTGCGTGCGGGCCTGGCGGTCGGCCAGAACGGCGCGGACCTTAAGTGATCAGCCCAGGCGCTGGTCGATGAAGTCGAAGTAGCGCTGGCGAATGCCCGGCAGCTCGTTGGCCAAGTGGTGGCGAGCCTCGGGCAGCATCAGAATCTGCGGTTCGGCGAACTTGGCCTTGAGCACTTCGAGGTTATGCGGCCAATCCACCGTGCCATCGGCCTCCCCCTGTACGATCAATGGCTGCCGCGTGCTGCGTGGCGCAGCCTCGATACGCTTGACCCACGCCATCAGCGCGCCGACCCAGGCCGTCGGCAGACGCCGGGGTTGCAGTGGGTCGGCTTCGAGGAATGGGAGGAAGGTCGGGTCGTTGGTGTTCTCGCTGAAGCGCCGCTCGATGCCGTTGACGAAGTGGCGCAGCACCCGGTAGCTGAACTTCGACCACCGCCAGGCACGGGGCCGTACCAGCGGCGCCAGGAGGATCACCTGGCCATCGATGGGGCTCTCTGCGCCCTTGTGCAGCAAGTGATCGACAGCAATGGCGCCGCCCGTGCTCTGCCCGCAGAGATGCCATGGGCGTGGCAATGCAAGCTGTTGCGCCTGCTCGAACAGTGCATCCAGCACCTGCTGGTACAACGCGAAATCGCTGATGCTGGCACGCTCGCCACTGGACAGGCCATGGCCCGGCAGGTCGCAGCTGATGACCGTATAGCCAAGCTTCAACGCCCATTCGATCACATGCCGATAAAGGCCCATGTGGTCGTAGTAGCCGTGCAGCAGAAACAGGGTCGCCACAGGCCGCTGCGGCTCCCACACCTGCCCGACCAGATCGAACCCCGCCGCCTGGAAACCGCCCAACCAGCTCTGCGCCGGCAGGTTCAGGCGGTAAAAGCGCTGGTACTCCTGCGCCTGCGCAGACAAGGGCTGGCGTGCGCCAAGGGGCGCGAGGCTGGCGCGCAGGCGGTCGGGGTCAAAGGCAGCAGGCATCAGGTACATCCACAGCGAAGCGAGTATTGATCTGGGATATTCAGCTCTGCGCTTCGCCGTGGCAAGCTTGGGACATGTGTCACCTGCACCGGCCCTATCGCCGGCAAGCCGGCTCCCACAGGGATATCACCCCTTCCTGACCTGGTGATACCCCTGTGGGAGCCGGCTTGCCGGCGATAGGACCCGTGAATCCACCACAAGGCCCACGCGCACACTCATGCAGACCCGCCTCCTCAAACCCATCCTGACCACGCTCGCACTGCTGCTCGGCGCCGCCGTCCTCTGGCAGGCGTACTCCAGCTTCCAATCCCGCTACCTTCGCCCCTTCGACAACCAGACCACCTTCTTCGACGGCAGCCAACTGCGCCTGCCCGCCGAGCTCGCCGGTCCCGGCCCCATCCGCGTGGTGCACTTCTGGGACCCGGCCTGCCCGTGCAACGTCGGCAACCAGCAACACCTGGGTGAGCTCGTCAGCCACTTCGCCGGCCAGGGCGTCACCTTCCACGTCGTGCAAAAACCGGGCAGCCACGGCCAGTTGCCCGCCAACCTCGTCAGCCTGCAGCCCATCGCCCACCTGCCCGGCAGCGAACACCTGCCCGCGTCTCCCGCCGTGGCGATCTGGGATCAGCAGGGCCACCTCGCCTATTTCGGGCCCTACAGCGAAGGCGCGGTGTGCAATGCCAGCAACAGCTTCATCGAGCCGATCCTCAAGGCATTGCTCGACGGCCGCCAGGTCAGCGCGACCAACACCCTGGCGGTGGGCTGCTACTGCCCCTGGGCGGGCTGACCCCACCACGGCGTAGAAACGCCTGTCGGGGGCTATGCTCTGTTCGCGAGTGGTTCACACGAATGCACAAGGAGTCTCGATGAAACGCAGCCTCACCCTGTTGGCCGTGGTGGTGGCCGTGGCCGCCGGTGCCGGCTATTGGTACGTGCAGGGCAAGCTGCCGCAGCGCCAGGGCGAGGCCACCCTCGCCGGGCTGCAGGCGCCCGTCAGCGTGCGCTACGACGCCCGCGGCGTCCCGCACCTGCAGGCCGAGAACGAAGCCGACCTGTACCGTGCCCTCGGCTACGTGCACGCCCAGGACCGATTGTTCCAGATGGAAATCATGCGCCGCCTGTCCCGTGGCGAGCTGGCCGAAGTGCTGGGCGACAAGCTGCTGCCCACCGACAAGCTGTTCCGCAGCCTGCGCATCCGCGAGCAGGCTGCGCTCATGGTGCAGCGCCTGGACCACCAGTCGCCCGCCTGGAAAGCCCTGCAAGCCTACCTCGACGGTATCAACAGTTGGCAGGACGGCCACCCCAAACCCATGGAGTTCGACCTGCTCGGCATCACCCCCAGACCGTTCACCGCTGAAGACACCCTGAGCATCGCCGGCTACCTGGCCTACAGCTTCGCCGCCGCGTTTCGCACCGAGCCCGCCCTCACCTACATTCGCGACCAGTTCGGTCCGCAGTACCTGGAGATTTTCGACCTCGGCTGGCAGCCCGAAGGCGCGCTGGCCACTCCGCTGGCGACGGTCGACTGGCAGAGCCTGGAAGCACTGGCCCGCCTCAGCCACGACGCATTGAGCGAAGCTGGCATCCCGCAGTTCGAGGGCAGCAATGCCTGGGCCATCGCCGGCAGCCGCACCCGCAGCGGCAAGCCATTGCTGGCTGGCGACCCGCACATCAGCTTCGCGGTGCCGGCCGTGTGGTACGAAGCCGAGCTGTCGGCACCGGGCTTCAACCTGTACGGTTATTTCCAGGCGCTGAACCCGTTCGCGCTGCTTGGGCACAACCGCGACTTCGGCTGGAGCCTGACCATGTTCCAGAACGACGACGTCGACTTGATCGCGGAAAAGACCAACCCTGAGAACAACGAACAGGTCATGGTCGATGGCCAGTGGCGAACGCTGGAGAAGACCGAACAGCAGATCGCGGTCAAGGGTGAACCGCCTGTAACCATCAGCCTGCGCCGCTCACCCCACGGGCCGATCGTCAACGAGGTGCTCGGCGCCACCGCCGGCACCACGCCGATCGCCATGTGGTGGGCGTTCCTGGAAACCGAAAACCCTGTCCTCGAAGGTTTCTACCAGCTCAACCGCGCCGACACCCTGGCCAAGATGCGCGAGGCCACGGCCAAGGTGCAGGCACCGGGGCTCAACTTCGTCTGGGCCAATGCCAGTGGCGACATCGGCTGGTGGGCTGCCGCGCAGTTGCCGATCCGCCCGGATGGGGTCAACCCGGCGTTCATCCTCGACGGGGCGAGTGCCCAGGCGGACAAGCTGGGCTTCTACCCGTTCAGCGCCAACCCACAACAGGAGAACCCGGCCAGTGGCTACATCGTCTCGGCCAACGTCCAGCCGCCTGCCGCGATGGCGATTCCCGGTTACTACAACCTGCCTGACCGCGGTCGCCAACTTGACCGCCACCTGGCCAACCCTGAGGTGAAATGGGACACCCAGAACAGCCAGGCCCTGCAGCTGGATACAGCCAGCGATTACGGTCCGCGAACCCTGGCGCCGCTGCTGGCGACCCTGCGTAATGTGGCCCAGGGCGACGAAGAAAAGGAGCTGGTCGAGCAACTGGCGGCCTGGACCGGCGATTATCCGCTGGAATCCACCAGCGCCACGCTGTTCAACCAGTTCCTCTACGAATTGGCCTATGCCGCGCTGCACGACGAATTGGGTGACACCTGGTTCCCGGTGCTGATCGGCACCCGCGCCATCGATGCTGCCCTGCCGCGCCTGGCGGCCGACGCCGATTCGCCCTGGTGGAATACCCGTGGTGCCAACCAGCGCACTGATCGCACCAGCGTCGTGCGCATCGCCTGGCAGCAGAGCCTCAAGCACCTGCGCGATACCTTCGGCAACGACCCGGCCAGCTGGCAGTGGGGCAAGGCGCATACCCTCACGCACAATCATCCGCTGGGGGTGAAGAAGCCGCTGAACCTGCTGTTCAACGTTGGTCCGTTCGCGGCGCCCGGCACCCATGAGGTGCCGAACAACCTCTCGGCGAAGATCGGACCGGCACCCTGGCCGGTGACTTACGGGCCTTCGACACGGCGGCTGATCGACTTTGCCGATGCCGGGCAGGCGTTGACCAGCAACCCCGTCGGGCAAAGTGGCGTGCCGTTCGATGCACACTATTCGGACCAGGCAGAGGGGTATATCGAAGGGCGGTATCAGCCGGCTCAGATGGGGGCGATTCCGGCGCGGAGTAACTTGAGGTTGATGCCTGCTCAGTGAGGGGCTGCTCTGCAGCCCAATCGCCGGCAAGCCGGCTCCCACATGAGAATGGTGCAAGGTTCAAGAGCAGCGCCGTCCCGGTGGGAGCCGGCTTGCCGGCGATAGGGCCGCCAGCCATAAACGAAAACGCCGACGCAAATGCGTCGGCGTTTTTCATGCAAGGGCCAGGCAGGCGAATCAGAACGCCGGCAGCACCGCGCCGCTGTACTTCTTGGCGATGAATGCCTTCACTTCAGGGCTGGTAAGGGCCTTGGCCAGCTTCTGGATCGCATCGCTGTCCTTGTTATCCGGGCGCGCCACCAGGAAGTTCACGTAAGGCGAGTCGCTGCCTTCGATCACCAGCGCATCCTTGGCCGGGTTCAGGCCCGCTTCCAGCGCGTAGTTGGTGTTGATCATGTCCAGGTCGACCTGGTCCAGCACACGCGGCAGCATGGCCGATTCCAGCTCACGGAACTTCAGCTGCTTCGGGTTCTCGGCGATGTCTTTCGGCGTGGCCAAAGCGTTTTTCGGGTCTTTCAGGGTGATCAGGCCAGCCTTCTGCAGCAGCAGCAGGGCGCGGCCGCTGTTGCTGCCCTCGTTAGGGATGGCAACGGTGGCGCCGTCTTTCAGCTCGCTCAGGCTCTTGACCTTCTTCGAGTAGCCACCGAAGGGCTCGACGTGCACGCCGACCACGGTTTCCAGGTGAGTGCCCTTGCCTTCGTTGAAGTTCTGCAGGTATGGCAGGGTCTGGAAATAGTTGGCGTCCAGACGCTTCTGGTCGACCTGAACGTTAGGTTGCACGTAATCGGTGAAGACCTTGATCTGCAGGTCCACGCCTTCCTTGGCCAGGGTTGGCTTGATCAGTTCGAGGATCTCGGCGTGAGGAACCGGAGTGGCGGCAACCACCAGTTTCTCGGCAGCGGCGGCCAGGCCGGAGAACGACAGGGCGGCGGCCAGGGCCGTGGTCAGCAGGGTCTTCTTCATGGTGGTCCTTGTTCTGATTCTGGGCCATCGGCGATGGCAAAGTCGGTTGCCCAACCGGTTCACCCGGGAGCGTGAGGCGACAATACCGAGATTTTTTATTCCAGAACAATATCTTTTAATTAGCTGCTTATATCGAAAACAAATAGCCATCACGGTATTTGTTCATGAGGGCTGTCTAGCGTGCGGTGTCCGGCAAATCGAGGTCCTCTGGCAGGATCTCGTCACCGTCATTGACCAGCAGCGCGAAGTGGATGACGTTCTCCAGCTCGCGGGTATTGCCCGGCCAGGCATGGGCCTCCAGCAGGCGTTGCGCCGCTTCGCTGATCAGCGGCAGCGGGCGTTGCAGGCGCACGCAATAGATACCCACGAAGTACTCGGCCAGCGGCAGGATATCGCCACGCCGCTCACGCAAGGGCGGCAGCTCCAGCGCACCTTCGAGCAGGTATTGGTACAACCGCTCGTTGAACCGGCCGGCGCGCACCACGCGCGCCAGGTCGATGCTGGTCGCGGCCACCAGGCGCACATCCACCGCTTGCGGCTGCTGCGCGCCAACCCGGGTAACCTCACGGTTTTCCAGCGCCGCCAGCAACTTGCCCTGGATCTCCAGTGGCAAATCGGCGATTTCGTCCAGGTACAAGGTGCCGCCGTTGGCCGAGCCGAACCAACCGGCGCGGCTGCTGGCAGTGCCTCCCAGGGTCCCGGCGCTGTAGCCGAACAACTCGGCATCCGCGTAGGTCGGGCTGATGGCGGCGCAGTTGACCGACACGAACAAGCCGGCGCGGTCGCTGGCGCGGTGGATCTGCCGCGCCAGCAACTCCTTGCCGGTACCGGTTTCGCCACGGATCAACACCGGCAGCGCTTGCGGCGCCAGGTGCTCCAGCGCCTGGCGCAGCTGCTGCGAGCGTGGGTCGATGAACACCAGCGCCTTGGCACGGATGCTCAGTGGGCTCTTGTCCAGTTCAGGAAAGGTCAGCAACGGCTGGCCAAAGGGGTTTTGAAAAGTCATGCAGAACTCCCGCCCCGGGTCGAGGGTGGCCGGGCGTCAGGCAAAGGTGATCGACAAGGTGGATCAGGCGCGACGCAGCGCGCGCTGCTCAACCCGGCTTTGCAGGCGATACAGGTAGGCGAAGCCCTGTTCCCAGCGCTCATGCCCGGACTTGACGTTGATGTGCCCGGCATTGCTCAGCAGGCCGGCTTCAGCGCCCCAGGCCTGGGCCAGGGACAGCGCACGCGGCACGCTGACCGCAGGGTCGTTGTCCGAGCTGACCACCTGGCTGGGGAACGGCAATGCCTGCAACGGGATCGGCGCGAAGTTGCGCAAAGCCGGTGCGCAGGTCGGGCGCTCGACGTCCGCCGGCGCCACCAACAGTGCACCGCGTACACGCCCCAGCAGCGCCGGGCTGGCCTGCGCCGCCCAATGGGCGACCGTGATGCAGCCCAGGCTGTGGGCGATGAGAATCACCGGCGAGGGTTCGGCCGCGATGGCCCGTTCCAGCGCTTGCACCCAGTCCTGGCGCTGCGGGGTCAACCAGTCATGCTGCTCGACCCGGGCGCTGTTGGGCAGGCTGCGCTGCCAGTGGCTTTGCCAATGGTTGTCTGGCGATCCTTGCCAGCCCGGCACAATCAGGTAACGAATCGACTCATTGCGCATGGGGACGCCTCCAGTAAGTTTGCGTGCTTGCAGGTCAGTATAGGGCTGGAGTTATATCAGTAAAGGAATAAGAAGCTATTTATTAATAACTAAAAATGCAAAATCAATGACCCGCATCAATAAAAAAAGGGCCATCCCCTGCCAAGAGATATGGCCCTAAGCACTTGCCTGAAGAGGGTTCGCCGGTCAGCGGGCGGTGATCACCGCCAGCTTGCTGATTCCGGCACGTTCGATGGCCGCCATCGCGCGGGCCACTTCGCCATAGTTCACCCCGTCGTCGGCCTGAAGCTGCACACGCACTTGCGCATCCTTGTCCTTGGCCGCCTTGAGGTTGGTTTCCAGCAGCTGCGGCTGGATCTCGTCCTTGTTGATGAACAGCTTGCCGTCACCGTCGATGCTCACCACCAGCGGGTCCTTCTGCTCTACCGGGGCCACCGCCTCGGTCTTGGGCAGGTTGATGGGAATGGCGTTGGTCAGCAGCGGCGCGGTGACGATGAACACCACCAGCAGTACCAGCATGACGTCCACCAAGGGTGTGACGTTGATCTCACTGAGGACTTCGTCGCTGTCCTGGGTCGAAAAGGCCATATCAGGACGCCTCCTTCACCGGCTGGGTAAACCCGACAGGGGCCTTGTGCGCCGCCGGATGCACCAGTACGCGGAAGGCACTCTTCTGCGCCAGGCTGTAGAAGTCGTGGGCGAAGTCATCCAGGTCGGCGGCGGTCAGCTTGAGGCGGCGGAGGAAGTAGTTGTAGACCAGCACCGCCGGCACTGCGACGGCGATACCCACGCCGGTGGCCACCAACGCCGCGCCGATCGGGCCGGCCACGGTTTCCAGGCTGGCCGAGCCGGCCGCGCTGATGCCCTTGAGCGCTTCCATGATGCCCCACACCGTGCCGAACAGGCCGATGAAGGGCGAGGTGCTGCCGATACTGGCCACCACCGCCAGGCCGGTTTCCAGCGAGCGACGCTCACGCACGATCTGCTGGCGCAGGGCACGTTCGAGGCGGTCCTGGTGGTTGATGGCGTGGCTCAGGTCGTTGGCCTGGGTATCGCCGACGGCGATCGCGGCGTAACCGGATTGGGCGACACGGGCCGCAGGGCCGGGTGACCCATGGCTGATTTCGGCAGCCGAATCCAGGCTTGAAGCCGCCCAGAACTGCTGGTGGAAGCGCTTGTCCTGGTGCTTGAGCCGCACGAACTGCACGACCTTGACCAGGGCCAGGCCCCAGGTGACGACGGAGAAACCGACCAACAACCAGATGACTGCGCTTTCAACGGACTCGAGGGGGGATGCCAGCAGGCTCATGATGATGTCTTCCTGTGTTCTGCGAAAAAGTTAACGAAGCTTGAAATCGATTGGCACGCTGACCCAGCCTGCCTGGGCCACATCGCCCTGCTTGGCGGGGACGAAGCTCCAGCGCTTGACCGCGGCCAGGGCGGCGGCGTCGAGGGCGTCGCGGCCACTGCTTTTCTGGATCTGGATCTGGCCTGGCTTGCCGCTGGCCAGCACCTCGACGCGCAGCAGCACGGTGCCTTCCCAGCCACGGCGCAGGGCCATCTGCGGGTATTCCGGCGCCGGGTTCTTCAGGTACGCGGCGTTGGCCGAGGGTGGCGTGACCGGCGCTGGCGCGGGTGGCGCGGGCGGTGCCGGGGCCGCTACCGGAGCAGGTGGCGGCGCCTCGACCGGCTTGGGCTGTGGTTTGGGCGGTTGCTTTGCCACGGGCTTGGGCAGCGGTTTTGGCTTGGGCTTGGGCTTGGGCTTGGCGGCCAGTTCGTCGACCAGCGGTGGCGGTGGCTCCACCACAGGCGGTGCCGGAGCCGGTGGAGGCGGCTCGACCACAGGCGGCGCAGGGGCGGCGAACTCGATGGTCATGGGTGGAATCTGTGGCGGCACCACTGGCAGCTCGGGGGTCGGAGCCTGGCTGACCCAGTAGGCTGCGGCACTGTGCAAGGCCAGCACCAGCAGGGCCAGCGCCAGCTTGTCACGGCGCTTGAGGCCACTGACCGGGGTGCGTTGCAGGCGCAGTTGGCCCAATGGCAGGCGTAGCGTCCGTCCGAGCTCGACCAGGTCACCCGGGGCCGGGCGCCATGGCTGGTCGTAGGCCCTGACGGCCGTCTGGACATTACCCATTGATCAAACTCCTGGGGTTCTTGATTCAGGTGTGTGGCTGAATCATCGGGGCCAGGGGCTTATCTCTTAAAGTAATGTTTAAAGTTAAAGCTAGATCGTTTGGGTATATGTTTTTTTGAGAGATGTTGCAAAGCCACGCCGTTCGCGGGGCGTAGGCGAATGGCCAAAACAGCATGCTTTGAAGGCATCTGAAATATTCGTGCAAGGCATGGGGTTGCTGCGAGGGCTTCGCCCTCGATCGCGACACAAGGCCGCTCCTACAGGAGACCGCGTTCCTCTGTAGGAGCGGCCTTGCGTCGCGATGGGCTGCAAAGCAGCCCCAACAATCTGCCAGGCAATAAAAAACCCGGGACCATGCCCGGGTTTCTCACGCTCAAAAACGACTCAGATATCCGCCACCTTCTGCCACACCTTCGGCCGGAAGAACAGCGTCTCGCCCCGCGCCAGCCCCGTCAGGCTGTCGTGATCCTTGACCACTTCAGCCTCGATCAGCTCGCTCTGCCCTTCCACCTTCAAGGTCACCCGGGTAGTCGCACCGAGCGGACGAATATCCCGCACCTCGGCGGCATGGTGCCCCTCGGTCTCATGGCGCGACAGCGACACTTCATGCGGGCGGAACAACACGTGATGCCCTTCGCTCAAGGCCAGGCGGTTGGAATCGCCCAGGAAGTGGTAGACGAAGTCGTTGGCCGGCTTCTCGTAGACCTCGCCAGGCGAGCCGATCTGCTCGATCACGCCCTTGTTCATCACCACGATGCGATCTGCCACTTCCATGGCCTCTTCCTGGTCGTGGGTCACGAATACCGACGTCAGGTTGATGTCCTCGTGCAACCGCGCCAGCCAGCGGCGCAGCTCTTTACGCACCTTGGCATCGAGGGCGCCGAACGGCTCGTCGAGCAGCAACACCTTGGGCTCCACCGCCAGGGCGCGGGCCAGGGCGATACGTTGACGCTGGCCACCGGAGAGCTGCTCAGGGTAGCGGTCGGACAGCCAGTCCAGCTGCACCATGTTCAACAGCTCATGGACCTTCTCGGCGATCTTGCTCTCGCTCGGGCGTTCGCCCTTGGGCTTCATGCGCAAGCCGAAGGCGACGTTGTCGAACACGCTCATGTGACGGAACAGCGCGTAGTGCTGGAACACGAAACCGACGTTGCGATCACGCACATCATGGCCGGACACATCCTCGCCATGGAACACGATGCTGCCGTCATCCGGCGTTTCCAGGCCGGCGATGATGCGCAGCAGGGTGGTCTTGCCGCAGCCGGACGGGCCAAGCAGGGCCACCAGCTCACCGCTGTGGATATCCAGGTTGATGTTGTCCAGAGCCTGGAAGCTGTTGAAGCGCTTGCTGACGTTACGAACTTCGATCGACATGAATCATTCCTCCGCGGCGCTATGGCGCAGGCGGTTAATACGGTTCTCGCTCCACTGCTTGAGCAGCAGGATGAAGAGCGCCAGGATCAGCAGCAGGCTGGCCACGCTGAAGGCTGCGACGTGGTTGTACTCGTTGTAGAGGATCTCCACGTGCAGCGGCAAGGTGTTGGTCACGCCGCGAATGTGGCCGGATACCACCGACACCGCGCCAAACTCGCCCATCGCCCGCGCGGTACACAGCACCACGCCGTAGATCAGGCCCCATTTGATGTTGGGCAAGGTCACGTGCCAGAACATCTGCCAGCCGTTGGCGCCCAGCAGGCGCGCGGCCTCCTCCTCTTGCGTGCCCTGTTCCTGCATCAGCGGGATCAGTTCACGGGCGACGAAGGGCACAGTGACGAAGATGGTCGCCAGCACGATGCCCGGCAGTGCGAACACGATCTGGATGTCGTGGTCCTGCAGCCAGGGGCCGAACAGGCCCTGGGCGCCGAACATCAGCACGTAGACCAGGCCGGCGATTACCGGGGACACCGAGAACGGCAGGTCGATCAGGGTGACCAGCACGCTTTTGCCGCGGAACGTGTACTTGCTCACGCACCAGGCGGCGCTGACGCCGAACACCAGGTTCAGCGGCACCGAAATGAACACTGCCAGCAGGGTCAGCTTCAGCGCCGACAAGGCATCGGGTTCGAAGATCGCCTCGAAGAACGTGCCGAAACCGCTCTTCAATGCCTGCGACACCACGATCACCAGTGGCAGCAGCAGGAACAGCGCGAACACCAGCCAACCAAGGCCGATCAGGATGCGCCGCGAGGTGGCGCTGCCACGCCGGGCGGCATTGGCGGCGGCGCTGGCGCTCAGGGATGAACTGGACATAGCCGGGCCTCCTTCAAGGGGTTTCGATACGGCGCTGCAGCAGGTTGATCAGCAGCAGCAGGATGAAGGAAACCACCAGCATCAATACGCCGATGGCGGTCGCGCCGGTGTAGTCGTACTGGTCGAGCTTGACCATGATCAGCAGCGGCAGGATCTCGGTCTTCATCGGCATGTTGCCGGCAATGAAGATCACCGAACCATACTCACCCACGCCACGGGCAAAGGCCAGGGCGAAGCCGGTGAGCCAGGCCGGCAAAAGCGCCGGAGCCAGTATGTGGCGAAACACCTGCAACGGTTTGGCGCCCAGGCAGGCGGCGGCTTCCTCGACCTCACGGGGGATGTCGGCGAGCACCGGCTGCACCGTGCGCACCACGAACGGCAAGGTGACGAAGGTCAGCGCCAGGGTGATGCCCAACGGCGTATAGGCGATCTTGAAGCCCAGGTCGGTGGCGAACTGGCCGACCCAGCCTGACGGCGCGTACAGGGCGGTCAAGGCGATACCGGCGACAGCAGTGGGCAGAGCGAACGGCAGGTCGATCATCGCATCGATGATCTTGCGCCCGGGGAAGGTGTAGCGCACCAGCACCCAGGCCAGCAGGGTACCGATCACACCGTTGATGATGGCGGCGAACAGGGCGGTGCCGAAACTCAGTTGCAGCGCGGCGATCACCCGCGGGGCACTGATGATGTTCCAGAACTGCTCCCAGGTGAGCTGCGCGGCATGCACGAACATGGCGGCCAGCGGTATCAGCACGATCAGGCTGAGGTACACCAAGGTGTAGCCCAGCGTCAGCCCGAAGCCGGGTATGACGGGGGAAATGCGACGTGACATAAATATCCCTGGTTGAACGCACGAAGCCCGGCGGTTATGCCGGGCCGGTGCAGGCTTCTGAATCCTGGGGCTGCTGTGCAGCCCTTTCGCGACACAAGGCCGCTCCTACAAAGGTTCGCGGTTGGCCTGTAGGAGCGGCCTTGTGTCGCGAAAGGGCCGCAAAGCGGCCCCCGTTTTTTCACTGCGCCTGATAAATCTGGTCGAACACCCCGCCATCGTTGAAGAACTTGGGTTGTGCAGTCTTCCAGCCACCGAAGTCCTTGTCGATGGTTACCAGGTCCAGTTTCGGGAATTGCTTGCCGAATTCGGCAGCGACTTTCTCGTCCCGTGGGCGGTAGAAGTTCTCGGCAGCGATTTTCTGGCCAGCCGGGCTGTACAGGTGCTTGAGGTATTCCTCGGCGATCTTCTCGTTACCCTTTTTCTCGGCGTTCTTGTCGACCACGGCCACTGGCGGCTCGGCGAGGATCGACAGCGACGGCACGACGATTTCGAACTTGTCACTGCCACCGTCTTCCTTGAGCGCCAGGAAGGCTTCGTTTTCCCAGGCCAGCAGTACATCGCCCTGGCCGTTGTTGACGAAGGTGATGGTCGAACCACGGGCGCCGGTATCCAGCACCGGTACGTGCTTGAACAGCTCCTGCACGTAGGCCTTGGCCTTGTCTTCGCTGCCACCCTGCTTCAGGCCATAGGCCCAGGCGGCCAGGAAGTTCCAGCGGGCGCCGCCGGAGGTTTTCGGGTTGGGGGTGATGACCGAGACGTCTTTCTTGATCAGGTCGCCCCAATCCTTGATGCCTTTCGGGTTGCCCTTGCGCACCAGGAACACGATGGTCGAGGTGTACGGCGTGCTGGCGTCCGGCAGACGCTTCTGCCAATCCGCCGGCAGGGTCTTGCCGAGCTTGGCGATTTCATCGATGTCGCCGGCCAGGGCCAGGGTCACCACGTCAGCGCGCAGGCCATCGATCACCGCACGGCCTTGCTTGCCCGAGCCGCCATGGGACTGCTGGATCTTCACTTTGTCATCCGGGTGAGCCTGCTGCCAGTGCTTGATGAATTCGGCGTTGTACTGCTGATACAGCTCACGGGTCGGGTCATAGGACACGTTCAGCAGTTCGTAGTCCTTGGCGATGGCGGAACCGGCAAAAACGGCACTGGCCAGAGTGGCGAGCGCATAACGGCGGATGGACATGGTGAAGCTCCCGATTGGCATTTTTCTAGTTTTGGAAGTGGGGGCGGTATCAGCCTGGCTTGTTGCCGGGCTGCTGCAGGCGGAACTTCTCCTTGCGCTCGATCTGCACGACCTGCGCGTTGTGCACGGTAATCTCCACTGCGCCGAAACGCAGGTCGCGCAAGGCGCTCTGGATCTCACGCAGAATGGTGGCTTCGTCCTGACCGTCGATGCTTCGCAGCGATGCGCTCATGCTCGTTCTCCTGTGAACAAGGGTGCCGGGCAGAGGTTTTGAAGGGGATTTGCGCCTGGCTTGAGAGCAATAGTAGTGAGGCGCGGATATTCTTAAAAATACTGTTTAAGAATTTTTATATAACTGTTTTTAGGGATTGGCAGGAAGCCATTGGGGGAGCGGGCTTGCCCCGCTCCCACAGAGGTCAATGGGCAGGTTTTTCGCTGTGTTCAGGTTCCTTGATCTTGTACCAGGCCACATACAGCGCCGGCAGGAACAACAGCGTCAGCAGCGTTGCACTGATGATGCCGCCGATCATGGCGTAGGCCATCGGCCCCCAGAACACCTCACGGGCAATCGGGATCATGCCCAGGCTGGCGGCCGCCGCGGTCAGCAGGATCGGCCGGCGACGGTGGTTGGTGGCTTCCATCACCGCGTCCCACGGCGAATAGCCCTGGGCCTCGAACTCATCGATCTGGGTCACCAGGATCACCGAGTTACGGATGATGATGCCCGCCAGCGCCAGAATACCGAGGATCGCCACGAAGCCCATGGGCGTCCCCGTGGGCACCAGCGCCAGGACCACACCGATCACCCCGAGCGGCGCCACGCTGACCACCAGGAACAGCTTCTGCGTGCTGTGCAACTGGATCATCAGGAAGGTCGCCATGAGGAACAGCATCAACGGGATGACCTTGCGAATCGGACCCTGGGCCTTGGCACTCTCCTCCACCGTACCGCCGGTTTCCACTTGATAGCCGACCGGCAACTTGCTGGCGAACTCGTCGATGCTCGGTTTGAGCTGGGCCACCAGGTCGGTGGGCTGTATATCGCCATTGACCGAAGACTTGATGGTGATGGTCGGTTTCCGGTCGCGACGCCACACCAGCGGTTGCTCCAACTCGTAGCGTACCGTGGCGAACGCCAGCAGCGGAATCGAGGTGCCGCTTGGGGTAACGATCTGCAGGTTTTGCAACGTGTCCGGCGAGCCCCGCTCACTGTCCACGGCGCGAGCGATGACATTCACCAGGTAGATGTTGTCGTTCACCTGCGTCACCGGTGCACCGCTGACGATGCTGTTCATCACATTGGCCACGTCCTCGGAAGACAGGCCCAACTGGCGCGCCTTGTCCTGGGCGATTTCCACCCGCAGCACCTTGCCGGGCTCGTTCCAGTCGAAGATCATCTCGCCGATGTGCTCGTTGCTGTCGAGCAAGGTGGCCAGGTCGATGGCATGCTTGCGCACCAGGTCGATGTCCGGGCCACTGACCCGGTACTGCATCGGCCGTCCCACCGGCGGGCCCATTTCCAGTGACTGGACGTTGGTGCCGATGCCGACGAACTCTTCGTGCAGAATCTTCTGCAAGCGCGCCATCATCCCCGCGCGCTCCTTGAAGCCTTTGCTGACGATCACCAACTGGGCGTAGTAGGGGTTCTGCAGCTGCTGGTCCAGTGGCAGGTAGAAGCGAATGGCGCCCTCGCCGATGTAGGTGCTCCAGTGCACCAGGTCCGGGTCGTCCTTGATGCGCGCCTCGAAGCGATCGACCACCTTGCGTGTCTCTTCGATCGAGGCGTTTTGCGGCAGGTTGAGGTCGACCAGGATTTCCGGACGGTCCGAGGACGGGAAGAACTGGTTTTGCACGAACCGCAGGCAGAACAGCGACAGGGCGAATAGCAGCACCGTGCCAATGATGGTCAGCCAGCGATG
The DNA here is from genome assembly GCF_044749545.1 of Pseudomonas sp. NPDC089396. NCBI lineage: Bacteria > Pseudomonadati > Pseudomonadota > Gammaproteobacteria > Pseudomonadales > Pseudomonadaceae > Pseudomonas > Pseudomonas sp. NPDC089396. The sequence goes on along the minus strand of NZ_JBIVIC010000005.1, from coordinate 14,510 downwards.
GCGCATGCACCACACCAGCCCACCTTCGAACGCCCGCCCGACCCGGCCAGGCTCGGCCTCATGCGCCTTGAGCTTGTCAGCCTTGAGAATATGCACGCCAAGCACCGGCGCAAAGAACACCGCCACCACCCAGGATACGATCAGGGCCACGGCAATCACCGCGAACAAGGTGTAGGTGTACTCACCGGCCGAACTGCCATTGAGGCCGATCGGCACGAAGCCGGCCACGGTCACCAAGGTGCCGGTGAGCATGGGGAATGCCGTCGAGGTGTAGGCGAACGTCGCCGCCTGCTCCTTGGTATCGCCCAGCTCCAGCCGCGTGACCATCACCTCCACGGTGATCATCGCATCGTCCACCAGCAAGCCCAGGGCAATGATCAGTGCGCCCAAGGAGATCCGCTGCATGGTGATGCCGCTGTACTCCATGAACACAAAGACCATGGCCAGCACCAGCGGGATCGAACAGGCCACCACCAGCCCGGCGCGAATCCCCAGGCTTACGAAACTCACCGCCAGGACGATCACCACCGCCTCGAACAGGGCGCTGGTGAAGCCACCCACGGCCTCCTTCACCACCACCGCCTGGTCAGACACGGTGTGCACGCCGACGCCCACTGGCAAGTCGTTGATCACGCTGTCCATCTTCTTCTTCAGCGCAGCCCCAAACACCTGCATGTTGCCGCCCGCCTTCATGCCGATCGCAAGGCCAATGGCGGGCTGGCCGTTGTAGCGGAACATCGGCGACGGCGGGTCGACGTAGCCGCGCTCGATATCGGCAATATCACTCAGGCGGAAGAAGCGGTCGTTGATGCGCAGGTTGACCGTCTGCAGGTCTTTCTCCGAGGCGAACTGCCCGGTGGTACGTACCGAAATGCGCTCAGGTCCAGCCTCGATCACCCCGGCCGGGGTCACCGCGTTCTGCTGTTGCAGGGCCTGCATGACCTGGCGCTGGTCGATGCCCAGGGCCGCCAGCTTGCGCGTGGAGAACTTCAGATAGAGCACTTCGTCCTGGGTGCCGATCAGCTCGATCTTGCCGATGTTGGGCACCTCGCGCACCTGGGCGCGGGTTTGTTCCACGTAGTCGCGCAACTGACGATGGGTCAGGCCGTCCGCGGTAAAGGCGTAGATCGAGCCGTACACGTCACCGAACTCGTCGTTGAACGCCGGCCCCTGGATCCCTTGCGGGAACTGGCCGCGGATATCCTGGATCTTCTTGCGCACCTGATACCAGATTTCCGGGATGTCGGGCGCCTTGGTGGTGTCGCGCAAGTAGACGTAGACGGTGGACTCGCCGGGGCGGGTGTAGCTCTTGGTGTAATCGAGGGAGTCGAGTTCCTCGAGCTTCTTCTCGATGCGGTCGGTGATCTGGTAGAGCGTTTCGTCCTGGGTCGCACCTGGCCAGCGGGTCTGGATCACCATGGTCTTGATGGTGAACGACGGGTCCTCCTCGCGTCCCAGGTTGAAGTAGGAAAAAATGCCCATCAGCAGGCCGACGAACATCAGGTACCAGACGAACGACTGGTGACGCAGCGCCCATTCGGAGAGGTTGAAGCTTCCTTTCATTGTGAATCCTCGGCGAATGTGACCTTCTGGCCAGGCTTGAGACTGTTTACGCCGGCGGTGACAACACGTTCGCCGGGTTGCACGCCGGAGGCCAGCACGATGCTGTCGTCCGTACGCTCGATCAACTTCACGTCACGCGTGGCAACCGTGTTCTGCTGCGGGTCGATCACCCACACTTGAGTCTTGCCGTCGTGCTCCAGCAGCGCACTGCGGGGCAGCTCGCTGCGCGGGGTAATCGCCGAAGTCAGGGTGACGCTGATCGCGGTCCCCAGGTGGAAGGCACTCGGCGTGCTGGCCAGGGTCAGGCGGGCGCGCCGGGTACGGGTGGCAGCATCGGCCTGGGGCCCCAGTTCGCGCAGGGTGGCGGTGGTATTGATGCTGTTGTCCAGCTGCGAGGCGACGGTAAAGGTGAGGTCCTTGGTCAGCGCTTCGGCAATGCCGATCGGCAGGTCGATCACCGCTTCCTTGACGTCTGGGCGGGCCAGGGTGACCACGGGCTGGCCCGCTGTCACCGTCTGCCCGGCCTCGGCCTGCCAGTTGGTGATGACCGCCGCATGGTCGGTGCGCAGCGTGCTGTAGTCGAGCTGGTCGCGGGCCTGGCTGACGGCCGAGCGGGCCTGCTCCAGGCTGGCGCTGGTGGTTTTCAGGTCAGTCTGGGCGATGTCCAGCTGTGCCTGGGCGCCGACGCCGCGGTCATACAGCTGTTGCTGACGACGGGCATTGGCCTGGGCGTTGATCCATTGCGCCTGGATCTTGGCCAGGTCGCCCTCGGCGGCACGCAGCTGGTTCTGTTGATCGGTCGGGTCGAGTGTGGCCAACGTATCGCCAGGTTTTACCTGGGCGCCCACGTCGAGCCAGCGGCGGGCGATGCGCCCTGATACACGAAAACCCAGGGTGCTTTCAAAGCGCGCCTGGATGGTCCCGGCGAAGCGCCCCAGATGCGACTGGTCCTGAGCTTCGACCAGGGTCGAAAGCACCGGTCGTACGGCTTCGGCGGGTGCTTGTTCTTTGCCACAGGCCGTCAGCAGCAGGCCGGACGCAAGCACGAACAGCATCCGCTTCATGGTGCGGCTCCTCCATCCTTGGCATCGACCATTTGCACCTGCATGCCCGGATGCAACAGCTGGCCGCCACTGACCACGACGGTTTCACCCCCTTTGATGCCTTGGGCGATGACGACCTTGCCGGTGAGGTAGCGGGCGACCTGAACCTTGCGCAATTCGACCTTGTCGTCCTCACCCACTACCCAAACGCCAGGCTCGTGCACGTCCTTGGTCAGCGCCGACCAAGGCAGCTCGATGCTCGGCCGCCCCTGGGCATTGGCCGTGGCGGTCACGGGTGAGCCAAGCTGCATGGCCGGGGGTACGTTGCGCAAGGAAACCTTGACCTGCACCGTGCCGCTTTGCGCCGACACGGTCGGCGTGATTTCACGAACGAAGCCCTGGGCCTGGACCTTGGGGTTGTCCAACAGGCTGACGATTACCCCAGCGTCGCTGGGCGGCGCTACCAGTAGCGACTCATAGACGTTGAACACGGCGTCGCGGTCGCCATCGCGGGCCAGGCTGAAGATCGGCATGGTCGCCTGGACCACTTGGCCGACCTCGGCCTGGCGCTCGGTGATCACACCATCGGCTTCAGACACCAACGCGGTGTAGCTCAGTTGCTCGTTGGCATTGGCCAGTTGCGCCTGGGCGGCCTTGAGTGCGCTCTGATTGCTGCGCAGCGCCGCCTCGGCGGAGTCGTATTCGCTTTGGCTGGTGTAGCCCTTGGGCAGGAGTTTCTGTTGCCGCACGAACGCCGCGCTGGACTGGGTCACCCGTGCCTGGGCGGCGAAGACCTCGGCCTTGGCCGAGTCGACGTTGTTCTGCAGGTCTTTCGGGTCGAGTCGGGCCAGCACCTGGTTGGCCTTGACGTGATCGCCCACATCGACGCTGCGCGAGATGATCTTGCCACCCACGCGGAATGACAGGTCGGTTTGCACCCGCGCCTGCACGTCGCCGGTAAGGGTGACCCTGGCCGCAAAATCAGTAGGTTGAACTTGAAGCACACCGACCCGGGGCTTGGGCTCCGGTGGATGTTCCTTGCTACACCCCGTGAGCAAGTACAGCAGACCCATGCCTGCCAGTAACAATGAAAGCGTCACCCTCATGCAGGCTCCTAAGCTTGCGCGCAAAACAATTCGAAAAGTTGCGACTGTTAGCGTAGATCAGGGTTCCACAAACGGCACTGACTGGGATCAGTTGGTCTTCGATGGAGAGCAGGAGATTGTAGGACAGCGCGATCGCTGTGGGAGCCGGCTTGCCGGCGATGAGGCCGGGGCAGGCGAAAGATAGTGTTGGCCCTATCGCCGGCAAGCCGGCTCCCACAAGGTACATCATCGCTTTCAAAGCCTTTGATGTACCTGTGGGAGCAGCCGATCAGGCCGACGCAGCAGCGGGCGCTGGGCGCTTGATCTGGGGTTGCGACACGTTGGCTGCAGCACCTTCCTCGATGGCCTGCTGGATCGCCTTGCGACGACGCTCTTCGGCCCGGCGGCTGAAGAACCAGACAAAGAAGGTCACCAACGACACCGACAGCAGGATCAAGCTGGCCACGGCGTTGATCTCCGGCTTCACGCCCAGGCGTACAGCGGAGAATACTTCCATCGGCAAGGTGGTCGAGCCCGGCCCGGACACGAAGCTGGCCAGTACCAGGTCATCCAGCGACAGGGCGAACGACATCATGCCGCCCGCCGCCAGCGACGGCGCGATCATCGGGATGGTGATCAGGAAGAACACCTTCCACGGCTTGGCACCCAGGTCCATGGCCGCTTCCTCGATCGACAGGTCCAGCTCACGCAGGCGTGCCGACACCACCACCGCCACGTAGGCCGCGCAGAACGTGGTGTGGGCGATCCAGATGGTGACGATGCCACGCTCCTGCGGCCAGCCGATCATCTGCGCCATGGCCACGAACAGCAGCAACAGCGACAGACCGGTAATCACCTCGGGCATCACCAGCGGCGCGGTGACCAGGCCACCGAACAGCGTGCGGCCCTTGAAGCGGGTGACCCGGGTCAGCACGAAGGCCGCCAGGGTGCCCAGCGCCACTGCGGCCACCGCCGTGTAGCAGGCGATCTCCAGCGAGCGCATCACCGAACCCATCAGCTGGGTGTTGTCGAGCAGGCCGACGTACCACTTGATCGACCAGCCGCCCCATACCGTCACCAGTTTCGAGGCGTTGAACGAGTAGATCACCAGGATCAGCATCGGCAGGTAGATGAACAGCAAGCCGAGCACCAGCATCAGCTTGGAAAAACTGAAGCGCTTCATGCCCTGCCCTCCATTTCTTTGGCCTGGCTGCGGTTGAACAGCAGGATCGGCACGATCAGGATCGCCAGCATCACCACTGCCAGGGCCGAAGCCACCGGCCAGTCACGGTTGTTGAAGAACTCTTGCCACAGCACCTTACCGATCATCAGGGTTTCCGGGCCGCCGAGCAGTTCAGGAATCACGAACTCGCCCACCACCGGGATGAACACCAGCATGCAGCCGGCGATGATGCCGTTCTTCGACAGCGGCACGGTGATTTTCCAGAAGCTGTTGAAGGTGCTCGAACCCAGGTCCGATGCGGCTTCGAGCAGGCTCTGGTCGTGCTTCACCAGGTTGGCGAACAGCGGCAGGATCATGAACGGCAGGTACGAATAGACCACGCCGATGTACACCGCCAGGTTGGTGTTGAGGATCTGCAACGGCTGGTCGATCAGCCCAATCCACATCAGGAAGCCGTTGAGCAGGCCGTTGTTGCTGAGGATACCCATCCAGGCATAGACGCGGATCAGGATCGCGGTCCAGGTCGGCATCATGATCAGCAGCAGCAGGACCGTCTGGGTTTCCTTCTTGGCGTTGGCAATGGCGTAGGCCATCGGGTAGCCGATCAACAGGCAAAGAAGGGTGCTGATGAACGCCATCTTCAACGAGCCCAGGTAGGCCGAGATGTACAGTTCGTCTTCGGTCAACAGGCCATAGTTGGCCAGGTTCAGCACCAGCTGGATCTTGTCCTCGACGTAGCTGTAGATCTCGGTGTAGGGCGGGATCGCCACGTCGGCTTCGGCAAAGCTGATCTTCAAGACGATGAAGAACGGCAGCATGAAGAACAGGAACAGCCAGATGAACGGCACGCCGATCACCAGGTGCCGCCCCTCCGGGGTAAGGCGCTGGAACGCTCGCTTGAGCTTGCGAAGTTTCATGACCGCAGTACCACGCCGCTGTCGTCTTCCCACCACACGTACACTTCATCGCCCCAGGTTGGCCGGGTGCCCTGGCGCTCGGCGTTGGCGACGAACGACTGGACCACCTTGCCGCTTGGCAGCTCGACGTAGAACACCGAGTGGCCACCGAGGTAGGCGATGTCGTGGACCTTGCCGCGCGACCAGTTGTGCTCGCAGGTCGGTTGCTGGGTGGTGACCAGCATCTTCTCCGGGCGCAGGGCGTAGGTGATGTGCTTGTCTTCCACCGACGTGGTGATGCCGTGGCCGACGTAGATCTTGCGCTCCAGCTCCGGGCTGGCAATGATCGCGTGGCCTTCGGCGTCGTCGACCACTTCACCTTCGAACAGGTTGACGTTACCGATGAACTCGCACACCAGACGGCTGGTGGGGGTCTCGTAGATGTCCACCGGCGAGCCGATCTGGGCGATCCAGCCCAGGTGCATGATGGCGATGCGCTGGGCCATGGTCATGGCCTCTTCCTGGTCGTGGGTAACCATCACGCAGGTCACGCCCACGCGCTCGATGATCTCCACCAGCTCCAGTTGCATCTGCGAGCGCAGTTTCTTGTCCAGGGCGCCCATCGGCTCATCGAGCAGCAGCAGTTTCGGGCGTTTGGCCAGCGAACGGGCCAGGGCCACGCGCTGGCGCTGGCCACCGGAGAGCTGGTGCGGCTTGCGCTTGGCGTACTGGGTCATGTGCACCAGCTTGAGCATCTCGGCCACGCGGGCGTCGATCTCGGCCTTGGGCATCCGGTCCTGCTGCAGGCCGAAGGCAATGTTCTGCGCCACGGTCATGTGCGGGAACAGCGCGTAGGACTGGAACATCATGTTGATCGGCCGCTCGTAGGGCGGCATGTCGGTGATGTCGACGCCATCGAGCATGATCCGCCCTTCAGTCGGGCGCTCGAAACCGGCCAGCATCCGCAGCAAGGTCGATTTGCCGGAACCGGAGCCACCCAGCAGGGCGAAAATCTCGCCTTTGCGGATTTCCAGGGACACATCGTCCACGGCTACCGTTTCGTCGAACTTTTTTGTGACCCGGTCGATTTTGACCAGCACCTGCTTGGGTTGCTGGCCACCCTCGAGGGCTTTCTTATAGGCACCGGAGGCAACTGCCATGAGTGAAACTCCCAACAAGATTTTGTTGCCCGCCGCGCTTGAGTGGCGGGCCTGGATTGTTACTTGCCCGACTTGACCTTGGTCCAGCTGCGGGTCATCAAACGTTGCACCTTGGGTGGCAACTCACTGTTGACGAACATCTTGTCCAGCACTTCCTGCGGTGGGTATACCGCGGCGTCAGTCCTCACGGCCTGGTCCATCAGGTCGCCAGCCTTGGGGTTCGGGTTGGCGTAACCGACGTAATCACTGACCTGGGCGATAACCTCAGGCTTCAGCAAATAGTTGATGAAGGCGTGGGCCTCCTTGACGTTCTTGGCGTCCTTGGGAATCGCCAGCACGTCGAACCAGAGGTTGCCGCCTTCCTTGGGAATCGCGTACGCCAGGTTCACGCCCTTCTTCGCTTCTTCAGCGCGGGCCTTGGCCTGGAACACATCGCCGGAGAAACCTGCCGCGACGCAGATGTCGCCGTTGGCCAGGTCGGTGATGTACTTGGAGGAGTGGAAGTAGGTCACGTAGGGGCGAACCGCCAGGAGCTTCTTCTCGGCCTTTTCATAGTCCTTGGCGTCGGTGCTGTTGGGGTTCAGCCCCATGTAGTTGAGCACCGCCGGCAGCATCTCGTCGGCCGAGTCGAGGAAGGCCACGCCGCACTTGGAGAGCTTCTTCATGTTCTCGGGCTCGAACAGCACCGCCCACGAGTCGATGGTGTCCACGCCCAGCGCGGCCTTCACCTTGTCGACGTTGTAGCCGATGCCGTTGGTGCCCCAGAGGTACGGCACAGCGTACTGGTTACCCGGATCGTTCTTTTCCAGGCGTTTCATCAGCGCCGGGTCCAGGTTGGAATAGTTTGGCAGCAGGCTCTTGTCGAGCTTCTGGAACGCGCCCGCCTTGATCTGCTTGCCAAGGAAATGGTTGGACGGCACCACCACGTCATAGCCGGTGTTGCCGGCCAGCAGTTTGCCTTCCAGGGTTTCGTTGGAATCGAAGACGTCCTGCACAGGCTTGATGCCCGTGGCTTTCTCGAAGTCCGCGAGTGTGGTCGGGCCGATGTAATCGGACCAGTTGTACAAATGCACCGTAGGCGCCGCTTGGACGCTGCATGCCAGCGTCAGGCCCGCTCCAGCCATCAAGGCCTTGCGTAAAACAGAAATAGACAAGTGGGTGGTCCTCACAATCAGTGCCTTGGTAACGGCGCAGTGCTGCCGCGCAGGAAAAACCGGCGCGCAACTTACCTTCGCAGCTTCAATGCCGCAATCATCAATTGCCATTCACTGGCTCTGGGCCGGCAACCCCCGGCCCAGAGATGTTGCATCAGGCTTACTTGCCCGACTTGATCTTGGTCCAGCTGCGGGTGATATCGCGCTGGGCCTTGGCTTCAGGAGCCGCGATCGCGTACAGCTGCTTCTTCACTTCAGCTGGCGGATAGATGCTCGGGTCGCTGGTGATGTCCTTGTCGACGAACTGAGTGGCAGCAGCGTTGCCATTCGGGAAGCGCACGGCGTTGGTGATCTCGGCCATGATTTCCGGCTGCATCAGGAAGTCCATGAACTTGTAGGCAGCTTCTTTATGCTCGGCATCCTTGGGGATGGCGACCATGTCGTAGAAGGTACCGGCACCTTCTTTCGGAATGATGTAGTCGACCTTGACCTTGTCGCCGGCTTCGTGGGCGCGGGCCTTGGACTGCTCCAGGTCACCCGAGTAGCCGACGGCTACACAGATGTCGCCGTTGGCCATGTCGCCAATGTACTTGGACGAGTGGAAGTAGGTGATCGAAGGACGGATGCTGAGGAACAGGTCTTCGGCCGCCTTCAGGTCTTCTTTCTTGGTGCTGTTGGTTGGCTTGCCCAGGTAGTGCAGCGCGGCCGGGATCATTTCGGTCGGCGCATCCAGGAAGCTCACGCCGCAGCTCTTGAGCTTGGCGATGTTCTCAGGCTTGAACACGGCGTCCCACGAGTCGATCTTGTCCACGCCCAGCACGGCCTTGATCTTCTCCGGGTTGTAGCCGATGCCGATCGAGCCCCACATGTACGGGAAGGCGTGCTTGTTGCCCTGGTCGCTGGCGTCACCGACGGCCTTGAGCAGGTCTTCGTCGAGGTTCTTCCAGTTCGGCAGCTTGGAGCGGTCCAGCTCCTCGTAGACGCCGGCCTTGATCTGCTTGGCCAGGAAGTTGTTGGACGGCACGACGACGTCATAACCCGACTTGCCCGCCAGCAGCTTGGCTTCCAGGGTTTCGTTGCTGTCGAAAACGTCGTACTTGACCTTGATACCGGTCTGTTTCTCGAACTTGGCGATGGTGTCCGGAGCGATGTAGTCCGACCAGTTGTAGACGTTCAATACTTTGTCTTCAGCCTGAACAGCAGTAGCCATGGCACCCATCAGGGCTGCGGCCAGCAACGTCTTGCCCATTTTATTCATGCGTCATGCTCCAGATTTTTTTGATTAGCCATCCGTTCAGCAGCCAGGTCCCGCAGTACACGCGTTGGGCGACTGAAACAGTCGCTAGTCTGGCAAGTTACAAGGCGCTGTTTCAAGGAAAGCAGCCCCTTGTAACCAACTAATGTCACAACGCTAGCCTAGCAAAGGCTCAACGGATCGCTTCGAGGGTCAGATCCAGGCACTTGCGCGCCTTTTCCACCAGCTCGTCGACCTCCGCATGGCTGATCACCAGGGGTGGTGCAATGATCATGGTGTCGCCCACCGCGCGCATGATCAGGCCGTTTTCGAAGCAGAAGTTGCGGCACACCATGCCCACGCCCTTGCCTTCGTAGCGGCTGCGGGTGGCCTTGTCCTCGACCAGCTCGATCGCACCGAGCAGGCCCAGGCCGCGAACCTCTCCCACCAGCGGGTGGTCCTGCAGTTCCCGCAGACGTTTTTGCAAGTAGGGTGCCACTTCCGTGCGTGCGTGCTCGACAATCTTCTCGTCGCGCAGGATGCGCAGGTTTTCCAGGCCCACAGCCGCTGCCACCGGGTGCCCGGAGTAGGTGAAGCCGTGGTTGAAGTCGCCGCCTTCGCTGAGCACCTTGGCCACCGTGTCACGCACGATCACACCGCCCATGGGGATGTAACCGGAGGTAAGACCCTTGGCAATGGTCATCAGATCGGGCTTGAGGCCGTAGTAGTCGGAGCCGAACCACTCGCCGGTACGGCCAAAGCCGCAGATCACTTCGTCGGCGACGAACAGGATGTCGTACTTGGCCAGGATCTCCTTGACCTTCGGCCAGTAGGTATCCGGTGGGATGATCACCCCGCCCGCACCCTGGATCGGCTCGGCGATGAAGGCGGCGACGTTGTCTTCGCCCACTTCCAGGATCTTCTTCTCCAGCTGCTCGGCTGCCCACACCCCGAATTCGTCCGGGGTCATGTCGCCGCCTTCGCCGAACCAGTACGGCTGCGGGATGTGCACGATGCCCGGGATCGGCAAGCCGCCCTGCTCATGCATGCCGCTCATGCCGCCCAGGCTCGCGCCGGCGACGGTGGAGCCGTGATAGCCGTTGATGCGGCCGATGATGGTCTGTTTCTGCGGCTTGCCCTTGAGCGCCCAGTAATGACGGACCATGCGCAGCACGGTGTCGTTGCCTTCGGACCCGGAACCGGTGAAGAACACGTGGGTCATGCCCTCGGGGGCGACGTCGGAGATGGCCTTGGCCAACTCCAGTGCCGGCGGGTGCGCGGTCTGGAAGAACAGGTTGTAGTAAGGCAGCTCGCGCATCTGCTTCTCGGCAGCCTGCACCAGTTCTTCGCGGCCATAGCCGACTGCCACGCACCACAGGCCGGCCATGCCATCGAGGATCTTGTTCCCCTCGCTGTCCCACAAATGCACACCCTGGGCCTTGGTAATGATGCGCGGCCCCTTCTCCTTCAGCTGCTTGTAGTCACTGAAGGGTGCAAGGTGGTGCTCGCCGCTCAGGGTTTGCCATTCACGGGTTTGCGGGTTTTTGACGCTCATGTGCTTCTCCAGGGTCCGCAGGCCGCCGGAGGGCGGCCTCAGGGGGTTGATCACACAGCAAACAGCAGGAACTCACGCTCCCAGGAGCTGATGACACGCTTGAAGTTCTCATGCTCGGCGCGCTTGGTGGCGACGTAGCCGGTGATGAATTTCTTGCCCAGGTACTGGGTCAGCGCACGGCTGATCTCCATGCGCTCCAGGGCATCTTCGATAGTCAGTGGCAGGCGCAGGTTGCGCCGCTCGTAGCCACGCCCCACGACCGGAGCGCTGGCTGCAATGCCTTCGACCATGCCGATGTAGCCACACAGCAGGCTGGCGGCAATGGCCAGGTAAGGGTTGGCGTCGGCGCCCGGCAGGCGGTTCTCGACACGGCGGTTCTGCGGGCCGGCATCCGGTACGCGCAGGCCGACGGTACGGTTCTCCTCGCCCCACTCGACGTTCACCGGCGCCGACGTGTCGGGCAGGAAGCGGCGGAACGAGTTGACGTTGGGGGCGAACAGCGGCAGCGCCTCGGGAATGAATTTCTGCAGGCCACCGATGTGGTGCAGGAACAGTTCACTCATGCTGCCGTCTTCGTTGCTGAAGATGTTCTTGCCGGTGGTCGCGTCGACCACGCTCTGGTGCAGGTGCATGGCACTGCCCGGCTCGCCGGTCATCGGCTTGGCCATGAAGGTGGCGGCCACGTTGTGTTTGAGCGCCGCCTCGCGCATGGTGCGCTTGAACACCAGGATCTGGTCGGCCAGGTGCAGGGCGTTGCCGTGACGGAAGTTGATCTCCATCTGCGCCGTGCCGTCTTCGTGGATCAGCGTGTCGAGGTCCAACTGCTGCAGTTCGCACCAGTCGTAGACATCTTCGAACAGCGGGTCGAATTCGTTGGCCGCTTCGATGGAGAACGACTGGCGGCCTGTTTCCGGGCGGCCCGAGCGGCCTACCGGTGGTTGCAGCGGGAAGTCCGGGTCTTCGCTGCGCTTGGTCAGGTAGAACTCCATCTCTGGCGCGACGATCGGCTGCCAGCCCTTGTCGGCATAGAGCTTGAGGACTTTCTTGAGGACGTTGCGCGGCGACAGTTCGACCGGGTTGCCCTTCTTGTCGTAGGTGTCGTGGATGACTTGCGCGGTCGGCTCGATGGCCCAGGGCACGAGGAACACCGCGTCTTCGTCGGGCCGGCAGATCATGTCGATGTCGGCCGGATCGAGCAGTTCGTAGTAGATGTCGTCGTCGACATAGTCGCCGGTCACGGTCTGCAGCAGCACGCTCTCGGGCAGGCGCATGCCTTTTTCGGCGATGAACTTGTTGGTCGGCGAGATCTTGCCGCGGGTGATGCCGGTCAGGTCACTGATCAGGCATTCGACTTCGGTGATCTTGTGCTCTTTCAACCAATCGGTGAGCTGGTCGAGGTTGTTACTCATAGATACCTCAGGAGGTAATGTGGTCCGCGCATTGATTCTGGATGGAGTGGATTGCTAAAGCAAAAACACTCACGCAGAAGCACAGTGGATACACTGGAAACGAGCGTGTCCGTAATGAGTTTGAAAGGCACGAAGACAAGAAGCGCAGCGAAATAACGCTACGAGGTGAGGTCCGGGCGCGCAAACCGTCAATTATTGCGGCCAGGGCGACCACAACGCAGTTGATGCTTGCAGGAACGACAGGGATACCCGAGCGCACTGCATAGGCAGCGCTTTCAGGTCGCGACAAGCGGACCATGTGACCCTCGTATTATTGTGTTCTGGGTTGAGGCCGAGCTTAGCCTTGTTCATTTTTTTACACAACACCTCCGTAAAAAATAAAACACGGCGTGTCGGAGATAGCCCTTGGCGGCGGAAATAGCGGATAATGGCACGCCCCGATATGCAGCAAATCTGCCGTCGATGTGCCATTTCAGGGCATCATGGGGTTGGCTTGACATCAGTAGGGCTTTTCGATTGACTGGTCTTGCAAGCCCCCCTTGATTGATATTTTTAACAACAAAGGTGTTGCATCATGTCGGTACCCCCGCGTGCCGTTCAGCTTAACGAAGCGAACGCGTTCCTTAAGGAACATCCTGAGGTTCTCTACGTTGACCTTCTGATTGCAGATATGAATGGTGTGGTGCGTGGCAAGCGCATAGAGCGCACCAGCCTCCACAAGGTTTACGAGAAAGGCATCAACCTGCCTGCCTCCCTCTTCGCCCTGGACATCAACGGTTCTACCGTCGAAAGCACCGGGCTTGGTCTGGACATCGGTGATGCCGACCGCATCTGCTACCCGATTCCCGGCACCCTCTCCAACGAACCCTGGCAGAAGCGCCCTACCGCGCAGCTGCTGATGACCATGCACGAAATCGAAGGCGAGCCGTTCTTCGCCGACCCGCGTGAAGTGTTGCGCCAGGTGGTGAGCAAGTTCACCGACATGGGCCTGACCATCTGCGCCGCGTTCGAGCTGGAGTTCTACCTGATCGACCAGGAGAACGTGAATGGCCGCCCGCAGCCGCCACGCTCGCCGATCTCGGGCAAGCGCCCGCAGTCGACCCAGGTGTACCTGATCGACGACCTCGACGAATACGCCGACTGCCTCCAGGACATCCTCGAAGGTGCCAAGGAGCAAGGCATTCCGGCCGATGCCATCGTCAAGGAAAGCGCCCCGGCGCAGTTCGAAGTCAACCTGCACCACGTTGCCGACCCGCTCAAGGCCTGTGACTACGCGGTGCTGCTCAAGCGGTTGATCAAGAACATCGCCTACGACCATGAAATGGACACCACCTTCATGGCCAAGCCCTACCCGGGCCAGGCAGGCAACGGCCTGCATGTACACATTTCCGTGCTGGACAAAGATGGCAACAACATCTTCACCAGCGAGGATCCCGAGCAGAACGCCGCGCTACGTCACGCTGTCGGCGGTGTGCTCGAGACCCTGCCCGCGTCCATGGCGTTCCTTTGCCCGAACGTCAACTCGTACCGCCGTTTCGGCGCGCAGTTCTACGTACCGAACGCGCCGAGCTGGGGCCTGGACAACCGCACCGTGGCCCTGCGCGTGCCGACCGGTTCGCCGGATGCCGTGCGCCTTGAACACCGCGTGGCCGGCGCCGACGCCAACCCGTACCTGATGATGGCGGCCGTGCTGGCCGGCGTGCACCATGGCCTGACCAACAAGGTCGAGCCCGGTGAGCCGATCGAAGGCAACTCGTACGAGCAGCTGGAGCAGAGCCTGCCGAACAACCTGCGCGATGCCCTGCGCGAGTTGGACGACAGCGAGATTCTCAACAAGTACATCGATCCGAAGTACATCGACATTTTCGTCGCGTGCAAGGAAAGCGAGCTGGAGGAGTTCGAGCACTCGATCTCCGACCTCGAGTACAACTGGTATCTGCACACTGTGTAAATGAAAACGCCGCCCATCAGGGCGGCGTTTTTCATTGGGATCTTGGGGCTGCTTTGCAGCCCTTTCGCGACACAAGGCCGCTCCTACAGAAGTCCGCAATCAACCTGTAGGAGCGGCCTTGTTCTGGTCAAGTTTTGCCGGACACCGATTACGGTGATCACGCTGCCTGTTGCTCCATAGCTATTGGCGACAGGTAGTTGTTATAGCTGTGGAGCCTGATTCGGTTGTATCGCATGAAGAAGCTGGTCATATCCTGCCTAGCTTCTTCAATCGCCGC